>NZ_CAMPHV010000010.1 GCF_946886105.1 uncultured Pseudomonas sp. | reverse complement strand
GGTCACCGAGTTCACCCGCCTGGCCAGCCTGGCCGTGCAGCAGCAACACAAGTACTGAGCCACGGCTCAATAGCCGGTACGGCCGGCACGGCTTTCGGCCCAGCGGGTGAACAGCGCGAACGCCACCGCCAGCAGCGCGCAAACGAACATCACCGTCGCCATCGGCCAGGCACTGCCGTCGTGCAGCAGGCCGACCGCGGCAGCGGCGCTGGCGGCGATGGTGAATTGCAGGCTGCCGAGCAACGCCGAAGCGCTGCCGGCATGGCTACCCTGTCCAGCCATGGCGCAGGCCGAGGAATTCGGCAAGAGCACGCCGAGGCAGGCGATGCAGCCGAACAGCGGAAACAGCAGCGGCCACAGCGCCGCCGGTTGCGCGAGCGCCGTCAGCAATAACGTCGAACCGAACGCCAGGTACACCCACACCATGCGCCGCAACCAGTAGCTGGGGCCATGGCGCGCCACCAGCCAGGCATTCAACTGCGCCGCCAGGATAAAGCCCAAGGCATTGGCGCCGAACAGCCAGCCGAAGTGCTCCGCCGGCACCCCGTACAGCTGAATGAAAACGAAGGGTGAGCCGGCGATATAAGCGAACATCCCGGCGACGGCGAAGCCGCCGGTCAAGGCATAACCGAGAAACGGCAGGTCAGCGAACAGCCGCAGGTATTCGCCCACTGCCCCGCGCAAGGGCGCAGCCGGCGCATCGCCGGCCAGGGTCTCCGGCAACCACAAGGCCACGGCCAACAGGCAGAGCGCGCCGAACAGCGCGAGCGCGATAAAGATCGACTGCCAACCGAGGGCATTGAGCATCAGCCCGCCGAGCAAAGGCGCCAGGATGGGCGCCAGGCCCATCACCAGCATCAATTGCGAGAACACCTTGGCCGAGTCGATCGGGTCGCACATATCCCGCACCACCGCCCGGGTGATCACCATGCCGGCGCAGCCGCCGAGAGCCTGGACGAAGCGCGCGGCGATCAACCACTCCAGGCTCGGCGCCAGAGCGCAGACCACGGACGCCAGGGAGAACAGCAGCACCCCGACCAGCAACGGCATACGCCGGCCGAAACGGTCAGCCAAAGGCCCATAGAGCAGTTGGCCGATGGCCAAGCCGATGAAGTACGCCGACAGCGACAGCTGCACATGCTCCACATCGGTGGCGAAGGCCTGTGCCAGCGCCGGAAAGCTCGGCAGATAGAAATCGATGGCCAAAGGGCCGAAAGCGCTCAGCGCACCGAGGATCAACAAAATACGTAACGACATGTCAGTCCTGAGAGTAAGGGCACATAGGGGTCGTTGTAGCCCGGATGCAATCCGGGGAAATCCAGTGCCGGGCAAACCGCTCCCGGATTGCATCCGGGCTACGGTTTGTGCGGGTCAAGAGATCAAACCGGCGTGACGGCCTTTTTTCGTCCCATGCCGAGTTTTGCCGCCAACGACTCCACCAGCAGATAGAACATCGGGATCAAAAAGATCGCCAGCACGGTGGCGGCGAGCATGCCGCCGATCACCCCGGTGCCGATCGAGTGACGGCTGGCCGAGCCGGCGCCACTGCTGATGGCCAACGGCACCACGCCGAGAATGAACGCCAGCGAGGTCATGATGATCGGGCGGAAGCGCAGCCGCGAGGCCTCCAAGGCCGATTCGAAGATGCCCATGCCCTGCGCCCGGCAGAGTACAGCGAACTCGACGATAAGAATCGCGTTCTTCGCCGCCAGACCGATCAGGGTAACCAGGCCGACCTGGAAATACAGGTCGTTTTCGATACCGCGCAACCACACCGCGAGAATCGCGCCGAACACCGCGAAGGGCACCGCAGTGACCACCGCCAGCGGCAAGGTCCAACGCTCGTACTGTGCGGCGAGAATCAGGAACACCATGATCAGGCCGAAGATAAAGGCCATGCTGCCCGAACCCTGGGTCGCCAATTCCTGATAGGCCGAGCCGGTCCAGCCGATGCTGTAGTCGCTGCCGAGCACCTCGTCGGCGATTTCCTGCACCGCCGCCAGGGCTTGCCCCGAGCTGTAGCCCGGCGCCGGGCCACCGAGAATCTTCGCCGCCGGATAGACGTTGAAGCGCGCATAGGTATCGGGCCCGAGAATCCGCTCGACCTTGACCAGGCTGGACAACGACACCAGCTCGCCGCCGGCCGAGCGCACGTAGACCTGGGACAGATCCTCGGGCTTGCGGCGGAACTCCGACTCGGCCTGCAGGCTGACCTGGAAGGTGCGCCCGTACAGGTTGAAGTCGTTGACGTAATAGCTGCCGAAGGTCGCCTGCATGGCGGTGAACACATCGTTGATCGGCACACCCAGGGCCCGCGCCTTGGTGCGGTCGAGGTCGATGTAGTACTGCGGCACGTTGGCGCTGAAGGTGCTCTGCACCCCGGCCAGCTCCGGCCGTTTGGCCGCGGCGGCGAGAAACGCCTGGACCTTTTGCGCCAGCAGCGCGGTACCACCGCCGCTGCGATCCTGGATAAACCCTTCGAAGCCGCCGGTGGTGCTCATACCAGTGATCGGCGGCGGGTTGAAGCTCATCACCATGCCGTCTTTCTGCGCCGCGCCCATGCCCATGAACTCGCGCGTCAGGTTGCGCGCGTCCAGCTCAGGCGTGGTGCGCTCGCTCCAGTCTTTCAACGGCACGAAGGACACCCCGGCGTTGCTGCGGGTGCCGAAGGTCAGCACGTCGAAGCCGGCGAAGGTCACCACGTCCTGCACCGCCGGATGGTCCATCAGTTGCTGGGTGACATCACTGGTGAGCTTCTCGGTGCGAGTCAGCGAAGCGGCCGGCGGCAGGAAGTAGGCATTGATCACATAGCCCTGGTCTTCGTTGGGCACCAGCGAGCTGGGCACCCGACCGAACAGCGCGACCATCAGCGCGATCATCGCGCCGAACAGCAGCAGGCCGACCGCCGAGCGCTTGAGGAAGAAACGCACGCCCGCGGTATAGCCACTGGTCAACTTGTCGAAGACCCGATTGAAGGCCCGGAACGGCGCCGCCGGTTCGTGATGCCCGGGCTTGAGCAGCAAGGCGCAGAGCGCCGGGCTCAGGGTCAGCGCGACTATCCCGGAGATCACCACCGACACCGCGATGGTGATCGCGAACTGTTTGTACATCTCGCCGGCCAGGCCGCCGAGAAAGCCCACCGGCACGAACACCGCGCAGAGCACCAGAACGATGGCGATGATCGGCCCGGTAACCTCTTCCATGGCCTTGATGGTCGCCTCGCGCGGGCCGATCTTCTCGCTGTTCATCACCCGCTCGACGTTCTCGATCACCACGATGGCGTCGTCCACCACGATACCGATGGCCAGCACCATGCCGAACAAGGTCAGCAGGTTGATCGAAAAACCCAGCAGGTACATGCCGGCGAAGGTGCCGACCAGCGACACCGGGATCGCCAACAGCGGGATCAGCGTGGCGCGCCAGTTCTGCAGGAACAGGAAGACCACCAACACCACCAGCACCAGGGCCTCGAAGAAGGTATGGATCACCTCCTTGATCGACACCCGGACGAACTTGGTGGTGTCGTAGGGGATTTTGTAGGTCATGCCGCTGGGGAAGTTCTTCGACAAGCGATCCAGCGCCGCCTGCACCGCCTCGGCGGTATCCAGAGCATTGGCGCCCGGCTGCAGGTAGACGCCGAACGCCGCGTTCTGCTGGCCGTTGAGCGAGGTCATCAGCGAGTAGTCCTGGGCGCCCAGCTCGATCCGCGCGACATCCTTGAGCAGCAGGCTGGCGCCGGTGGCGTCGCTGCGCAGGATGACGTTTTCGAAAGCCTTGGGATCGGTAAAGCGGCCCTGGGTGGTCACCGTGTAGGTGAAGTCCTGCTCCTGCTGCAACGGCTGCTGGCCGAAGCTGCCGGCGGCGAACTGCGAGTTCTGCTCGCGAATCGCCGCCACCACATCGGTCGGCGTCAGGTCGTATTGCGCCAGCTTGTCCGGGCGCAGCCAGATTCGCATCGAATAGTCTTTCGAGCCGAACTGGCTGACGTCGCCGACCCCGGGCAGGCGCTTGAGCTCGTCGATCACATTGATCAACGCGTAGTTGCTGATATACACCGGGTCGCGCGAGCCGTCCGGGGAAAACAGCGTCACCACCTGAAGAATGTCGGAGGACTTCTTCACCACCTTGACGCCCTGCCGACGCACTTCCTCCGGCAGCTTGGCCAACGCGGCCTGAACCCGGTTGTTGACGTCGATGGTGGCCTGATCGGGGTCGCGGCCGACCTCGAAATACACCGACAGGCTCATGGCGTTGCCGCCCGAATTGGACTGCTGATAGAGCATGCCCTCGACGCCGTTGATCGATTGTTCCAGCGGCGCGGCCACGGTTTCGGCGATCACCTGGGCGCTGGCCCCGGCATAGCTGGCGCTGACCGACACCTGCGGCGGCAGGATCTGCGGGTACTGGGCGATCGGCAGCGTGCGCATGGCCATCAGGCCGGCGAGAACGATGACGATGGAGATGACCGCGGCGAATACCGGGCGGTCGATAAAGAAGCGTGAGATCACGGCGTGCGCCCCTCGGAACCACCGGCGACTTGGGCGGCGTCGACGACCTTGACCGGGGTGTCCGGCCGCACCTTGGCCAAGCCCTCGACCACCACCCTATCGCCCGCGCCGATGCCGGACTCAATCACCCAGCGGCCGTTGGCGGTGTGCCCGGTGCTGACCTGGCGCATCCGCGCGATGCCTTCGCCGTCCACCACATAGACGAAGGTGCCGCCCGGCCCCTGAGCCACCGCCCGCTCGGGCAGGGTAATCGCGTTGCTGCGGGTAACGCCCTTGACCTGCACCCGCACGAACTGGCCCGGCAGCAACTTCTGCTCGGGGTTGGGCACCACGGCGCGCACGCTGACGGTGCCGGTATTGCGGTCGACCAGGCTGTCGGTGAAGTCCACGGTGCCCTCCAGCGGGTAGCTGGAACCATCGCCGAACTGGATGGCGATGTGCATCTTGCCGTCGTCGGGCAACACCAGGTCGCCGCTTTGCAGGCCGGCGCGCACGCTTTCCACGTCCGAATCCGGAGCGGCGAAGTTGACGTACAGCGGGTCGAGTTGGGTGATATTGCTCAGCAGGCTGGCGTTCGGATCGCCGGCGACCATCAGGCTGCCTTCGGAAACGGTTTCCCGGCTGGTGATACCGGAAATCGGCGCCTTGACCGTGCAGTAGTCGAGGTCAATCTGCTTGGACTGCACCTCGGCTTCGGCGGCCTGGATATTGGCCTTGCTCTGCTCGAAGTTGGAGATCGCGTTATCCAGTTCGCTTTCGCTGGCGAAGCCCTTCTTCTGCAATTCGCGGATGCGCTTGAGGTCGCGCTCGGTCTGCCGATAGCGCGCCTGCTCCTGGGCCAGCGCACCCTTGGCCCGGGCCAGTGCCGCTTGGTAGGTACGCGGATCGATGCGGAACATCACCTGCCCCTGCTTGACCTGGCTGCCTTCCAGGTAGGTGCGCTCCTGCAGAATGCCGCTGACCTGGGCGCGTACCTGCACCTCGCGAAAGCCGGCGGTGCGTGCCGAATATTCGAACACCAGGGGTAAGGGGGCGGCCTGAACGCTTTCCACCACCACCTCGGGCGGCGGCATATCGGCCGCCCGGGCCACCAGTAAAAAGCCAGAAAACAGCACAGCACCGCAAGCAGCGGGAAAGAGGCGTAACAAAGGCATGGGGTGTCTCCGGGACAACGCGAAGCGCAACGCTTGAGACGGGTAATGCTAGTTACATACATCACTGTTTGTAAATAGACCCACACCGATCAATTCATTACACTTTACCACCCGCCGGCGCGGAGCATCGCGTCGGCCGCATCCGCCAACCCGCTTGCCGAATCAAGTCACCGCCATGCGCCGAACCAAAGAAGAAGCCGAGCAAACCCGCTACGCCCTACTCGCGGCGGCGGAGACGTTGTTTCTGGAAAAAGGTGTGGCCCATACCAGCCTGGAACATATCGCCCGCCACGCTGGGGTGACCCGCGGCGCGGTGTATTGGCACTTCGAGAACAAGGCCCACCTGTTCAACGAAATGCTCAGCCAGGTGCGCCTGCCTCCCGAGCAACTGGCCGAACGACTGGCCGGCTGCGCTGACCGCGACCCGCTGCTGACCCTGCGCGAGCTGTGCATCGAAGCCATCGAGAACCTGGCCCGCGACGAACAGAAGCGGCGCATCTTCACCATCCTGTTGCGCCGCTGCGAATTTACCGCCGACCTGCGCGAGGCCGAAGAACGCCACGAGGCCTTTATCAATCTGTTTATCCGGCTGTGCGAACAGCAGTTCGCGCGCGCCGACGTCTGCCCGCGCCTGCAACCGGGCATCAGCCCGCGCCTGGCGGCCCGTTCGCTGCACGCGCTGATCGTCGGCCTGTTCCATGACTGGTTGCGCGACCCCGGCCTGTTCGACCCGTTGAGCGACACCGCGCCCCTGGTCGATGCCTGCTTTCGCGGCTTGATTCGCGACTGGTCGAGTAGCCCGGATAAGCCTTAGCACAATCCGGGATGGCGGCACCCCGGTCCCGGATTGCGCTGCGCTTATCCAGGCTACGGGGTCTTCGGTAGCCCGGATGCAATCCGGGTAGTCGCCTGGTCACAAAACCTATCAAGCCAAACCAGCCCCATACCCCGCCTCGGCAATCGCGATGATCAGCGCATCGCTCGAAAGACTGCTGCTCACCCGCACCTCGCCGCCGGCCAGCTTAACCTTCACATCGGCGGCAGGATCGCGCGCCTGCAAGGCTTCGGTGATGGTTTTGACGCAATGCTCGCATGTCATGCCTTGCACGTTGAGCGTATGAACCTGTGGTGCTTGCATCGATAAACTCCTGGGGAAGATGAACCCCGCTGCTGCGCGGGATACGGCCAGTGTCAGGCTTACCCCACGGGTAAGGTCAAGCAATAAAAAGCGCTTGACCTTACCCACGGGTCAAGGTTGATCCTGTGCCGAAAGCCGATGGAGAAGCCCATGACCAGCCTGACCACCTTCGAACTGCCGATCAGCGGCATGACCTGCGCCAGCTGCGTCGGACGTGTCGAGCGCGCCCTCGGCCAGGTTGCCGAGGTGCAGAGCGTCAGCGTCAACCTGGCCAGCGAACAGGCACGCATCGAAGCGCCCCTGGGCAGCCTCAGCCAGCTGCTCGCCGCGGTCGAAAGCGCCGGCTATCAGGTGCCCAGCGAGCGCCTGGAGCTAGCCATCGACGGCATGACCTGCGCCAGTTGCGTCGGCCGCGTGGAGCGCGCTCTGGCGCAACAGCCGGGGGTATTGTCGGTCAGCGTCAACCTGGCCAACGAGCAGGCGCGACTCGAGGTCGTCGCCGGCCTCGAGCCGCAACCGCTGCTGCAAGCGGTGAGCGCCGCGGGTTACTCGGCAAGCCTGGTGGACGCGCAACAACCAGCCGCCTCCGCGACCGACCGACACCTGCAACGCGAGCGCTGGGCACTGGCGCTGGCCATGCTGCTGACCGCGCCCTTGCTGGTACCGATGCTGCTCGAACCCTTGGGCGTGCACTGGATGCTGCCGGCCTGGCTGCAATTCGCCCTGGCCACTCCGGTGCAGTTCGTGCTCGGCGCACGCTTCTACCGGGCCGCGTGGCGCGCGTTGCTGGCGCGCACCGGCAACATGGATCAACTGGTGGCCATCGGCACCAGCGCCGGTTACGGCCTGAGTCTCTACCAATGGGCGGCCGCGCCTGCCGGCAGCATGCCGCATCTGTATTTCGAAACCTCGGCGGTGATCATCAGCCTGATCCTGCTCGGCAAATACCTGGAAAGCCGCGCCAAACGCCAGACCACCAGCGCCATCCGCGCGCTGCAAGCCCTGCGCCCCGATCAGGCATTGCGCCTGCGCGACGGTCAGGAGCAGTTGGTGACGCTGAGCGCCTTGGTTCTGGGCGATCAGGTGGTGGTCAAACCGGGCGAGCGTTTTCCCGTCGACGGCCAGGTGCTGGCCGGGCGCAGCCACGCCGACGAAGCCCTGATCAGTGGGGAAAGCCTGCCGCAACCCAAGCAACCGGGCGATAAGGTCACCGCCGGGGCGATCAACGGCGAAGGCCGTCTGGTGGTGGAAACCACCGCCCTGGGCGCGGAAACCGTGCTGGCGAAAATCATTCGCCTGGTCGAAGACGCCCAGGCGGCCAAGGCGCCGATCCAGAAGCTGGTGGACAAGGTCAGCCTGGTGTTCGTCCCGACCGTGCTGCTGCTCGCGCTGGGCACATTGCTGAGCTGGTCGATGCTCGGCGCGCCGCTGGAAACCGCCCTGCTGAATGCCGTGGCGGTGCTGGTGATCGCCTGCCCCTGCGCCCTCGGCCTGGCCACCCCGACCGCGATCATGGCCGGCACCGGAGTGGCCGCACGGCACGGCATCCTGATCAAGGACGCCAGCGCCCTGGAAGTCGCCCACGGGGTGACCGCGGTGGCCTTCGACAAGACCGGCACCCTGACTTCCGGCAGCCCGCAGATCGCCCACTTGCGCGCGGTCGATGGCGACACCGAGGCGTTGCTGCAACTGGCCGGCGCCCTGCAACGCGGCAGCGAGCATCCGCTGGCCAAGGCCGTGCTCGACGCCTGCAACGCACGCCAACTGCAACTGCCGGAGATCAGCGATAGCCAGGCCCTGGCCGGGCGCGGCATCGCCGGGCAGATCGGCGAACGGCGCCTGGCCCTGGGTAACAAGCGCCTGCTCGAAGAACACTGGTTGCAGAACAGCGTACTGGTCGCCGAGGCCCTGGCCTGGGAAGCAGAGGGCCGCACCCTGTCCTGGCTGATCGAGGAGAAACCCAGCCCCCGCGTGCTCGGCCTGTTCGCCTTTGGCGATACGCTCAAGCCGGGCGCAGCCGAGGCCGTCGCCGAGCTCAAAGCGCTGGGTATCCGCAGCCACCTGATCAGCGGCGATAACAAGGGCAGCGCCAACGCCGTGGCCAGCGCCCTGCAGATCGACTCGGTACATGCCGAAGTGTTGCCGGCGGACAAAGCCACGATCATCGCCCGCCTGAAACAGCACGAGGCGGTGGCCATGGTCGGCGATGGCATTAACGACGCTCCGGCGCTGGCCGCCGCGGATGTCGGCATCGCCATGGGCAGCGGCACCGATGTGGCTATGCATGCCGCCGGCATCACCCTGATGCGCGGCGACCCACGCCTGGTGCCGGCCGCGCTGGAGATCAGCCGGCGCACCTACAACAAGATCCGCCAGAACCTGTTCTGGGCCTTTATCTACAACCTGATCGGCATACCGCTGGCCGCCATCGGCCTGCTCAACCCGATGCTCGCCGGCGGCGCCATGGCGGCGTCGAGCCTGTGCGTGGTGAGCAATGCCCTGCTGCTGAAACGCTGGAAGCCGAAGAGCCCGGAGAGCTCGCAAATTCCGTAGCCCGGATGAAATCCGGGGAGCGGTTGTATAGGCGCCACTGCTCCCGGATTGCATCCGGGCTACGGAGCGGCATAGCCGTAGCAGCGGCCTTGGCCGCGATCCGCGTCGCCTGGATCGCGGACAGGCTGCTCCTACACAAGCATCGTTGGACGGAACGCTGGCAACCGCAGAACCCGCAGAGCTCGCAACCCCCGTAGCCCGGATGAAATCCGGGGAGCGGTTGTATAGGCGCCAATTTCCCCGGATTGCATCCGGGCTACGGGACGACAATCCGCTCCTACACAAACATCGTTGGGAAGTATCGATGAATATCGGCCAAGCCGCACGGCAAACCGGCCTTAGCGCCAAGATGATCCGTTACTACGAAAGTATCGAGTTGCTGCCGGCAGCCGGGCGCACCGACAGTGGCTACCGCCAATACGACGCCCAGGACCTGCACCGCCTGGCCTTTATCAAGCGCGCGCGGGACCTGGGCTTCTCGCTCGAGGAGGTGAGCAAGCTGCTAACCCTGTGGCAGGACCGGCAGCGCGCCAGCGCCGACGTCAAAGCCCTGGCCGCCGGGCATATCGACGCGCTGAACCGCAAAATCGCCGAACTCAGCAGCCTGCGCGACAGCCTGCAGGAGTTGATGGAGCACTGCCACGGCGATCAGCGCCCGGATTGCCCGATTCTCAAGGATCTGGAATCCGGCGGCTGTCATTGACTTGAGAATCGCGCAAATAACAACGGAGCCCTGAGGCTCCGTTGTTATTTGCGCTGCTGCTGTTTACGCCAGCTTCTTGTGCCGCACGCGATGCGGTTGCGAGGCGGCATCGCCGAGGCGCTTCTTACGGTCGGCTTCGTACTCGGTGTAGTTGCCTTCGAAAAACTCGATGTGCGAGTCGTCCTCGTAGGCCAGGATGTGCGTGGCCACGCGGTCGAGGAACCAGCGATCGTGAGAGATCACGATGGCCGCGCCGGGGAAGTCGAGCAGCGCTTCTTCCAGCGAGCGCAGGGTTTCCACGTCGAGGTCGTTGGACGGTTCGTCGAGCAGCAGCACGTTGGCGCCCTCTTTCAGGGTCAACGCCAGGTGCAGACGACCGCGCTCACCGCCGGAGAGGTCCTTGACGAACTTCTGCTGGTCGCCGCCCTTGAAGTTGAAGCGGCCGACGTAGGTACGCGACGGCACCTCGTAGTTGCCGATGCGGATCATGTCGGAACCGTCGGACACGGCTTCCCACACGGTCTTGCTGCCGTCCAGGTCCTCGCGGCTCTGATCGACGCAGGCCAGCTGCACGGTCTCGCCGATCTCGATGCTGCCCGAATCCGGCTGCTCCTTGCCCATCAGCATGCGGAACAGTGTCGACTTACCGGCGCCGTTGCCGCCGATCACCCCGACGATGGCGCCCTTGGGCATGCTGAACGACAGGTTGTCGATCAGCGCGCGGTCGCCGTAGCCCTTGCTGACGTTGACGAAGTCGATGACCTTGTCGCCCAAACGCGGGCCGGCCGGGATATAGATTTCGTTGGTTTCGCTGCGCTTCTGGAATTCCTGCGATTGCATTTCCTCGAAGCGTTGCAGACGGGCCTTGGACTTGGACTGGCGGGCCTTGGCGCCTTTGCGCACCCACTCCAGTTCTTCCTTCATGGCCTTCTCGTGGGCCGACTGCTGCTTGGATTCCTGGGCCAGTCGATCCGATTTGGCTTCCAGCCAGCCGGAATAATTGCCCTCGTAGGGGATACCTGCGCCGCGGTCGAGTTCGAGAATCCAGCCGGCAACGTTATCCAGGAAGTAACGGTCGTGGGTGATCGCCACCACGGTGCCGGGGAAGTCGTGGAGGAAGTGCTCCAGCCAGGCCACCGAGTCGGCGTCCAGGTGGTTGGTCGGTTCGTCCAGCAGCAGCATGTCGGGGGCCGACAGCAGCAAGCGGCAAAGCGCCACGCGGCGCTTCTCGCCACCGGAGAGCACGGCGACCTTGGCGTCCCAGGCGGGCAGACGCAGGGCGTCGGCGGCGACTTCCAGTTGGCGTTCGAGGTTATGCCCGTCGCTGGTTTGCAGGATCGCTTCGAGCTTGGCCTGTTCGGCAGCCAGCTTGTCGAAGTCGGCATCCGGTTCGGCGTAGGCGGCGTACACTTGATCGAGACGCGCCTGGGCGTCCTTGATCGCGCTGACGGCTTCTTCCACCACTTCGCGCACGGTCTTGCTCGGGTCGAGCTGCGGCTCCTGCGGCAGGTAGCCGACATTCAGCTCGGGCATCGGCCGGGCTTCGCCGTCGAACTCGGTGTCGACGCCGGCCATGATTTTCAACAGGGTGGATTTGCCCGAACCGTTGAGACCGAGTACGCCGATCTTGGCGCCGGGGAAAAACGACAGGGAAATGTTCTTGAGGATTTCCCGCTTCGGCGGCACTACTTTGCTCAGCCGGTGCATGGTGTATACGTATTGAGCCATGGATAACCTGGGGGCTAGGGGACAAGAAGTTGAAATGGCTGGCGGCTGTTGCGCGATCCCCTCGAGATGGGAAATTCGCTTGCGCCGCCTGGCCGGCGAGGGCGGCAAGCAGTCGGAGCTCGACGCAATGGGCAACACCCGCGCGCATGCGGCAAAACTACCGGAATGCTTGATCCAGGGCAAACGACGCTCGTCGACCGAACTGGCACTTTGCCACGGTTATGGCATGCTAAGCGCCCTGCGCGTGCCAACTACTTATAGTCACCGTTCACGCTCCGAGCCCAGGATTTAAGCACGTGCCCACCCCGCCCGCCTCGTCGCCGTCGCGCTCTTCGCCTCAATCGCGAGCCGAGCCCCTGCGCGAACGGCGCAAAAGCACCTGGCTGGCGTTGCTGGCGTCGGTGCTCGGGTTGTTGTTGCTGACGCTGGTACCCGCCTATTTGCAAGAGGATCGGCAGCCGGGCAACGTGGCGCTGCTGACCTTCTGCAGCCTGCTGGCGCTGTTCGCCCTGTATCGCCTGGTACATGACCAACAGCATAGGCGCGAGCGCGAAAGCACTGCGCAAAGCGCTCAGCGCCAAGCGGTCAGTGCGCTCGGCGCTCTCGAAGAGCGGATCATGGTGACCGATCGCGACGGCGTACTGAGCTACCTCAACCCCCAGGCCGAAGCCCTGTTCGGCGTCAGCAACGCATCGATTCAGGGCAAGAACCTTCTGCAGCTGGTGCCGCATTTCGATGCGCAACTGCTGCAAGCGCACGGCGCAATTCACGAACACGGCCATGACCTGCTGGAACTCGAGCTGAACGGCGAGCCACGCCTGTTCGATATCGCCCGCAGCGAATTGCCCGAAGCCGCAGGGTACGTCTGGGCGCTGCGCGATATCACCGAGGACCAGCACGCCACCCGGGTGCTGCAGGAAACTCGGCGGCGCTATCAGGACATCTTCGAGGGCACCGGCACCGCGCTCTGTGTGCTCGACCTCGCCGAGTTGCATCAGTATCTGCAAACCCAAGAGCTGCACGACAAGGCCAGTCTCGAGCAATGGCTGCAAGCCTCGGCGGAGCGCTACGAGCGGTTGACCCGGCTGGTGCAGATCACCGAAACCAACCAGGTGGCGCTGCGCCTGCTCGGCGTCGAATCGGGCGCCCAGGCCGCCGAGCACCTGTTGCGCAGCAGCCAGCCGCGCCCCGACGGCTTTCGCCAACAGTTGCTGAGCGCGCTTATCGAAGGCGACAAGTTGCTGGAAATGGAGACCCAGATCACCACGCCGCTGGGCCACGAGCGCCACCTGTGGCTGGTGATGCGCCTGCCGGAGAACCCGCAAGACCTGCGTGCCGTGACCCTGAGCATCAGCGACATCACCAGCCGCAAACGCATCGAGTTGTCGCTGATCGAGCGCGAACGCTTCTGGTCCGATGTGGTGCGCACGGTACCCGACACCCTCTATGTGCACGACGTGCCGAACAAGCGCGTGCTGTTCAGCAACCACCGCCTCGGCCCGGACCTGGGTTACAGCGAAGCGGAAATGCTCGCCATGGGCGATGGGCTCTGGGAAAAACTCCTGCACCCGGACGACTGGGAGCAGTATCGGCGCATGCGCAACCTGCAGCAGGTGGTGGCCAAGGATCAGCAACTGCATTGCCAATTGCGCTGGCGCCACCGCGACGGCAGCTGGCATTGGTTCGATATCCGCGAGCAGGCGCTGTCCTACGATGAATCCGGCCGGGTCAGCCGCCTGATCGGCGTGGCCAAGGACATCAACGAGCAGATCATCAGCAGCGAATCGCTACGCGCCAGCGAGCAACGCTACCGGCTGCTGGCGGAAAGCATCAGCGACGTGATTTTCTCCACCGACGATCACTTGCAGCTCAACTACGTCAGCCCCTCGGTGGAACCGGTGCTCGGTTATTCGCCGAACTGGGTGTTGCAGAACGGTTTCCACAGCCTGGCCACCAACCCGCGGCAACTGGTCGGTATGTACGCCCTGCTGGAACGTATCCGCCATGCCCTGGGCGACCCGCAGCGCATGGCCGAGATGCGCGACCAGGTTCGCGCGCAGCTGTTTTTCTTCGACGTGCTGCGCGCCGACGACCGCAAGGTCCCGGTCGAGCTGCGCCTGATCCCCATGTGGGACGAACAGGAGCGCTTCAAGGGCATGCTCGGCGTCGGCCGCGATATCAGCCTGCAACGGCGCGCGGAAAAAGACCTGCGCATGGCCGCCACGGTGTTCGAACACTCCACCGCGGCGATTCTGGTCACCGACCCGGCCGGCTATATCGTCCAGGTCAACGAGGCCTTCTGCCGGGTCAGCGGGTACCGTTCGGCCGAGGTGCTCGATCAATTGCCGAGCATGCTCACCGCCGACCAGCAACAGGCCACGCTCCTGCAGTTCATCTTCAAGCAGCTCAACCAACGCGGCAGTTGGGAGGGCGAGGTGTGGCTCAAACGCAAAACCGCGGAAAGCTTCCCGGCCTGGGTCGGCATCACCGCGGTCAAGGACGAAGACGGCGACCTGGTCAGCTACGTGTGCTTCTTCAGCGATATCAGCGAACGCAAGGCCAGCGAGCAGCGCATCCACCGCCTGGCCTACTACGACGCCCTGACCCAATTGCCCAACCGCACGCTGTTCCAGGATCGTCTGCACACCGCCCTGCAGCATGGCGAACGGCACAACACCTGGGTCGCGCTGATGTTCCTCGATCTGGACCGTTTCAAACCGATCAACGATTCCCTCGGCCACGCCGCGGGCGATCGCATGCTCAAGGAAGTGGCGATACGCCTGACCGCCTGCGTCGATGCCGACGATACGGTGGCGCGCATGGGCGGCGACGAATTCACCCTGCTGCTGCAATCGCAGGCGCTGCGCGACGTGGCGCTGAACCGCGCCATTCATGTCGGCGAACAGATTCTCGCCAGCCTGTCCGAGCCCTTTATGCTCGAAGGCCGCGAGTTCTTCGTCACCGCCAGCATCGGCATCGCCTTGAGTCCCCAGGACGGCAACGAGCTGAGCCAGTTGATGAAGAACGCCGACACGGCCATGTACCACGCCAAGGAACGCGGCAAGAACAACTTCCAGTTCTACCAGGCCGACATGAACTCCAGCGCCCTGGAGCGCCTGGAGTTGGAGAGCGATCTGCGCCATGCCCTGGAGCAGAACGAATTCATGCTGTATTACCAGCCGCAGTTCTCCGGCGACGGCAAGCGCCTGACCGGCGCCGAAGCCTTGTTGCGCTGGCATCACCCGCGCCGCGGCTTGGTGCCGCCAAACGATTTCATTCCGGTGCTCGAAGAGTTGGGGCTGGTGGTGCAGGTCGGCGACTGGGTGCTGCGCGAGTCTTGTCGGCAACTGCGCGAATGGCACCAGGACAAGGTCCGGGTGCCGAAGATTTCGGTCAACCTCTCGGCCCGCCAGTTTTCCGAGGGCGACCTCGATCGACGCATCGCCGGGATTCTCGCCGACAGCGGCATACCCGCCGCCTGCCTGGAACTGGAGCTGACCGAAAGCATCCTGATGGAGGATGTGGTCAACGCCATGCAGACGCTGGCCAGCCTCAAGCGCCTCGGAGTGTGCATCGCCATCGACGACTTCGGCACCGGCTACTCGTCGCTCAACTACCTGAAGCAATTCCCCATCGACGTGCTGAAGATCGACCGCAGCTTCGTCGACGGCCTGCCCCACGGCGAACAGGACGGCCAGATCGCCCGCGCGATCATCGCCATGGCCCACAGTCTGAACCTGATGGTAATCGCCGAAGGCGTGGAAACCCTGGCCCAGCTCGACTTCCTGCGCGGCCACGACTGCGACGAAGTGCAGGGCTTCCTGCTCGGTCGGCCGATGCCGGCCAACCAGTTCACCGCCCTGTTCAGCGGCGCCGCGCTGTTCATGCTGAGCTAAAGCCGCAAGCGGGCAGGATAGGTCGGGCCGCGCAGGTTAGTCCCGTAGGTTGGGTTAGCGGCGCTGCACAGAGCGCACAAACACCACCGCTACCGAAGGCCGCGTAACCCAACAAGACCTCTACGCGGTGTCGTTCCGGCATGCGTTCTGTTGGGTTACGCGGCGGCCGAAGACGATGTCGCTGTTCGAACCGCAATAATCGCCGCTAACCCAACCTACTAGCCAACCCAACGAAACTTGCCGCTTGTTCCTTGAATCCCACTTATCCGCTGGATGATCAGGCTTCATATGCCTGTTTATGCCGTATGGGGTAGAATTCGCTCCCTCTTTCTACCGCCCAGCTGATTTTTCTCAGGGGAATGCCATGTTCAGCCGTGATTTGACTATCGCCCGTTATGACGCCGAATTGTTTGCCGCGATGGAGCAAGAAGCCCAGCGTCAGGAACATCATATCGAGCTGATCGCCTCGGAAAACTACACCAGCCCAGCGGTGATGGAAGCCCAGGGTTCGGTGCTGACCAACAAATACGCCGAAGGCTATCCGAGCAAGCGTTATTACGGCGGTTGCGAATACGTCGATATCGTCGAGCAGTTGGCCATCGACCGCGCCAAGCAGCTGTTCGGCGCCGACTACGCCAACGTCCAGCCGCACTCCGGCAGCCAAGCCAACTCGGCCGTGTACATGGCCCTGCTGAACACCGGCGACACCGTGCTGGGCATGAGCCTGGCCCACGGCGGCCACCTGACCCACGGCGCCAGCGTCAGCTTCTCCGGCAAGATGTACAACGCCGTGCAGTACGGCATCACCGATGCCGGCCTGATCGACTACGACGAAGTCGAGCGTCTGGCGGTCGAACACAAGCCGAAGATGATCATCGCCGGCTTCAGCGCCTACTCCCAGGTGCTGGACTTCCCGCGCTTCCGCGCCATCGCCGACAAGGTCGGTGCTTACCTGTTCGTCGACATGGCCCACGTTGCCGGTCTGGTTGCTGCTGGCGTGTACCCGAACCCGGTACCGTTCGCCGACGTCGTCACCACCACCACCCACAAAACCCTGCGCGGTCCGCGCGGCGGCCTGATCCTCGCGCGCAAGAACGAGGAGCTGGAGAAGAAGCTCAACTCCGCGGTCTTCCCCGGCGGCCAAGGCGGCCCGCTGGAACACGTGATCGCCGGCAAGGCGGTGTGCTTCAAGGAAGCCCTGCAACCTGAGTTCAAGACTTACCAGCAGCAAGTGATCAAAAACGCCCAGGCGATGGCCGGCGTGTTTATCGACAACGGCTACGACGTGGTCTCCGGCGGTACCGAGAACCACCTGTTCCTGCTCTCGCTGATCAAGCAGGAGATCACCGGTAAAGACGCAGACGCCGCCCTGGGTCGCGCCTTTATCACCGTGAACAAGAACAGCGTACCGAACGACCCGCGCTCGCCGTTCGTTACCTCCGGTCTGCGCATCGGCACCCCGGCCGTGACCACCCGCGGCTTCAAGGAAGAAGAGTGTCGCGCACTGGCTGGCTGGATCTGCGAAATCCTCGCCAACCTGGGCGACGAATCGGTCGAAGCCCGCATCCGCGAGCAGGTCAAAGCGGTCTGCGCGAAGTTCCCGGTGTACGGCAACTAACGCGCCGCCAGCAGTACTCGAGCCCGCCTTCTGGCGGGCTTTTTATTGGCTATGTACCCGTTATGTTTTGAATCGTGCGGGCCTGCCCCGATGTCTAGCAGGCCGCGGTAATTCGTAGGGTGGGTTAGCCGCATGCCAGCGCTGCCAAGCATCACGCCACTCGGGCGGCGGCGTAACCCACCATCGACGCAACGCGTTCTATCGCCTGGTGGGTTACGCGCCGCTATCGCATTTGGATTATCGAGCAGTGTTCGGCGTCGCTAACCTGCGCGGCCCGACCCACCCTACAAGAGCTGCGCACAACATGTAATGGGCGCATAGCCTTTTATTTAGCGATGCGCCCGCCCCATCCTACGAGCGGATCTACGCCACGACCTCGGCGAAGCCTTGACGAATTTTCTGTTCCGGTAGCCGTTCGCCGATAAACACCAGCACGCTCTCGCGCGCCTCGTCGGCACCCCATGCGCTGTCGAAATCGAATCCGTACAGGCGTAGCACGCCCTGGAACACCATACGGCGACTCTCACCGGCGATGGCCAGTACGCCCTTGTAACGCAGCAGCGCGTCGCCGTGCTCCTCCAGCAACGCGCTCATAAAGGCGCTGAGCTTGTCGATATCCAGGGCCTGCGCGCTTTTCAACACCAGGGTGCCGATGCGATCGATAGCGGTTGCGGGCCGCAGCGGCCGTGACGTCAAGGCCTGGCCGAAATCGGCGTTCAGGTTGAAACCGCGCAGGTCGAGCAGTTCCGCCAGTTCGATCTGGCCATGCCTAACCACCTGGATGGGCGCGCGCCGGTTGATACGCTGCAAACGCTCGGTGAGCGCCGCACAGCTCGCCGCATCGACCAAGTCGGTCTTGCTCAGCAGAATCCGGTCGGCGAAGCCGACCTGCGCCTGGGCGATGGTCTCCCGCAGGTGGCGCTCGGCATTGGCCGCATCCACAAGGGTGATGATGCCGTCGAGCAGGTAGCGCTCGCACAGCGCATCGCCGGCAAAAAAGGTTCGGGCCACAGGGCCGGGATCGGCCAGGCCGGTGCATTCGATCAGCACGCGGTCGAAGGCCAGTTCGCCGCTGTCCAGGCGTTCCAGCAGATGCAGCAACGCCTGTTCCAGTTCGACATGGATGGAGCAGCAGACGCAGCCGTTGGCCAGCGTCACCACCTCCACCGGCTCCGCGCCGAGCAGCTGCGCGTCGATGGGGCTATCGCTGAACTCGTTTTCGATCACGGCGATCTTCAGGCCGTGCTCGGCCTTGAGCACATGGCGCAGCAGCGTGGTCTTGCCGGCGCCGAGAAAGCCGCTGAGCACGGTGACGGGTATCGGTTCACGGGGCATAACAGCCCTCCTCTGACAAAACGCGCGGGCGCCCCTCCGCAGTTCGTGATGGCGGGGCAACGAGCCTCAACAGCAGCGGATCGGCCGGCCTTTGCCACCGCCGTAGCGCGCGTCCTGGCGCTCGCGAAAGAACGCCTCGTAACTCATCGGCGTTTGCTCGGGGTGGGTGCTGCGCATGTGGGCGACATAGGTGTCGTAGTCCGGCATGCCGACCAACATCCGGGCGGCCTGTCCGAGGTATTTGCCCATGCGGCTGAGATCGTTGAACACCTGCGGTTCTCCTTGAAGACCGAGCCCCTGACGGGGCCCGGGATGGCCCAACGATCAAAGGTCGGGAATGGCTTCGAACGGCAGCTCCTTGTCGCTGCGCTCCTGCTTGATCCAGGCCGCGCGGCCGACCTTCAGCGCGTAGAACAGGATGCTGAAAACCACCGCCAGGAACAGCAGCGTCAGACCGGCATTGGTGTAGGCATTCATGATCACGTGCTGCATCTGGCCGATGTCCTTGGCCGGGGCGAGAATCTGCCCGGCGTCCATCGACGTGCCGTACTTGTTCGCCAGGGCGAGGAAGCCCACCGCCGGGTTGGCGTCGAACAACTTGATCAGGCTGGCCGCCGTGGTGCAGATCAACAGCCACACCGCCGGTAACAGGGTGACCCAGACGTAGCGCTGGCGCTTCATCTTGATCAGAACCACGCTGCAGAGCATCAAGGCGATACCGGCAAGCATCTGGTTGGAGATACCGAACAGCGGCCACAGCGTATTGATGCCGCCCAGCGGGTCGATCACCCCCTGATACAGCAGGTAGCCCCACAGCGCCACGCAACCCGCGGTGGCCAATACGTTGGCGCTCCAGGAGTCGGTCTTGCGCATGCTCGGCACGAAGCTGCCTAGCAGGTCCTGCAGCATGAAGCGCCCGGCGCGGGTACCGGCATCCACGGCGGTGAGGATGAACAGCGCTTCGAACAGAATCGCGAAGTGGTACCAGAACGCCATGCTGCTCTCGCCCGGCAACACCGCATGGAGAATCTGCGCGATCCCCACCGCCAAGGTCGGCGCGCCGCCGGCCCGGGCCAGAATGGTGTTCTCGCCGATATCGCGGGCCACGCCTTCCAGCGCCTCGGGGGTGATGACGAAGCCCCAACTGCTGACGGTAGCGGCCACGCTGACCGCATCCGCACCGACAATCGCGGCCGGACTGTTCATCGCGAAGTAAACGCCCGGATCGATGATCGAGGCGGCGACCATGGCCATGATCGCGACCATCGATTCCGTCAACATGCCGCCATAGCCGATGTAGCGTGCGTGGGTTTCATTGGCCAGCAGCTTGGGCGTGGTGCCCGAGGAAATCAGCGCGTGGAAACCCGATACCGCGCCACAGGCGATGGTGATGAACAGGAAAGGGAACAGCGCGCCCTTCCATACCGGTCCAGTGCCGTCGGTGAACTGGGTCAACGCCGGCATCTTCAGCTCCGGCGCCAGGATCAGGATGCCGATCGCCAACGCGGCGATGGTGCCGATCTTGAGGAAGGTCGACAGGTAGTCGCGCGGCGCCAGGATCAGCCACACCGGCAGCACCGCGGCGACGAAGCCGTAACCCACCAGCATCCAGGTGATCTGGGTGCCGTTGAAGGTGAATATCTCAGCCCAATAAGGATCGGCAGCGATGGCGCCCCCCAACCAGATCGAGCCCAGCAGCAGCGTCACGCCGATCAGCGAAATCTCACCAATGCGCCCCGGACGCAGAAAGCGCATGTAGATGCCCATGAACATCGCGATGGGAATGGTCGCCATCACCGTGAACATGCCCCAGGGGCTTTCGGCCAGGGCCTTGACCACGATCAGCGAAAGCACCGCGAGGATGATGATCATGATCAGGAAACAACCGAACAGCGCGATGGTGCCGGGGATGCGCCCCATCTCCTCGCGCACCATATCGCCCAGCGAACGGCCGTCGCGCCGGGTGGAGATGAACAGCACCATGAAATCCTGCACCGCTCCGGCCAGCACCACCCCGGCGATCAGCCACAGCGTACCGGGCAGGTAGCCCATCTGCGCGGCGAGCACCGGGCCCACGAGCGGGCCGGCACCGGCGATGGCGGCGAAGTGATGGCCGAACAGCACGTGCTTGTTGGTCGGCACGTAGTCCAGACCATCGTTGTTGAGTACGGCCGGTGTGGCGCGGGCAGGGTCCAGCTGCATCACCTTGGTGGCGATGAACAGGCTGTAATACCGGTAAGCGACGAGGTAGATGGCGACCGCGGCGACCACGATCCACAAGGCATTGATGGCTTCACCGCGTTGCAGCGCCACGGTGCCCAGCGCGAACGCGCCCAACACGGCGACAGCGAACCAGGCGATATGGCCGACTAGTCGGTTCATTGCGAATCTCCTGTCGTCGGAATTGGTTCCGACATTCGATTGTTATTGTTTGCGCTCCACTTAGGGAGTTCGCCGACTATCGCCAAATAACAATGATTGTGAAATTCGCAGAATTACCAACAACCGCTGCGTAGAACTACGCGACCCGCCGGTGTTTAGAGCGCATACCGGTATTCGTACGGCTGAAGGAGCTGAATACAGCGCTCCGCTGACAACCTCGTCGCCGGTTCGGCGCAGGTGGCGGACCCGTTGGCCTGGCGGCTGTTTTCGTAGCGGAGAAAGCCCATGAAAAATGCCTGTAGCCGCAGCCGCCAATAGCGATTACCCTTCACACCCGGCCAACTAACCGGCCTACTTCTATATAACTTCCTCTCATAAACCTTAATTACCAGTACAACTACTTAGTTACGTCTCCGTATTACTACGCAGCCCGCCAATAAACCCGCAAAAAACACTTCAAACAATCTTTACCAGAATTAATAAACACTGCAGACTCCGGCCGCATCGCATATGGAAAAGTGCGCGCGGCTGTCGCCTGCCTGCATGAGCAACCGTGCGTTTCCCTATAGCGAGTTAAAAACGGCTTTCGCATAAAACAATAAGGAGGTGCAATCATGCACCCGACAATCCGCGAGAACAGGCTCCCGTTCAAGCTACTGCCAACGCTGTTCCTGGCGATTCTTCTGAGCAAAGTGTCGACCGTCATCGTTCAGCGCAGCGCCGACAAACACCTCAAGCAGAACCGCGCACGCCTTGCCGCCGCGCCGCCCATCATCCATGAGCGGCGCCTGGGCCTGCATCCGCCATCGCCCTCCCTCTCGGCCCTCAGCCTCAATATCACGCTCTGGCTGGGCGCGTTATAGCCGCTAGAATTAACGCAGCGGCGCAGCATTGAGCCGAATCCATTCGGCCTGAGCCAAACCCGCTGTTTAAACCTGCCGTTAAAAACAATAAGGAGCCGCAGACCATGCGCCCAAAAATTCGCGGAAAAGTTCTGTTGCTGAGCATCCTCCCGGCACTCTTGCTCGCCATCATCCTCAGCGGGCTGTCGGTGGCGATCCTGCATCGCCTGGCCGACGAGCAAGTGAAGGAAACCCGCGAGCGCCTGGTCGCCGATCGACGTATGGTGCTCGAACAATACGTGCAGCTCGCGCAAAGCAGTATCGCGCCGCTGTACGCCGCCTCGGCCAAAGGCGATATGGCCGCCCGCGCCGAGGCCATAGAACGACTCAAGCAGCTGAGTTATGGCAAAGACGGCTATTTCTTCGGTTACGACTCGCAAAGCGTGCGGGTGTTCTGGGCGGACAAGAACGTCAAGATCGGCGAAAGCTTCCGCGATTTCGTCGATGCCAACGGGCTCTACGTGATCAACGAACTGGTGCGGGTGGCCAAGGATAAATCGCACTACCTGAACTACAGCTTTCCGGTCCCCGGACGCGACGGCAGCGTGCCCAAGGTCGGCTACGCCATCTATCTGGACAAATGGGATTTGATGTACGGCACCGCGGTCAACCTGGACGATATCGAGGCGCAAGTGGCCAAGGTGGCCGCCGAACTGGACGAGCGCATCGCCACCCTGATCGGCCTGTTGCTCGGCGTGACCCTGGTGCTCTTGACCATCATCGCCGTGGCCGCGGTCTGGCTGGCCAACTCCCTGGTGCGGCCGCTGCAGAAGATCAAAGCCAACCTCGACGACATCGCCGCCGGGAGCGGCGACCTGACCCACCGCCTGACGGTGGAAAGCGACGACGAACTAGGGCAACTGGCGACCTCGTTCAACCGTTTCGTCGATAAGATCCATGCGCTGGTGCAACAGATCGCCGGCATGACCGGCCAACTGACCGAACTGGTCCGCGAGATGGCCGAGCAGGCCCAGCGCTCCGATAAGGCCATGGCCACGCAGCGGCAGGAGACCGACCAGCTTGCCGCAGCGATCAACCAGATGTCCGCCGCCTCCCATGAGGTCGCCAACAGCGCGCAAAGTGCGGCGCAAGCGGCGCAGCAAACCGACCAGGAAGGCCAAGCGGCCAAGCGCATGGTCGACCTCACCGTCGAACGCATCGACACCCTGGTCGACGACATTCGCAGCAGCGGCATCTCCCTCGATGGCTTGCAGCAGGATGTGCACTCGATCGTCGGCGTGCTCGGGGTGATCCGCTCGATCGCCGAGCAAACCAACCTGCTCGCCCTGAACGCGGCAATCGAGGCGGCACGGGCCGGCGAAGCCGGTCGCGGTTTCGCCGTGGTCGCCGACGAAGTGCGCGCCCTGGCCAGCCGCACGCAACAAAGCACCCTGGAAATCCAGGGCATGATCGACCGCCTGCAAAGCGGTACCGAAGACACGGTGAACGCCATGCGTCGCTCCAGCGACGCCGGCCACGCCACCACCGGGCAGGCGACCCAGGCCAGCACCTCGCTGACGGCCATCGGCGAGTTGATTGCTACAATCAGCGACATGAATGCGCAGATCGCCAGCGCCGCCGAGGAACAAACCGCGGTATCGGAAGAAATCAACCGCAGCATCCAGCACATCGCCGCGGCGGTGGACAGCGTCGCCGACGAGACCCAGCAGGGCGCGCAAACGGCGCTCAGCCTGGCCGAGCTCAGTGACAACCTGGGCGCCTTGGTACGTCAATTCCGCATTTAGCTTGCCGTGCTTCTTACTGGGATAACGCACCGATGCAACTCAAACACAAGATAGTCGCGCTCAGTGTGCTGCCGTTGCTGCTGGCCGTGGCGGTGGTTTGCGTGCTGGTGTTTTTCCAGAATCAGCGCCTGGGCGAACAGCAGGCGCGTCTGATCGAAAGCAGCATCCTGGCGAGCAAGCGCGCGGAGCTCAAACACTACGTCGAAATGGCCCTGAGCATCGTTTCGCCGTTGTACGAAAGCGGCCGCGACGATGCCGAAACCAAGCAGCGGGTCCTGGCCGTGCTGGCGCGGATCAGCTTCGGCAGCGACGGCTACTTCTTCGTTTACGAAAGCAACGGGCGCAACCTGATGCACCCGCGCCAGGGCGAGTTGGTCGGCAAGGATTTATGGAACATGACCGACCCGCGCGGCTTGCTGGTGATTCAAGCGCTGATGAAAAGCGCACAAAGCGGCGACGGCTTCCAGCACTACGCCTGGCAAAAGCCTTCGACCGGCGAGGTGACCGATAAGCTCGCCTATGTGGTCATGCTCGAGCGCTGGGGCTGGATGCTCGGCACCGGGATCTACCTGGAAGACGTCGACCAGGCCATCGCCCAAGTGCACGACGAAGCCACCAGCGGCATCCACGCCACCATGCTGGCCATCGCCGGCCTGGCCCTGGTCGCGGTGCTGCTGGTGTTCGCCGGTGGGCTGGCGCTGAATCTCAGCGAGCACCGCCTGGCGGACCGCAAGTTGCAATTGCTGACCCAGCGCATCGTCAACCTGCAGGAAGAGGAACGCTCGCGGGTCTCGCGCGAACTGCACGACGGCATCAGCCAGTTGCTGGTATCGATTAAATTCCAATTCGAGCTGGCCAGCCATCAATTGGCCTCGGGCAACGACGCCGGCATGCAGACCCTGCAAAAAGGCACCGATCGCTTGGCCGGCGCCATCGGCGAAGTCCGGCGGATTTCCCACGACCTGCACCCCTCGCTGCTCGATACCCTGGGGCTGCCCGCCGCCATCGGCCAACTGGTTGCCGAGTTCGAGCAACGCAGCGGCCTGACGATCGACTACCGCAACAGCCTCGGCGACACCTTGCTCAACGATGGCCAGGCCGTGGCGCTGTTCAGGATATTGCAGGAGGCGCTGACCAATATCGAACGGCATGCCCAGGCGACCCGGGTGCGCATCAGCCTCGACGGCATGGCGCAGCGGGTTCGCTTGAGGGTTCGTGACAACGGCATCGGTTTCAGCCCAAAACAACTGGATAAACTGAACGACGGCATCGGTTTGCGTAATATCCGCGAGCGTGTCGAGCATTTCGGCGGTCGCTTCGCCTTCGAATCGGAGCCCGGCCAGACCGAGCTGATGGTGACGCTTCCCTCGCAGGGGGCGTCGCCCTCTCGAGTGGAGCAACCCACATAATAAGAGTCCCGTGCCCATGATTGTTGCCGCCAATAGCATAAGAATCGCCCTGGTAGACGACCATGCCCTGGTGCGCGAAGGCATTCGCGCATTGCTCGCGGTGCTGCCGCATTTCGAAGTGGTCGGCGAAGCCGGCAGCGGCGCGGAAGCGTTCGAACTGGTGGAGCGCGAACGCCCCGATATCGTGCTGATGGACATCGGCCTGAGAGACATCAATGGCCTGGAGCTGACCAAGCAACTGCGCGAACGCTACCCAGCGTTGAAAGTGCTGATTCTGAGCATGTACGACAATCAGGAGTACGTGAGCACCTCGCTCGAGGTCGGCGCATGCGGCTACGTCCTCAAGGAAGCCTCGTCACGCGAGATCGTCACCGCCATCGAAGCGATAGCCGCCGGCGGCAGCTTCTACAGCGGTGATATCGCGCGCAAGCTGGTCAAGCGCGAGGCCAGCGAAGACGAACTCACCCCCCGCGAGCGCGAAGTGCTGCTGATGCTCGCGCAAGGGCTGAACAACAAGACCATGGCGCGTACGCTGCAGATCAGCGTGCGCACCGTCGAGACCCACCGCCTGAGCATCAGGCGCAAACTCAATATCGATAAACCGGCGGATCTGGTGAAGCAGGCCATGGCGCACGGCTGGACGCCCGACGAATAAGCGCATGCCTAAACACGAGCCTTGGCTATAGTGGATAAAACCGCCCAGGAGAGTGTGGCATGAGTGAAACAGGAAACGAGCGCAGGCGCTTTCAGCGAATTACCTTCGATGCGCCCACCGACATCGCCCAGGGTGACCGGCACTGGACCGCCGAGCTGCATGACGTCTCGCTCAAAGGCTTATTGGTCAAACGGCCGCCGCAATGGAGTGGCGACCCCGATCACCCCTATGAAGTCAGCATCCGTCTTGCCGATGATGCCTGCGTGAAGATGGAGGTGGTGCTGACCCGCACCCAGAGCGACCTGCTCGGCTTCGTCTGCCGGCATATCGACCTCGACTCGATCAGCCATCTGCGCCGTCTGGTGGAGCTCAACCTGGGCGATGAAAGCCTGCTCGAACGGGAACTCGCCGCCCTCGGCGATGAGGACTGAGTTGCAAGCCTAGGGTTTGTTCGCCATCTCCAGGACCTCGTAGCCCGGATGCAATCCGGGAGCGATGTCGGCAGCACAACCTTTCCCCGGATTGCATCCGGGCTACAACAGCTTGGCGGGTTGGCAAACGCTCTTTTGTAGGGTGGACATGGCGAAGCCTTGTCCACCGCGGGCACCGAGATCGCGGACAAGCCTTGCAGATACACAGGATCCAGCTATTCGAACAACGCATCCAACGCCTGTTCCAGGCGCGTTACGGCAATCACCTGCAAACCTGCCGGCGGCTCTTTGGGGGCGTTGCCCTTGGGCACGATGGCGCGTTTGAAGCCGTGCTTGGCCGCCTCCTTCAAACGCTCCTGGCCACTGGGCACCGGGCGGATTTCGCCGGACAAGCCGACCTCGCCGAACACCAGCAGATCATGCGGCAGCGGCCTGTTGCGCAGGCTGGAGATCACCGCGGCCATCAGCGCCAGGTCGGAGGCGGTTTCCAGCACCTTGACCCCGCCGACCACGTTGAGGAACACATCCTGGTCGTAGGTGGGGATACCGCCATGGCGGTGCAGCACCGCCAGCAGCATCGCGAGGCGATTCTGATCCAGGCCCAGAGTGACCCGCCGCGGGTTGGCCATATGGCTGGTGTCGACCAGCGCCTGCACCTCCACCAGCATCGGCCGGGTGCCTTCCCAGGTGGCCATCACCACGCTGCCCGGCACCTCTTCCTGGGCGCGGGTGAGAAAGATCGCCGAGGGGTTGGTGACCTCTTTGAGGCCCTTGTCGGTCATGGCGAACACGCCCAGTTCGTTGATCGCGCCGAAGCGGTTCTTCACCGCGCGCAGCAGGCGTAGGCGACCGTCGGCTTCGCCTTCGAAATACAGCACGGTGTCGACCATGTGTTCGAGTACCCGCGGCCCGGCCAGAGCGCCGTCCTTGGTCACGTGGCCGACTAGGAAGATCGCCGTGCCGCTTTGCTTGGCGAAACGCACCAGCAGCGCCGCGCTCTCGCGCACCTGGGACACGCCGCCGGGCGCCGAGGGCAACTGTTCGGTGAAAATCGTTTGGATCGAGTCGATCACCATCACCTTGGGTTTTTCCAGGCGCGCGGTGGCGACGATGCTTTCGATACAGGTTTCGGTCATCACCTTGAGCTTGTCTTCCGGCAAGCCGAGACGCCGGGCGCGCATCGCCACCTGCTGCTGGGATTCTTCGCCGGTGACGTAAAGCGCCGGAAAGCGCGTGGCGACATTGCACAGGGTCTGCAGCAGAATGGTCGACTTGCCGATCCCCGGATCGCCGCCGATCAGCACCACCGAGCCGTCCACCAGACCGCCGCCGAGCACCCGGTCCAACTCGCCGGAGGCGGTGGAAAAGCGTGGCGTTTCCTCGACGCTGACTTCGGCCAGGGTCTTGATCTGCGCCTGCTCGCCGGCCCAGCCAGCACGCCCGTTAGGGGTGGCGGCGTTGGCTTCGAGCAGGGTTTCCACCAGGGTATTCCAGGCGCCGCACTCGCCGCACTGGCCGGCCCATTTGGGGAAAGTCGCACCGCATTCGGTGCAACCGTAGATGCGCTTGGCCTTGGCCATCGGCGGACTCCGTCAGACGAAAGCCCGCATCATAGCCGATGCTGCGGCAGCCGGTGCTGCGGCAGCCGACGCTGAGATAGCAGAAGCCGTGGCAGCCGAATCAGCCCTGGCAGCAACCGCAGCATTGCTTGGGCGGCGGCGCGAGACGCTGCGCGAGCTGATCCTTGAGTTCGACGCGCTGGCGTTTCAAGGCGTTCAGGCCCGGTTCGGCCAGCAGTTCGCTGCCCTCTTCGATGCGGCAGATGCGCTTATCCAGCTCTTCGTACTGCAAAGCCAGTCGGGCGAAATCGGCGTCGCTCTGACGCAGTTCGTGCAGGGCATCGCGCAATTCGGGGAAATCCTTGATCAAGGGGTGGTGTTCGATGTGCATGGGGCGCTCCTGAAAGTGAATGCATCGAGCCTAAGCGTCCCGTCGAACGCGCCCCTTGATCAGGATCAATAGCAGGTGGATCAACCGTCCACGCCGTTTTTCAACAAGGTGGCGATATCGTCCTTGAGACTGACACGTTGCATCTTCAGGCCGAGGAGCATGACCTCGTCCATCGCCAGGCGACCGCTTTCCACTTCATAGATGCGCTTGTCGAGCGCCTCGTACTCATCGGCCATGCGGACGAAATGCCCGTCCCGTGCGGCCAAGGTGCGCAGTTGCTGTTTGAATTCGGGGAACTCGCGAGTGAGCGGGTGATGTTCCAATGGCATAACGGCGTCCTCCTGGTAAACCAGCTTTGAGACTAGCTCAGTCTGCCGGCGCTGGGCGGCTCATCGGTCCCGCCACGCACAGGCGCCGACGGATGCGCCGCGTTACCGCATCGACATGGCCCTGGCCTACACTCAGCCGACCATCACCCACAAGGATATTTCCATGAACATACTCAGTGAATTCAAGGCTTTCGCCGTCAAGGGCAACGTGGTCGACATGGCTGTCGGCATCATCATAGGCGCGGCGTTCGGCAAAATAGTCTCGTCTTTCGTCGGCGATATCATCATGCCGCCGCTGGGTGTGCTGATCGGCGGGGTGGATTTCTCCGACCTGGCCATCATCCTCAAGGCCGCCACGGGCGAGACGCCAGCGGTCACCCTGGCCTATGGCAAATTCATCCAGACGGTCATCGACTTCGTGATCGTCGCCTTTGCCATCTTCGTCGGGGTCAAAGCACTCAACCGCCTCAAGCGCGAAGAAGCCGTGGCGCCCAGCCTGCCGCCTGCGCCGAGCCCGGAAGAAGTGCTGCTCGGGGAAATCCGCGACCTGCTCAAAGACCCGCAAAAACGCCTGTAGGCCACGTATCGTCCGCAAACCGTCGAACGCACTTGCCTATGTGCCTGAATTTTTAACCTAGACTGACAAATAGGCTCGGCGGGCTGCCAGACGTTGCACCGGGCAACGCCTGGTAGCGCGCTTGTCATGCCATGGAAGCGGGCGATCGAATAGACCCGCAGAACTTAGCAGGCTGTTGAAAAACGTAGGCGACGCAGTCTTGCCAACGCAGGTAGTTTTTCAACGGCCTGTTAGCCGCCAAGGCCGGAGCGGACGTACCCCTAACTTACAAGGCCGACAGATGAGCGATTCAGCAGAAGACGAGCTGTTCTCTTTCGACGATGAAGCCCGCCCTGAAGACGAGAGCGATGCCGGGCCCTGTTGGTATGTGCTGATCGTCGACGACGACCAGGACGTGCACCAGTCCACCTGCTTCGCGCTGGCCAATACCGAGATCCTCGAACGCCCCCTTAGCTTCCTGCATGCCTATTCGGCGACCCAAGCCATCGACATATTGAACGAACAACCCCAGGTGGCGGTGATTCTGCTGGACGTGGTGATGGAGTCGGAACACGCCGGGTTGCATCTGGTGCGGCGCATCCGCGATGAACTGCACAACAGCGAAGCGCGGATCATCCTGCGCACCGGCCAGCCCGGCTACGCCCCGGAGATGGAGGCGATCCGCGACTACGACATCAACGACTACAAGACCAAGTCGGAACTGACCCGCAACCGCCTGTACACCGCGCTGACCGCAGCGATCCGCAGCTACGACCAGATCCACACCATCAATACCAGCCGGCGCGGCCTGGGCATGGTGATCCGCGCCAGCAGCCACCTGCTCGCGCGCCAAGGCGTGAGCGAGTTCGCCGCCGGCATCATCACCCAGATCTGCGGCTTGTTCGGCCTGCCGCCCGAGGGCGTGGTGTGCGCCTACGACCACCAATCGTCGCCCGACCATGCCTTGATCGTGGCCGCTGCCGGCAGCCTGACCGACTGCATCGACAAACAACTCGACCAGCTCCCCAACCAGGCCGTTGCCCAGGCGCTGAGCCAGACCCTGAACGAACGCCGCAACCTGTTCGGCAGCCATTCGACCACCCTGTTCTTCCCCGGCCAGGGTCATAACCATATGGCCGCCTACCTGCAAACCGAACGGCCGTTGAGCGAACTGGACCGGCAACTGCTGGAGGTGTTCTGCAGCAATATCATCGTCACCCTGGACAACGTGCTGCTGCTCAGCCAGCTCAAGGATCACGCCTATAACGATCAATTGCTGCACATTCCCAACCGCCTGGCGCTGATCAACGCCCTGGATTTCGCCCTGGCCGGCGCCAACCCCGGCGACAGCACCCTGGCGCTGATCGACATCGACGGCTTCTCCGAACTCAACGACACCCTAGGCCATCAGCACGGCGACGCCCTGCTCGCCGCGGTGGTCGAGCGCTTGCAGCAGCAACTGCCGACCGGCACCCTGCTGGCGCGGGTGGCCGGCGATGTGTTCGGCATTCTCGCGAGCAACCAGGTGGCCAATGCCGACACCCTCGGCAGGCTGTTCCACCAACCGCTGTGCTTCGCCAATCTGAGCCAGAACCTGACCACCACCATCGGTCTGACCTGCCTGGACCAGATCGACGGCAGCGGCAGCGAGGCGCTGAAGGCGGCGAATATCGCGCTCAAGCACGGCAAACAACACGAGCGCGGCAAGATCAGCCATTTCACCCGCGCCATGGAAATGGAAACCCGCGCCCGCGTGCAGCTGTTGCAGGAATTGCGCAGCGCCTTCGAGCACGAGCAGCTGTTCGTGGTTTACCAGCCCCAGGTGTGCCTGAGCACACGCCAGCTGATCGGTATGGAAGCGCTGTTGCGCTGGCGCAAGGACGACGGCCAGTTCGTCTCGCCGGCGCAGTTCATCCCTCTGGCGGAAAGCTCCGGGCTGATCGTCGCCCTCGGCGAATGGGTGCTGCGCAGCGCCTGTCGCGACCTGCAACAGATCAACCAGCACAGCGGCCTGAAGCTGCGCATGGCGGTCAACGTGTCGGTGGCGCAGTTCCGTCAGCCCGACTTCCTTGAGACCCTGACACGCGCGCTCGACGACAGCGGCGTCGACCCCCGGCTCCTGGAATTGGAAATCACCGAGTCGGTGGCCATGCTCGAAGCCGATTTCATGATCGACCTGCTCGATCGCATCAAGCAGCTCGGCGTAAGCATCGCCGTCGACGATTTCGGCACCGGTTTCTCCTCACTCAGTTACCTCGAACAATTGAATGTCGACCGCTTGAAGATCGACCTCAGTTTCATCCACCACATGGAGCAAAGCGATGGCAGCCGGCGCATCGTGGAAACCATCGTCCAGCTCGGCCGCAGCCTGCAACTGGAGTTGATCGCCGAAGGCATCGAACAGGAAACCCAGGCCAATGTACTCAAGCAGATGGGCTGCCACGAGGGCCAGGGCTATCTGTTCGCCAAGCCGCTCGAGCTGGCGGCGCTGCTGAGCTATATCGACGCCGGCAAGGCTTGAACGCGGCAGACGCCTGGTCGGCGAACCGGGCGCGCGCGGCTTTACCGGCGGCCCGCCCGCACGTTCGCGGCGGCGCCTGTGCCCACTCACCCGACAGCTGTGCGCAATGGCCATGATCACGACCGTCCCACCCCACCGACCGCTTGGCGTACTGATGCTCTGCGCCGGCCTGCTGCTGGCCGCCTGCGACGACGAAACCCGCGAGCCGCAACCCCTGCGCCTGGGGGTGATAGTCGATGTCTCCGGCCCCAGCGCCAGCCTGGGCATCGCCGGGCGCAACGGCATGCAACTGGCCGTCGAACAGGCCAATGCCACCGGTGGCGTCCAGGGCCGGCGCATCGAGCTGCTGTTTCGCGACGACGCTTCCGACCCCGAGCGCGCCAAGCAAGTGGCGGCGGAGTTGATCGCCTCCCGGGTGGATGCCGCGCTGGGGCCGATGACCAGCACCATCGCCGAACAACTGGCCCCGCAGTTCACCGCGGCCGGCATTCTGTTGATGGGCGGCACACCGCTGAGCCCCTTGCTGGCCGGGCGTGACGACCAGTTCTTCCGCATCCTCAGCCACGAGAACCCGGACGCCCGCGATATCGTCACCCACCTGCAGCGGCAATACGGCGTGCAACGGGTCAACGTGATCGTCGAGCTGAGCAACCACAGTTTCACCCGTCCCTGGCTCGCCGACTTCACCGATCATCTGCGTGCAGCCGGCGGCGAGGTGGACCTGGTGGTGGAGTTCAGCCGCGACCGCGACACCGATTTCGTCGACCTGGCGCAACGCGCCCTGGCCAACCAACCCGCGGCGGTGGTGGTAATCAGCAGCGCCCTGGATACCGCCCTGTTGGCCACCCATTTGCGCCAACGCAGCCCGCAGATCAAGCTCGCCACGCCGGGCTGGGCCGCGGCCGACGCCCTGCTGGAAATGGGCGGACGCGCGGTGGAAGGCATCCTCACCGCGCAGGCCTTCGACCTGAACGACCAGTCGCACGAGTTCCTCGAGTTCGAACAGCACTACCAGGCCCGCTTCAACCAGGGCGTCGACACCGCGGCGATCACCACCTACAACGCCACCCGCGTATTGATCTCGGCCCTGCGCCAACGCTTGCCCGGCGAACAACCCAAGCAGGCCTTGCTGCGCATCCGCCGGTTCCACGGCTTACAGCGGCCGATCGTTTTCGACGATTTCGGCGACAGCGATAACCGTCTCTATCCCATGGTGGTGCGCGATGGGCGCTTCCGCAGCCTCGACTAAGCGGCGCCGCAGCCGTCCGTTGCTGCTGACCCTGGCCAGCCGTTTCGTGCTGGTCGCCTGCATTCCGGTGCTGACCCTGGGCCTGTTGTTCCGCCTGTACTACGAACCACTGATGCTGCAGGACGTGGAGACCCGCCAGGGCTTCGCCGCCGACTCGATCGCGCGCCAGCTGGAACGACACTTCAATATCGCCAACCGCGAGCTCGGTTCCCTGGCCCAGCTGTTCCTCAGCAACCCGCAACTCGACTCGGCACAGATCCAGACCCTGCTCGACACCTATGCCGACACCTCGGACTTCTACGAAGCCATCTACCTCACCGACAACGACGGCCGGGTCGACGCCATCGGCCTGCCCGCGAGCAAACGCGGGCTGCGCCAGAACCTGTTCGGCCTGGATATCTCCGCCCGCGACTTCGTGCGCCAGGCGCAGACGAGCAGGCAAGGCGTATGGTCCAACAGTTTTCTGTCGACCATCAGCGCGCGCCTCGCAGTGGCCCTCGCCCAGCCGGTGGACCAGCGCATCCTGGTCGGCGAAGTGGCGATCAGCCCGCTGCCCGAACTGGCGCGCCAACTGAGCCAGGATGGCAGCCTGCAGATCCGCATCCTCGACCGCCAACACCAATTGATCGCCGACTCCCAGGACACCCAGGCCGGCCAGCAGCTCAACCTCGGCCACCTGCAAGTGCTGCATGACCCTTCGGTGCGTTCCTTCAGTTTTGCCGGCGAGCAACTGCTCGGCCTGGCGCGCCAGGTCGAGGGCCCGGACTGGCAGGTACTGGTGGCGCAACCACAGGAGGTCGCCCACGAACTGATCGACACCACCTGGCGGCGCATCCTGATCGCCTTCGGCCTGGCCCTGGCCGCGGCCCTGGTGATCGCCGGCAGCACCAGCTGGTCGCTGGCGCGGCGCATTTCGCAGTTCACCCGGCACGTCGGCGAAATCGCCAACGGCAACTACGACCTGCCCATGGAAAGCAGCCATATCCGCGAGCTGAATATCCTGCGCAGCAGCCTGCAACGCATGGTTGCGGCCATCCATGAGCGCGAACAGGCGCTGCTCGATACCGCCAAGAGCCTGCACGAAAGCGAGGACCGCCTGCTCGCCACGCTGGAATACACGCCCAACGTCGCGGTGCGCTGGTTCGATGCCGATGGCCGCGTGTTGCTGTGGAACCATGCCAGCGAGAATATCTACGGGATCGCCCGCGACGATGCGCTGGGCAAAACCCTCGATCAGCTGTTCCACACCCCCGGGCAGCAGGCAATGTTTCTCGCCAGCCTCGGCGAGGCGGCCAAAGGCATCCCGGTCGGCCCTTATCTCAGCGAACTGAAGCTCAGCCCCGATCGACACATCTATGTGCTGACCACCACCTTCAGCATCCCGGCCGCGGACGGCAGCCAGCAGTTCGTCAGCATGGATATCGACGTCACCGAGCAGAAACGCGCCGAGCTGGCCTACCGCGAGCTGAACGCCAGCCTGGAACAACGGGTCAATGAGCGCACCGAAGCGCTGAGCCGCAGCAACGTGGAATTGAGCAAGGCCATGGGCACCCTGCAGCACGCGCAGAACGAACTGGTGCAGAGCGAAAAGCTCGCGGCCTTGGGCTCGCTGGTCGCCGGCATCGCCCACGAACTCAACACCCCGGTCGGCAACAGCCTGATGGCCGCCAGCACCCTGGAGGACTACAGCCGCGACATCGCCGCGGCGGTCGGCGCCGGCGCGCTCAAGCGCTCGATGCTGGATAAATTCCTGCAGGACAACAAGACCGCCACCGACATCCTGGTGCGCAACCTGCGCCGTGCCAGCGAACTGATCACCAGCTTCAAACAGGTCGCGGTCGACCAGGCCAGCGCCCAACGGCGCACCTTCCAGCTCAGCGAAGTGGTCAAGGAAATCCTTATCACCCTGGGCCCGACGCTGAAGAAAACCCCCTTCGTGATCGACAGCAATATCGACGACAGCATCGAGCTGGACAGCTATCCCGGCGCCCTCGGCCAGGTGCTGGTGAACCTGATCAATAACGCCCTGATCCATGGTCTCAGCGGCCTGGAACACGGCAAGATCGGACTCTATGCGTTCCCCTATGAAAACGGCTGGATCGAATTGACGCTCTCCGACAACGGCCACGGCATCTCCCCCGAGAACCTGCCGCGGATCTTCGATCCGTTCTTCACCACCCGCCTGGGTCAGGGCGGCAGCGGCTTGGGTTTGAATATCGTGCACAACCTGGTCACCGGCGTGCTCGGCGGCAAGCTGGAAGTCGCCAGCCAACTGGGCTGGGGCGTGCGTTTCGCGATCCGCTTGCCGCTATGCGCACCGACCGCCCTCGAGCCCCAGCCGAATACGTCGGGCGCCGATGCGTCGGGCGTCGTCGCACCGGACATCGCCGCGCCAGACGCCGCCGAACCCGATACGGACCCTGCGCCGCCCGCGCCTCACCAATAATTCTCCACCGCCACCTGGCCCGGCCGGCGGCTGAGGCTCAAGTGCAAGTCCCGGCGTTTCAACAATGCGCGGGTGTCATCGATCATCTGCGGATTGCCGCAGAGCATCAGACGCGAATGTTCGGGGCTCAGGGTCAGGCCAGCGGCGTGCTCCAACTCGCCGCTTTCCAGCAAGGTGGTGATACGCCCATGCAAACAACCGGGCGCCCGCTCGCGGGTGAGCAGCGGCAAATACCGCAGGCGGTCGGCGTACTCGGCCAGGTGCGGCTGCCGGCCCAGCCCCCGGATCAACGGCTGATAGGCCAGCTCACTGGCGGTGCGGGCGCTGTAGACCAGCACGATACGCTCGAAGCGCTGCCAGGCTTCGAAGTCCTGCAGAATCGAGAGAAACGGCGCCAGGCCAGTTCCGCTGGCCAGCAGCCACAGGTCGCGGCCGCCAACGAAGCGGTCGAGGGTGAGAAAGCCATACGCCTGCCTTTCGACCAACAGGCTGTCGCCGGCGCGCAGGCGGCTCAACTCGGAGGTGAACTCGCCGCCGGGCACCACAATGGAAAAGAATTCGAGGAACTCGTCATGCGGCGCCGAGACCATCGAATAGGGCCGCCAGACCACGCCGCCGTCGGCCTTTTCCACGCCCAGGCGGGCGAACTGGCCGGCGCGGAAACGAAACGTCGGATCCCGCGAACAGCGCAGGCTGAACAGCTTGCTCGACCAGACATGCACACTGTCGAGGATCTGCCGGGTGAACTTGTCTTCGCTGGCGGTCATACTTCACTCCCATCCGGTTTGCCGCGTGCCTATCAGGCCGTTGAAAAACGTAGGCGAGGCAGGCAAGACAAGCCTGTTTTTAACGCCCCCTCTCTTTTATCAAGAGGGCCAACGCAGGTAGTTTTCAACGGCCTGCTATGCCAGTGTCGCGCAAAGCCCCCTCCACAAACACCAGCAGCCCATATGCCTATATTCGTTACGCCTTTTGCCCAGCTCGATCTGATCCGCCATCCCGAGCAACAGGGCGAACCGCTTCAAGCCTTTGACGCCGCCGATGAGTATCTGCTCAACCATCTGCATCAGCAGGGCCTGCCCGCGGACGCACGGGTGCTGCTGCTCAACGACAATTTCGGCGCCCTGGCCGGCAATCTGCTCGGCCGGGCCGACGTGACCAGCAGCGGCGATTCGCACCTGGGCTATCTGGCACTCACGGCCAATCTGACGCGCAACCGGCTGGCCGCCGATGCGTTGACCTTCGTCCCGGCCAGCGAAGCCGCCCAGAGCCCCTTCGACCTGGTGCTGATCCGCGTACCCAAGACCCTGGCGCTGCTCGAAGAACAACTGATCCGCCTGCATGGCCAGCTCGCGCCAGGCGCCCAGGTAATGGCCGCGGCCATGATCAAACACCTGCCGCGCGCCGCCGGCGACCTGCTGGAAAAATACATCGGCCCGATGCAGGCCTCCCTGGCGGTGAAAAAAGCCCGCCTGCTGTTCGCCACCCCAGAAGCCAAACCAGCTCCCGTATCGCCCTACCCAACGCGCTATCGCCTGGAACAACCGCCGCTGGACCTGCTCAACCACGCCAACCTGTTCTGCCGCGAAGGCCTGGACATCGGCACCCGCGCCTTCCTCCCGCACCTGCCGAAGCACCTTAGCCGCATTCGCGTCGCCGACCTCGGCTGCGGCAACGGCGTACTCGGCATCGCCTACGCCCTGGGCAGCCCCCAGGCCGAACTGACCCTGGTCGACGAGTCCTATATGGCCGTGCAATCGGCCAAGGAAAACTGGCGCGCCGCACTCGGCGAGCGCCCAGTGGAAATCCGCGCCGGCGACGGCCTGGCCGAACAGGCGGAAGATTCGCTGGACCTGGTGCTGTGCAACCCGCCGTTCCATCAGCAGCAAGTGGTCGGCGACTTCCTCGCCTGGCGTATGTTCCAGCAAGCCCGCGCGGCCCTGGTCAAAGGCGGCGAACTCTGGATAGTCGGCAACCGCCACCTGGGCTACCACGCCAAGCTCAAACGCCTGTTCCGCGGCGTCGAGCAGGTGGCGGCGACGCCGAAGTTCGTGGTGTTGAAAGCGGTTAAGTAGATACCGCGCCGCGTGCTGTCGTAGCCCGGATGTAATCCGGGGACATCGGCGGCGGCCATCAAACCGAAACCCCGGATTTCATCCGGGCTACAAGACTAGGCATCCTTTCAACCAATAGGCCACCCATGTCAGAACTTTCCAACGAGCAAAGCACAGCCCACCAGAACGAATGCGATGCACTTCGTTCGATAGAGAAAGCGCGACTGCTGGCCTTAGTTGAACGCAAGGTTGAACTAGCGGCACCGCTCCACGCCCCCGACTTTCAACTCATCACGCCTGTTGGCATGACTTTATCTAAAGGCCAATACCTCGGTGCAATTGCCGCCGGCGGTCTCATCTATAACGCCTGGGATCCCCAACACATCGAAGTGCGTCTGTTCGAGCAAGTTGCCGCCATTCGGTACCAGTCGAGCATGCAAGTCACCTTTGGCCCGCACCAGATTCCACGAGCCGAGTACTGGCATACCGATCTCTACGAGAAGAGAAATGGAGCCTGGCAAGTCGTATGGTCACAGGCCACCGGAGTACAAGCCATCACATAGCCTCCGTATCGCAAGGAAGTACGTAGGATGGGTTGAGCGCAGCGATACCCATCGATGTAATCAGCAGCAGGCGATCGCCTGTTCCGATGAGTGTGGCGGCTTACCGCACGATAGGAAAACCCATCACCACCTTGATTGTCTCCGCAGGCCAGGCTTTCGCCCTCCAGCCAGCCCGACCGCCAGGCGCCAAGAAAAACGCCAGCAGCTGCGCACGGTAAAGTGATGCAATCATTCTGAGCAACGACATGAGGGACACATGAATCTCGACGGCGAAATCATCACAGTGCGGCCAGAGGTCGCCATCGACACGCTGCAGAAGCTGCCGAACTACGTCGGCATATCCAGGCAAACCGCCGGCTCCACCGGCATCTCGATGAATATCGTGCTTATTCCGGCCGGGGCAAAAGCTCAGCCGCACTATCACGAGGGCTTCGAAACGGCGATCTATATCCTCAAAGGCGAGGTGCAGACTTTCTACGGGGATGGCCTGAAGAAATCGTGCATCAACAAGCAGGGCGACTTTCTTTTCATCCCCGCCGGGGTGCCGCATCAGCCGGTGAACCTGAGCAGCGAGAGCGACGCGATCGCGCTGGTATCGCGTAACGACGCCAGCGAGCAGGAAAGCGTGCGGCCATACGACCCGACATCCCAGTAGGTTGTACAGCGGACCTGCATAAACAGGCGCAGAATGTAGGGTGGATCACGCTTTACCGATCCACCATGGCGTCGGTACGGTGGATGAAAAAGGCGTCATCCACCCTACAAAAACGTCCGACTTTATGGCGTAGCCAGCCCCGCCGCCTGCATAAACAGTCGCAGCAGCCAGACCACGCCGCCGAGGGCCAGCACGCTGCCGGTCCAGAGCGCCAGCAGCCAGCCGAGGCGTTGCCATAGCGGTTTCTTTTCCTCTGCATCGGTCATTGGCCGGCCCTCAGTGGTAGCCATCTTCTTCCGTGACCTTGCCGCGGAACACGTAGTAGCTCCAGGCGGTATAGATCAGGATCAGCGGGATGATCAGCAGCGCGCCGACCAGCATAAAGCTCTGGCTCTGCGGCGGCGCGGCGGCGTCCCAGATCGACACGGACGGCGGGATCACGTTCGGCCACAGGCTGATGCCCAGGCCGCCGTAACCGAGAAAGATCAAGGCCAGGGTCAGGACGAACGGCGAGTAGTTGGCATTGCGGGCAATCGCGCGCAACAGCGCGTAGGTGGCGAGCAGCACCAACAGCGGCACCGGCATCAGCAGCAGGATATTCGGCATGCTGAACCAGCGCTCGGCGATGGCGCTGTGCGCCAGGGGCGTCCAGATGCTGACCGCGCCGGTCACACCGAGCACCACGAACACCAGCGGCCGGGCGATATCGTGCATCTGCCGTTGCAGGCGGCCCTGGGTTTTCATGATCAGCCAGGTGCAGCCGAGCAGCGCGTAAGCGGCGATCAGCGCCAGGCCACAGAACAGCGAGAACGGGGTGAACCAGTCCAGCGAACCGCCGGCGAACGCCCGGTCGACCACCTCGAAGCCATCGACGTAGGCGCCCAGCGCCACCCCCTGAAAGAAGGTCGCCGCCAGCGAACCGCCGATAAATGCCTTGTCCCAGATGTGCCGGGTCTGCGGTTTGGACTTGAAGCGGAACTCGAAGGCCACGCCGCGGAAGATCAACCCCAGCAACATCAAGATCAGCGGCAGGTAGAGCGCGCTGAGCACCACCGAGTAGGCCAGCGGAAAGGCGCCGTACAACCCCGCGCCGCCGAGCACCAACCAGGTTTCGTTGCCGTCCCAGACCGGCGCCACTGTGTTCATCATCACGTCGCGCTCGCGCTCGCTTTTGACGAACGGGAAGAGGATGCCGATGCCCAGATCGAAGCCGTCCATGACCACATACATCATCACGCCGAAGGCGATGATCGCAGCCCAAATCAATGAAAGATCGAAGCCCATGATTAATTCCTCTCGCCCAGTTCGTCGCTTTCGCCCGCTTCGAAACTCTCGTCCGCCGCGGAGATCGGCCGTGCCGGTGTGCGTTGCCGACCGGGGCCGCCGGCGCCCTCCTGCTTGCCCTCGTCGGTCACCGGCCCTCTGCGCACCAGGCGCATCACGTAGCTGATGCCGGCGCCGAACAGAGCGAAGTAGACCACCACGAACAGCGCCAGGGTCAGCCCCACCTGCTCGGCGCTATGCCCGGAGGAGGCATCCGCGGTGCGCATCAGGCCGTACACTACCCAGGGCTGGCGACCGATTTCGGTGGTGAACCAACCGGCGAGAATCGCCAGCACGCCCGATGGCCCCATCCACACGACTAAATGCAGGAACGTGCGGTTCTCGAACAGCCGGCCGCGCAGACGCAACCAGAAGCCCCAGATCCCGGTAAGGATCATCAACAGGCCGAGCCCGACCATCACCCGGAAGGTCCAGAACACGATGGTCGAGTTGGGCCTGTCTTCCTTGGCGAACTCCTTCAGCGCCGGCACCTGTTGATCCAGGCTGTGGGTCAGGATCAGGCTGCCGAGCGCGGGGATTTCGAGTTTGAAGCGGGTTTCTTCGGCTTCCATGTCCGGCCAGCCGAAGAGGATCAGCGGCGTAGGCTCATCGCCGTGATTTTCCCAGTGGCCTTCGATCGCGGCGATTTTCGCCGGTTGGTATTCCAGGGTGTTGAGGCCATGGAAATCGCCGATCAATGCCTGCACCGGCGCCACCAGCAGGGCCATCCACATGGCCATCGACAACATCTTGCGGATCGCCGGGTTGTTGCGCCCGCGCAGCAGGTGCCAGGCCGCCGAAGCGCCGACGAAGAACGCGGTGGCGAGAAACGCGGCGGTGGCCATATGCGCCAGGCGATAGGGGAAGGACGGGTTGAACACCACGGCGAACCAGTCGACGGGGATCACCCGCCCGTCGATGATCTCGAAGCCTTGCGGGGTGTGCATCCAGCTATTGGAGGCGAGGATCCAGAAGGTCGAGATCAGCGTGCCGACCGCCACCATCAGCGTGGAGAGAAAGTGCAAGCCAGGGCCGACGCGGTTCCAGCCGAACAGCATCACCCCGAGAAAGCCCGCCTCGAGGAAGAAGGCGGTGAGCACTTCGTAGGTCAGCAGCGGCCCGGTCACCGCCCCGGCGAAATCCGAGAAGGCGCTCCAGTTGGTGCCGAACTGGTAGGCCATGACCACGCCGGAGACCACGCCCATACCGAAGTTGACCGCGAAAATCTTCGACCAGAAGTGATAGAGATCGCGGTAGACGCCCTCGCCGGTCTTCAGCCACAGGCCTTCCAAAACCGCCAGGTAACTGGCCAGGCCGATGGTGATGGCCGGAAACACGATATGAAAGGAGATGGTGAACGCGAATTGGATTCGGGCCAGATCCAGCGCCTCGATGCCGAACATATAACATCCTCACTCAGGTTATTCGGGGCACAGCCTTGTGCGCGCGCCAGAAGATGTTGGAGCGCAATTGGGTGCGATTGTTCTTGTTATATGGGGATGGCGGCGACCCAGCAGAGTTGCCCGAAACAGGCATTGATCTGGATCAAGCATGCTTGAAGCCTAGCGCCGAACGATGCCCGTAACGCTGTGGTTATTTGTCGCGCCGGGCCTACGCCATAGGTGACCGAATGGTCATAATGGCGGCCAATGCCGTTTCGCCACTCCCTCCTCCCAAATGGGAGTGGAAACGTAGCGCCGGACCACCGCGCGCCCCTGCCATCCGCCATAAACGAACCCCATGCCCGCTCACGACAATTTGCGCCTGCGAAACCATCGCCCTTTTATCGCCTTCTGGCTGGCCCGGGTGGCGACCGCCAGCGGCTTTCAGATGCTCAGCGTGGCGATTGCCTGGCAGATGTACAGCCTCACCGGCAACGTGCTCGACCTCGGCCTGGTCGGTTTGGTGGAGTTCCTGCCGAAGGTTCTGTTCATCCTGCTCACCGGGCATGTGGCGGATCGCTTCGATAGACGCAAAGTCGCCGCGCTGTGCCAAAGCGCCCAGGGTCTGGTGGCCCTGGCGCTATTGCTCGGCAGCACGCTGAGCGGGATCAGCCGCGAAACCCTCTTCGTCATCGCCTTTCTGCTCGGCAGCGCACGGGCGTTCGAGATGCCGACGACCCAGGCGTTGCTGCCGAATATCGTGCCGGCCGGCCTATTCCCCGCCGCCGTGGCCGCCTCCGCCTCGGCGATGCAGACCGCCACCATAATCGCGCCGGCCATTGGCGGCTGGCTTTATGCGCTGAGTGCCGGCTGGGTGTATGGCTGCAGCGTGGCGCTGTACGGCGTGGCCCTGAGCCTGATGCTGAGCCTGCCGGCGCAGCAGAAACCGCTGAAGCAGAAGATCTCGCTGGACTCGCTGCTCGCCGGTTTCCGCTTTATCCGCAGCCGCCGCGAAGTCTTCGGCGCGGTGACGCTGGACATGGTCGCGGTGCTGCTCGGCGGCGCCACGGCACTGTTGCCGGTGTTCGCCAAGGACATTCTGCTGACCGGCCCCTGGGGCTTGGGCCTGTTGCGCTCGGCACCGGCGGTGGGTGCCTTGCTGATGTCGATCTGGCTCGCGCGCATGCCGATCGAGCGCCGGGTCGGCCCGGCGATGCTGATCTCGGTGGCGCTCTTCGGCGTCGCCACCATCGCCTTCGGCCTGTCCACCTCGCTGTGGTTCAGCCTGGCGACCCTGGTGCTACTGGGCGCGGCGGACATGGTCAGCATGGTCATCCGCGGCGCCTTCGTGCAGCTGCAAACGCCCGACGCCATGCGCGGCCGGGTCAGCGCGGTGAACGGTCTATTTATCGGCGCCTCGAACCAACTCGGCGACTTCCGCGCCGGGGTCAGCGCGGCCTGGTTCGGCACAGTGCCGGCGGTGCTGATCGGCGGGGTCGGCGCGCTGGTGGTCAGCGGTCTGTGGATCAAACTGTTCCCGACCCTGGCGCGGCGCGACCGGATGCACGAAGCGCCGATCGACGATAAATAAAGGGGCTTCGCCATGTCGGCGCCACATGGGCTCCGGTAGCCCGGATGCAATCCGGGGAAAGGTGTAGCCGCACAGATCGCTCCCGGATTGCATCCGGGCTACGCAAGCGCACGCCCCGTCGGAGTGATCAGACCAACATGGCCTCAGCCACTTCCCGGCGTTTGCCCTTGCCTTGGAGCTGCTCGACCAGGGTCAGGGCGAATTCCATGGCGGTGCCAGGGCCCTGGCTGGTGATGCAGTTACCGTCGACCACCACGGGCTGGTCGACGAAGGTGCAGCCGCTCAAACGATCGCTGAACGCCGGGTAGCAGGTCATGCGCCGTTGCTTGAGCACGCCGTATTGCTGCAGGGCCAGCGCCGGTGCGGCGCAGATGGCGGCGAACAGTTTGCCGGCCTTGGCCTGCTCGCGCACCTTCTCGGCCAGCGGCTCGTGCTCGGCCAGGTGCTGGGCGCCGGGCATGCCGCCGGGCAGCACGATCAGGTCGAAATCCTGGGCCAGCACATCGACCAGCATGGTATCGGCGGTCAAGCGGGTACCGCGGGCACAGGTGATCATGCGCCGCCCTTCGATACTGGCCACCACCACCTCGACCTCGGCGCGCCGCAGCACGTCGATCAGGGTCACGCATTCGATGTCTTCAACGCCGTCAGCAAGGCTGATCAGGGCTCGCGTGGTCATATTGGCCTCCTTCTTGCCTATGCAAGTTGCTGTAGCTAGTTGACCATTCGGTCATAAATTCACCCCCTATGGGCGAGCTGATATGATGCGCGCCTTTTTCCGGATCGCCAGCAAAAACACACGCAAACGCGTGGATGTGCTTTGCTTTCGATTTGCATTATTCACGGCGCCACGCCGTTACGGAGCGTTGCAGATGCTGGAAAGACTGTTCCAACTCAGGGCACATAACACCACAGTGCGCACCGAGGTGCTGGCGGGGCTGACCACCTTCCTGACCATGGCCTACATCCTCTTCGTCAACCCCAACATGCTCGCCGAAACCGGCATGGACAAGGGCGCGGTATTCGTCGCCACCTGCCTGGCCGCGGCCATCGGCTCGGCGATCATGGGCCTGGTCGCCAACTACCCGATCGCTCTGGCGCCGGGCATGGGCCTCAACGCCTTCTTCACCTATACCGTGGTGCTGACCATGGGCCATACCTGGCAGGTGGCTTTGGGTGCGGTGTTCCTCTCCGGGGTGATCTTCTTCGCGCTGTCGATCTTCAAGATCCGCGAGTGGATCATCAACAGCATTCCCCTGGCCCTACGTGCCGGTATCGCCGCCGGCATCGGCCTGTTCCTGGCGATCATCGCGCTGAAGAACGCCGGTATCGTGGTCGACCACCCGGCCACCCTGGTGACCCTCGGCGATATGAGCCAGGGCGGCGTAATGCTGGCCTGCCTGGGCTTCTTCGTGATCGCCGCGCTGGCGTACCGTAAGGTCACCGGCGCGGTGATGATCGGCATTCTGCTGGTCACCGCGCTGTCGATTCTGCTCGGTCTGTCGCAGCTCGGTGGCGTGGTCTCGATGCCGCCGTCGCTGATGCCGACCCTGCTGCAACTGGACATCATGGGCGCCCTGGATATCGGCCTGCTCAGCGTGATCTTCGCCTTTCTGTTCGTCGACCTGTTCGACACTTCAGGCACCCTGGTCGGCGTCGCGCAAAAGGCCGACATGCTCGACAAGGACGGCAAGATGCCGCGCCTCGGCCGCGCGCTGATGGCCGACAGCACGGCGACCATGGCCGGCGCTGCACTGGGCACCAGCACCACCACCAGCTATATCGAATCGGCAGCCGGCATCAGCGCTGGCGGGCGCACCGGCCTGACCGCCTGCGTGGTCGCCCTGCTGTTTTTGCTCAGCCTGTTCTTCGCCCCGCTGGCCGGCGCCGTACCGGCCTTCGCCACCGCCCCGGCGCTGCTGTTCGTCGCCGTGCTGATGATGAGCAGCCTGGCGCAGATCGATTGGGACGACCTCACCGTCGCCGCCCCCGTGGTGGTCGCCGCCCTGGCCATGCCGCTGACGTTCTCGATTGCCAACGGCATTGCCTTCGGCTTTATCGCCTGGACCCTGATCAAGCTACTGGCCGGCCGCGCACGCGAGCTCAACCCCGCGCTGGTGGTCTTGTCGGTGTTGTTCGTGATCAAGCTGGGCTGGTTCGCCTGATAAGATTCGCGCGTATACCTGTACAAAGGCGAGTGAACCCGGTTTCACCCGCCTTTACGACCGAAATATCCGAGTATTCCATGAGCCGTTCCCAGTTCGACCCCGCCCGCTACGATGCCCAACTCGCCGAAAAGAAGCAGCGCCTGATCGAGTTGCTGGCGCCCTTCGCCGCGCCCGAGCCCGAAGTTTTCGAATCGCCGCGCGAGCATTACCGCCTGCGCGCGGAGTTCCGCCTGTGGCGCGAAGGCGAAGACCGTCACTACGCGATGTTCGAGGCCGGCGATAAGCACACGCCGATCTTCTTCGAGGATTTCCCCATCGCCAGCGTGCGGATCAACCAGTTGATGCCGCGCCTGAAAGCCGCCTGGCAAGCCAACAAAGCGCTGAGCTTCAAGCTGTTCCAGGTGGAATTCCTCACCACCCTGGCCGGCGACGCCTTGGTCACCCTGTGCTACCACCGCCCGCTGGACGACGCCTGGCACGCCGAGGCGCAGAAGCTCGCGGCTGAGCTGCAGATCGGTATCGTCGGCCGTTCGCGCGGCAAACGCATCGTCATCGGCAAGGATTTCGTCGAGGAAAAACTGCAAGTCGCCGGGCGCACCTTCAGCTATCGGCAGCCGGAGGGTGCCTTCACCCAGCCCAACGGCGAGGTCAATCAGAAGATGCTCGGCTGGGCTTACGAGGTATTGGGCGAACGTCAGGACGACCTGCTGGAGCTGTATTGCGGCAATGGCAATTTCACCCTGCCGCTGGCCACCCGGGTGCGCAAGGTGCTGGCCACCGAGATCAGCAAATCCTCGGTCAATGCCGCCCTGGCCAATCTGGCCGATAACGGCGTGGACAACGTCAGCCTGGTGCGCCTGTCCGCCGAAGAGCTGACCGAAGCGCTCAACGAGGTGCGACCGTTCCGCCGCCTGGCCGATATCGACCTGAAGAGCTATGCGTTCGGCAGCGTATTCGTCGACCCGCCGCGCGCCGGCATGGACCCGGACACCTGCGAACTGACCCGACGCTTCGAGCGCATCCTGTATATCTCCTGCAACCCGGAAACCCTGGCCGCCAATATCGCCCAGCTCAGCGACACCCACCGGGTCAGCCGCTGCGCGCTGTTCGACCAGTTCCCCTATACCCACCATATGGAAAGCGGCGTCCTGCTGAGCAGGAAGTAGCCGACGGCGCCATTCATCGGCGCTGTTCCAACGCCCGCGCCATAGGCGCCGGGCGTAGCGTGATCTGCCGCGCCGCCCTCGAGTGCGATCGCTCACACAAACGCAACCTGGTCGGGAAAAGCCGCGCGGCGCAGGGAATCAGCGTGCTAGTTTCCAGCGGAACGACTTGGCGACCGTCCGCCAACTCGGCCACACGGCCATAGCACTCTAGAACCTGGGGAACCCGATGACCTGCATCCGGCAGAAGCGGGCGCGAGCGATCGCGCGCGGCGTAGAACATTGTCCGCAATTAATGCCAGCCCGGATGCCGGCAACCGAACGCACAAACGTCGAGCCCCGTCGCAAAAGACTCTCGCTGTCCATCTCCGCCGCCTTGATGAGCGGGCTGGTAGCCTGGCCCACGATCGGCGCCGCGGTGATCTATATCGAACCGATCACCGGCGTTGCCGGCAACGACGGAGTCGGCGGCACGGGCGGCTACGATCCCGCTTACGACGTCAATTTCATCGACGGCGCCTCGCGCTACAGTTTCGTCGATGGCGACAGCATAGAGCTGGAGGCTATCGACCGCGATCTGGTCGCTGTGTCCATCGGCTCGGGGAATCCTCCGGTGGCGCTGGACGTGGCCGGCGGCGGCAGACTGGACCTGTCGGCGAGCCGCGGCGAGAGCAGCATCCGGGGAACGGCGATCGGCATCCTCAACGACGGCAATACGCTCACCGTCAACGGCAACACCCGGATCTCCGCCCGCGCCCGCGACGCGGACTTCGGCGGCGGCCTCGGCAACAGCGCTCAGGCGGTGTTCGCCCGCGGCGGCAGCACCACGGTGTTCAACGGCGCCACCGACCTGCATGCCCATACGCAGGGCTTTGCGCGCGCGGTCTGGGTCATGGGGCGCAGCAACGTCGTCTTCAATGGCCCGACCACGATCCTCGCCGAAAGCCGCGGCACGCTCGATGCGGTCTACAACTCCGACGGCGGCACCATCACCTTCAACGGCGACACCAGCATCTCTGCGCTGTCGATCTGGCCCAGCGACAACGCCCATGCCATCTACAACGACAACGTCAATACCCGGCTGACGGTCAACGGCAATCTGTCGCTGACCACGGTCGCCATGGGTTCGACCGCGTTCGGCGTGCGCAACCAGGGCGACATGGAGGTTTTCGGCGACGCCACCGTCAACGTGAGGGGCCCACGCTCCACGCACGGCATCGCCAACACCCACCGCTCGGCATGGATGCGCTGGCACGGCGACGTGGACGTGCTCGTGCGCAGCGAAGGGCCGGAAAACGGCTACACGCCGTTCGGCAGGCCCTCCGGGCTCAGCAACGACCGCTCGCCCGGTGCGGTGATGACCTTCGACGGCGCGGTCTCGGTCGATGTCGCCTCGGAGACGGAAACCTACGGCCTGGTCAGCACCGGCCTCATCGAGTTCACCTCGCCCACTGCGCCGGTGTCGTTCACGGTTGCCAACGTTTGCAACCCGCCCGACCACCCGAGTTGTGATGATGCTGACGTGTATGGCATCCGCAACTTCGGCACTGTCAATGTCGCCGGCGGCCTGACCGTGTCGACCACCGCGGGCCGCACCGGCACCGCATATTCGATCTGGAGCGTACCGCTCGACATCCAGGACGCCAGCGTCACCGTCAACCAGGCCGGCGGCCAGCGCGTGCAGCTCGACGGCGACATTGCCACCGCGACCGATCCTGTCAACGGCAACACCGGGTCGGTCAACGTCAATTTCGACACCGCCGATTCCTGGCTGCGCGGCCTGGTCGGCGGCGTGCAGAACGATATCGGCTACAGCGTCGGCCGTGCCGACCTGTCGCTCGCCAACGGCGCGACCTGGACGCCGCAAGGCAGCGGCACGCTGAGCAACGATTTCGGTTCCGGCTCTCTCGCCATGGGCGACAACGGCGTGATCGATATGGCCGGCTACTGGGGCAGCTTCACCCCCGGGGCCATTCCAGCCCATGGCTACCGCACCCTGCGGATCAACAGCAGCACCGGCGACGCCACGGTCTCGCTGGCCGATGGCGCGCGCTTTCAGTTGCTCAGCGACATCACTGGCCAATCCGGCACGGCCGGTGCAGACAAGATCGTGTTCGGTAGCGGCATCAGCAGTTTCTCCGCCAGCGGTACCCAGGGCGTGAGCATCGTCTACGACCCGGTGCTGGACGACAATTCCTGGGTCGACGCCACGGCCATACGCAACGGTAGAACCATCCTCGCCGCCAGGCCGATCGAGATCGTCGATGCCAGCGCGGCCGCCGGCGGTACTGCGACCTTCGCGGCGGCCGCGGGCCTGGATGGCGAATGGAGCGGCACCTATGAAGGCGATCTGGTGAGATTCGCCTACAGCCCGCAAGTGGCGCTGAGCGCCGACGGCAAGAAGATAGTGCTGACGGGCATCACCATCCAGGGCAGCGAGAGCGGCGCCGTGCCCGACGTGGTCCAGGTGCCGGGCGGCGTAAGCGGGGGTGGCGCTCCCCTTGGGCTGCGGCCATCGGAGACGGTGCTTAGCGCCGCCGACGCCGCCGACAGTGTCGTCGATCTCTGGCACAACAGCGGGCAGGCCTCGCTGCGCCATCTGCGCGAGCGATCGCGCCGCCAGAGCGTCGCTCAGGCCAGCGTCTGGGCCAAGGCCGATAGCGGCGAATTGAGCGCGGATACCGCCTATTCGCGCGACTATCGCCAGAACTACAACGGCCTGACGGTCGGCGCGGATCGCAGCTTCACCCGTGACGCCACCTCCGGCAGCATCGGTTTCAGCGTCGCCCAGGTCCGTTCGACGGCGAACTACGAGCAGGGCAAGGGCGAGCTGGAAGGCACCACCCTGGGCATCTACAGCGGCTGGTCCGCCGACAGCGGCCCTTATCTTCTGCTCGGCGCAGACGCTTCGCTGTTGGAGAACAGCTACCACGCACGCGATTCGGAAAACCGCGAAATCGCGGGCAAGTACCGGACCCAAGCGGCCCGAACCTATGCCGAAGGTGGCTATCCGTTCGAACTCACGAACGGTTATTACATCGAACCGCAACTCGGTTTGTCCGTCGGTACCATGCGCGGCAGCCAGCACACCACCCGCAATGGCGTGAAGATCGACCAGGACCGGCTGGTGTCCTCGGTCGCGCGCGCCGGCGTCGAGATCGGCAAGACGCTGCAGGGCCCAGGAATTAATGGCGGCCTCTATGTACGGGCGTCGGCATTGCGCTACCTGGGCGACAACCTGGCGATCAACGCCTCCAAGGACGGCGGCAACATCGCCCCCGATACGGCGGAGCGCAAAGGTACGGGCAGCGAATTCGTGCTCGGCGGCGACGTCGGCCTCGGCAACACGCGCCTGTTCATCGAAGCGTCCGCCGCCACCGCGGTGGATGCGCAGCGCAACTGGACCGTCCAGGCGGGGCTGCGGCATAACTGGTAAAGCCCGCGCGGCATGGAAGCCGTGCCGCTATCCATCCAAGGGACCCGCGCCCGTGCCACAGGCGCCCAACGGCGAGGCGATCCGCCACTCGCCGGGCGCCATACGCCAATAGCTGCCGAGCGGCGCCCTTCATAGCCCGCCAGCCCGCCTCTCGAATCGCATCGGCTCGGCCAACGCCTGCGCCGTGAACAGCCGGATAACCGGAATCAACGGGTCCCGGCCGCAGCACCATGCGGCTCCGCACCACCCTTCCCAATCGCGCCAGCGACAAACGCCATAACCCTCATCGCGGCCTCTCGGCCATTCAGCCCAGTGCCGACCGCTAATCGACCGACTGCTCAGAAAATCCGACCTGCGGATTGACACGCTCGTGCCACAAAATATAGATTCAATAATTGAAGCTATTTACCAAACGAACCAGGAGGCGAGCAGCCGCACCATGAGCCGAACGTCTTTTGAAACCATGAATTGCCCGGTGGCGCAAACCTTGAATCTGGTCGGAGAGTGGTGGTCGATTTTAATTCTGCGCAATGCCTTCTGCGGCATGACGCGCTTCCAGGATTTTCAACAGCACCTGGGGATCGCGACTGGCACCTTGACCACGCGCTTGCAGCGGCTCACCGAGAGCGGAATCTTCGAGCGCGTGCGCTGCCACGTCGACGGCCGCTCTTACGAATACAAATTGACGGAAAAAGGCATGGAGCTCGCGCCCATGTTGCTCGCCCTGACCGAATGGGGAGAGAAGTGGGCGCCGAATCCGAAGGGCAGGCGCATTCGATTCGTCGAGCGGTCGACCGGGCTGGATATCGGCGGGGTCAGCGCCATATCGGCCGACGGCAAGAGACCTCTCGGGATCGCCGAACTGGAAGTGCTACCCGGTGCCGGCGCCGATGGCAAAACCGATGCCCTGCTGCACGGCAGAACCGTTGCGCCGACGCCCGCTAAAGAAATCTCGCTACTCAACTAAGGCCCCCCTTAGATCTGTACCCCCAGGAGACGTGCAACCGCCAAAAATAAAATCCCCACAACCGATTAGTGAACTATCGACAAGGAGATAACATGGAAGCCGCAGTTGAAACCCACAACAACCCTATCCCGCTCACCAGCAAGCGCAGCGGGGTGATCAACACCCTGATCGATGCATCTCACCGCAAAGTACTCAAACTGAACGAGGTAGTGGATTGGGCACAAGGTGTCGATAAATCCAAGTTACCGAAACTCGAAGAAACCGCCTGGTTATACGGCACCCCCTACTGGGACGCCATGACGCCCGAGCAGCGACTGGAAGTGCTCTGGCTGGAAACCGCGCGCGACGTGTCCTACTTCATCTGGCTCGAACAAGCCCTGCCGGAACTCTATGTGGGCTATGTGAACAAGTACAACGCCGTGCTGACCGACGATGTGCGCGAGTATCTGATGATTTTCTCCCGCGAGGAGATCGTCCATACCCTGTTGTTCCGTCGCTATTTGAAGACTGCGAACCTGGAACTGTGGAGCCATCCGGCGACCATCCCGCAGTTCTCCAACTTCGAACAGCAACTGCCGAACCGTCATCCGGTATACGGGATTATCTGGAACCTGCTGATCGAGTGGTTCGCCGAGTTGAACTCCATTTACCAAACCCAGCACGATTCCATCGACCCGCTGACCCGCAAGATGTTCCGAGAACATCATATGGAAGAAGTGCGGCATATCGCCTTCGCCAAACATATTGCGGAAAACTTCTTCGAGACCGCACCAGAAGACGAAGTCAAAGAAATGTGCGGCTTCTTCAAGAAGGGTTATAAATTTCTGGTCGACGAATACACCTACATGCCGGAAATCGCACGCTTCACTTCATTCGATTTCCCAATCAAACGGGACGACCAACACGCCATCGAAGCCATCCGAAATTCGCCGCACAACAAAGCACTAAACGAATTGCGTTTTAAAGACGTCAATGACTGGTGCAGGAAGTACGGCATCATCTGAGCAGGTCGTTAGCAGACCACTGCCGGCGAGGCGCACTAGCGCCACGCCGGCATTCCAGGAACCTGTCGGTTCAATACACGACTCAGCCAACATGGAGTGTGCACCATGGTGAAAACACAACGGCATGACAATGGAATAATCGAGCTGTCCATCTCGAACCCTCCGGTCAATCTGATGGACATCGAAACACTGGTTGCCTTGAAAGACTTCATCGATAACGCCAAGCGCAATCAGACCCGCGGCATCGTGATCTCCGGGCAACCGGGGTTCTTCTCCTCCGGCATCGATATCTTCAACCTGATCCGCGGCGATGAAGAACTCGTCGAGGAGTACTGGCATGCGGTGTTCGAACTCGCCACCAGCATGGCGCTGTCCCCGGTGCCCGTCGTAGCCGCCATCACGGGGCACTGCATCGCCTCGGGAACGCTGATTGCCGCCTTCTCCGACTACCGCATCGCCGGCAGCGGCAACTGGCATATCGGGCTCAACGAAGTACAGGCGGGCATCACCCTGCCCGAATGCTTCCAGATGTCCATCCGCCGCATCGTCGGGCCGCACCGTGCGGGCAAGCTGCTGATGTTCGGCGACCTGCTCAGCCCGCAGCAGGCCCTTGAGATCGGCTTCGTCGACGAGGTCGTGGCCCCCGAGCAAGTGATCGGCCGCGCCGTCGAGCGGCTTGCCGGTCTGCTGCGCCTGCCCGCCGACAGCATGCAGTCGCTCCGCAAGACAGCCCGCGCCGACCTCGCGCAGCAGTTCGTAGAACCCGCCAAGCTGCCGGTGACGCCTTTTATCAAGCAATTCCTATCCACCGAGGTGCAAAGCAACCTCCGTAAAATCGCCTTGGATCTGCAACAGAGGATGAAGACCCGACATGCGGAAACATGCTGACGACAGAATACCCGGCGACATTTCAACCCAGAGCATTCGTTCATGAATTTGTACCTGCGCCTCATCCTCACCTTGCTCCGGTCGTTACTGAAACCGGCGATAGAGATCGGCGACACCATCGAACTCAAGTTGCGGGTATTGCCGAACGACCTCGACTTCAACGGTCATATGAATAACGGGCGCTATCTGACGATTCTCGATCTCGCCCTTATCGAATACATGACCCGCGCGGGCCTGGTCAGGCTGGGCATCAAGAACGGCTGGAAGCCGGTATTGGGCGCCGCCATTCTTTCTTACCGAAAAGGCCTCAAACCATTTGCCACTTACAAGCTGAAGTTCTCGGTGGTGTGCTGGGACGAGCAATGGAGTTACATGAAGTTCGAATTCATCTGCGGCGACAGGGTAATGGCTGTCGGACACAGTAAAGGCGCGATCATTGGCAAAAGCGGCATAGTTCCGAGCAATGAGCTGTACAGGTCTTTGGGTTTCTCGCAGAACTCCCCGGCTATACCCGCTTCGATTGGCGCATGGCTCGAAGCCGAACGCCTGATGAATGCGACTGGCGCATAAATAACTAGTAGTCGTCGGCTATCGGGGCCAGCTCCCATAAAGCCAAAAAATAATATCAAGACAGGTGGCAAGGTATGCAGCTAAGTAATTTTTCCAAAGGGAAATCGCCTATTGAAATGCTGTATCACTGGGAGATGAATCACCCCGAAAAAGTTTATCTGCGACAACCCATAGACGGCCAATGGCGCGAATACACCTGGTCGCAAGTCGCAGACGCGACCCGCAAACTCACCAATGCCTTATATAACCTTGGCTTCAATCGCGGGGATAAGATCGCGATCCTGTCGAAGAACTGCGCGGAATGGATCATCACCGACCTCGCGCTGCAATTGGGCGGCTTTGTCAGCGTGCCGCTGTATTTCGATCAAACCCCGGAAACCCTGGGTTATGTGCTGGAGCATTCGGACTCGAAAGCGATCTTCGTCGGCAAGCTCGATAAGAAGGTCTGGGATCGACTCAAAGGCAGCATTCCGGACGACTTGGTGAAAATCGGCTTTTCATTCCACGGCCAGGACTGCGATTTCGACCGCGAGAACGAGGTCGACCATTCCCTGGCCGAGTTGATCGACAAAAACAGCGCCTTCGATCAGTTCCCGGTGCCGGCCGACGACGATGTCTGGACGATCATCTACACCTCCGGCACCACCGGCCACCCCAAAGGGGTCGTGCATTGCTACCGGGCGCCGCGCCATGTCGGGCCGCGCTCGCTGGACATCTTCAGAATCACCCCGGACGACCGCTCGCTGTCGTTCCTGCCGCTGGCCCATGTCGCCGAGCGCTTGTTGGTGGCGACCAACAGCATGTATTCCGGGATGCAGATCAATTTCACCCAATCGCTGAGCACCTTCCAGCGCGACCTGTGCTCGGTGCGCCCGACGATCTTCTTCTCGGTGCCGCGGCTGTGGAAGAAATTCCAGGGCGGCATCCTGGAAAAGATGCCGCAGGAAAAACTCGTCTGGTTGTTACGCATCCCCTTCGTCAAAAGTGTCGTTTCGCAAAAAGTCAGAAAGACCCTGGGGCTCGACCAGGCCAGGATCATAGTGTCGGGAGCGGCGGCGATTTCCCCTGCGCTGCTCGATTGGTACGCCAAAATCGGCATCCATATTTCCGAAGGCTATGGCATGACGGAAAACTTCGCCTATGGCTTTATCGGCCGGCCCAACGAATACAAGCCGGGCACGGTCGGCAAGGCCATGCCGGACAACGGCTTCAAGCTGAGCGAGGAAGGCGAGATCCTGTTCAACTGCCCGACGCTGATGAGCGGCTATTACAAGGATGAAGAAAAGACCCGCGAGGCCCTCGACGCGCAAGGCTATTACAAGACCGGCGACCTGGGCGAAGTGGACAGCCAGGGCTATCTGCGTATTTCCGGGCGCATCAAGGAAATATTCAAAACCGAGAAAGGCGAATACGTGGCCCCCGCGCCCATCGAGGCGCAACTGGCCTCGTTCAAAGGGTTCGAGCAGATCTGCCTGGCCGGCTCCGGGCTGACCCAGCCCGTGGCCGTCGTGACCCTGGCCGAGGCCTACCAGAACTCGCCGCGCAGCGAAATTGGCGAGGCCATTCACAAGTTCGTGCAACAGCTCAATGCCAGCCTGCTCAACCACGAAAAGATTTCCGGCGTGGTGATTTCGACGAAGGACTGGTCGCCGGACACCGGCTTCGTCACCCCGACCTTGAAGGTCAAGCGCAACAAGGTCGAGGAGCAATATTCGACGCTGATGGCGCATGTCTCCAAATCGGGCGAAACCGTGGTCTGGGAAAGCGCTCAGCAGGCCGCTGTTTAAGGCGCCGTAGCGGTTACGTGTTGCACGACTTGCGCTGACAGCACCTCAGAAAAGAGCGCACACCCTTTGTAGGAGCCAGCTTGCTGACGATTCGGGCCAGCAGGCAGTGCAACAGCATCGCCAGCAAGCTGGCTCCTACAGGGCGCGGGCAATTCGCGATTGCCGATATAACACCTAATCAGGACAGGCCTTCCAGCCGCAGGCAGATCAAGGAAAGACCATGCAAGACCCAGTTCAACTGAAATCGCCGCGCATCGCCGTGATTGGTGCCGGCCCGGCCGGGATGACCGCGGCGGATACCCTGAGGGGCCTCGGTTACGAGGACATCACGATTTTCGAACAGCTCGGCCGCGTCGGCGGCAAAGTCTATTCATTTCGCAGCCCCGCGGGCGTGGTCGAGCTGGGCGCGGTGCTGGCGTCGACGGAATGCACGCGGGTATTGGAACTCGCCGAGCGCCACCGCATCCCCTATGCGCCCTACCCGGTCAGCCTGCTGATACTCGACGAGCACGGGGAGCGGCAGAGCATCGAGTCGTTTCTCAGCAGCCGTTACCAGGCGAGCGAGATCGAGCGCGCGATCGATAACTATGCCGCGACCTTGCAGCGCTTTGCCGAGGTGCGCAGCGACAGCCTCAGCGAATTACCGAGCGACCTCTGCCTGCCGTTCGAGCAGTTCGCGCAGAAGCACGGTTTCAGCCCTATCGCCGAACTGGCGCGCAGCATGCTGATCGGCTTCGGCTACAGCTATTACGAAACCACGCCCGCGATCTATTTCATGAAGCTGATCGGCTGGCTGCTCAAGCCCGGCGGCGCCAAAGGCCTGCAAGCGGGTGAGTTCTATATGTTCCCGAGCGGCTATCAATCGATCTGGGAAGCCATCGCCACGGGTTTCGATGTGCGCCTGGAAGCGCGGATCACCTCGATCGAACGGCCGCAGTCCACCGGCTCGGTGCGGCTGACCGTCAATGGCACGCAGCAGCATGAATTCGACGCCGTCATCGTTTCCGCGCCGCTGCATACCCTGGGCAACTTCCTCGACCTGACGGAGGACGAGGCGAACCTGTTCGCACAGGTGCGCAGCGACCGTTACTTCGTCAACCTGTTCAACGCCAGCGGCCTGGTCGCCGGAGAATTCCTGTTCTTCCACGATCACGCGCGCCCGGCGAAGCTCAACCACATCAACGCCTGGGCCAACCGCGATCCGGTGCTGCCGGTCTATATCGGCTGGCAGCTCGCCGACCGCGCGTTATCACTCGAACAGGTCGCAGAGGTTCTGGCGCAGGACGTCGCAGCGCAAGGCGGCACCTTCGGCGAACTCAAATTGCGCCAGGAGTGGGACTACTTCCCGCATGTGGACAGCGAGGCGCTGCATAACGGCTTTTATCAGCAGGTCGAGGCGTTGCAGGGGGTGGGTAATCTGTTCTACGTCGGCAGCTCGCTCAGCTTCGAAACCGTGGAGCACAGCGCGCGCCAAGCCCGGGAATTGGTGATCAAGCGCTTTGCGCCGCTGAGCAGTTGCTGCTAATCCCGCTGCAAGCCCCGCAGCGCCCAGAAGCACAAGCCCGCGGAGACGATCTCCAACAGCAGCGCATAGAGGTTGAAGGTCTGCTGGGCGCCGCCGTCCAGCCACAGACCGCCGATGCGCGCCAGCGCCAAGGCACTGTAGAGCAGGGTGAACAGGGTCAAGGCCGGGGCGATCAGCTCCCGGCGCGCCAGACACAGGCCGATAAATGCCGCCAACCCCAGTTGCAGGCCACCGTAGTAGGCGCGCACATCGGTCACCGCCGCCGGGGCCATCAACAACATGCCGCTGAGGTTGGTCATTTCATGGGGGCGGATGAAATAGGCCAGGCCCAACCCGGCGATGGCCAGCAATTGCAGCGACAGAACCACGCGTGCGAGCAGCATGAACAGCATCCTTCCCTGAGAACAATGGGTGCAGCATAAGCCCGGTGGGCACATTCGCAAACAGCCTGCGGTTTCGGCCATGCCCGCTCGCGCGCTATGCTCGAACGGGTATCCCATAGAGGAGTATTCCCCATGCGACTTTTCGTCCTGTCGCTGTGCGTTTGGGCCGGGCTGGCCCAGGCGGCCGATAGCCCGACCATCGACGTGCACCGCGACCCCAACTGCGGCTGCTGCAAAGCCTGGATCGCCCATTTGCAGGACAATGGTTTCACCGTGAACGATCACGTCGAGCGCGACATGAGCGCGGTCAAGCAGCGCCTCGGCGTGCCGCCGCGCCTGGCGTCCTGCCATACCGGGGTGATCGACGGCCAGTTCGTCGAGGGCCATGTGCCCGCCAGCGATATCCTCAAACTGCGCCAGCGGCCCGACCTGCTCGGCGCCGCCGTACCCGGCATGCCGACCGGCTCGCCGGGCATGGAGTACGGCGATAGACGCGATGCCTACCAGGTCATAGGCGTGGATAAGCAAGGCGAAGATCAACTGATCAGCGAATACCCGGCCAACTGATCGTAAGGAGCCCCCATGTCACCGTTGGTTTACTGGCAACTCGATGTATTCGCTGAACGGCCATTGGCCGGTAACGGCGTAGCGGTATTTCCCGATGCGAGCCGGCTGACGCCGGCCGCCATGCAGGCGCTGACTCATGAGCTGCGCCAGTTCGAATCGATCTTTCTGCTGCCTGATAGCGAGCCGCAGGTTCAGGGCGCGCGGATCTTCACCCTGGAAGAGGAGCTGCCCTTCGCCGGTCATCCGATCCTCGGCGCGGCCGCCCTGCTGCATCACCTGCAGGACCACCAGACCACGGACGCCGAATGGACCCTACAGCTGGCCGCCAAGAGCGTGCGCCTGCTGACCCGCCGCCAGGAGCGGGGCTTCTACGCGCAGATGGACCAGGGCGTGGCCGAATTCGCGGCGCAGCTCGACCCCATACAAGCGCAGGTGATCGCTGAAGCCTTCGGCTTGAGCGGCGCGCAGTTGGATCGCCGCTACCCGGCCACGGTGGTCAGCACCGGCCTGCCCTACCTGATCCTGCCGATCACCGCCCAGGGCCTGGCGCAGGCCAAGCAACAGCGCACGCTGGACGCCGAGCTGGCGTCCCATGGCGCCGCCTTCGTATTCCTGCTGGACGTGGATAACCGCGAAGGGCGCACCTGGGATCCTTTCGGTGTTATCGAAGACATCGCCACCGGCAGCGCCGCCGGCCCGGTGGCGGCCTTCCTGGTGGAGCACGGCCTGCATAGACGCGGCGAACCCTTCAGCCTCAATCAAGGGCGCTTCCTCGGCCGCCCCAGCCGCTTGGATGTCTGCCAAGGCAGCGACGGCCGGGTCAACGTGGGCGGTAACGTACAGTTGGTGGCGTGCGCCAAGTTACTGGTGGATCCGCGGGACCTGGCCTGACAGCCGGCCTGGCGACGACACTGAACGACGGCAACGGACGAAAGGACTGAGCGATGCGCTGGAAACGGGCAAGACGTAGCGACAACGTAGTGGATGCGCGCGGCAGCGGTCGCGGCATGCCTATCGGCGGCAAGGGCCTGAGCCTCGGTGGCATCGCCGTGGTGGTGGTCGTCGGCCTGTTGCTGGGCCAGGACCCGCTGCAGATACTCGGCCAACTGGCCGGCCAAGCCACCCAGAGCCACTCGACCAGCCCGCCCCGGGGTGCGGAGCCCGACGAGCAGTCGGAATTCGTCCGCGCCATCCTCGGCGACACCGAGGACACCTGGCGCGAGATTTTCCAGGGCGCGCAACGGCAGTATCAAGACCCGACCCTGGTGCTGTTCAGTGGTGGCGTGAACTCCGCCTGCGGCTTTGCCAACTCGGCGGTCGGCCCCTTCTACTGCCCGGGCGATCGGCGGGTGTATATCGACCTGGCGTTCTTCCGCGAGCTGGAACAGCGCTTCGGCGCCGCCGGCGATTTCGCCCAGGCCTATGTGATTGCCCATGAGGTCGGCCATCACGTGCAAACCCTGCTCGGCGTTTCGGCCAAGGTCAACGCGGCGCGTCAGCGCGGCGAAAAGCTGGAAGGCGATAACGGCTTGCTGGTGCGCCAGGAACTGCAGGCCGATTGCCTGGCCGGGGTCTGGGCCCAGCATGCCCAGCGCCGCCTCGATTGGTTGGAGCCGGGCGACCTGGAAGAAGCGCTGAACGCCGCCAACGCGATCGGCGACGACCGTCTGCAACAGCGCAGCCGCGGCCAGGTGGTGCCGGACTCCTTCACCCATGGCACCTCGGCGCAGCGGGTGCGCTGGTTCAAGCGGGGATTCGAGCAGGGCGACCCGGGGCTGTGCGACACCTTCCAAAGCGCCCGCCTGTAACGGCGGCGGTGGCGGAATGCAAAATGGCCCGGACTTATCCGGGCCATTTGCTGACTGACTTGAGGCGCTATCGCGCCCAGGGCGGTGGCGGCTCTTCGCCCCTGGGCTCGTCTTCGGCGTTGAGCAGCGCCTGGCGCCGCGCCTCGTCGGCCAGGGCGGCCTTGATCTCGCGCATCACCGCGTCGATATCGGCGCTTTCTTCCGGGTCGTCGAATTCGCCGGTCAGCGGGCTGTCCGGGGTCAACTTGCCTTCCTCGTACAGCGCCCACATTTCCTTGGCGTACTTGGTGAACTTCAGCTCGGGGGCGAACTGGCCGAAGTACGCGGCCATATTGCCGACATCGCGTTCGAGCATCTTGAACGCATGGTTGTTGCCCGCGGCATCAACCGCCTGGGGCAGGTCGATCACCACGGGACCTTCCGGGCCCAACAGCACGTTGAACTCCGAAAGGTCGCCGTGCACCAACCCGGCGCAGAGCATTTTCACCACTTCCTGGATCATGAACGCGTGGAATTCGCGGGCATCGTCCGGGTGCAGGTCGACGTCGTTGAGACGCGGCGCGACATCGCCTTCGCCATCGTCGACCAGCTCCATCAACAGTACACCCTCGAGGAAGTCGTAGGGTTTGGGCACCCGCACCCCGGCATTCGCCAGACGGAACAGCGCCGCCACTTCGGCGTTCTGCCAGGCGTCCTCCTGCCCCTTGCGGCCGTACTTCGAGCCCTTGGCCATGGCGCGGGCGTCGCGGCTGTTACGCACCTTGCGACCTTCCTGGTACTCGGCGGCCTGGCGGAAACTGCGTTTGTTGGCTTCTTTATAGACCTTGGCGCAACGCAGCTCGTCGCCACAGCGCACCACGTAAACGGCAGCCTCTTTACCACTCATCAGCGGGCGTATCACCTCATCGACCAGACCGGCTTCGATCAGGGGTTCAATGCGTTTTGGCGTCTTCATCAGTTTTAATCGGGGGTCCTGTGTTGCCCAACTCGCGTATCCCGCTCGTTATACGGCAATCTTCCCGTAGCGCCCACCCTCTGACCGTCAAGATCGCCCAAGTTGGTAAAAAATACCGACGCAATACGGGGTTATACGAGCGTTTTCCGCCCCTGGAACCCTGCACGCCCGCCCGGGGCGCAACGCCGAATCCTGGACGGCAACGCCAGCCTGCAACCAAACCGAATCCGCCGCTGTCTGTGTAACGCCGCCGACCCTTCATCGGCGGGGAGGTTCAAGTTGTTTTTAACCTTTATCCAATCGAGGCCGCGGGTCTCATAGGGGCTACATATGGGTACGGTGATAAAACAAACCTTGCCAGGCAAAGACATCGCCGACTGGGCGACGGCACAGCAACATCGTAAGCCGGTGGTCGGCATGCCGACGACCAGCACGCCAAGTTCACTGGCAGCGCGTCGCCACGCGCATGCCAGCCGGCGCAATGGCATCGCGGCGCCTTACATCGCCTCTTGCCATATCGCCAGCGATACCCCGGCGCTGTATATCACCCGGCTGTGCGAGCAGTTCGAGCACAAATTGGCGGTCTGTTACGACGCGCAGCAGGGTCGCATCGAGTTCGACTTCGGCCTGTGCCTGCTGCATACCGACCCCACCGGCCTGCACATCACCACCCTGAGCGGCAATCAGAAGGATCTGGACAAGCTCAAGCACGCGGTTGGCAGTCATTTCGAGCGTTTCGCCTGGCAGGCGCCGCTGTGCCTGGACTGGCAAGCGGCCGAAGACTGATCCACTTCGAAAGCGTAAAGCGGATTGGCCAGGCCGCCACAAGGGTCGACAATTGGCTCACACCCCATCCTGGAGCCAAGCCATGCTCGATTCCGATCTCTGCTGGCAAGCCGTGTGCAACCGCGATGGCGAATACGATGGCCGTTTCGTCTTCGCCGTGCGCTCGACCGGCATCTACTGCCGGCCCAGCTGCCCCGCGCGTCGGCCGCTGCGCGGCAATGTCAGCTTTCACGCCACTGTGACAGCCGCCGAACAGGCCGGTTTCCGCCCGTGCCGGCGCTGCTCGCCCCAGGCGGCGAGCCCGGCCGAACACTTGGATGCACTGGTCGCAGCCGCCTGTCGCCTGCTCGACAGCACCGATAAACCGCCAACCCTCGAACAACTGGCCGCGCGCATCGGCCTGTCCGCATCGCACTTGGCGCGCGCCTTCAAGGCCCGCACCGGGTTGACCCCGAAAGCCTGGACCGACGCCCAGCGCCGCGCACGTCTGGAGGCGCAACTGGCGCAAGCCGACAGCGTGCTGGATGCGGCCCTGGCCGCGGGCTATTCCGGCACCCGTGCGCTCTACGAACGCACCGATGCCTTGAGCCCGGCGCAACGACGTAAACGGGCGGCGGGCGAAACCCTGCGCTACACCATCGCCGCGTGCCCGCTGGGCAAGGTGCTGCTCGCGGCCAGCGCCCAGGGCGTCTGCGCACTGCTCCTGGGCGATAGCGACGAGGCGCTGGAAGCGGAATTGCAGCAGCGTTTCGCCGCCGCACAACGGCTGCGCGACGATGCCGATCTGAGCGAGTGGCTGGCCCAGGTGATCGCCCAGATCGAGGAACCGGCGCGCGCCGCGCAATTGCCGTTGGATATTCGCGGCAGCGTGTTCCAACAGCAGGTGTGGCGGGCCTTGCGACATATCCCAGCCGGCCAGACGCGCAACTATGCCGAACTCGCGACGCAATTGTGCAGCCATCCGCGTGCGGTGGCCCGCGCCTGCGCCAGCAACCCGCTGGGCTTGTTGATTCCCTGTCATCGCGTGGTCGCCAGCAACGGCAACCTCAGCGGTTACCGCTGGGGCATCGAGCGCAAAGCGGCGTTGCTCGCACACGAGCGGCAGGCGGGCGAATAGCGTCTTGGCGGTGCGACGGTGAAAAAAAGAGCGGCACCGCCATAGGCGGGCCGCTCTAAATCACGGAGTTGCATACAATCGCTGCCACACAAAGCAGGCGGCAACAAGCATTGGATAAAGGCTCGACCGTCGCGGTCACAGTTGCGCCTTATCCCCAACAAAAGCGGCTACCCCTGAGCGGATAGCCGCTTTGCCGGCTTGATACCAAGCCGGCAAAGCCCGAAGCTATGCGCCCGCCTGGATGACGCGGGCCAGACGCGTGGTGCAATCGCCCGCGCGCCATCCCAGGCCGTCATCCAGCTTCCGCACAGGCCAACGCCATGAACCTCACCGAACTGACCGACCGCCTGCACGCGATCCGCGATCACAACGACTGGCGGCAATTTCACAGCCCGAAGAACCTGGCCATGGCCGCCAGTGTGGAAATGGCCGAGCTGGTGGAAATCTTCCAGTGGCTGACCGAGCAACAATCGCGGCAGCTGTCCGCCGAGCAACTGGCCCACGCCGGCCAGGAAGTCGGCGATATCGTCCTCTACCTGTTACTGCTGTGCAGCGAGTTGGGCATCGATATGGAACAGGCGGTGCGCGCCAAACTGGCCGATAGCGAAAGGCGCTTCAAGCAATGAGCGATCGGCATTTCGACGAATTGGCGACGCGCTTCGCCGAGAAAATCTACGGTGGCGCCAAGGGCGCGATCCGCCTGGCGGTGCTCCAGGCCGACCTCGCCGAAGCCCTGCCGGAGCGCCCGTTGCGGGTGCTCGACGTGGGCGCCGGCTTGGGCCACATGTCGTTGTGGCTGGCCGAACGCGGCCATCAGGTGACCCTCAGCGAGCCGGCCGCACCCATGCTGCAAGGCGCCCGCGAGCGCTTCGCCGCCGCCGGCCAGCAGGCAACTTTCATCCAGGCGCCCTGGCAGGACCTGCTCGGTCAGCTGGCGCAACCCTATGACCTGGTGATCTGCCACGCGGTGCTCGAATGGCTGGCCGAACCCCGGGCCATCCTGCCGGTGCTGCATCAACTCTGCGCACCCGGCGGCTGGCTGTCGCTGGCGTTCTACAACAAGGACGCGCTGATCTACCGCAACCTGCTCAAGGGCCACTTCCGCAAACTGCGCAAGGCCGAATTCGCCGGAGAGAAACAGAGCCTGACGCCGCAAACGCCGCTCGACCCGCGCGAGCTGGCGACGCAACTCGATGCGCTGTGGCAGGTCGAAAGCCAGAGCGGCGTGCGGGTATTTCACGACTACATGCCGCAGCCCTTCCAGGCCAAGGCCGAGTTGATCGACCTGCTGGAAATGGAGTTGGCCTACCGCCGCCATCCCAGCTTCGCCGGGCTGGGGCGCTACCTGCACTGGATCTGCCGACCGCGCTAGAGTGGATATCACGGAGAACCATCCCGGATTGCGCTGACGCTTATTCGGGCTACGAGCGCGCTTTTGTAGCCCGAATGCAATCCGGGCTAGGGTTGACCTCTAAGAGGTAGGAAAACCATGAAAGCCCTGTCACTTCTATTACTGCTACCGGCCCTTCTGGCCTGCCAAAGCCAGAACCCTTATACGGCCGAGTCCAGTCCTTTGCCACCGGCACCGCCAGAAGCGGCACAGCGCCTTGACCTCAGCGCCTACCCGGCGGCACCGCTGAACTACGGCCGCTACCGCAGCTGGAGCTGGCTGCAACCACCGGCCGGTAGCGCCTGGGTCAGCGCCGAGCAATTGCGGGAGGCCCTGAGCAACGCCCTCGACCAACGGGGCTTGCGCCCGGCCGAGGCGAGCGCCGCGGGCGATCTCCAGGTGAGCGCCGAACTGCGCCAGGAAAGCCGGCTACGCCAGGTCGCCGACCACTACGGCAGCTACTACGGCCACGGGCGCTACGGCCATGGCGTCGGCCTGTGGGGCAGCGCGCCGCTGGTGCGCAGCTACACGGAAGAGGTCATAGTGGTGCATATCGAAATGCGCGACGCCGCAAGCGGTCAGACGGTGTGGCGCGGCAGTGCCGAAGCGCTCGATCGTGGCGGCCCGCACGACCGCGCCGAAGTGCTGCGCAGCGCCCTGCAACGCGCTCTGGCCGATTACCCGCCGAGCACCTGATGTTTTGGAGAACAACCATGCGCCCATCACTGCTGATACTTCCGCTACTGCTCCTGCTGAGCGCCTGTCAGAGCGTGCAGTTGGAGCGCGACTTCGACCCGAATCGTGACTTCGCGGCTTACCGTACCTGGAGCTGGGGCGAGCCGGCCGTGCAGTTCAGCCCCGACGACCCGCGCGTCGCCAGCGACCTGAAGCGCCAACGCATGCGCAGCGCTATCGCCGAACAACTCGATCAACGCGGCCTACGCCCTGCGCCCGAGGGCAGCGAAGGGGATCTCCAGGTACAAGCCTGGTGGATCGTCGATAACCGCCAGCAGCAGATCAGCACCCATATCGGCGGTGGCTGGGGCGACCCCTGGCATGGCGGCTTCTGGGGCGGCCCGACCCACGTCGAGACCCGCAACGTGGATTATCAGGTGGCCACCCTGCAGATCGATCTGCTCGACGACGGCGTCCTGGTCTGGCGCGGCAGCGCCGAGCAAATCCGGCGCAACAACCCATCCAGCCCGGCCGAACGTGAAGCGGCGATTCGCCAGACCGTGGCGCAGATACTCAGCCAGTACCCGCCACGCTGAACCATCGATATATAGAAGCCAGCTTGCTACCTCAGCAGAGCCTGAGCCCGGCAGCCGAACAAGGACGAGCCAATGCCCACCAGCACGCTTAGCCAGCGCCCCGCCACACCCGACGACTTGCCTGAAGTCGTCGCCTTTCCACAGAACGCCGACGAGCTGTTTTTCTGCTACCCCAAGGCCGTCTGGCCGCTGGATGTCGAGCAGTTGGCCGCGGCCATAGCCGAGCGCCACGACAGCACTGTGGTGCTGCTGGATGGCCGGGTCGCTGGCTTCGCCAACTTCTACCAATGCCAGCACGGCGACAGCTGCGCCCTGGGCAATCTGATGATCGCGCCCTGGGCACGCGGTCGGGGCGTCGCGCGCTACCTGGTGACGACCATGGAGCGACTGGCGCGCGAGCGGCACCAGGCCAGCCGCATGCGCGTGTCCTGCTTCAACGCCAACAGCGCCGGTCTGCTGCTGTATCCGGCCCTGGGTTACGCGCTCAGCGGCCTGGTCGAACGCCGCGATCCGCAGGGCGCCCGAGTGGCGTTGCTGCAATTCGAGAAAGGCCTATAACAGACCGTTGAAAACAGTAGGCGCTCAGCGATCCCAGTCCGGCTTCTCGGCAAGCCGCTCGACCAGAAAATCCAGCAAGGCGCGCAGGGCCGGTGGCATTTGCCGACGCGTGCCATAGAGCGCATGGATGCCCAGCTCCTGGGGCTGGTACTCAGGCAATAGCTGCACCAGCGCCCCCGAGCGCAGCAACGCGGCGACCGAGTACAGCGGCTGCTGGCTGATACCCGCGTCGGCCAGCGTGGCTTCCAGCAAGACCATGGATTCGTTGGCGCTGAGGTTGCCACTCACCGCAACGGCATGGGGCTCGCCGTCGCGTCGAAACTCCCAGATGCTGCGGCCGAAATAGGCGTAGCTCAGGCAGTTGTGCTGCGCCAGATCCTCGGGTCGCTGCGGCGTGCCGTGGCGTTTGAGATAGGCCGGGGTGGCGCACACCGCCGAGCGGCACACTGCGAGCTGGCGGGCGATCAGGTTGGGGTCGAGCTGGTTGGTGATGCGCAGCGCCAGGTCGACCCGCGCCTCGACCAGATTGACCGCCTGACTGTCGATCAGCAGATCGAAACCGACCTGCGGGTACCTATCCATAAATGCGTTGAGCTGGTGCACCAGCCAGGCCTGGGCGAAGGATTGGCTGCAGGCGATACGCAGGTTGCCACGCGGCGCGATATCGCCGCTCAAACTGATGCCCTGCATGGTTTCGGCCACCGCGAGCATCTCCCGGCACTGCGGCATCAGCTGCTCGCCAATACCAGTCAGGCTCAGTTTGCGCGTGCTGCGGTGCAACAGACGCGCGCCGACCCAGCTTTCCAGCTCGGCGAGATAGCGCGAAACCATCGCCCGCGACATCTCCAGCGCCTCGGCGGCCGCCGTTTGGCTGCCTCTGTCCACCACTTCGACAAATACCCGGGTTGCCGTCAGCCGATCCATTATTCGCTCGATATACGCAATAAACATGTGCAGCTTAAGGGGCTTTTTGCACCAATTAAAGCAACTAAGATCCCTCCACTACTTAAACGGAGGTCAACATGTCCACTACTCGTATCGTCCGCCAACTCGTCGCCGGCGCCACTCTGCTCGCCGGCGCCAGCGCCGCCCTGGCGCAACCGCTCAGCGTCGAGGTGTACAACCCCGGCGAAAGCGCGATCTTCCCGGTCACCTCGACACTGATCAGCGGCGAGCGCGACGCCATATTGGTCGACGCCCAGTTCTCCACCCGCGAGGCTCAGCAACTGGTCGAACGCATCCAGGCCAGCGGCAAAACCCTGACTACCATTTTTATCAGCCACGGCGACCCGGATTTTTACTTCGGCCTCCACACCCTGACCCGCGCCTACCCCGAGGCCAAGGTGCTGGCCACGGCGGAAACCGTCGCCTATATCGAGAAAACCCGCGCGCCCAAGTTGGCGTATTGGGGGCCGATCCTCAAGGACAGCGCGCCGCAGCGCACCCTGGTGCCGCAAGTCCTGCAAGGCGATAGCCTGACCCTGGAAGGGCAAAGCCTGCAGTTGATTGGCCACGACCCCAAGCACACCAGCCTGTGGATCCCCAGCAGCAAAACCCTGGTCGGCGGGGTGCTCACCTACGCCAACATCCACCCCTGGATCGCCGACGCCCAGACCGTCGAGGCGCGTCAGTCCTGGCTCAAGTCCCTCGATCAGCTCGAAGCCCTGCAACCGACCATGCTGGTCCCCAGCCACTACCTGGGCCAGCCCAAGCTGAACCTCGACGACCTGCGCTTCACCCGCGACTACCTGCTGACCCTGGAGGCCGAGCTGCCGAAAGCCAAGGACAGCCAGAGCCTGATCGCGGCGATGAAAGCCAAGTACCCAACATTGCTCGACGCCAGCAGCCTGGAGCTGAGCGCCAAGGTGCTTAAGGGCGAGATGCAGTGGCCATAAAACAGCGCTAAAGAGCTGACCGACCAGACAAGCATTGCGGCATAATCGCCGGCCTCGCGCCAAAGGAGATGCCGCAATGCCCGCGCCAATCTGGTGGTTACTCGCCCTGCCGTTCGTTGCCGGCGCCTGCCTGCCGTTGCAAGCGGGAATCAACGGTCAGTTGGCCAAGCAGGTGTCCAGCGTATTGGCCGCCGCCTTGATTTCGTTCGCGGTCGGCACCCTGGCATTGTTGCTGCTGGTGCTGGCGCAACGCGAAGTGCCCGGCATCGCCGCGCTTAAAGGGCTGACCTGGTGGCATTGGAGCGGCGGGCTGCTGGGCGCGGTGTTTATCGCCACCGCCGCCTTCGCCGGGCCCAAGGTCGGCGCGTTGCTATTTATGGCGCTGGTGATCGCCGGGCAACTGAGCATGGCGCTGACGCTCGATCACTTCGGCTGGGCCGGCTTTCGCGAAGCACCGATCAGCCTCGGCAAGATCGGCGGTTTGCTGTTGATAGTCGCTGGTATCTGGATGATCCGGCGGAGTTAGGGCGTGCGCTCCCGGATTGCGCTAGTGCTTATTCGGGCTACGAGCATGCTGTTGTAGCCCGGATGCAATCCGGGGAAATCGTGCGACCGACATCGCTCCCGGATTTCATCCGGGCTACGGGTCGCATAATGCACGTCATTTGCGCTGAAACCGATAGAACAGGTTCGGCTCACTGACCAGGTACAGGTCGCCGTCGGCGTCCAGGGTCATGCCTTCGCCCTGGGGTACGCTGCGTTGCAACCCGGCGAAGCCGCGGAGCAGCGAACGGAAGCTGATCAGTTTGCCGGTATCGCCATCCAGCTCCATCACCAATTTCGATTCGTCGCTGAGCAGGGCCAGATGACCGGTGCGCGCGTCGAAGTGCACCGACGACAGATCCGCCGCGAAGGCCTTGTCCTGAATCCACTTGTCGCGGTCGATCACCTTGAGGTTGAAGGCGCCGCTCAGGCTGGCCTTCAACCCACGGATTTCATAGAGCTTGCGCGGCGAGTGCTCCTTGACCACGAACAACCGATCGCTTGCACGGTCGTAGCCCACGCCTTCGAAGCCCTGATTGCCGCCCAGGCCGATACCGAGGGTCAGCGCCCGGTAGTCCTCGCGAAACAGTGCGCCGGGCTTGTCCGGCAGCGCCACCACCACCAGGGCGTGGTCACGCTCTTCGGCCAGCAGCAGGAGGTCGTCGCCCAGATAAGCGACACCTTCGACGTCGGTGAAACCGCTCAGCGGGTAGCGCGCCAGCAATTCGCCTTGCTTGCTCAGGGCCAGCAGCTCTTCCGGGTTATTGGCCACTGCCCACAGCTGGTCGCGCTCCTGGTCGTAGGTCAACCCGGACAGATTGTCTTCGACCCCCAGCACCGGGTGCGCGTCGATACTCACGCGGTATTCCGGCAACCACAGGCTGCGGCCCTGCCAGGCGGTTTCATGCAGGGAGGTTTGAATCCAGAAGAACAGACGGTTATCCAGGTGCAACGCGTGCGTCAGATAAAGCGCCAAAAGCGGCAACAATAGCAGCGTGAATTTCCAAGGCCCGAACGACGGCAAGCGTTCCAGCATTCCTTTAGCGACAGGCATCATCGTGGGTTACTCTCGCGGGCTAGCGGTGAGGAGCAGTTCTGCCGATCCCGATGCACTGCATGGTCGTACCGAAACCAATATCCGTTGGCGCGTTGTTCTGATCGATAGGCCCGCGCTAAAGTTCAACCCACCCGCCCGCCTGCCGGGTGCCGAGCGCCCGCACCCTGTGTTAAGGTACCTGCCCTTTTCGCCCGAATGGATAGCGACAGGTCGTTATGACACTGGCCCGACCATCGCGCTGGCTGCCTACGCCGCCATAGCGTTTCGCCCTCTCCCCGCATAGCCCGGCCGGATTTTCCGTTGCCGACGCATGCCATGCGCGCCTGTGCCTTCGGCTCGGCGCCGCGCTCGTTGTACCCCTCGATTTTTATTAGCCCCATCCGCCGCCTTGCGTGCGCCTGCGGACCCCATACGTTGGAATACCCCATGCTGCAAAGCCTGAAGAACACCTGGTTGTTTAATGTCCGCGGTGACGTGCTCGCTGGCCTGGTCGTGGCGCTGGCTCTGATCCCGGAAGCCATCGCCTTCTCGATCATCGCCGGGGTCGACCCCAAGGTCGGCCTCTATGCCTCCTTCTGTATCGCCGTGGTGATCGCCTTCGTCGGCGGCCGTCCGGGGATGATCAGCGCCGCCACCGGGGCCATGGCCCTGCTGATGGTGACCCTGGTGAAAAACCACGGCCTGGAATACCTGCTGGCCGCCACCCTGCTCTGCGGTTTGCTGCAGATAGCCGCGGGGTATCTCAAGCTCGGCTCGCTGATGCGCTTCGTTTCGCGCTCGGTGGTCACCGGCTTCGTCAACGCCCTGGCGATCCTGATTTTTATGGCACAGTTACCGGAGCTGACCAACGTCACCTGGCACGTCTACGCCATGTGCGCCGCGGGCCTGGGGATCATTTATCTGTTCCCCTACGTGCCGAAACTCGGCCAACTGATTCCCTCGCCGCTGGTCTGCATCCTCTCGATGAGCGCCGTGGCCATCTACTTCGGCCTGGATATCCGTACCGTCGGCGATATGGGCGAGCTGCCGGACACCCTGCCGATCTTCCTTTGGCCGGACGTGCCGCTGACGTTGGAAACCCTGACGATTATCTTCCCCTACGCCGCCGCCCTGGCCGTGGTAGGTCTGCTGGAATCGATGATGACCGCGACCATCGTCGACGACCTGACCGACACCAGCAGCGACAAGAACCGCGAGTGCAAGGGCCAGGGCGTGGCCAATATCGCCTCCGGTCTGCTCGGCGGCATGGCCGGTTGCGCGATGATCGGCCAGTCGGTGATCAACGTGAAATCCGGCGGCCGCGGGCGCCTGTCCTGTCTGGTCGCCGGCTCGGTGCTGTTGCTGATGGTGGTGTTCCTCAGCGACTGGGTGCGGCAGATCCCCATGGCCGCGCTGGTGGCGGTGATGATCATGGTGTCGATCGGCACCTTCAGCTGGGATTCGATCCGCAACCTGAAGAAGTTCCCGCTCTCGACCAATATCGTCATGCTTGCCACGGTGGCGGTCACCGTCTTCACTCACAACCTGGCGTACGGCGTGTTCGTCGGCGTGCTCCTGGCGGCACTGTTCTTCGCCAACAAGATCGGCCACTTTCTGTATATCGATTCGGCGGCCGACAACGACGGCGCTCAACGCACCTACACTGTGGTGGGACAGGTGTTCTTCAGCTCGGCTGACAAGTTCATCGGCGCCTTCGATTTCAAGGAGGCGGTCGATAAGGTGATCATCGACCTGTCCCGTGCGCATTTCTGGGACATCACCGCGGTCGCCGCGCTCGACAAGGTGGTGATCAAACTGCGCCGCGAAGGCACCGAGGTCGAGGTATTGGGGCTCAACCAGGCCAGCGCCACCATCGTCGACCGCTTCGGTGTGCACGATAAGGAAAACGCCACCGACCTGCTGTCGGGCCACTAACAGGAGAGCTCCATGACCCACGTAATGGCTTGTATCGATGGTTCGCAATCCACCGCCGCGGTCTGCGATTACGCCGCCTGGGCCAGCCTGCGCCTGGCCACGCCGCTGACCCTGCTGCACGTACTCGACGACCTGCAGTACCCGGTCAGCCCGGACCTGACCGGCAATATCGGCCTGGGCAGCCGCGAGCATCTGCTCGAAGAGCTGGCCGGCCTCGATCAGCAACGGCACAAGATCGCCATGGAACAGGGCCGCCTGATGCTCGACGCGGCGCGCGAGCGGGTGCAGGCCGATGGCATAGAAGCGGCGCAACTGCGCCAGCGTCACGGCGACCTGGTCGACTGCCTGCACGAGCTGGAACAGGAGATCCGCCTGCTGGTGATCGGCCGTCAGGGCAAGACCAGCGACAGCCTCAGCCAATTGGTCGGCAGCCACCTGGAAAGCGTGATCCGCACGCTGCACCGGCCAATTCTGGTCAGCTGCGGCGAGTTCAGGGCGCCGCAAAGCTATATGTTCGCCTACGATGGCAGCGCCACCGCGCGCAAAGGCGTCGAGATGATCGCCGCCAGCCCGCTGCTCAAGGGCCTGCCGTGCCACTTGCTGATGGTCGGCGCCGACACCAGCGATGCCTGGGCGCAACTCGAGGCCGCCAAGGCCCTGCTGCAAGGCTCGGCGAGCGAAGTGCACCTGGCGATTCGCGCCGGCGAAGTCGAGCCGACCTTGCACAGTTACCAGATGGAACAGGGTATCGAGCTGCTGGCGATGGGCGCCTACGGCCACTCGCGGATTCGCCAGTTCCTGGTCGGCAGTACCACCAGCCACCTGCTACGCACCAGCACCACGGCCCTGCTGATCCTGCGCTGAAGCGGAGCGAGGAAATGGATTTCGACTACTTTCGTCGCCTGCTGGAGCAGCGCCTGGCCGAGCAGCAACGGCTCGGCGAAGAGCAGCCCGCCCGCGAGAGCAAAGTCGAACTGGATCAGGCCAAGGCCGGCCGCCTGTCACACATGGATGCCCTGCAGCAGCAAGCCATGCTCGACGCCAGCCACACGCGTAACCGCGTAGAGCGCGAACGCCTGCGCCGCGCCTTGCGGCGCTTGGATAGTGGCGACTACGGCTACTGCAGCCAATGCGGCGAAGCCATCCCGCTCGCACGCTTGCAGGCCGACCCGGCCACGGTGCTGTGTTGCGGCTGCGCGGCAGCGGCGGAGCGGCAACTGCAATAGTGGCTATTGGCAAGCTTTCCTGCTTCGATCACAGTAGTCTGCACGCTGTAGTCCGCCGCGATGGCCGCCATGCCTTATAACAAGATCCCCCATACAACCGAGGCCTTCGCCCTGTGGCGCGAAGCGCAGGACACGCGTACGCGCACGCGTCTCGGCGGGGTCTATTACCTGGCAGCCTGGATCCTCACCTGGCTGTTCAGCGGTGCGCCTGCCGAGCAGATGCCGCTCGGGGTTGGCGCAAGCCTGGTGTTCACGGCGTTATTGGCCCTGCGCTTGCGCCATCGGTTACCCGACGAAACCGATGACCTGTCGTTGCGCCGCTGGCTTAACCGCCATTGGTGCCTGATCGCGCTCACCGGCTTGTGCTGGGGCTTATTGCACGCCTGGGTGCTGTACAACCCGGCCTTCAGCGACTCCTGGCTGGTCGCCACCCTGAGCACCATCGCCTTCAGCACGGCGATGGCATACAACTTCAGCATGGATAAAAAGCGCGCCATGCTGACCGTGGCCCTGCTGTATCTGCCGGGGCTGTTCGCCTTGGGCCTGGATTGGTATGAGCGCCTCGGCCCGCTGACCACACTCGCGTTCTACCTCAGCTACTTGCTGCTGGTGCTCAACCGCAGCCACCGCGAATACCGCAACACCCTGGCGCTGGAGCTGAAGCTGCTCGAGCAGCAGGCCAGCCTGGAGCACCTCAGCCGCACCGACAGCCTGACGCAACTGGGTAATCGCTATGAGTTCAATACGCTGTTCCCCGCGCTGGTCGACAATGCGCAACAGCACTCCGCCCCGCTGTCGCTGGTGTTGCTGGACATCGACTTTTTCAAGCGGATCAACGATGAGTTCGGCCATGCCTGCGGCGACGCCTACCTCAGCGCATTCGCCGCACGCATGCGCCATGTGTTCCGCCGCGACAGCGACACCCTGTTGCGCTTGGGCGGCGAGGAGTTCGGCGTGCTGATGCCCAATACCGCGCTGGAACAAGCGCGCCGCCTGGCCGAGAGCTTTATCGCCGACCTCGCCGCGCACCCGCTCGCAGTTCCGGGCAGCAGCCTGTCGGTCAGCGCCAGCATTGGCGTCGGCTGCTTCGACCCGCAACGCGACGCGGGCCCGGAAGCCCTGTTCAAACGTGTCGACGATGCGCTGTATACCGCCAAGAAAACCGGGCGTAACCGCCTGGTGCTGGCGGCCGATTAAGCATCAACAGCTCAGCCCGCCTGTAGCCCGGATAAGCCTTGGCGCAATCCGGGAAGCTCCCGCTCGGGGAAACCGCTCCCGGATTGCGCTGGCGCTTATTCGGGCTACGAAATGGCCTACGGTAGCGGTCAAAGACGGAAGTTGCCCATCTGCTTGGCCAGGTCGTCGGCCAGGCCGCGCAGGGTCTGGCAGTCTTCGCGGCAGCTGCGCGCCTCATCGGCGGTGGCGTGGGCCAGGTCGGCGATGCCTTGCACGTTGCGGTTGATTTCCTCGGTCACCGAACTCTGCTCCTCGGTCGCCGCCGCCACCTGGGTGTTCATGTCGCTGATCTGCTCGACCTGCTCGGTGATCGCGCTCAACGACTGCCCGGTGCGCTGGCTGGCCTCGACGCCGGTGCCGGTTGCGGCCTGGCCGGCGTGCATGGAGCTGACCGCGGTTTCCGCGCCCTGCTTCAAGCCGGCGATCATCTGCTGGATCTCGTCGGTGGAGGCCTGGGTGCGGCTGGCCAGGGTGCGTACCTCGTCGGCGACCACGGCAAAACCGCGGCCCATTTCCCCGGCCCGCGCCGCTTCGATGGCGGCGTTGAGCGCCAGCAGGTTGGTTTGTTCGGAAATACCGCGGATCACCGCCAGTACCTGATCGATGGAACCCACCTGATGCGCCAATTGGCTGACAGCCGCCGCCGCGCCGCCGATGTCGGTGGACATTTTTTCGATATGGGTGATCGATTGACCGACCACCTGGCGCGCCTGCTGGGCTTCGTCGCGAGCGCTGCGCGAAGCCTGCGCGGCGTTGTTGGCGTTGCGCGCGATCTCCTGCACGGTCAGGCCCATCTCATGCACCGCGGTGGCCACCATGTCGGTCATTTCCTGCTGCTGGCCCGAACGCCCGGCGGTGTTCTCCACCACCTGACCGACCTGTTTGACCGCGCTGCGCAAGCGCTCGCTGGTGGCCAGGACATCGCTGATCAAGCTGCGCTGGCTGCCGATAAAGGCGTTGAAGCCCCGCGACAGATCGCCCAGTTCGTCGGCCCGCGACTCGTCCAGACGGCGCGTCAGGTCGCCGCCACCGCCGCCAATTTCCACCAGGGCCTTGGTCACCTGACGAATCGGCCGCACCAGGCCGCGCGCCAACAGCACCACCAAACCGAGGAACAGCAACGCCACGGCCACGCCAATCAAGGTGGTCATCAACAGGGCTTGACGCGCCTCGCCGTAGATTTCCGCCTCCGGCACCTCGCTGACCAGCAGCCAGCCCAAGGCGGGCAGCGGTTGCGACAAGGCCAGAAAATCCTCGCCATCGCGGTTGAAGCGTTGCACCGCGGCAGCGTCCTTGAGCAACTCCCGGGCGGCCTGATCGCCGACCAGCTCACGCAGCTCGCGCTGGTCGTTGAGCGCCGAATCAGGATGCACCTTGACCCGGCCGTCGGCACTGACCAGATAGATCCGCCCCTGTTCGCCGAAACGGAAATTGCTGACCAGATCGGACATGCCGCTCAGGCTGAAACCCAGCCCCGCGACGCCGAGCACCTTGCCGCCGGCAGACAGCTGCTGATTGATGAACAGCGTCGGCTGACGCGTGGTGGCGTCGATATCGATATCCAGCGAGCGCTGCTTGCCGCTGTCGAGAAAGCCATAGAACCAGGCATTGTCCGCCGGGCCGCGGGTCAGGGTGCGATCCAGGCCCTTGCCGGTGAAGTAATTACCGCTATCGGCCGCCACGATAAAGGTCGTAAGCGCCTTCTGCTGGCTCTGCACACCGGCCAGATAGCGCGCGAACGCGGACTGCTGCGCGGCGTCTTCGCCCTGCGCCAGCCAATCGAGCACCATGGTGTTTTCGGCGATGCCGCGGGCGGCGGTCAGCGGCTCGGCCAGCACCCGCTCCAGGTCGTTGCGAATTGCCAGAATGCTGGCCGGCAACGCTTCCTGCAGCAGATAGCGATCGGTCAGACGGTTGACCACCGCCGAATAGATGGCCACCACGATCAGGATACTGGCGAGCAACGCCGCCCCCATGCTGAGGATCAGCTGCCACTGAATGCTACGTTTCCACAAGCGCATGGGGCCACCTTTGTAGAGTAATCAGGCAAATTATTGGACACACAAGTGTATACAAATTTCAAGATTGATTGTTTTTAAACTATCGGCACTCCGTTGCGGATATTGAGAAGAAGCATAGCCGTCGGTCGGCTTACGTGAACTGGAGCGACCAGCGGCACATGGCGGCGCCGGGGGACGCGCCCTTGCGCAGCCTTTCCGCCCTGGCCAGCGGAGCGCATTATTTGTAGACTGCGCCGGCGCTGGCGATAGGCCAGCCGCGCATCGAATCCGGCTCCCACCTGCCGGCCCCCAAGGATTATCTGGTCATGGATGCACCAAGCCACCCCGCGCCGACACTCGGCGCCTCGCCCGCCCATGTGCAAGCCAGCACCGGTCGCTGGGCGATTACCACTCCAGCTCAAGCCCCTGCCAACGAGAACAACATTATGAGAACAGCAATCCGCGCCCTCAGCCTGCTCGGCCTACTGGGCCTGCTCAGCGGCTGCGCCACCGAACAGTCGCGCACCCTGGAAGTGCCTCAGGTGGCATCCGCCAACAGCAACTATCAAGGGCCACGCAATCCGATCGCGGTGGGTAAGTTCGATAACCGCTCCAGCTATATGCGCGGGCTGTTTTCCGATGGCGTCGACCGCCTCGGCGGCCAGGCGAAAACCCTGCTGATCACCCACTTGCAACAATCCAACCGCTTCAACGTGCTGGATCGCGACAACCTGGCGGAGATCCAGCAGGAAAGCCAGATCGCGAAAAAAACCCAGCAATTGCGCGGTGCCGACTTCGTGGTGACCGGCGATGTCACCGAGTTCGGCCGCAAGGTGGTCGGCGACCATCAGCTATTCGGCATCCTCGGCCGCGGCAAAGAGCAAATCGCCTATGCCAAGGTCAGCCTCAATATCGTCGATGTGCGCACCTCCGAGGTGGTCTATTCGGCTCAGGGCGCAGGCGAGTACAGCCTTTCCAACCGCGAAGTGATCGGCTTCGGCGGCACCGCCAGCTACGACTCGACCCTGAACGGCAAGGTCCTCGACCTGGCGATCCGCGAAGCGGTGAACAAGCTGGTAAGCGGCGTCGACAGCGGTGCCTGGCACCCGGCGAAATGAGCAGCGAAGGAAGTATCCGGATGAATGCAGTTTGCTTGAAACCCAGCGCGCTCCTGGCGCTGCTGGTCATGGCGGTCGGGCTCGGCGGTTGCGCCAATCAACCGCGGCCGCTTTACCACTGGAGCGGTTATCAGGAGCAGGTCTACGCCCATTTCACCGGCGAAACCAGCGACCCGACACAACAGATCGCCGCGCTGGAGGCCAGCCTGCAAGAGGCCCGCAGTCGCGACCACACGCCCGCCCCCGGCTTCCATGCGCACCTGGGCATGCTCTACGCACAAGTAGGCAAGGCCGATCAGGTGCGCCAGCAATTCGAAACCGAAAAAGCGCTATTCCCGGAGTCCGCGCCCTACATGGACTTTCTTCTGCGCAACGCCGCGAAATGACCCGAGACCGATTATCGATGATGCCTTTCCCGCCTCTTTCCAAGCTGTTTGCGCTGCTACTCGCCAGCGCGCTCACCGGCTGCGTCGCGCCGCCCCCGGCGTATGACTACAGCGCCTTTCGGCAAAGCAACCCGACCTCGATCGTGGTGCTGCCGCCGGTCAACACCTCGCCGGACGTCAAGGCGACTTACAGCATGCTCGCGCAAGTGACGCATCCGCTCGCCGAAGCGGGCTACTACGTGCTGCCGGTCGCCCTGGTCGACGAAACCTTCAAGCAGAACGGCCTGATCAACCCCGAAGACATGCACCAGGCGCCACCGGCCAAGCTGCACGAAATCTTCGGCGCGGACGCTGCGCTCTATATCGAGGTCAGCCAATACGGCAGCAGCTACAAGGTGCTCGTCAGCGAAGTCGCGGTGGCCGCCAATGCCAAGCTCGTCGACCTGCGCAGCGGTCAATTGCTCTGGGAAGGCAGCGCCTTCGCCAGCACCGCGGAGAATCAGAACAACTCCGGCGGCGGCCTGATCGGCATGCTGATCACCGCGGCGGTCAACCAGATCGTCAACACCCTCAGCGAGCGCGGTCATCAGGTCGCCGGCATCACCAGCCAGCGCCTGCTGAGCCCCGGCGGCAACAGAGGCATCCTGCCCGGCCCACGCTCGCCGCTGCATCAGCAGAACCACCTGGCAGCGCAATGACCAAGGGGCTGGCGCCGCTCCAGCGCCACCCGCTCAAAGCGTGCGAATCAGCTCGACTGCTTGGCCTTATCCGGGCTCAGTGTCATCACCGCATCCGCCTTTATTTCCCGCTCCGAGAAGAAGCCCGGGGTCAACGCACCGACCACGCTGACCCGATCGCCCTTCTCGACCTGCTGGTAACCCTCTTTGTCGAGCGGGTTGTAGGGCATGCTCGAGGTATCCACGCGCAAGGTACCGGTGCCGGTATCCACGGTGAATTCCCGGCCGTTTATTTCCTGGACCTCGCCTTGAATCGTAGCGGTCGTAACGGCCACTACGTTGACCAAGGCGACATCTTCTTCATCGGCATCGTTGGCGAAGAAGAAACTGTTCAGTCCCTTCACATACACGCTATCGGCTTCGATTTTTGCCACTTCGAACAAGTCGTCGTCGATTCGGCCATATACCGTTACGTTGTCGCCGTTGAGCAACTTGTAACCCTCCCGGTACCAGTCCCAGTCGTCCATTTCCACGGTGATCACGCCTTCGCCATAGTCGAGCACGAAGGTATCCGGCCCGGCCGAGGTCACGGTGCCGTTGATGCTGATGAAACTGTTATCCGGTTTGCTGTAGGGCTGGGCCGCGTTTTGCGAATCCTGCGTATCCGTTTCAGCGGCCAATGCCGGCGCGGCGAGAGCGGGAAGCATGGCAGCGGCGAATAGATACTTTTTGAATGTGTTCATCGGTATCTCTCCTCTCTGAATATCCAACACGGCTGCAACGGGGCAGCCAGCCAACGGACGCACAAGCTCAGAGACGATTGTGTGAATCGGCTTGAACGCTCACTAAATTGCGAGGCCATTCGACAAGGGAGAGTTCCTCGAAAAAGATGAGCGGACCTCATCCGGCCAAAGCCGAACGACAGGCACACTCGGCATCTGGGACCGCCCAGTGCCTTGCGCCAGAGGCTTACATCGACGCCACCGGCGCACAATCTCTTCTACGCTGAAGGGGTAAGAAAAATCGCCGGGAAGAGATGATGAGACGCCTATTCATCGCTGCTGTGCTGATGTCGACGGCCTGGAATCAGGCATCGGCCGGCCCCACCTACGTGGTCGGGGTGGAAGCGCTGAATTATTACCCGCATTACAGCAATGCGGACGGCGAGTTCAGCGGTTTCGCCCGCGACGTGCTGGATGCCTTCGCCCATAGCCAAGGCTACCGTTTCGACTATCGGCCGCTGCCGGTGGCGCGTCTCTACAAAAGCTTTTTTGCCGGCGAGCTGGACTTCAAATACCCGGACAACGCCAATTGGCAAGCGAGCAAACGGCAGGGCCTGAACGTCCACTATTCCGCCCCGGTGGCGAGCTATATCGACGGCGTATTGCTGCTGCCGACAAACCGCGGAAAAGGCGCCGAGCACCTGAACAACCTGGGCACCGTGCGCGGCTTTACCCCCTGGGACTACCTGGATGCCATCGCACGGGGAAAACTCCGGGTGATCGAGGTCACCACCTTCAAACAGTCCTTGCTGCAAGGCATCAGTCGCAGGGTGGATGGCGTCTACATGAATATCGATGTGGGCCGCTACCAACTGGACAAAGTGCTGGACCAGCCCGGCGCCCTGGTATTCGACGAGACCCTGCCGCATACCCGTGGCGCCTACAAGCTATCGAGCATCCGCCACCCGGCGGTGCTCGACGCCTTCAACGATTTCCTGCGCAGCAACGCCGCTGAAGTCCGGGCGATGAAAGCCAAATACGGCCTGCAATAACAGACGGCCGCCAAGGCCCCGTCCAATATCCGCGCGGCTTGCGAGCACCTCCCCAGCATGGGCCATGACCAATTCCCGCATCGCGACGAGGCCAATACCCGACCCTGTATGGTTATCGCCATCCTGCGCGTGCGCGAACGGCGCGAAGATATGCGACAGGCTTCGACTCATGGCGTCCGCTTCGCGAACCGACCCTCTCTTTTAGCAAGAGGGCCAACGCAGGTAGTTTTCAACGGCCGGCTATTGCCCTGCCACCAATTTCTTCCCCCACTCCACCAGCGCGATCATCTCCCTGCATATCGAATCGGCGCTCGCACTCATGCGGGACAATGTGACATAGGAAAAGTACAAGCCCGACTCTTCATCGAGGCCCACGCCGGGGCCACCGGTGCGCAGCGGATTGAGGCCCGCGCGCAGGATACGCGTGCGTAGCGCGCCGGGATCCTGAGCCGCCTGCGTATCCAGCGAGCCGATCAGCATGACCCTCTCGGTGGGCGCGTCATAGCGCAGCAGCACGGGATATTGTTCATCGATCATCAACGAGTACTCATGGCTTGCCGGCAGCCCCTCGGTATCCAGCTGCATTCTCTTCATCACATCGGCGAACAGGTTTTTGATAAACAGGTCATTCATGATCGTTCCTTGCCGGCAGGTGCCGCGAGTATCGAGCGGTAGTCGAAGAAATGTTGTCGCTCACCGCTAACGGGAACCTTCCTTGAGCCGAGCCTGGTAGCTCTCGAAGGCGCGCTGGGCACTCTGGTAATCCGGCTGCTCGTTGTGATAACTGGCCCGATCTTCCTCGTCTCGCTCGAAGTCGCGCAGGCTCAGTTCCTTAATCTGCTCACTGGCCGCAGCAGGGCGTGTCGAAGCAGTGCTCGCTGGGGTTACCGAGGGTGACTCAGCCCGCGACGACGGCTTGCGCCGCCCAGCACTCGAACCCTGCTGCGCGTCGAACGCCCGACGTGCGTCGTCATAGTTGGGCTCCTCCCCGTGGTAACTGGCACGGGCCTCTTCATCGCGATTGAAATCCTCGAGGGTACGCTGCGGAATCCTGGCTTCCATTTGGGTGCGTGGCGAAGCGCCTGACGACTGATGAGGAACCTGCGGCCTGCTCTCCACCCGTGAACCCGCCCCCGTGCCCGGCTGCTGCGAAAGCCGTTGCATATACCGGGAGTACTCTTGCTCGGCCCTGCGCTCGCTCGGCCGCTCGTTGTAATAGTCCGCACGTGCGCGCTCTTCGCGCATGAAATGTTCCGGGGTCAAAGGCCGCTGCGCCGAACCCGCAGGCGAGGGTTGCGCAAAGACCCGGCCGCCGCTCTGGGCCGGCCGGCCCTGGACCGGCTGCGGTCTCGCGGCCGGGGCTTCGGTTCGGCTTTGGGGTCGACCGGTCTGCTCCCGCCCCTGGGGCGCTTTGGCCCCCAGCGACGCCGTGAACTGCTCCAGGCGGGCATTACGGGTGCGGGAATCGCCAATCCCCATGATCGAATTCAACTGCCCGAGCAACTGCTGCATGTGCGCTGGAGGTAGTGTCGCGGCTTTCGCATCCAGTCGTTCAAGCGCCTTTATCGGCCCTTCCCAGTTCGAGCGGGGAAGATGTTCGATCTGTTTAAGGATATTGCCCCGCAAAGCTTGGCTGGAAGGCTGCCGGACCTGGGCCGGCTCGACCTGGTTGGCCATCGGATGGCCCCGGGCAGGGTTGGCATTCGCCGGCGCGCGGGCAGGTGCCTGCCAGGCCTTGGTGTTCAAGACGTCGGCAATACGCGCGCTACGTGACGACATAGCCCCATCGTTCAGCCGATGGCTGAACATCTCGCCGGCGGCCTTGAAGAAACGCCCGGGCGAAACAGACGAGCGGCCCTCACGCTGCACCTTGAACTCGCCATCGACAGACATTTGCACGCGATAACTCACGCCATCCACGTTCAGTTTTCCACTGCGTCCCAGTGCTTTGAAATCGACGGACGAATGCTTGAGCGCATCGACGCTGGAAAAAGAAAGTTGAGGGTCGTTTTTTATCATGATCAGCCACCTATCGACTCAACGAGCCGTGAACGGGCTCCGGTGATCGATGAGTGGCCGCGGCTTGTCAGGGGTTCCATTCGCCACGCGAAACGCACTGCCGGTTTACAGCGCCGGCGTCGCCTGCGGCTGGCCCGGGCTCTGTTGCACCAGATCGGCGGCGACCTCGACCCGCTTGGGCTTGATCAGGCTGAAGTCGATCAAGTTCTTCGGCTGTTCCGGATTGCCGATCAGCAGCGGCCGCGGGCGGAACTCGGCGCTGACCAGACTCTTCTGCGCGTCGTACTCGTCGAAGCGCAACCCGGCCAGATCGGCCCAGGTATGGATGAAATGCGACGAACTGTAAGGCCGTGACAGCGCGGCGCTGAAGTCGCGCGAACTATGCGCCTGCCAACGCTGCGAGTTCCACAGGATAAAGGGCACGGTATACATCGGGCTGGTCGGTGCGGCTTCGTTGCGCCCCAGCACCTCGGGCTTGGGCGCATCGAACACCGCCTCGCCGTGATCGGCGAGGTACAGCAGAAAACTATTGTCATCTTGCGCGCGCAAATCTTTGATCAGGCTGGCCACCACATGGTCGTTGTACAGCACCGCGTTGTCGTAGCTGTTGTAGGTCGGCAATTGCGCGTCGGTGACGTTGGCCGGCACGCCGCTGCGATCGGTGAAGCGCTCGAACTCCGGCGGATAACGATATTGATAGCTCATATGGGTACCCAGCAGGTGCACCACGATGAACTTGCGCGGCGCCACGTCGGCCAACACCTTTGCAAAAGGCGCCAGCACGTCGCCATCGTACTGACGGGCATTCTGCTCACGGTTGTTATTCAGGTAGAACTGCTCGTCTGCCTGCTCGGAAAAGGTCGTGAGCATGGTGTTGCGCTTGGTCATGGTCTGCTGGTTGGTGATCCAGTAGGTCCGGTAACCCGCCTGCTTCATCAGGTTGATCAGCGAGGGCGTGGTGAGAAAGCGTTCCGGATGTTCCTGATCGGCGAAGGTCAGCACCTGTTGCAGCGCCTCGATGGTGTATGGGCGCGGCGTGACGACCGAGTCGAATACCTGCAACTGCTCGCGCAGTTGATCCAGCTCCGGGGTGGTCTGGCGCGGGTAGCCGTACAGGCTCATGCGCTGTCGATTGGTCGACTCGCCGATCACCAGCACCAGTGTGGCCGGCTGCCCGGCCTGGGTATCGCGCAAATTGCCCAACGGCGGGATGCTGGCATTTTCCGCCAGCAAGGCCTGCATATTGCTCAGTTGCTGGCGGTAGTTCTTGTAGCCCACCAACAATTGCCAAGGCGTGGCCGCCTCGATGCGCTGAGCGAAGTCATCCAGGCCCGCCTGCCAGGTATCGTTCTTGCTGAACTGGCGCAGCGCCGGATACCCCAGCGACACGAACAACGCCAGCGCCGCCGCCAGCAACCCCGCGGGCCGCGCCAGATACACCGGACGCACCTTGCGCCACAACAGCCAACCACCCAGGCCGTAGGCGAAGAAGGCCAGCGGCATCCACCAGGCGAAGTACTGCACCAGATACTCGCTGCTCTCCGCCAGATTCGACTCGAACATGATGAAAATCACGCTCTGCGAGAACTCCTGGCCGTACACCAGAAAATAGCCAAAGGCGCTCAAGGAGCACAGCCACAGGGGTATGCCGATGATCGCCGCCAACTGCCGAGCACGCGCCGGGAACAGCAACAAAGGCACCAGCCACAGCGCGCTAGCCAGAAACGCCTGACGAAAGCCGGAAAAGCCGGCGGTGCCGGTCAACTGGATAAGCAATTGGGTGACGCCGGAGAAATACCAGAAAAACAAAAACGCCCAACCCAAACCGGCCCAATCAACGCCCTTGCGCTGCGGGTTTAGCCCTAGTGCCGACATGGCGACCTCATGACAACTGAATGACCGCCTCGTTATGCCAGCCAGGATGTGAAAATTTCGTCATGGCAAATTAATGGCCGGCAATCGAGTTGCGACCTGTGCCGGTGGAAACGCCTGGGCGAGACAGGCGGCCAACCCGGGGTCGCCTTTGCGTAAATGCGCTTGATCTGGCTAGGCTGTATGTCCTCGCCTTTGCTAGGGTCTGTTGCCGTTTCATCGCGACCGCGCCGGAGCCTGTTTTAGCGCGAGGCAAGGCACGAGACGCGAAGTTTGGTTGTTCCAAATGAGCGTCGAGAAACGCAGTATCGCGCTAAAACAGGCCCGGCCCTTCGGGTTGCGCGGAAAATCTCGCCATGCGTTGTTGTAGGACTTGGCAAGGGAACAACCATTACCTGCGTCCTACGCCTAGCCTGGCGAGATTTTTCGCGGCAACGCGGCTTGCGCTGAAACGGCAATAGACCCTAGCCTTCATGAGTCCCGCATCCGTCCCTAGCGAGCACCTCTTGTCAGTGAATAACCCCCTGCTTTGCTCCAGCCTCCCCTGCTCGGCGCCCGAAGAAACGCCAGCGGCCCCTGGATTTGCACGCGCAGCTACAGAGCGCCTGATGTGCTGACGCGCCCCATAACGCCTCGCTACCGGAGAATCCGCTGCTGCGCGCTGCTCTTGTACGCGCTGCTGACGGGCCAGGCCTGGGCAGCCGAGAGCCCGCCGAACTACCGCGTCGGCGTGGAGGATGTCGATTACTACCCGATCTTTTCCGCCGCGCCGCCGGACTATCTTTATCGCGGCTATGCGCGCGACCTGCTCGACCTATTCGCCAGCCACGAACGCATCCACCTCACTTACGTGCCGCTGCCGGTGCGCCGCCTCAGCCATGAATTCCGCGCCGGCCGGCTCGACCTGATCTTCCCCGACAACCCGCGCTGGGAGGTGGCGGAAAAACGTCAATTGACCATTGCCTATTCCAAACCGCTGCTGGTGTTTCAGGATGCCATGCTGGTGCGACCGGAACGGCTCGGCGAGCCGCTGCAGAACTACCGCACCCTCGGTTTCATCCGCGGCTTCACACCTTGGAAATTCCAGGAACAGATCGCGGCCGGACAAGTACAGATCAAGCATTCGCCGAACCCGCAGGGGCTGATCCACATGACCCTATCCGGCTATATCGACGCCGCCAACATGGCGCAACAGGTGGCGCACTACCACCTGAAAGGGCAACCCGACAGCCTGGTGATAGAACCGCGCCTGCTACCCCTGCAGGACAGCCACTACTACCTGTCGAGCATTCAACACCCGCAACTGATCCGCCGCTTCGATAACTTTCTGGCCCGCGAGCACAAGGCGGTTCGCGCGCTCAAGGTCAAGTATGGGCTGGAGTGATGGGCTGGGTTTGTGAGCGGCAGCCTAGGAGCCTGATTTCGTAGGGTTGCGCCGTGCGCACCAACGCCAGCGCAGATTCTTGGTGCGTACGGCGCCCTACCCATTGTCGCTTCTGCAACCAGTGCCACTCCTCCCCGGATGCCCTGCAACAGTTAACGGCTACAGAGCCAAAATCAATGGCCCTGGCCGGCCTCATTGCTTCGGACTCCATTGATTCCACCAGCGACTCCAGAGCCCGTCGGGACGAGCCGAACATCCGGGGCTTCTCGGGTCGGGAACTTTCATCCAGCGGGCCTGTTCGGCGGCGCGGCTTTCGAGCAAGCCCAGGGTCAGCGTCAGGGCGTCGCCTGCCACCTCTACCCGAGTGACCGGACGGGCCTGACCGTAGGCGCTAGGTTGCTCACGCACGGTTTGAGGCAGGGCGGCGCCGAGGGGCGTCTCAACTAAACGGTCAAGGGTCTGCAGCAGCAGATGCTTCACCGATACGGCGTCTGTGCCGGTGGTGGTCATACTGTGGGTCGCGCTTCTCAGGCAGGGCCGACGCAGCAGCAGATGGCGTTGGCGGATGGCCGCATCCATATCCAGAAAAACGGTTGCGGTCCCGGCCTGCCCGACCAGCCGCACCTCAAACTGCAGCCCCAGCAGCTGTGGGTCTTGACCCGGCACGATACGCAGGCTGAGCACGCGCTGGCGCAGAAGCTCATCCTGTGCGACCAGCCCCTCGAACAGAGCCTGCTCGATCTCTGGACGCGCCAAGTCATAGCGATGGCTGATGCTCTGCACGTAGCGGTAATTGCCCAAGGCAATCAGGGCGAACAAGACGGCGCAGGCCGCCAGAATGAATCTCATCGCGCTCTACCTACCCGAAGCGAAGGCCCTGAAGCAACAGGGTCAGGGTGATCAGGGAAAAACCCAGCAGCACGATCAGCGTGGCCAGTACGCCGCCGACAATCTGGCCCGTGGCCGTACGCCCCATTACGCAACCATAAAGCGCCGCTATATAAGGCAACCAGAAAACGAACACCACGCCATTGAGAATCAGCAGCTCGTTCCAGTACCGCGATTCGTAGGTCGACATAAAGGGGCAGGTGCTCAGCGTCAGGTAGCAGAGCGTCAGGTCTAGAACATTACCGCTGGCCTCCCATCTGGGCCAGAGCCAATGCCCAAGGCTGGCAAAAGCCAACAAAAGCCCGACCAGAATGCAGAGCATCATCAGTGCCCGTTGGCGCATGCAGCTAATCCTTTATCAGCAAGTCTGCCGAAAATGCCAGACAATGGTGCATTTTAGGAGGCACTTTCAAGGACGGGCAAGTCAGGGGGAAGTAATGTGAGCACCAGTTCCAATTGCTTGAGCTCGCGCAGATTCGCAATACGCCTGGGCACGCCGGAAAGCCCACTGCTCCTTGCCATCACCCCGCTAGGCCGTGACACCGGTCACAAGCCTAGTCATCCACCCGGAATTCCAGCCGAGCGGTCTGCCCGCTCTCGTCGAGCACGCTGAGCTGGTAACGGCCATTGCGGCCGAAGGGCTGATTGATTTCTCTGCCGGCGCTGCTTTCGCCGACCGGCTGGCCGTCGACGAACCACCAGCGTTGGCCGCTGCCACCCAGAGTCGTGAGGCGCAGGCGGAGCGGTTCGGTGCTGCCTGCGGGGCGGCGCAGGCGGTCGCCGTCGCGCACGCCGACAATTGAAAGTGGCGCGGCGGGTGGCGGGTTCTGCGGGGGGCACGCAGGGTCGACGGCCGGCAGACGGGCGCTGCGCCGCTCCCGGCGCGGCAGCCAGGGTTCCAAAGGCGCGGGCCACAGGGCCAGGCTATGCGCGGTGGCGCCGGGGCAACTGGCGTCGACGCGCAAACCTTCGGGGTTAAGCCAGATTTTTTCCTCCAGACCCAGTCCCAGCGGTTGATCGCGGGCTTGCAGGGTCGGCGGTGTGGTACCGGCCAGGGTCCAGGCGAAACGTTGGCGCCGACAATTGGGATCGCGGTTGTCCAGGGGCTGGCCCAGCGGCCAGCAGATCGCCGCGACACCGACCTCGGCGGGTTGCGGATCGGCCGGCAGGGCGATGCCGCGCTGGCTGTCGCGGTTGACCAGCAGATCGTGCACCTGCAACAGCAAGGGCGCGGCCGAGGCCAGGCCGAATTGGCCGGGCACCGGGGTGCCGTCCGGGCGGCCGATCCAGATGCCGACCAGGTAACGCGGCGCCACACCGATCGCCCAGGCATCGCGAAAGCCGTAACTGGTACCGGTCTTCCAGGCCAGGCTCGGTCGCTGCAGCAATTGCGCGCGCGGGTCGCGGTCCGGGCGGGCCTGGCCGCTGAGGATGCGCCTTACGATCCAGGCCGCGCCCGGCGACAGCAGGCGCCGTTCATGCAACCCATCCTGCGCTTGAAAACGCAGACGCGCTGCCTTGCCGCCGCGGGCGAAGGAGCTGTAGCCGCTGACCAGTTCTTCCAGGCGGCTGCCGGCGCCGCCGAGGATCAGCGCCAAGTTCGGCTCGGCCATCGGCGGCAATGCCAAGGGCACGCCGGCGCTGCGCAGTTCGCCGGCGAAACGTTTCGGCCCGTAGGCTTCGAGCAGCTGCACCGCCGGCAGATTGAGCGAAGTGGCCAAGGCCTCGCTGGCCGAGACTGCGCCGCTGAAACCGGCGGCGAAGTTGCCGGGGCGATAATCGCCGTAGCGCCGCGGCACGTCCTGCAACAGGGATTCGGAATGGATCAGCCCCTCGTCCAGGGCCATGCCATAGAGAAAGGGTTTCAAGGTCGAGCCGGGCGAGCGCTGCGCGGTGATCATATCGACATGGCCGAAGCGTTTGGCATCGCCGATATCCACCGAGCCCAGGTAGGCGCGCACCGCCATGTTCGCGTGCTCGACCACCAGGATCGCCGCCGAGGTGCGCTCCGGCAGACGCGCGCGCCAGCCCAGCAGCAGGTCTTCCAGGCGGCGTTGCAGGGCGGCGTCCAGGGTGGTGCGGATCAGCGGCGGGCTGCCGGCGACGTTCAAGCGCCGCGCCAGCAAGGGCGCCAGGCGTGGCTCCTGACGCGGCGCCAGCAGCACCGGCTCTTCCAGCGCATCCTCGATCGTCGATGGCGGCCACACTTCGAAGTCGGCAAGGCGCCTGAGCACTTTGTCCCGCGCGGCTTGGGCCCGCTCGGGGTGGCGATCGGGGCGCAAACGGCTCGGCGCTTGCGGCAACACCGCGAGCAGCGCGGCTTCGGCGCGGGTCAGTTGGCTCGGAGGCTTGCCCAGGTAAGCCCAACTGGCGGCCGCCACACCCTGCAAGGTGCCACCGAAGGGCGCGCGATTGAGGTACAGGGTGAGGATTTCATCCTTCGACAGATGCCACTCCAACTGTGCGGTGCGCCAGAGTTGCTTGAGCTTGCCAGAGTAGCTGCGCGCATGCGGATCGAGCAGCCGCGCCACCTGCATCGACAACGTGCTGCCGCCGGACAGCACGCGCCCGCCGCGCAGGTTCTGCCAGGCCGCGCGCCCCAGGGCCAGCGGATTGACCCCAGGATGGCGATAGAACCAGCGGTCCTCGTAGGTCAGCAGCGCTTGCAGGTAATAGGGCGAAATCTCGCCGGAGCTGACCGGGTAACGCCATACACCGTCGCGGTCGGCGAAGCGCCATAGCGGCGTGCCGTCTTCGGCCAACACCACGCGGGCCAGATCGTCCTCGGGCAATGGCAGCGGGAACAGGCGGTCGGCGGCGAACAGCAGCAGCGCCAGGCACAGCGGCGCGGCCAGCCATGGGCGGCGTAATACGGGCCATAGCCGGGTTGGCCAGGCGTGGGCGTTCAGCACGCGAAGTTCCTGCATTGCATCCTGGGTTCGCTCTTATAGATCCGCTTTAATTGCCCGAGTCCCCTGCGACGCCAGCCGCAAAGCAGCCATTTTGCCAAATGCCTGGCACACTGGCGCCCAGCAGCAATAGTGCTTGTCGAACTGGAACCAGAGAAATATGAGTGTTGAAGGTTTTTTTGAATCGCTTGGCCAGTTATTCGGCTCGATTATCCGCTTTATCGTCGAAGGGCTGAGCGGCTTTTTCGGGCTCATCACCGGTGCGGTCGGCAGCTTTATCGACGGCATGTCCAAGGCCCTGGGCGTGACCCCGTCGCTGCTCAGCATCGCCGTGCTGATCATTGGCCTGTGGCTGCTGTATCTGGCGGTACGGGCGTTTCTCAAGCGCTCGATCATCGCCGGGCTGATCTGGGCAGTGCTGGGCTTGTGGTTGCTCAGCGGTTTGATCGGGTAGTTACCTCTTACAGCGCTCGTTGTCCGCGGGATTTCCCCGGATTGCATCCGGGCTACCAGGGCACCGGCCTTTGTAGCCCGGATGAAATCCGGGGGCGATCACGAATCCCCCAAAGAGCCATCTGCCTGCTAGACCGTATTGCCTGAACCATTTCCCCGGATTGCATCCGGGCTACGGGGCACGCTGTTGTAGCCCGGATGAAATCCGGGGAAGGGGCTCTCACTCACCCGCAAGGGCTATTGTTTGCTCGGCTCCTCCTGCCCAATCCTCCGGCAACAGGCCACGCCGCACATAGCGATGAAAACTGGAAAACGGCCATTCGCTTACCCGCTCGACCAAACCATGCTTCAAGGGGTTGATATGGATGTAATCGACGTGGGCGGCGAAGTCTCGCTGATCACGGATCAGGGGCTCCCAGAATCTTCGCTGCCAAACATCGGTCTCGCCTTTGGCGTTAAGCCTGACGCCTTGAACGCCCTGAGCACGCAAGGCGCTTACAAAACTGGATTTGAGTAAACGGACCCGCGCAGAAAAGTCGGCGTCTCCATTGGGTAGCTGCATCAGCATATGCAGGTGATCCGGCAACAAGACTATTGCGGGCAGGCTATACGGCTTTTGCTGACGCACTAGGCGCAGGGCGTCACCTAGTTGCGTGTGATGGTGCTTCAGCAAGTCCGCGGATCGGTCCCGCAGGGCAAGCGTCAGGAAATAACAGGCTCCGGGCGTTTTCGCTCGACGGTAATGCACCAATTTTTCAGACCTCCTTGTCCGAAAGATTTCCCCGGATTGCATCCGGGCTACCAGAGCACGCGCATTTGTAGCCTGGATGAAATCCGGGGACAGTCGCGCAAGCTTGTAGGGCTATTTGTTGCAACCTGCCAGACCTCCTTGTCCGAAAGATTTCCCCCGGATTGCATCCGGGCCACCAGAGCACGCGCCTTTGTAGCCTGGATGAAATCCGGGACGGTCTTGCAGCCCTGTAGGGCTAGTTGTTGCAACCTGCGGGATCGGTTTGCCCGAACCATTTCCCCGGATGCATCCGGGCTACAAGAGCCTGGATGCGATCCGGGGAAGGCTTAGCGCTCCTCGACCACCATCCGCGCCGGGGTTTCGCCCAAGGCCTGCCAGTTCGGGCGGTACATGGATTCGACCAGGGGCGGCGGCACGCGGTAGCTGCCGGGGGTGACGGCGCGGGCCAGGTACAGCAGGTGCGTGGTGTCGTAGCCATTTACATCGATGGCCGCGACGTAACGGTCGCCGCGGAATTCCTGATGTTTGATCGCCGCGTTCTGCATCGACTGGAGCCATTCCTTCACGGCGCTGCCGGCGTCCTCCAGGCTCGCCGAGCTTTGCCCCAGATTCTGGTTCTCCAGCTCCAGGCCGGCGGGCAGCAGATCGACCACCAGGGCATCCGGCACCCGCTGTTTGGCCGACACGCCCAGGTGCACCAGCACCAGCTCGCCGCTTTGCAACGCCGTAAGATCCAGCGGCCGGCCGTCCATGCCCAGGTATTCGCGGTAGATGCTGAGATTCTCGCCGCCCGCGGCCGGCGCCTTGGCCGGATAGCCGGAGAGGGTCAGTTGCTGGTACAGCGGCGCTTCGCCGGGGTTGGCGATGGTCAGCGGCGCGGCCAGCTCGTCGCCTTCCAATTTGAGCCCCGATTGGGCATCGCTCAAGGCGAACTCGAAGCCGCCGCTGCGCAGATCGGCGCGCCAGCTCGGCTCGGGTTTGCCCAACAGATTACGACCGGCCAGGTACAGCGAATTGCGCTCCTGGGTCGACAGCCAACGGTTGCCGGCCATTTCGTCCGCTAGGTTGAACAGGCGCTCTTCGCGGCGGTTGGCGGTCAGGTCGTGTTCCTCCAGCAGCGCCATGATCAGCGCCTGATCGCGTAGCGGGCTGCCGTAGTCGCCGAGCCAGTTGTCGCCGTCGCGACCGCGCGCCAGGCCGGCGGCCAGCAGCTCCTCGCTGCGCGGCTGGTCGCCCATCTTCCGTAGCGCCACCGCCAACTGCACCAGCGGCAAGCCGGATGCGGCATCGGCGCGGCGCTCGTACAGGCTGCGCAAGGCGCCAAGCGGCGCCTGTTGGCTGCGCGCCAGCACATAACCGGCATAGGCCTGCACGGCGAAGCGGCTGTGGTTGGCGTCGTCGCTGTAGCTGACTTCGATCAGGTTGCGTTCCTGCACATAACGCAGCAGGCGTTCGCTGGCCTTTTTCAGCGCCTCGTCCGGCACGCCGAAGCCCTGCTCGCGGGCGCGCAGGAGGAAGTCGGTGACATAGGCGCTGAGCCAATATTCCTCATCGCTGTCCGCGCCCCACAGGCCGAAGCTGCCGTTGTAGCGCTGCATGCTGAGCAGGCGTTCGATACCCAACTCGATCGAACGTTTGCGCTGTGCATCCGACTCGCCAGTGATACCCAGACGCTTGAGGCTGGCGGCATCGGCGTACAAAGACGGATACAGACCGCTGGTGGTTTGCTCCAGGCAGCCGTAGGGATACGCCTTGAGCGCGCGGATATGCTCGCCGAGGTTGAGCGGCGGACGACTGGATATCGCCAGGCGCGCCTCCAGCCCCGCTGGTTCGAACGTCTCCAGCACACCGGCCGGCAGACTCCAGGCCTGCTCCTTGAGCACCGCGCGGAAGTGCTGCAGTTGCGCCGGATAGGCCGGGCGCACGCCCAGGGTCCATTCGCGGCTGAACGGCGGCAGCTCCTCGCCCGGCAGGGCCAGCCCTTGCACGCTGACCTTGACCCGGCCCTGACCATAACCGCCGAGCGCGCGCACAGGAATGCGCAGAATGCTCCGCGCGCCGTCGGCCAGATCGAGCGCTGCCGAGGCGGCGGCCGGTTGAGTCAGGCTCAGTTGCCCTTCCGCACTCAGTTGCACCTTGAGTTGCTGGGCCTGACCCGAGAGGTTGCTGAGGTCCAGGGCCAGGGTGGTTTCGTCGCCACCGGCGAGGAAGCGCGGCGCCGACAACTCGGCGATCAGCGGCGCGGCCACCACGGTCTTGCCTTCGGCCATGCCGTAGCGCTCATCCGTCCAGGCTTGCGCCATCAGCCGCAACTCGCCGTTGAAGTCGGGAATATTCAGGCTGACTTCGCCCTCGCCCTGCTCGTTCAGGCGCAGCGGCTGGCTTTGCAGCGCGACTATCAGCACGCTGGTATCCGGGCGTTTGCCGCCGGAGGCCAGGGCCGCGTCGCCGCCGAACGCCAGCTTAGCCACCCGGCCCTGTCCGGCTTCGATCAGTTGACCGTAGATATCCAACTGGTCGGCGCCATAGGCCTTACGGCCGAACAGGCTGGCGAACGGATCGGGAGTGGCGTACTCGGTGATATTGAGAATGCCGACATCCACCGCGGCGACCAGTACCTGCACCTGCTTCGGCACACCGCCATCGGCATCGCGCGCCCGTACCTTGACCTTCAGCGCTTGGTTGGGGCGCATCTTCTCGGGCGCTTCCAGGCTCAACGCCAGCTTACGCGGCGCGCGCTCCAGCGGCAGGTGCAGCAACCCGACCGCGCGCTTGGGCGTGGCGTTGCTTTTGCGCTCGCCGGGGCGGATCACCAGGGCGCTGATATACAGGTCGTGCCGCGCCCAGTCCTTGGCGATGGGCACCTCGAAGGCTTTGCCTTCGGCCGGCACCTCGATCTCCTGCCACCACAGCGGCCCTTCGCTGGACTCGACCAGCAGATAACCGTTACCGGCGGCGGGCGGGGTTACCGTGACCTTGGCGGTTTCGCCGTCGGCATAGGCCGGTTTGTCCAGTGCCAGCTTGACCTGATCGGGACGCACCGCGCCGCCGTCGGCGTTGTCCTGCCAGCGGTAACCGGCCCAGAAGCGCAGGCTACTGAGCATGCCAGTCTGGGCGTCGATAACTTCGACGCGGTACGGCCCCCACTCCACCGGGAAGCTGACTTTCGCCGTGCCGTCGGCCTTGGTGCTGAGGGTCTGTTCGTCGAGGGTGAGGAATTTTTCGTTGTAGTTGTGGCTCCAGCCATCGCTCTCGGAGAAGTTCCAGAAGTAGTCGCGGCGCTCGCGGATAAAACGCACCGTCAGTTGCTCGGCGGCCAGTTTGTTGCCAGCGGCGTCGGCCACCAGTATTTCGAATTCGGCCAGGCTGTCGGCGTCCACTTCCTCGCCGTCGAACAAGCCGCGCAGGCCCGGCAAACGCTCGGCGGGCCATACCGGCTGGATCAGCCGACGGGTGATGGCGCGACCGCCGGACTCCTGCAGACTGGCCTGGAGGATCAGGCGCAGCGGCGATTTCGCCTCCGACCAACGACTGTCGATGCTCAGGCGGGTTTCGCCCTGCTCGTCGAGGCTGACCTCATCGAGTTCGATGTCCTGGCTCAGCTCTTCCTCGGTGACCGAGCCGAACTGATAGCCCGGCAAACTGGCGACCGCTTCACGCAGCGGCCGCACGTAAAGCTGGCCGCTCAAGCGGTTGCCGGCGGCCGGCGCGCCGTACAGGTAGCGCCCGGTCACTTCGAAGTCGGCGTTCTGCGCCGGGGTGTAGGGCTGCTCGCTGCCCTTGAGTTCCAGAGCCAGACGCTCGGGGAGGAAGTCCTCGACCGAAAATTCATATAGCTGCGGTTTGCCGTCGCCAAGGTCGAGCAACAACTGCCAGCGCCCGGTCGGCGCCTCTTCGGCGAGTTGCAGCTGGTATTGATAGAGACCGGAGTCGTCGGCCTGCCAGACGAACTTGCGGCTGACCTGCTCGTCCGGTCGACGCACCTCGACATTCACCGGCTGGGCCTTGACCGCGCGGCCATCGGCATCGCGCAGCAGGGCGTTGAGCAGCACGGTTTCGCCGGGGCGGTACAAATCCCGCGGGCCGAACACGAAAAATTGCAGCGGATGGGCCTTGGGCCCGGCGATATCGAATTCGGCCAGGTCCAGCGCCGAGCCGTTGAGGCGCAGCAGGCTGGTCTGTTCGCCCAGATGCGCGAGCAACACTTCGGCCTTCGGCGGCAGCGGCAGCTCGGCATGGCCGGCGCCGTCGGTGCTGGCTTCGGCGAGCAGTTGGCCTTCGCCGTCGAGTAACTCCAGTGCCACATCGGCCATCGCCTCGCCGCCGGCCAGAGCCTGGGTGAACACATCCAAACGGTTGCGGTAGCGGTGCGCGGACAGGCCGATATCGCTCAGGGTGAACAGCGTGGCCGGTTGCGAATAGCTGTAATTACCGGCCTCGCGCATCACCGCCAGGTACACCCCGGGCTGCTTGAACGGCTCCAGGCCGGCGATCGGCAGCAACAGGGTTTCGCGGGTATTGCGCGCGGGATTCAGATCGAAACGGCCGCCATAGACCAACTCGGCCATGGGCAACAAGGAGCGCGATTCCCAGGTATCCAGGCTGCTGCTGGTGCCCCAGCGGCTGAGAAAGGCCGGCAGGGATTCGGGCTTGATGCGGAAGAACTCGACATTGACCTTGTCGACGTTCAGCGCGATCACCGGCAAGCCCTCGGCCAGGCGCGTGGGCAACAACGAACCGCGGCTGGCGAAGCCGACGCTGGCTTGCAGATCGCGGGTCTCCAGACGGCTGACGTGCTCGGCGGCGAGCTTCTCGCCGGTCACCGCGCGCAGGCCGGCATCCACCGTCAGCACCAATTTGCGCTGCGGTTCGAGATGGCGCAGACGCAATTCCATCAGGTTGTCGCTGAGCACCCAGGCGCCGTCGACCTTGCCATCCTTGCTATCGACCAGATGCAGGCGCTCGGCGAATTTCTGCTCGGGATCGAGCGGTACCGAGAAGCTCACCGACAGGCTGCTGGCGCCGTCGATCTGCACCTCGGAAACGTCCACCACGCTCAATGCACGCCCGGCGTAACGCTCGCTCAGGGCCTGCACGTCGACCGCTGGTTTGGCCGCCTCATCGCTGGCGGCAGGAGCGCTCGCGGGTGGGGCGGTCTGGGTCACCTTGGCGGGTTCGGAGGTAGAGGAATCACAGGCACTGAGCAGGCTCAGGACAAGCGCCAGAAGCAATCCATTCTTCGGCATCGCGGGGCTCCAACAAAAGGATGTGGCAGAGGGCTGACACTATAGTCGAGCGCCCGAAAAGCCACGAGAGGGAAACGAGAGAAGCACCGACCCACGCACAGCTTCCCACCCCGCCCGGAACGCCCAACGCGCAATGGCGCGGCGGCCTTATACTGCGCCGTTAGAACGGAGCCCTTATGTCCCTGATCCGCGACGCCTGGCAGCACGCGCCGACCCACACCCGGGTCTGGGCGCTGGCCGCCCCGATGATTCTGTCCAACCTCTCGGTGCCTTTGGTGGCGCTGGTCGACAGCGCGGTGATCGGCCACCTGCCCCACGCCCACCAACTGGCCGCGGTCGCCGTCGGCGCCAGCCTCTACACGCTGCTGACCTGGGCCGTGGGCTTTCTGCGCATGGGCACCACTGGTTTCGCCGCTCAGGCCGCGGGGCGCGCGGACGGCGGCGGGCTGCGTCAGATTCTGCTGCAGGCGTTGCTGCTCGGCGGCCTGCTCGCGGTGCTGCTGATCCTCCTGGCGCTGCCGCTGAGCGATCTGGCCTTGCGCCTGATGCAACCCTCGGCGGCACTCAACGACCTGGCGCGCAGCTACCTGCATATCCGCCTGCTCGGCCTGTCGGCGGTGCTGGCCGGTTATGCGCTGATCGGTTGGCTACTCGGCACCCAGAACGGCCGCGGACCGCTGGCGATTCTGCTGACCACCAACCTGCTCAATGTCTCGCTCGATCTGCTGTTCGTCCTCGGCCTGGACTGGGGCGTGGCCGGCGCGGCCTGGGCCTCGGTGATCGCCGAATGGAGCGGCGCACTGCTTGGTCTATGGCTGGCGCGCCGGGCGCTGACCGCTTATGCCGGGCGCGTCGACTGGCCGGCGCTACGGCGCTGGCTGAATTGGCGACCGCTGCTGGCGGTCAACCGCGACATCTTTATCCGCACCCTGATCCTGCAAGGGGTGTTCTTTATGCTCACCGTGCAGGGCACCCGCCTCGGCGATGCGACCGTGGCGGGCAATGCGCTGCTGCTCAACGGCCTGCTGCTCACCGCCCACGCCCTCGACGGTTTGGCCCATGCGGTGGAAGCGCTGAGCGGCCATGCCCTCGGCGCGCGCGACCGCGCTGCGCTGCGCCGCAGCCTGATCGTCGCCGGCGGCTGGTCGCTGCTGGCCAGCCTGGGCTTCGTGCTGTTCTTCTGGCTCGGCGGGCATTGGTTTATCTACCTGCAAACCGACATTGCCGCAGTGCGCGCCATCGCTGTCGAACACCTGCCGTACCTGGCGGTGCTGCCCTTGATCGCGGTCTGGAGTTACCTGCTCGACGGCCTGTTTATCGGTGCCATCCGCGCCCGCGAGATGCGCGATGCGATGCTGATGGCCCTGTTGCTCAGCCTACCGCTGGCGTGGTGGCTGCAAGCCCTGGGCAACCATGGTCTGTGGCTGGCGTTTCTGTGCTTTATGGGGCTGCGCAGCCTGTGCCTCGGCGGCTATGCTGTGCGCCTGAGTCGGCACAACCTATGGTTCGCCCCGCTGCCTGTAAAAGCCTGACGATCCGTACGCACATATAAGGAAATCACCATGGCCCAGGCTATCGCCGCCTACCTGCATTACCTGTCGATCTTCGTCTTGTTCGCCTTGCTCAGCATCGAACACCTGCAATTCAAACTACCGCTGGATCTGACCCGTGCGCGCCAGTTGATCGTCGTCGATATGGCTTACGGTTTGACCGCAGGCGTGGTGCTGGCTACCGGCCTGGCGCGGGTGATCTGGTTCGGCAAGGGCAGCGCTTACTACCTGGGCAACAGCCTGTTCCACGCCAAGGTTGGGCTGTTCGTGCTGGTCGCGCTGCTGTCGATTCTGCCGACCTTCGTTTTCCTCAACTGGCGCAACCAGCTCAAGGCCGGACAGGTGCCGAGCGTCAGCCCGCGGCAAGCGAAGCTGGTGATCATGACGATCCGCCTGGAACTGCTGTTGCTGCTGATCATTCCGCTGCTCGCGGTATTGATGGCCCGTGGTTACGGGGTGATCGCTTAGCCCATGCCGATTAGCGACCTCCTCCTGCTGATCCTCGCTGGCTTTGCCGCCGGCGGGATGAATGCCCTGGCCGGCGGCGGCACCTTCTTTTCCTTTCCCGCGCTGCTCGCCGCCGGTTTGCCGCCGGTCACCGCCAACGCCACCAACGCCGTGGCGCTGTGGCCGGCCAGCCTGGCCAGCGCCTGGGCCGCGCGCACCTCATTGCGCCCACTGGGTCGCTACCTGCTGCCGCTGCTGTTGGCCGGCCTCTGCGGCGGCCTGCTCGGCGGCCTGCTGTTGCTCGCGGGCGGCGATGCGATTTTCCGCCACCTGATTCCCTGGCTGCTGCTGACCGCCACCTTGCTGTTCGCCGCCAGTCCCTGGCTGCGCCGTTGGCTGGCGACCCATCGCGTGGAGACGCCGGCGGGCGCGGAGCAACCGCCGCACAGCCCGCTATCGCTCGGCGCGCATATCGGCGTGTCGATCTACGGCGGCTATTTCGGCGCGGGCATGGGCATTCTGCAACTCGCGGCGTTCTCCATCGAAGGCCATCAGCTGGCCCGCGCCAATGCCCTGAAAAACCTGATTTCCGCGGTGATCTACAGCATCGCCACGCTGACCTTCGTGATCGCCGGGCGGGTCAGTTGGTACGAGCTGGCTATCCTGTTGGTCGGCACCACCCTCGGCGGCTACGCCGGCGGCGCCCTCGGCGAACGCCTGCCGCCGACGCTGTTGCGCAGCCTGGTGATCGCGGTGGGCGGCGGCATGACCGCGTATTATTTCTGGGCCACTTATTTCGCCGGTTGATGGCGCGGCTCCAGCCGCCCCAAACAGCCTCTGCAACTTATGGTTATTTGCCCGCGCGGCGCGGCTCTGCTAGTGTCGCGCCGGTTGCAAATCCCGCCAGAGAACGCCCGCCATGGCCCGTAAAAAAGCCTCGCTCGACTTCGAGCAGTCCCTCACCGACTTGCAGAACCTGGTCGAACGCCTGGAGAACGGCGAGTTGTCGCTGGAAGACTCGCTGACCACATTCGAACAGGGTATTCGCCTGACCCGCGACTGCCAGGCCGCGCTGGCCCAGGCCGAACAAAAAGTACAGATCCTTCTGGAGCGCGACGGCGAGCTGGAGGAAGCCCCCTTCGACGCGGACCCGCAAGCATGATCGAGGCCTACCAAAGGCGCTGTCAGGCGCGTGTCGATGCCGCGCTGGAAAACCTCTTCGTCCCGCCGCACGCCGAATTGGCGCGCCTCTATCAGGCCATGCGCTACAGCGTGTTCAACGGCGGCAAACGGGTGCGCCCGCTGCTGGTTTACGCCGCCTGCGAAGCCCTCGGCGGCGCGGCGGAAGATGCCGACAGCGCAGCCTGCGCGGTGGAATTGATCCACGCCTACTCGCTGGTCCACGACGACTTGCCGGCGATGGACGACGACGATTTGCGCCGCGGCAAGCCGACCACCCACAAGGCGTTCGACGAAGCCTGCGCGATCCTCGCCGGCGACGGCTTGCAGAGCCTGGCCTTCAGCGTGCTCGCCGACCCGCAACTGAACCCCTTGGGCAGCGAATCGGGTCTCGCCATGGTCGCCTGCCTGGCCCAGGCCGCGGGCCCGGCCGGAATGGTCGGCGGCCAGGCCATCGACCTCGGCTCGGTCGGCCAGCGCCTGGATCGCCAGGCCTTGGAAAGCATGCACCGGCACAAGACCGGCGCGCTGATCGAGGCCAGCGTGCGCCTCGGCGCCCTGGCCAGCGGCAAAGCCGACGAACGCTCGCTATTGGCCCTGCAGAACTACGCCCGCGCCATCGGCCTGGCGTTCCAGGTGCAGGACGACATCCTCGACGTGGAAAGCGACACCGCCACCCTCGGCAAGACCCAGGGCAAGGACCAGGCCAACGACAAGCCCACCTACCCCGCCCTGCTCGGCCTGGACGCGGCCAAGGCCTACGCCCTGGAACTGCGCGACCTGGCCCTGCACGCCCTGCGCCCTTTCGACGAAGCCGCCGAGCCGCTGCGCGAACTGGCGCGGTTTATCGTCGAACGCCGCAGCTAGGCAAACGGCCTACCCGCCTCGTAGCCCGGATGCAATCCGGGAAAGATCCGTCGCCGACCACACCGCCCCCGGATTGCGCCAAGGCTTATCCAGGCTACAAAAGCAAAAGCGCGCTTCGTAGCTTGTGCAATCCGAACGATCATCACTCAGGCAAATATCCGCTCCTACGCCTGGCGTGGCTTGGTTTACCTGGCCCGCCGAGCGCCTAAGATGGCTGCAGAACAACACATCTGGAGCCGCCATGCCCTTTTCCGCCCTGCTGATCGCCAACCGTGGCGAGATCGCTATTCGCATTGCCCGCGCCTGCGCGGACCTGGGCATTCGCTCGGTGGCGGTATACGCCGAGGACGATGCCGCCTCCCTGCACCTGCGCAAGGCCGATAGCGCGGTCGCGCTCAAGGGGCGTGGGGTGCCAGCTTATCTGGACATGGCGCAATTGCTCGCCATCGCCCAGGCCGAGGGCTGCGAAGCGATCCACCCGGGCTACGGCTTTCTCGCCGAGAACGCCGAGTTCGCTCGGCGCTGTCAGGCTGCTGGGCTGCGCTTTATCGGCCCCGGCGTCGAGGTGCTGGAACTGTTCGGTGACAAGGCCGCCGCCCGCGATCTGGCCGAGCGCTGCGGCGTGCCGCTGGTGGCTGGCCTCAACCGCGCGGTCAGCCTGGAACAGGCCCGCGATTTCCTGCGCAGCCTCGGCGCCGGCGCCGCGGTGATGCTCAAGGCCCTGGCCGGCGGTGGCGGGCGCGGTATGCGCGCGGTGCGGGACGAGGCCGAATTGGCCGACGCCTACGCGCGCTGCCAGTCGGAGGCGCAGGCGGCGTTCGGCAATGGCGCGCTCTATATCGAGCAACTGGTGCAGGATGCCCGGCATATTGAAATCCAGGTATTGGGCGACGGCAGCGGCGCGGTCAGCCACCTGTGGGAGCGCGATTGCAGCTTGCAACGACGCAACCAGAAGTTGATCGAAATCGCCCCCAGCCCGGATCTGCCCGAGACCACCCGCAGCGCATTGATCGAAGCCGCGTTACGCCTGGCCGGCGAGGTGCGTTATCGCGGCATCGGCACCTTCGAGTTTCTGCTGGATGCGGCCCAGCCGGGGCGCTTCTATTTTATGGAGGCCAACCCGCGCATCCAGGTCGAGCACACCGTCACCGAGCAGGTCACCGGCGCCGACCTGCTGCACAGCCAGCTGCACCTGGCCGCCGGCGCCAGCCTGAGCGAACTGGGCTTGGAGCAGCCGCCGCCACTCAAGGGCTACGCCGTGCAACTGCGCCTCAACCTGGAGACCCAGCACGCCGACGGCAGCACCCGCCCGGCCGCCGGTACCCTGACGGCCTACGAACCGCCGAGCGGGCCGGGCCTGCGCATCGATGGCTACGGCTACGCCGGTTACCCGGTGAGCCCGGCCTACGACTCGCTGCTGGCCAAGCTGATCGTCCACGCACCTGATTATCCGAGCGCGCTGCGCCGCGCCTATCGCGCGCTCTGCGAATTCCGCATCGAGGGCGTGGTGAGCAACCTGCATCTGCTGCAGAACCTGCTGCGTCATCCCGCCGTGCAGGCCAATCGGGTCGGCACGCGCTTCGTCGAAAGCCATCTGGACGAACTGCTGGCCGCGCAAGCCCAGGCCCACCCCCATCTGTTTTTCGCCCAGCCGGCGAGCATGGCAACCCGCTCGACCCACGAGACCGAAGCGCCCTTCGGCAGCGAGTCGCTATGCGCACCGAGCAGCGGCGTGCTGGTCAGCCTGGAGGTCGCCGAGGGCGATGCGCTGGCCGTCGGGCAAACGGTCGCGGTGCTGGAAGCGATGAAGATGGAGTTCGTGGTCAAGGCCGAACATAGCGGCATCGTCCGCGCCCTCGCCGCCTGTCCCGGCGATGCGCTGAGCGAAGGCCAGGCGCTGTTGTTCCTCGAACCCGCCGAGGTAGACGGCGACCACTTGCACACCGAGGAAAGCCTGGACCTGGCGCATATCCGCGCCGACTTGGCCGAGGTGCTGGAGCGCCAAGCGCTGCTCACCGACGAGCGCCGCCCGCAGGCCGTGGCCAAACGGCGCAAGACCGGCCAGCGCACGGCGCGGGAAAACCTCGCCGACCTGCTGGATGACGGCAGCTTCAACGAATACGGCGGCTTCGCCCTGGCCGCGCAACGGCGGCGCCGCACACCCGAAGAGCTGATCGAACTGAGCCCGGCCGACGGTCTGGTCGCCGGCACCGGCACGGTCAACGCCGCGCAGTTCGGCGCAGAGGCGGCGCGCTGCCTGGCCATCGCCTACGACTACACGGTATTCGCCGGCACCCAGGGAGTGATGAACCACAAGAAGACCGACCGCCTGCTGCACCTGGCCGAACAGTGGCGCCTGCCGCTGGTGCTGTTCGCCGAGGGTGGCGGCGGGCGGCCGGGGGACACCGATTTCGTCGGCGTGGCCGGGCTGGATTGCCACACCTTCGTCGGCATGGCCCGGCTGTCCGGGCTGGTACCGCTGGTCGGGGTGGTGTCCGGGCGCTGTTTCGCCGGCAACGCCGCGCTGCTCGGCTGCTGCGATGTGATTATCGCTAGCGAGGATGCGACCATCGGCATGGCCGGCCCGGCGATGATCGAAGGCGGCGGCCTCGGCAGCTTCACCCCGGAACAGGTCGGCCCGGTGGGCGTGCAGGGGCCGAACGGGGTGATCGACGTCGTGGTGGCGGACGAAGCCGAGGCAGTGCGGGTGGCCAAGCAGTACCTGTCCTACTTCCAGGGTTCCCTGAGCGACTGGCAATGCGCGGACCAGCGCGAGCTGCGCCACTCGATTCCGCAGAACCGCCTGCGCGTCTACGACATCCGCCAGCTGATCGAGACCCTGGCCGATGCCGGCAGCGTGCTGGAACTGCGCCGACAATTCGCGCCGGGGCTGATCACCGCCCTGGTGCGCATCGAGGGGCGGCCGTTCGGGCTGATCGCCAACAACCCGGCGCACCTCGGCGGCGCCATCGATGCGGCGGCCGGCGACAAGGCCGCGCGCTTTATGCAGCTGTGCGACGCCTTCGACATTCCCATGCTGTCGCTGTGCGACACGCCCGGCTTTATGGTCGGCCCGGAGGCGGAGAAGCAGGCCACGGTGCGCCACGTGTCGCGCATGTTCGTCGCCGCGGCGAGCCTGTCGGTGCCGTTCTTCTGCGTGGTGCTGCGCAAGGGTTACGGCCTCGGCGCCCAGGCCATGGCGGCCGGCAGCTTCCATTCGCCGCTGTTCACCATCGCCTGGCCCAGCGGCGAATTCGGCGCCATGGGCTTGGAGGGCGCGGTGCGCCTGGGCTTCGCCAAGGAGCTGGCCAGCCAACCGGACGAGGCGGCGCGCAAAGCGCTGTTCGACAAGCTGGTGGCCAAGGCCTACGACAACGGCAAGGCGCTGAACACGGCCAGCTACCTCGAGATAGACGCGGTGATCGACCCGGCGGAAACCCGCGCCTGGCTGCTGCGCGGGCTCAGTGCCGCGCCCAAGCCCGCAGCGCGCGAGGGCAAGAAACGCGGGTTCGTCGATACCTGGTAGGCCTGAAAGGCCAGCGGCAAGCCATTAGCTGCAAGAGGAAACAGCGCCCTTACTGCTTGAGGCTTAAGGCTTGCCCCGCCAGATAATGCCGCAGGGCCTCGAGGGAGTCGGGGCAGAACGGCTGCTGTTCTGCCCGCAGCAAGGCCTGTGCGGTGGGCATAAATGCCGCCTCCAGCACCTCTTCGGGCTGCAAGCGCAAAGGCGCATCGGACACCGCGGAAAACACCGTGCACCACAGGCGGTTGTCCGGTTGGTCGAAGAAAAACCGGCGGTGCTCATGCAACTCGACCGCTGCGATGCCCAGCTCTTCTTCCAGTTCGCGCGCCGCCGACTCTGCGTAGCTTTCGTCCGCCAGCACCATGCCGCCGGCCGCCACATCCCAGTAGCCGGGATACAGCGCCTTGCTCAGGGTGCGGCGGTGCACACAGAGTTCGCCGGCGGAATTGAACAGCAGGATAAAGGTGCCGCGGCCGATCGCCCCACGCTCGCGCAACTGTGCCCGCGGCAGGCTGCCGAGCAGGCGATCGTGCTCGTCGACCCAGGCGATCAGCTCCGCATCGGAAGCGGCGCGATGCGCCGCTTCAAGCGCCGAAACGGCCATGCCTCAGCCCTGGCTCAGCAGCATACGCAGGTCGATCAAGCCGGCATTGGCGCGCGAGATGTAATTGGCCATGACCAGCGAGTGGTTGGCCAGCAGGCCATAGCCGCTGCCGTTGAGCACCATCGGGCTCCACAGGGTTTCCTGGGCGGCTTCCAGTTCGCGGATGATCTGCCGCAGGCTGACGGTGGCGTTCTTCTTCACCAGCACATCGGCGAAGTCCACTTCGATGGCGCGCAGCAGATGCGCCAGCGCCCAGGCCTGGCCGCGGGCTTCATAGAACACGTTGTCGATTTGCAGCCAAGGCGTCTCGTAGGCGCCCTCGACCACTTCCACTTCGCCGCTGTCGCCCTGGGCCGGGTCGCGTACCTCGGTGTTCAAACGCACCCGTCCGACACTCGCGGACAAGCGTTGGGACAGCGAGCCCAAACGAGTCGCCGCATCGCCCAGCCAGTTGTTCAGGTTATCGGCGCGGGTATAGAACTGCGCGTTGGCTTTGCTCGGATCGCCGAGGCTCGCCATGTAGCGATCCAGCGATTTGATCGCTTCGCTGTACTCGGCTTCGGAGGCCGGCAGGGCCCAGCTCTTGTTGTCGAAGTGGAAACGCGGCTCGGCCTTGGCCAGATCCGGGTCTTCGGTGGATTGCGACTGCGAGCGGGAGAAGTCTTTGCGCAAGGCACGCGCCATGTCGCGCACCTGCACCAGCACGCCGTATTCCCAGCTCGGCATATTGTCCAACCACAGGCCAGGTGGAGCGAGGTCGTTGGCCAGGTAGCCGCCGGGCTTGTTGAGCAAGGTGCTGGCGACCTGCTTCAGGGTCGCCACCGTGGTGTAGCCGTGGACCATCTGATGCTGGGCATCCTGAGCCGCCGCCTGGGCATGTTGCTGCACCGAGAAGGGTTCGGGTTCCTGGCTCCAGTACCAACCGACCAGTAAGGCGACCAGCAGATAGAGGCCAAGCACGGCACCGCCTATCCGGACGAGCCGCCCTTTACCTGAGAAACCACGCACCTTGGTGGCCGAATCATCGACACTGTTACGCGCACCGGCAGTGCGATTCTTCCAATCCAACATGACAACGTCCTTTATTCGTTACGCATGAAAAATATTCGACCACAGCCGCGCATTTGGGTTGCTAATGGTCTGGAGCTTACAGCTTTGTACTATAAAGGAGCCTAGACTCGGGCGCAGTGCTTGGTGGCAAACTTAGCGCCGACACCCTAAATCGCGACCTGCTTGGCAATCTGGACAGAAGGCTTGCGCCGAGGGATCGACGGCACTGGCAGCGACCAGCGCCACTGGTAGCATAGCGCCACTATAAAAGTCGGGCGGCCTCTCGCCCTCCCCAGATAAAAGGCCATGACCGAGCAAGAAGACTTCAGCCACGACCGTCTCAAGCAACACTTCGCCCAACGAGTCATCCATCAGGCGCGGCAAGTGCTGGAGATCTGGCAGCGTTTACAACGCAGCGAATGGAGCGAATTGGGCATGCGCGAACTGCGCGATGCCACCTTGTTGTTGCAGCGCTACGCCGAGCGCTTCGAGCAGGTCGAGCACGGCGCCTTGGCGCAAAGCATCAATCATTGCCTGGATGCCGTGGCGAAGAACGGCGGGCGGCTCAGCAGCCACCTGATCAACGAGCTCAACCATGTGATGCACCGCCTGCCGCGCATCGGCCTGCGGCATGGCGACCGCCTCGGCCAAACCGTGCTGCAGCAACTGCGCAAACCGGTTTACTTGGCCATGCAACACCTCGACCAGGCCGAGCGCCTGGCCCGCCAGCTGGAATTTTTCGGCATCACCGCGCTGCCGCTGGAAACCGCCAACGCCTTCCGCGACGCCATGTTGGAGCGTCACCCGGCCGCCATCGTCATGGATGTGGATTTTTCCGGCCAGGGCTGTGGTTTGCGTCTGGCCGAGGCGGTTCAGGACGGTCTGGAGCAGAAAATCCCGCTGTTGTTCTTCAGCCAAACGGACACCGACACCCCGACCCGTCTGGCCGCGGTGCGCGCGGGCGGGCAGAACTTCTTCACCGGCACCCTGGACGCCTCGACGCTGCTCGAACGCATCGAAGAGCTGACCCATGTCAGCCAGAGCGAACCCTACCGGGTGTTGATCATCGATGACTCGCGCGCCCAGGCCACCTACACCGAACGGGTGCTGAACAGCGCCGGGATCGTCACCCGCACCCTGCTCGATCCGATCCAGGCGATGACCGAGCTGGCCGAATTCCAGCCGGACCTGATCATCCTCGACATGTACATGCCCGAGTGCAACGGCCCCGAGCTGGCCAAGGTGATCCGCCACAACGACCGTTATGTCAGCGTGCCGATCATCTACCTGTCGGCCGAAGACGATCTGGACAAACAACTCGACGCGATGAGCGAAGGCGGCGACGACTTCCTGACCAAACCGATCAAGCCGCGCCATCTGATCGCCACCGTGCGCAACCGCGCCGCCCGCGCGCGCAACCTCAAGGCGCGCATGGTGCGCGACAGCCTGACCGGGCTGTTCAACCACACCCATACCTTGCAGTTGCTGGAAGACTGTCGCACCCGCGCGCAACGCGACAACCAGCCCCTGTGCTTCGCCATGCTGGATATCGACTTCTTCAAGAAGGTCAACGACAACTACGGCCACCCCATGGGCGACCGGGTGATCAAGAGCCTGGCCCTGTTCCTGAAACAACGGCTGCGGAAAACCGACTTCATCGGCCGTTACGGTGGCGAGGAATTCGCCGTGGTCATGCCCAGCACCCGGGCCGAGGAAGCTCATCTGGTACTCGACGAAATACGCACGCGTTTCGCCGAGATCCACTTCCCCGCGCAACCGGCGGACCTGTCCTGCACCTTCAGTGCCGGCATCACCCAACTCGCCCATGGCGCCGACAGCAAGGTGCTGTCGCAGCAGGCCGACGAGGCGCTGTATGCGGCGAAACACGGCGGGCGCAACCGGGTGGAAATATTCGCCGGCAAATAATGTCATAACGCCACATCAGGGCATGTGCCGTCATCTTGCTGTCATGAAAACGTAATAGCTTCAGGGCTCGCCAGCCTCGCGCGTGATCACACGAGCGGGCCAACAGCGTTCCGTATCGGTCGAGCCCCTATGCGCCTGAAGTCACTCACCAACCTCAATACCCTCTTATTGGTCATCGTCTGCATCGCCCTGGGCGCGACGCTCTGGTGGTCGCAACGCGCACTCGAACGCCCCTACCTGCTGATGGAGCGCTACCTGAGCCTGTCGCAGCAGTTCCAGCAGCAAGCGGCGAGCAACGTGCTCGGTTATCTCGGCAGCGGCGACGCGCTGCAGCACAGCGCCGCACTGCAAGCACTCGATACCCTGACCGGCGCCGTCGCCGAACTGCCGCCCGAACTGGCCGCGAGCGTGGGCCCGAGCCTGGCGGAGCTGAAGGCGTTCAGCAGCAACGAATTGCTCGCCGCTGGCAAACTCGCCGGCAACCCGCAAGGCCTGTTGCTGCAAGCCGAACGGGAAATGGCCGGCACCCTCGAACAACTGGCGCAATACGCGCAAAGCGGCGAAAGCACGATCGCGGCGAGCTATTACCCGCCGCTGTTCGCCGCCGCCCAACACCTGACGCGCCTGGCCCATGCCCGCGAGAAATTGATCGATAGCGAACGCAGCGAGCTGGCAGCCAACGTCGAGCGCGAATTGGCGGCCCTCGGCGAGCAGGCCAAGCAACTCGACAGCCTGCCCCTGCTCGGCGTAACCGCAGCCGGCGACAGCAATAGCGCGAGCTTCGCCGATTTGCTCGGCCTGGCCACCGACAACACCAGCGCGCAGGCGGAAGATCAAGGCCTGGCGCTCAAGCGCGATCTGGCCAGCCTGATCGGTCGCTATCCGGCAGAACTGCAACGCACCCGCCGACTGATCGAACAACGCATCGAACTGGCCAGCGCCACGCGCCTCAACATCGATGGTGTACAGCACGACCTCGCCGCGCTGGAGCCAGCGGTGCGCGCCGAGCATGGGCGCATTCAGGGTGAGGTGCGGCTAATCCTCGGCCTGATGATAGGGGCGATTTTGTTGATTGCACTGATCATCGACACGCTGCAGCGCCGCCTGACCCGCGTGCTCAATCGCCTGGTACCGGCGCTGTCGACCTGGGCCGGCGGCGATTTCAGCCAGGACATCGCGCTCGGTTCGCGCACCCGTGAACTGGTCGACATCGAGGTCTCGCTGAACCGCCTGCGCCACTACCTTGTCGAGCTGGTGGGCAGTATCCGCCAGCACGCCGAGCAAGTCGCGGGTTCCAGCCGCATTCTCGCCGACCTCAGCGGCGGCCTGCATCAAGGCGCCGAACGCCAAGCGGGCGATACCGCGCAAATACGCGACGCCCTGGGCGAACTCGATGCGACCATCCAGCAAGTCGCCGGCAACGCCAGCCAGGCCGCCGATGCCAGCCGCGACGCCGGCCGCGCCGTGGAACAGGGCCAGCAGGTGATCGGCCTGAGCCTCAACGGGCTGCACGCCCTGGTCGGCGAAGTCCAGGGCAACGCCCAAGCCGTCGAGCGCCTCAGCGAGGAAACCGCGACCATTGGCAGCGTGCTCACGGTGATCCGCGGCATTGCCGAACAAACCAACCTGCTCGCGCTGAACGCGGCCATCGAAGCCGCACGGGCCGGCGAACTGGGCCGCGGCTTTGCCGTGGTCGCCGACGAAGTACGCTCGCTGTCGCAACGCACCAGCGGCGCCACCGCCGAAATACAGGAGTTGGTCGAACGCCTGCAGCAAGCGGCCCGGCAATCGGTCGCCGCCATGCGCATCCAGGTCGAACACGCCCAGGCCGCCGCCGGCCAGGCGCAAGCAGCCGACGGCGCACTGGACGCAATAGTCGCGGCGATCGGCACCATCGCCAGCATGGCCGAACGCATCGCCAACGCCACCGCCCAGCAGAGCGGCGCCGTCAGTGAGATTCACGGTCACAGCGAGCGTATCCATCAACTCGGCGGCAAGAACCTGCAGCGGATCGGCGAAGGCCGCCAGCAAGGCGAACAACTGCTGCAACTGGGCGAACAGCTGAACACCGCGGTACAGGCTTTCCGCCTGTAGCCGACGACTGTGCCGAGGGTGCTCGGCGCCATGGCCTACACTGCAAAAGCCCATATCGAGGAGGACAGTGCCATGCGCCTGAGCATGCTGCTGATCGGCTTGCTGGCAAGCCACTGCGTCCATGCCACCACCCTGACGGTCGGTATCGAGGAAGCGAACAACTACCCGTTCGAGTTCATCGACGAACAGGCCGAGCTGACCGGCTTCCATATCGAAGTGGTGCGTAGCGTCTGCGAGCGGCTCGGCTGGCAACTGGAATTCAGGCGCACACCCTGGAAGCGCACCATGCGCGCCCTCGAATCGGGGGAGGTGCAGGCCGCGACCTTCGTCGCCAAGTCCGCCGAGCGCGAACGCTTCGCCCGCTTCCTGCCGCACAATCTCCTGCATGTTTCCGGCACCACGCTCTATATCAAGCGCAACCGGGCGGACGAGATCCAGTACCAGCCCCCCTTGGAACAGATGGTCGCCCGCTGGCGCACCGGGCTGCCCAACGGCTACTACATGAGCGACGAAGTGCTCAGCCTGATCGAACGCGGCGCGCCTATCGAACAACCCACCGTCACCCAGGCGCAGCTGTTCATCATGCTGATCAGCGACCGCTTCGATGCGGTGTTCGGTTCCAACAGTTCGCTGGTCAGGGCCAACACCGAAATTGCCGGCCTCACTCAACAAGTGCAGGCACTGCCAGGCGCGCAGTTCTCCGGCAAACCGATGTATGTGGCGTTCTCCCGCGCGGTGCCCGAGGAAATTGCCGAGCAGTTCGCCGCGGCCTATCGCGCATTTCGCGAAGAGGCCGGCTACCGCGAGCTGGCGCAACGCTTCATGGTGAGCGATCTGCTGCCGGCAACGGACGAGTTCCATTGACCCGCACCGCCTGGATAACCTTCCAGCCGCCTGTACACACCGCCTAACAAGGAGTCGACTGACCCTGGCAGGCGCATCCGTTATGATGCCCGCACCTCAGACCCGCGAGACGTCCATGCGCCGCCTGTTTATCTTGTTGCTTCTGTCCTTTGCGCTGCCCGCCAGCGCCGGCTTTTTCGACAACCGCCCCGCCCCCGCGCCGCTGGGCGCCGCGCTGAACAACAGCGCGGACTTTCTGCCGGTGCGCGAGGCCTTCAAGCTCAATCTGATCGACAGTTCCGCCGATTCGATCAAGCTGCGCTTCGTCGCAGCCGAGGGTTATTACCTCTATAAGCACCGTTTCAAGTTCGCCAGCGCTCTCGCGGGTATCGCCCTGACCGCCCAGCTACCGGCCGGCGAGGCGAAACACGACGAATACTTCGGCGACGTTGAGGTGTATTACGGCGTACTCGATATCGAGCTGGCGATAGAGAACCCCGAGCAGCGCCCGTTCGACCTTGAGGTCACCTACCAGGGCTGCGCCGATAAAGGCCTGTGCTATCCGCCGGAAACCGAGGTGCTGCCGATCGGCGCCGCGGGTGGCACCTCCGTCCCCACCCCGACGCAGGCCAACCAGGCCCCCGCATCCGGCTGGAACTGGACCGACCTGGCGCTGTTTTTCCTCGCCGGCCTGGGCCTGACCTTCACGCCGTGCGTGCTGCCGATGCTGCCGATTCTTTCCGGCGTTGTACTGCGCGGGCGCCCCAGCAACAGCCGCGGTCTGGTCCTGTCGCTGGCCTATGTACTGCCGATGGCCGCCTGCTATGCGCTGCTCGGCGCGCTGATGGGCCTGTTCGGCGCCAGCCTGAATTTGCAGGCGATGCTGCAGTCGCCGTGGGTACTGGTGCCCTTCGCGCTGTTTTTCAGCCTGTTCGCCCTGGCCATGTTCGGCGTCTTCGAACTGCGCCTGCCGGGCTTTATCCGCGACCGTCTCGACCATAAGGCGACCCAGGTGCGCGGCGGTTCGATCGCTGGCGCGGCGACCCTCGGGGTGCTCTCCAGCCTGATCGTTTCGCCCTGCATCACCGCGCCCCTGACCGCCTTGATGCTGTACATCAGCAGCACTGGCGACGCGGTGGGCGGCGCCGTGCAATTGTTCGCCCTCGGCCTCGGCATGGGCACACCGCTGGTGCTGTTCGGCGCCGGCGGCGGCGCCCTGCTGCCGAAATCGGGTACCTGGATGATCACCGTGCGCAATGCCTTCGGCGTGATGCTGCTGGCGGTTTCGATCTGGCTGCTCGAACGCGTACTACCGGGGCAGGCGTCCCTGGCGCTGTGGGGGCTGCTGGCGGGCGGCGTGGCGCTGTTTCTCGGCGCCCTGGAATTCGGCCCGAAAACCCACAAGCAGAAGCTCGGCCAACTGGCCGGCCTGGCCCTGTTGATCTATGCCCTGGCCGCCGGCGTCGGTGCCCTGCAAGGACAGAACGACCCGCTGCGCCCACTCGGCCGCGCGACCCTGGCCAATGCCGCAGCTAGCCAGGTCGAAACGGGCGCCTGGCTGACCGTCAGCAGCCCCGCCGAGCTCGACGCCGCCCTGGCCGACGCCAAGCGCAACGGCAAACCCTTGCTGCTCGACTGGTACGCCGACTGGTGCATCAGCTGCAAGGTGATCGAACGCGAAGTGCTGACCGCACCGGAAGTCGGCAAACAGTTGGGCGACTACCGCTTGCTGCGCTTCGACATGACCGAAAGCAACGCGGCGCAACGCACCTTGCTCGACCGTTATCAACTTTTCGGCCCGCCGGCGATCCTACTGTTCGGTGCCGATGGTGACGAGTGGCGAGATTTGCGAGTCGTAGGGGAAGTCGACGCCGCCGCCTTCGCCGCGCGCCTGAGCAGCGCGCGCGAGCGTTTCTAGGCATTTCAACGGGAAACATGCCGACATCATGTCGCTTACTGTCGAGAACTGGACAGTCACAAGGTGTCTCCGGCATAGTCCTCCGCAGCAAAAAACAAGGGAAACATGAGCATGGCCACCCTATTGGTACTCCATGGCCCCAACCTCAACCTGTTGGGCAGCCGCGAACCGGGCGTCTACGGCGCGACCACGCTGGAGCAGATCAACCTCGACCTGGAACGTCGCGCGCGCGAGGCGGGCCACCACCTGCTGTACCTGCAGAGCAACGCGGAATATGAACTGATCGAGCGTATTCATGCGGCAAAAAGCGAAGGTGTCGACTTTATCCTGATCAATCCGGCCGCTTTTACTCACACCAGCGTCGCATTACGTGACGCATTGCTGGCAGTGAGCATCCCATTCATCGAAGTGCATCTGTCCAATGTGCATAAGCGCGAAGCATTCCGCCATCACTCCTACTTTTCCGATGTAGCCGTAGGCGTGATCTGCGGCCTTGGCGCCAGCGGTTACCGGCTGGCCCTGGAGGCCGCGCTCGAACAACTTGAACGGCCCTGACCTCACTGGGAGTTGAACACCTATGGATATTCGTAAAGTTAAGAAATTGATCGAACTGCTGGAAGAATCCGGTATCGACGAGTTGGAAATCCGCGAAGGCGAAGAGTCGGTGCGCATCAGCCGCCACGGCAAGCAACCAGCCTACGCCCAGCAGCCGGTCTATGCCCAGGCGCCTGCACCGGCGCCGGCCGCCGCACCGATCGCCGCAGCCGCGGCCGCGGCCGAAAGCGCAGCCCCGGCTGCCGCCAAGCTGAACGGCACCGTGGTGCGTTCGCCGATGGTCGGTACCTTCTACCGCGCCGCCGGCCCGACCTCGAGCAACTTCGTCGAAGTCGGCTCGACCGTGAAGAAAGGCGACATTCTCTGCATCGTCGAAGCGATGAAGATGATGAACCACATCGAGGCGGAAGCCAGCGGCGTCGTCGAATCCATCCTGGGCGAAAATGGTCAGCCAGTGGAATACGACCAACCCCTGTTCACTATCGTTTGAACTGCGGAGAGCCTGCGATGTTGGAAAAAGTTCTGATCGCCAACCGCGGCGAGATCGCCCTGCGCGTCTTGCGTGCCTGCAAAGAGCTGGGCATTAAAACCGTTGCGGTGCACTCCACCGCCGACCGCGAGTTGATGCACTTGGCCCTGGCCGACGAATCGGTATGCATAGGCCCGGCCTCCGGCGCCCTGTCCTACCTGAACATCCCGGCGATTATCAGTGCCGCCGAAGTCACCGGCGCCACCGCCATCCACCCCGGCTACGGCTTCCTCGCGGAAAACGCCGATTTCGCCGAACAAGTCGAAAACTCCGGCTTCGCCTTTATCGGCCCGAAAGCCGAAACCATCCGCCTGATGGGCGACAAGGTTTCGGCCAAAGACGCCATGAAGCGCGCCGGCGTGCCCGTAGTGCCTGGCTCCGACGGCCCGCTGCCGGAAGACGAGGAAGTCGCCCTGGCGATTGCCCGTGATGTCGGCTACCCGGTGATCATCAAAGCCGCCGGTGGCGGCGGTGGTCGCGGCATGCGCGTGGTGTATAAGGAAGAAGACCTGATCAAATCGGCCAAGCTGACCCGCAGCGAAGCCGGCTCGGTATTCGGCAACCCGATGGTCTATCTGGAGAAGTTCCTCGGCAACCCGCGTCACGTGGAAGTCCAGGTACTGTCCGACGGTCAAGGCAACGCCGTGCACCTCGGCGACCGCGACTGCTCGCTGCAGCGCCGTCACCAGAAGGTATTGGAAGAAGCGCCGGCACCGTTCATCAACGAACAGTCGCGCGCCGAAGTGCTCAAGCGCTGCGTCGATGCCTGTATCGAAATCGGCTACCGTGGCGCCGGCACCTTCGAGTTCCTCTATGAAGACGGCAACTTCTACTTCATCGAGATGAACACCCGCGTTCAGGTCGAGCACCCGGTATCGGAAATGGTCACCGGCATCGACATCGTCAAGGAGATGCTCAGCATCGCCGCTGGCAACAAGCTGTCGTTCACCCAGGAAGACGTGGTGATCCGCGGCCATTCCCTGGAATGCCGGATCAACGCCGAAGACCCGGACAACTTCATGCCCTGCCCCGGCAAGGTCAAGCATTTCCATGCCCCGGGCGGCAATGGCGTAAGGGTCGATTCGCACCTGTACAGCGGCTACAGCGTTCCGCCGCACTACGACTCGCTGATCGGCAAGCTGATCACCTACGGCGCGACCCGCGAAGAAGCCATGGCGCGCATGCGCAATGCCCTGGACGAAATCGTCGTCGACGGGATCAAGACCAACGTGCCACTGCACCGCGATCTGGTCCGCGACAAAGGCTTCTGCAAGGGCGGCGTGAATATCCACTACCTGGAAAAGAAACTGGGTATGGATAAGCACTAAGTTTTATCGCTACTTGCACAGGGGCCGCTATATGCGGCCCCTGTGCGTTTCTGCAAGGATGCACCGACATGTCTCTGAAAGACCGCTTTCTGGCCATCGGCCCGGCATTTGGCGAGGCCGTTATCTGCCTGACCCTGGCACTGCGTTCAAGCTTGCGCCCGGGCATAGTGCTGCGCTCTTCCGGCCTCTGCCTGCTGATGTTCGGCCTGTGGAGCTGGGTGTTCTACGCCCACTTCGAACTGATCGCCAAGGCTGCCGGCCTGATCTCGATATTCGTCGTCTACGGCGCGGCAACGCTCGGCTTTCTCCCCTCGCTCAGCGGCGGCTCGGGTGGCGGCATGGCCGGCATCGCCCCAGCGCTAGCCATGCTGCTGGTCTATGCGGCGATTCTGACGGCGGCGGTCATAGTCGTGCTGTATATCGGCCTGATCGTGCTGAGCATTCGCCTGGCGCTGCGCTGGGTCCTGATGGACAGCCTGCGAACCCGGGCGCTCGAACGCTACCCCCAGCTGGCGACACGCACGCCGGGCGAGGCCAACCTCCTGCACAGCGGCCGCTTCCACCTGGGCCCCTGGCTGGGCATCGGCATCGGACCGCTGCTTTGCTTGGCGGTGCCGGTAATCAACGGCGTGCTGCTACTGCTGCTGTTGGCCTACCTCAACGTGCGCTTTCTGGTGCCCGCCGCCCTCTCCGGCTTGGCCAGCGGCACCGAACAGATGCAGGCCGTACGCAGCCAGCGTGGCGCGACTATCGCCTTTGGCCTGCTGATCCTGCTCCTGGCCATGATGCCGGTGCTCAACCTGCTGTTGCCGGCCCTGCTCGGCGCCGGCTCATGCCACCTCGCCTACCGCGGCCTCGACCACCCGGACGGCACGGCTGGCGCGGCGTGCATGCCTCAAGTAAGCTTGCCCGCCCCGTGAGGGGTCACTTTTCACGCCACATCGAGGTTTCCCATGCCCTGGTTACAAGTCCGTCTCGCCATCACCCCGGAGCAGGCAGAAACCTATGAAGACGCGTTGCTGGAAGTGGGCGCCGTGTCGGTAACCTTTATGGACGCCGAAGACCAACCGATTTTCGAGCCGGACCTGGGCACTACGCCGCTGTGGTCGCACACCCACCTGCTCGCCCTGTTCGAAGCCGACACCGAGGCCGCAGCGGTATTCGCCCATCTGCAACTGCTGACCGGCACCGAACTGCCGGAACACCATGCCGAGGTGATCGCCGATCAGGACTGGGAACGCAGCTGGATGGACGGTTTCGAGCCGATGCGTTTCGGCCGACGCCTGTGGATAGTGCCGAGCTGGCATGCCGCTCCCGAGCCGGACGCGGTCAACCTGCTGCTCGATCCGGGCCTGGCGTTCGGCACCGGCACCCACCCGACCACCGCACTGTGCCTGGAATGGCTGGACGGCCAGGACCTGCACGATTGCAGCGTGCTGGATTTCGGCTGCGGCTCGGGGATTCTGGCGATTGCCGCCCTGTTGCTGGGCGCACCACAGGCGGTCGGTACCGATATCGACCCGCAGGCGCTGGAAGCCTCGCGCGATAACGCCGGGCGCAACGGTATCGATCCGGCGCGCTTCCCGCTCTATCTGCCGGCCGACCTGCCGCAGCGCCCCGCCGACGTGGTGGTCGCCAATATCCTCGCCGGCCCGCTGGTGGCACTGGCGCCGCAGATCACTTCGCTGGTGAAGCACGGCGGGAAACTGGCATTGTCGGGAATCCTCGCCGAGCAGGCCGAGGAAGTCCGCGCGGCGTACAGCGAGGCGTTCACGCTCGATCCGACCGCGGAAAAAGACGGCTGGGTGCGCATCAGTGGCATCCGTCGCGGGTAGCTGCTGTTTTCCCAGGCACTTGCGTTAGACTAGCCGCTTTGCCGGATCGCCGGCGCCGGACCCTTGCATGACCGAAAGTTTCGTTACCCAGTGCCCCCATTGCCGTACCAGCTTTCGCGTAAACCGCGCCCAGCTCGGCGCCGCCCATGGCGCCGTGCGCTGCGGGGCCTGCTTGCATGTGTTCAATGCCGCCCAGCAGCTATTGGCGCAACGGCAAAATTCGCCAGCGGTGGCCCATTCGAGCGTCGCCACGTCGAGCGTCTCCACGTCGAGCGTCTCCACGCCCGGCGGCGCCATGCCGAGCCCACCCAAACCGAGCCCGCCAGTCGCGCCGGCGGCGAAAGCACCGCCCATCACCGCCACTCCGCCCGGGAAAAAGCCCAGCGATACGCTATGGATCCACGACGACCTGGACCTCGACAGCCTCGATCTCGACGAAGAGCTGGCCAAGCTGGAGCAACAGGAACAGCAACTGTCACAGCAATTCCGCGATCTGGAGCAGGCACCCAAGTATGCCGAAGCCTTCAATCGCCCCCCGCGCGTCGATCCCGAACCCCATGACGAACGATGGGCCGAAGCCCTGCTCCACGACACCCCGGCCAAAGCGCCGCTGAGCCTGGCCCCGAGCGATAACGCCCCAGCGCAGCCCGCGCGCACGGTAAAAGCCGAGGCGCCAGTAACGGCGCCCGCCAAGCCCGCGGCAATCGAACCCGAGCGCCAGAAGCCAGCGCCCATCGCCCCAGCGGCAAAAGCCCCTGCATCGGACAGTGTTCATGCCGAGCCAGACGAGCCGCTCGAGCAGGATGACGAGGAAGACCTCGAGCCGTCGGTCGAGCCCACGGCGAACAAAGTCAGCAAAGCCTCACGCAGCGAACCCGGGCTGCGCGACGAGCACCTGTTCGAGCTGGACGACGAGCCACTGCAACTCGATTGGCAACCGCCGAAAAAGCCCTGGGGCCGCCGGCTGGGCTGGGCCCTGCTGAACCTGATCGCGGCCGGCGCGCTGGCCGGACAGTATGCGCATTATCATTTCGACGAATTGGCGCGCCAGGACCACTATCGCCCCTGGTTCGAGCAACTTTGTCCGCTGATCGACTGCACCCTACCGTCCAAGGTCGACATCAATCAGATCAAAAGCAGCAACCTGGTGGTGCGCAGCCACCCGGAATTCAGCGGCGCCCTGGTCGTCGACGCAATCCTCTACAACCGCGCGCCCTTCGCCCAACCCTTCCCCTTGCTGGAAATCCGCTTCGCCGACATCAACGGCCGGCTGCTCGCCAGCCGCCGCTTCAAACCCAGCGAGTACCTGGCCGGAGAGCTGGCCGGTCAAGAGGAAATGCCGCCCCAGGTGCCCATCCATATCTCCCTGGACATCCTCGATCCGGGCAGTCAGGCGGTCAATTACAGCCTGAGCTTCCATTCGCCGGAGTAAGCCTCAAACTACGCAGGATACGCGGCACCCTGGCCCGCCGACGCTTTTGCCCGAAGCTTTCGATTTAGAGCTGGCCGCCGCTGGATCGGCCTTCCACCCGCCAACCAAACCCCTGGCGATAAGGCGATAGCTGTTCAGAATTTGTTCAAAACAGCCTTTATCCGGTCATCCAGAGCGGGTATGATTCCCACCCTTTTTCGCACTCCACTATTGGCCTCAACCGCTGGTCTCTTGAGCTGGGAAGCCCTATGTCGGCGTTACGCATCGGCCCCTACACACTGCCCAACCAGTTGATCCTCGCCCCGATGGCGGGCGTCACTGACAGGCCGTTCCGCCAGCTCTGTCGGCGTATGGGCGCGGGCCTGGTGGTCTCGGAAATGGTTACCAGCGATATGCGCCTGTGGCACACCCGCAAGTCGAGCCTGCGCCTGATGCACGAGGGCGACCCGGAGCCGCGTTCGGTGCAGATCGCCGGCGGAGACCCGCAGATGCTCGCCGAGGCGGCTAAGCAGAACGTCGTATTGGGCGCCCAGATAATCGATATCAATATGGGCTGCCCGGCGAAGAAGGTGTGCAACAAGGCCGCAGGTTCGGCGCTGTTGAAAGACGAACAATTGGTACGCCAGATCCTGCAGGCGGTGGTCGCCGCGGTGGACGTGCCGGTGACCTTGAAAATCCGCACGGGCTGGGACAGACAGAACAAGAACGGTATCGAGGTGGCGAAGATCGCCGAACAGGAAGGGATAGTCGCACTGGCCGTGCATGGCCGCACCCGCGCCGATCTCTACACCGGCGAAGCCGAGTACGACACGGTTGCCGCAATCAAGCAGGCGGTGTCGATTCCGGTGCTGGCCAACGGCGATATCGATTCGCCGGAGAAGGCCCGTGCGGTCCTGGATGCGACCGGCGCCGACGGTTTATTGATTGGCCGCGCCGCCCAAGGGCGGCCGTGGATATTTCGTGAAATCGAGCATTACCTGCGTACCGGCGAACAGCTCCCGGCACCGGAGCTGCTCGAAGTGGAAAGCATTCTGCTGGAACACCTGGCTGCGTTGCACGCCTTCTACGGCGATGTCATGGGCGTACGTATCGCCCGCAAGCATGTCAGTTGGTATCTCGCAACCTTGCCGGGCGCCAGGGAGTTTCGCGCCCACTTCAATCGTCTGGACAGTACGGACGCGCAGTGCACCACCGTCCGCGAGTTTTTCGGCGGACGGCATAACAACGGAGAAGGGGTGGCCGCATGACGATGTTGACCGAGACTTTAGCAAGTGGAATGGCTCCCGTGAGTGAAAACAGCAGTTTGAAACAGCACCTCAATACGCCGAGCGAAGAAGGGCAAACCCTGCGCGGCAGTGTCGAGAAAGCATTGCACAATTATTTCGCCCACCTCGAAGGCGCGGACGTCACCGACGTTTACAACCTGGTGCTCACCGAAGTGGAAGCACCGCTGTTGGAAACCGTGATGAACTACGTCAAGGGCAACCAGACCAAAGCCTCCGAGCTGCTCGGTCTGAACCGCGGCACCCTGCGCAAAAAACTCAAGCAGTACGATCTTCTTTAAGTGACGAGCTGCAAGCCGCATGCCTCAAGCGGGCGTGCTTCGCTCTTGCAGCTTGGACTTGTAGCTTGCAGCTAAACCCCTGATGGAATCGTTATGACCGACCAGACCACCCGCCTTCCCGTTCGCCGCGCTCTGATCAGCGTCTCCGACAAGACCGGCATCCTTGAATTCGCCCGTGAGCTGTCCGCCCTTGGCGTGGAAATTCTCTCCACCGGCGGCACCTACAAGCTGCTCAAGGACAACGGCATGGCCGCAGTGGAAGTCGCCGACTACACCGGCTTTCCGGAAATGATGGATGGCCGGGTGAAGACCCTGCACCCGAAGATCCACGGCGGCATTCTCGGCCGCCGCGCCCTCGACGGCGCGGTGATGGACGAGCACGGGATCAAGCCGATCGACCTGGTCGCGGTCAACCTCTACCCCTTCGAAGCCACAGTCGCCAAGCCCGACTGCGACCTCGCCGATGCCATCGAAAACATCGATATCGGCGGCCCGACCATGGTCCGCTCCGCCGCGAAGAACCATAAGGATGTGGCCATCGTGGTCAACGCCGGCGACTACGCCAGCGTGCTCGAGTCGCTGAAAGCCGGCGGCCTGACCTACGCTCAGCGCTTCGATCTGGCCCTGAAAGCGTTCGAACACACCAGCGCCTACGACGGCATGATCGCCAATTACCTGGGCACCATCGAGCAGAGCCGCGAAACCCTGAGTACCGAAGCCCGCGGCACCTTCCCGCGCACCTTCAACAGCCAGTTCATCAAGGCGCAGGAAATGCGCTACGGCGAGAACCCGCACCAGAGCGCGGCCTTCTATGTGGAAGCGAAGAAAGGCGAAGCCAGCGTCTCCACCGCCGTGCAACTGCAAGGTAAAGAGCTGTCGTTCAACAACGTCGCCGACACCGATGCCGCCCTCGAATGCGTGAAGAGCTTCGTCAAACCGGCCTGCGTCATCGTCAAGCACGCCAACCCGTGTGGCGTGGCCGTGGCCCTGGATGCCGAAGGCGGGATCCGCCAGGCCTACGAACTGGCCTATGCCACCGACAGCGAATCGGCGTTCGGCGGCATCATCGCCTTCAACCGCGAACTGGACGGCGCGACCGCCCAGGCCATCGTCGGGCGCCAGTTCGTCGAAGTGATCATCGCCCCGAAGATCAGCGCCGAGGCCCGCGCAGTGGTCGCCGCCAAAGCCAACGTGCGCCTGCTCGAATGTGGCGAATGGTCGGCCGAACGCGCACCGGGCTGGGACTTCAAGCGGGTCAACGGTGGCCTGCTGGTGCAGAGCCGCGACATCGGCATGATCAAAGCGGAAGACCTGAAGATCGTCACCAAGCGCGCGCCGAGCGAGCAGGAAATTCACGACCTGATCTTCGCCTGGAAAGTGGCCAAGTTCGTCAAATCCAACGCCATCGTCTACGCCAAGAACCGCCAGACCATCGGCGTCGGCGCCGGCCAGATGAGCCGCGTCAACTCCGCGCGCATCGCCGCGATCAAGGCTGAGCATGCCGGCTTGCAAGTAGCCGGTTCGGTGATGGCGTCCGACGCCTTCTTCCCGTTCCGCGACGGCCTGGATAACGCCGCCGCCAACGGCATCACCGCGGTGATCCAACCGGGCGGTTCGATGCGCGATGCGGAAGTGATAGCCGCGGCGGATGAAGCGAATATCGCCATGGTGTTCACCTCTATGCGCCATTTTAGGCACTAAAATCGGCCGCACTCGGACAGGCATCTGCGGCGTTGCCCGGCCCTTCCCCCATGCTCATTGCCAGAAGGCAACTCCGCTGGGTGAAGCGCCGGGCGCCTTGCATCTACCAGCCCAATCGCGACCTCGACATTCGTAGGGTGGATAGCGCTTCGCTGATCCACCACCCGTAGCCCGGATGTAATCCGGGAACACCTCACTCAAAAGCCCCGGATTTCATCCGGGCTACGGTCAGGAGAACCCCATGAACGTACTGATCATCGGCAGCGGCGGGCGCGAACACGCCCTGGCCTGGAAAGTCGCGCAAGACCCGCGCGTCGCCAAAGTCTTCGTCGCCCCGGGCAATGCCGGCACCGCCACTGAAGCCAAGTGCGAGAACATCGCCATCGATGTGCTGGCCATTGAGCAACTCGCCGATTTCGCCGCGAAGAATGTGCAACTGACCATCGTCGGCCCGGAAGCGCCGCTGGTCAAAGGCGTGGTCGATCTGTTCCGCGCGCGCCAGCTGGATATCTTCGGCCCAACCGCCGGCGCCGCGCAGCTGGAAGGTTCGAAAGCCTTTACCAAGGACTTCCTCGCCCGCCACAAGATCCCCACCGCTGATTACCAGAACTTCACCGAAGTCGAGCCGGCCCTGGCCTACCTGCGTGAGAAAGGCGCGCCCATCGTGATCAAGGCCGATGGCCTGGCCGCGGGCAAAGGCGTGATCGTCGCCATGACCCTGGCGGAAGCCGAAGACGCGGTGCGCGATATGCTCGCCGGCAATGCCTTCGGCGAAGCCGGTTCGCGGGTGGTGATCGAGGAGTTCCTCGATGGCGAAGAAGCCAGCTTCATCGTCATGGTCGACGGCAAGAACGTGCTGCCGATGGCCACCAGCCAGGACCATAAGCGCGTCGGCGACGGCGACAGCGGCCCGAATACCGGCGGCATGGGCGCTTACTCGCCCGCACCGGTGGTCACCGCCGAGGTGCACCAGCGGGTGATGGACGAGGTGATCTACCCCACCGTCAACGGCATGGCCAGCGAAGGCAACGTCTACACCGGCTTCCTCTACGCCGGCCTGATGATCGACAAAGCCGGCAAGCCGAAAGTCATCGAATTCAACTGCCGCTTCGGCGACCCGGAGACCCAGCCGATCATGGTGCGCCTGGAATCTTCCCTGGTACTGCTGGTCGAAGCCGCACTGGCGCAAGCGCTGGACAAGGTCGAAGCCCGCTGGGATCCGCGGCCGACGGTCGGCGTGGTACTCGCCGCGGGTGGCTACCCGGGCGATTACGCCAAAGGCGAGGTCATCGAAGGTCTGGACCAGGCGGCGCAGCTCGACGGCAAGGTGTTCCACGCCGGCACCGCCCTGAAAGACGGCCAAATCGTCACCGCCGGCGGCCGGGTGCTCTGCGCCACCGCGATTGGCGCCAGTGTCGCCGATGCTCAGCAACAGGCCTATCGCCTGGCGCAGAAGATTCGCTGGAACGGCTGTTTCTACCGCACGGACATCGGTTATCGGGCGATTGCCCGCGAACGTGGCGAAGGCTGAAGCGAAAATTAGTGAAAGCATCGTGTAAATCGGCAGAGGCGGCTTTATTAGCTGCCGTTGTCATATTTCACACCAGCCTGGCTTGGCTATAATCCGGCCACCAACTTTCGAAGGGAATTCACTTTGAAGCGGCTCAGGATTGCCATCGGACTTATCATCAGCCTGCTTCTGGCCAGTTGCTGGTGGTCGATGGCCATCGCCGAAGAACTCAGCCCGGCCCCGCGTGCGCTGGGCTGGTCGATGCTCATCGATAACAGCGCCCAGCTGGAGTTGGAGAGTGTGCGAGCTCTGCGCAACGAGTTCGTGCCCCTGGAAAAACAAGCTTTCACCTTCCCGCTCAGCAAACATGCGATCTGGCTGCATGTCGATCTCGATGCCCTCGCCGCGCCCACCTGGCTGTGGATCTTCGCCCCGCGCGTGCAATACCTCGACTACTACCTGCTGCACGACGGCAAGCTGGAGCAGACCACCCACACCGGCGAAGCCCTGCCGCTGAGCTCGCGGCCACTGCCTTCGCGCGCTTACCTGCTGTCGCTGCCGAATGACCAGCAGGCACGCGAGGTTTACGTGCGCATGACCTCCAATCACCCGCTGATGGCCTGGTTCAAGGTCATCGGCGAGCGTGAACTGGTCAGCCTGGAAAAACCCGCGTATATCTTCGGTGCGCTGCTCGGCGGCTTGATCCTGCTGATGCTGTACAACGTCACCCGCTTTATCTACAGCCGTTCCAGCAGCAGCCTTTGGCTCGCGGCCATGCACCTCAACCTGGCGCTGTGCGCCGCGGCCAATATCGGCTTGCTGGCGGTGTGGATTCCCAGCCAGGGCGTCGACCAATCGCTGATCGCCGATCTCTCGGCGCTGCTCGCCGGATTCTGCCTGCTGGCCTTCACACTGAGCTTTTTCCGGGGTACGGCGGTTGAGAGCAGCAAGCTCAATCACCTGCTACGCGGCGCGGCGCTGCTGAATCTGGCCCTGGCGTCGATCATTCTGACCAGTGGCATGTTGTGGTACAGCTCGCTGATCTACCTGCTGGTGATCCTCAGCTCCCTGGTGGTGATGCTGGTGGCGGGCCTGCACTGGCAACGCGGTTACCAGCCCGCGCGCCTGATCATGAGCGCCATGCTGGTCTTCAACCTAGGTTTCAGCCTGTTTATCCCGGTGCTGTTCGGCCTCGACCAACTCAACCCCGGCTGGCTGGTCACCGGTGTGTTCAGCATCGCCACCTTGAGCGGGCTGGTGCTCACCGTATCGCTGACCGAGCGACAGCGGCAGATCCAGCGCGACACCCTCACCGAACGCACCAACATGGCCGCCAGCTCCGCCGAACTGAAAGCCAAAGCCGAATTCCTCGCCAAGATCAGCCATGAAATCCGCACCCCGATGAACGGCGTGCTGGGTATGACCGAACTGCTGCTCGGCACCCCGCTGTCGGCGAAACAGCGCGACTACGTACAGACCATTCACAGCGCCGGCAACGAGCTGCTCACGCTGATCAACGAGATTCTCGATATTTCCAAGCTCGAATCCGGGCAGATCGAACTGGACGATGTGCAGTTCGACCTCAACGCGCTGATCGAGGATTGTCTGGATATCTTCCGCGCCAAGGCCGAGCAACAGAAGGTCGAGCTGATCAGCTTCACCCAGCCGCAAGTGCCGCGGGTGATCAGCGGCGACCCCACGCGCCTGCGTCAGACCCTGCTGAGCCTGCTGGACAACGCCTTCAAGCAGACCGACGAAGGCGAAATCCTCCTGGTGGTGGCGCTGGAAAACCCGGATACCCAGCCGCGCCTGCGCATCGCCGTGCAGGACAGCGGCCGCCCGCTCGACCCCGCCGAACGCAGCGCGCTGCTCAATACCGAGCTGCACAGCAAGGACTTCCTCACCGCCAGCAAGCTCGGCGGGCGCCTCGGCCTGGTCATCGCGCGGCAACTGATCCGCTTGATGGAAGGCGAGTTCGGCATCCAGAGCAGCAACAACCAAGGCAGCACGCTGTGGCTGACCCTGCCGCTCGACAGCCAGCGCCTGGAACGCCCCACCGCCGACCTCGAAGGCCCCTTGCAGGGCGCGCGCCTGCTGGTGGTCGACGACAACGAAACCTGCCGCAAGGTGCTGATCCAGCAATGCAGCGCCTGGGGCCTGAGCGTCAGCGCCGTGCCTTCGGGCAAGGAGGCGCTGGCCCTGCTGCGCACCAAGGCGCATATGCGCGAATACTTCGATGTGGTGCTGCTCGACCAGGACATGCCCGGCATGACCGGCATGCAACTGGCGGCGAAGATCAAGGAAGACCCGAGCCTCAACCACGACATCCTGCTGATCATGCTCACCGGCATCAGCAACGCCCCGGGCAAGGTCATCGCGCGCAATGCCGGGATCAAACGCATCCTCGCCAAACCCGTGGCCGGCTATACCCTGAAAACCACCCTGGCCGACGAGTTGGCGCAGCGCGGCAAGAACCTCCCCAGCCCGTTCGCCGATCCGGCCGTCAGCGCGCCGCTGGACGTGCCGAGCGACTTCCGCATTCTGGTCGCCGAAGACAACAGCATTTCGACCAAAGTGATCCGCGGCATGCTCGGCAAACTCAAACTGCAACCGGATACCGCGAGCAACGGCGAGGAAGCGCTGAAGGCGATGAAGGCGCAGCATTACGACCTGGTGTTGATGGACTGCGAAATGCCGATCCTCGACGGCTTCTCCGCCACCGAGCAGCTGCGCGCCTGGGAAGCCGCCGAACAACGCCCGCGCACACCGATAGTCGCGTTGACCGCGCACATCCTCAACGAACACAAGGAGCGCGCGCGCCAAGTCGGTATGGACGGTCATATGTCCAAGCCGGTGGAACTCTCGCAACTGCGCGAACTGATCGAATACTGGATCGCCGAGCGCCCGACCACGCCCAAATCCGGCGCACTGCCGCTCTAACTTTGCCAACCTGATTCGCCCTGACCGGCCTGCTCGCCGAACAAGCCGGCCCCATCCGCCCCAAAACGAGTGTTGCCCATGGCGTCCGCGCTATTCAGCCTGTATTTGAAGTTACTGGTGCTCTATAGCCCGTTCTTCGTGTTGTCGTGCTTTATCGGCCTGAGCCGCGGCTACACGGTCAAGGAGCGCAAGCGCCTGGCTTGGAAAGTCGCGGCCGGGGTACTGGTCGCCAGCTTGCTGCTGTACCTGTTCGGCAGACATATTTTCACCCTGTTCGGCATCACCATCGACGCCTTCCGCATCGGTGCCGGCAGCGTGCTGTTCATTTCCGCCCTGGGCATGGCCCAGGGCAAACCGGCGGTGCAGAGCGACAACGTGCAGCAGGACGTGACCATAGTGCCGCTGACCATCCCGCTCACCGTCGGCCCCGGCACCATCGGTGCGTTGCTGCTGATGGGCGCCAGCCAGCCGGATTGGGGCGACAAGGCCGTGGCGGCGCTGGCCATCGCCTTGGCCAGCGCCACAGTCGGTGCGGTGCTCTATATGTCCAACCAGTTCGAACGCCTGCTCGGCGATCAGGGCCTGCAGATCGTCAGCCGGCTGATGGGGCTGTTCGTCTGTGCGCTGGCCGCGCAGATCATCTTCACCGGGGTGAAAAATTATCTCGGGCTCTAAATTGGTGCAGCCATGCGACCCGGAACGCACTTCGGCGTGACGGGCGCACCAAAGCGGCGCACCAGAACCTCGAGCGATTGCCGCCCTAAATGAAAAAAACCATCTAAACCAAGCCCTTGCGTTGATTGGCACGGATGCTGCCATTGGACTGACGACCTTTAGGTCCCACCCAACAGTTGCGCACGGAGCCATAACAATGAAACGCCGTCCCCTGCTGAAATCGACTATCGCCGCCAGCGCCCTGCTGCTCAGCGGCTTGTTCCCCTTCACCGTGCAGGCCGCCGAAACCATCAAGGTCGGCATCCTCCACTCGCTGTCCGGCACCATGGCCATCTCGGAAACCTCGCTGAAAGACATGGCGCTGATGACCATCGACGAGATCAATGCCAAGGGCGGCGTACTCGGCAAGCAACTCGAACCGGTCGTGGTCGACCCCGCTTCCAACTGGCCGCTGTTCGCCGAGAAGGGGCGTCAGTTGCTGACTCAGGACAAGGTCGCGGTAACCTTCGGCTGCTGGACCTCGGTCTCGCGTAAATCCGTATTGCCAGTTTACGAAGAGCTCAACGGCCTGCTGTTCTATCCGGTGCAGTACGAAGGCGAAGAGCTGTCGCCGAACGTCTTCTATACCGGCGCGGCGCCGAACCAGCAGGCGATTCCGGCGGTCGAGTACCTGATGAGCGAAGATGGCGGCGCCGCCAAGCGCTTCTTCCTGCTCGGCACCGACTACGTCTACCCGCGCACCACCAACAAGATCCTGCGCGCGTTCCTGATCTCCAAGGGCGTGGCCGAGAAGGACATCGAAGAGGTCTATACCCCCTTCGGTCATAGCGACTATCAAACCATCGTCGCCAACATCAAGAAATTCTCCGCCGGCGGCAAGACCGCGGTGATCTCCACGGTCAACGGCGACTCCAACGTACCCTTCTACAAGGAACTGGCCAACCAGGGCCTGGAAGCCACCGATGTACCGGTCGTGGCCTTCTCGGTCGGCGAGGAAGAACTGCGCGGCATCGACACCAAGCCGCTGGTCGGCCATCTGGCCGCCTGGAACTACTTCCAGTCGGTGGAAAACCCGGTCAACACCGCGTTCGTCGACAAGTGGAAGGCCTACGCCAAGGCCAAGAGCCTGCCGGGCGCCGACAAGGCGGTGACCAACGACCCGATGGAAGCCACCTACGTCGGTATCAACATGTGGGCCCAGGCGGTCGAAAAAGCCGGCACCACCGATGTCGACAAGGTTCGCGAAGCACTCGCCGGGCAAACCTTCGCCGCACCGAGCGGCTACACCCTGACCATGGACAAGACCAACCACCACCTGCACAAGCCGGTGATGATCGGTGAGATCCAGGACGACGGTCAGTTCTCGGTGGTCTGGGAAACCAGCAGCCCGATCCGCGCCCAGCCGTGGAGCCCGTATATCGAAGGCAACGACAAAAAGCCGGATTACGCGGTGAAGTCGAACTAAGCGACTTCGTAGCCCGGATGCAATCCGGGGAGCTGCTATCCCCGGATTGCATCCGGGCTACGGTTAACGCCCTTTTTCCGCCTCGGCGAGGGGGCTTGCGCTGTAGTCCCAAGGTTTCTGATATGCCCACTGCCTTGCACCGATTTTTCCTGATTCTGCTGATGCTGCTGCCGCTCGCCAGCCATGCCGGCGATGCCGCCGACTTCGCCGCCGCCAGCTCGTCCAAACAGGCCAAGCTGCTGGAAAGCTGGGCCGCCGCTCCGGATGCCGAGCGCCTGCCGCTGCTCGAAGCGCTGCAACAAGGTCGCGTCGCCGCCGATAGCGACAAGACGCCATTTATCGAAATCGACGGCCGCTACCAGGCCATCGAAGGAGCTGCCGCACCTGTCGGCACCCCGCGCAAATTGCGCCTGAATAACCGCCTGCGTGGGCTTATAAGCACCGCCATGGCCAGCCATCAGTTGCTCGCCGAGGACGCAGGCGTGCGTCTGGCCGCCGCCCAGCACTTGCAGAAAAGCGCCAAACCGGCGCAGCTGACGATGCTCAATGCCCGGGTCGCCGGCGAACAAGACCAGGCTGTACGCGATGCCCTGAGCCTGGCCCTGGCTAACCTGCAACTGGCCGATGCCGACCCGGCGATCCGCCTGGCCGCTGTGCGCCTGCTCGGCGAAACCGGCGACCCGCTGGCCCGCACCCGCCTCGAAGCTTTGCTCGACCCGGCCGTGGAACAGGACGAGGCGGTGCGCACCGCCGCTGAAACCAGCCTGGCCCAGGTCAAGCGCAAGCTGCTGGTCGGCGAACTGCTCGGCCAGGCCTTTAGCGGTCTGTCGCTGGGCTCGATTCTGCTGCTGGCCGCTCTCGGCCTGGCGATCACCTTCGGCCTACTCGGGGTGATCAATATGGCCCATGGCGAGATGCTGATGCTCGGCGCCTATTCCACCTATATGGTGCAGTTGATGTTCCAACGCCTGGCCCCCGAGGCCCTGGCGTTCTACCCACTGGTGGCGCTGCCGGTGGCGTTCTTCGTCACCGCGGCCGTCGGCATGGCCCTGGAACGCACGGTGATCCGCCACCTGTATGGCCGCCCGCTGGAAACCTTGCTGGCGACCTGGGGCATCAGCCTGATTCTGATCCAGCTGGTGCGCGTGCTGTTCGGCGCGCAGAACGTCGAAGTAGCCAACCCCTATTGGCTCTCCGGCGGCGTTCAGGTGCTGCCGAACCTGGTGTTGCCGTACAACCGCATCGTGATCATCGGCTTCGCGCTGTTCGTCGTGGTGTTGACCTGGCTGCTGCTGAACAAGACCCGCCTCGGCCTAAACGTCCGCGCGGTGACGCAGAACCGCAATATGGCGGCCTGCTGCGGTGTGCCGACCGGGCGGGTGGACATGCTCGCGTTCGGTCTCGGCTCGGGTATCGCCGGCCTCGGCGGCGTGGCCCTGAGCCAGATCGGCAACGTCGGCCCGGACCTCGGGCAGAGCTATATCATCGACTCCTTCCTGGTGGTGGTGCTCGGCGGCGTCGGCCAGCTAGCCGGTAGCGTCATGGCCGCCTTCGGCCTCGGCATCGCCAACAAGATTCTCGAACCGCAGATCGGCGCCGTACTCGGCAAGATCCTTATCCTCGCGCTGATCATTCTGTTTATTCAGAAGCGCCCGCAAGGTCTGTTCGCATTGAAAGGCCGGGTGATCGACTGATGAGTATCGACCGACACCCCACCCTCTGCCGATCATTGGCTGATTCTGGAGCAGCCGTAGGGCGGGTGAAACCCGCCAATACGCGGTCGCCGTTCAGCCTGTTCGGCGCGTTTTACCCGCCCTACGGACCAGCCATCGCCCAGCATCAGGACGGCCGCGCATGAACCAGCCACTCGCCATTACGGCCGCGCAGAAAGCCGGCCCAAAACTCACCGCCATCGCCCTCGGCGTAACCCTGGCCGTGCTGCTGAGCATGCCGCTGCTGCATCTACTGCCGGCGGACAACGTCCTGCACGTATCCGCCTACACCCTGACCCTGGTCGGCAAGATTCTCTGCTACGCCATAGTCGCGCTGGCGCTGGACCTGGTCTGGGGTTATGCCGGCCTGCTGTCGCTCGGCCACGGCCTGTTCTTCGCCCTCGGCGGCTATGCCATGGGTATGTATCTGATGCGTCAAAGCGCCGGGGATGGCCTGCCGGCATTCATGAGTTTTCTCGCTTGGACCGAACTGCCCTGGTATTGGTACGGCACCTCGAGTTTTCTCTGGGCCATGTGCCTGGTGGTGCTGGCGCCCGGCTTGCTGGCCCTGGTGTTCGGCTTTTTCGCCTTCCGCTCGCGGATCAAGGGCGTGTACTTCTCGATCATGACCCAGGCCCTGACGTTCGCCGGCATGCTGCTGTTCTTTCGCAACGAAACCGGCTTCGGCGGCAATAACGGCTTTACCAACTTCCGCACGATTCTCGGCTTCGACATCACCGCAGCGCACACCCGCGCGGTGCTGTTCCTCGCGACCGTGGCGCTACTGGTGGGCAGCCTGTATCTGGGCTGGCGGCTGGCGCGCAGCAAGTTCGGCCGGGTGCTCACCGCGCTGCGCGATGCGGAAAACCGCCTGATGTTCTGCGGCTACGACCCACGCGGCTACAAGCTGTTTATCTGGGTGCTGAGCGCAGTGCTCTGCGGTCTGGCCGGCGCGCTCTACGTGCCGCAGGTCGGCATCATCAACCCCAGCGAAATGTCGCCGACCAACTCCATCGAAGCCGCCGTCTGGGTCGCCCTCGGCGGGCGCGGCACGCTGATCGGTCCCTTGCTCGGCGCCGGTTTGGTCAATGGCATGAAGAGCTGGTTCACCGTGGCCTTCCCCGAGTACTGGCTGTTCGCTTTGGGCTTGCTGTTTATCGTGGTCACGCTGTTTCTGCCCAAGGGCGTGATCGGCCTGCTGAAAAAGGGAGACAAGCAATGAGAGCCGCGCCTATTCCCGAGGCCTTACCACCCCAGGCCTTCGACGCCGCCGGCAGCGGCCGCGACGCCATTGGCGCGAGCAGCGCCGCCGGCAAGGGCCTCAATGCCCGTCACGGCACCATCCTGACCCTGGAAACGATCAACGTCAGCTTCGACGGCTTCAAGGCACTGACCGACCTGACGCTGTATATCGGCGTCGGCGAGCTGCGCTGCATCATCGGCCCCAACGGCGCCGGCAAGACCACCATGATGGACGTGATCACCGGCAAGACCCGCCCGGACAATGGCGTCGCCTACTTCGGCGACACCCTCGACCTGACCCGCATGAGCGAGGTCGAAATCGCCCAGGCCGGCATCGGCCGCAAGTTCCAGAAGCCCACGGTGTTCGAGGCCCTGAGCGTGTTCGAAAACCTCGAACTGGCGCAGAAAACCAATAAATCGGTATGGGCCAGCCTGCGCGCCAAGCTGACGGGCGAGCAACGCGATCGTATCGACGAGGTGCTGACCACGATCAAGCTCGACGCGTCGCGCCAGCGCCCAGCCGGCTTGCTCTCCCACGGGCAGAAGCAGTTCCTGGAAATCGGCATGCTGCTGGTACAAGACCCGCAACTGCTATTGCTCGACGAACCGGTGGCCGGCATGACCGACGCGGAAACCGAATTCACCGCCGAACTGTTCAAATCCCTGGCGCGCAAGCACTCGCTGATGGTGGTCGAGCACGACATGGGCTTCGTCGGCTCCATCGCCGACCACGTCACCGTGTTGCACCAAGGCAGCGTGCTGGCCGAAGGCTCGCTGGAGCAGGTACAGGCGGATGAGCGGGTGATCGAGGTGTATCTCGGCCGGTAAGTACCACGGATCGCGAGCAAGCTCGCTCCTACATGGACAGCGCTGACCTGTAGGAGCGAGCTTGCTCGCGATGAGGGCCTTCCAACCCCCACAGAATTGAGAACCTGAACATGCTGCAAGTCCAACAACTCCATCAATACTACGGCGGCAGCCATATCCTTCGCGGCCTGTCGTTCGAGGCCAAGGTCGGCGAAGTCACTTGCCTGCTCGGCCGTAACGGCGTGGGCAAAACCACCCTGCTGAAATGCCTGATGGGCCTGCTGCCGGCCAAAGAGGGCGTTGTGAACTGGGAAGGCCAGCCGATCACCGCGTTCAAGCCGCACCAGCGCGTACATGCGGGCATCGCCTACGTGCCGCAAGGGCGGGAAATCTTCGGCCGCCTGACGGTGGAGGAAAACCTGCTGATGGGCCTGTCACGCTTTCCCGGCAGCCAGGCCAAGGTCGTGCCGGAATTTATCTACGAACTGTTCCCGGTGTTGAAAGAGATGAAGCAACGCCGCGGCGGCGACCTGTCCGGTGGCCAGCAACAACAGCTGGCCATCGGCCGCGCCCTGGCCAGCCAGCCGCGCCTGTTGATCCTCGACGAACCCACCGAAGGCATCCAGCCCTCGGTGATCAAGGAGATCGGTGCGGTGATCAAGAAGCTCGCCGAGCGCGGCGACATGGCGATCCTGCTGGTCGAGCAGTTCTACGACTTCGCCGCCGAACTGGCCGACCAGTACCTGGTGATGAGCCGCGGCGAGATCGTCCAGCAGGGCCGTGGCGAGACCATGGAAGCCGATGGCGTGCGCGGCCTGGTGGCGATCTGAGACTCACTGTAGGGTGGATCGGGGCGCGTAGCCGACGCTCTGCTCATCCACCATTGCGCTAACAACTGGTGGATGGATAAAGCGTCATCCACCCCTACGAAAAGACTCTATGAACGCACCCGCCCCCACCGCCTTGTTCACCCCCAGTTGGCATGCCGAGCTGGAGCTGGGCTATGGCCGCGACGGCGACTGTACACGGCCGACCCTGCGCCGCCACAAGGGTCCGTTGCGGGTGCAAAAGCACCTGTACGGCGAAGGGCCGCAGGTGTGTCAACACATCATCGTCCACCCGCCTGGCGGCATCGCCGGTGGCGACCGCCTGGATATTTCGGCCACGGTCGGCTGCGGCGCCTGGGCGCAGCTGACCAGCCCCGGCGCGGCCAAGTGGTACCGCGCCGCCGGCCCGGCCCAGCAGAGCCTCAAGCTACGCGTCGAAGCCGGCGCCACCCTCGAATGGCTGCCCCAGGAAACCATCGTCTACGCGGGCGCCCAGGCCGAGCTACGGACCGAAATCGAACTACTCGGCGACGCCAAGCTGCTGTATTGGGACATGATCGCCCTCGGGCGCCCGGCCAGCGGCGAACGCTTCGATGCCGGCCACTTCCAGGCGCACCTGGATATCCGCCGCGACGGCCAGCTGCTCTGGCTCGAACGCCAGCGCGTGGTCGGCGGCGACGGCCTGCTCGACTCGCCGATCGGCCTGGGCGGCCAACCGGTGTTCGCCACGCTGCTGATCAGCGGCGAGATTGATGCCGAACTGCTCGAACGCTGTCGTACAGTAGCCAGCGCGGTGCGCGGCGACCTGACTCAACTGCCCGGCCTGCTGGTAGCCCGCTGCCTGGCCAATGAGGCGCTGCACGCACGCGCCTGGCTGATCGAACTCTGGCGCCTGCTGCGCCCCGCCCTGCTCGGCCGCGAGGCCGTTCCCCCAAGAATCTGGAGCACCTGAACATGGACCTGACGCCCCGCGAAAAGGACAAACTGCTGATCTTCACCGCCGGCCTGGTCGCCGAACGGCGCCTGGCCCGCGGCGTGAAGCTCAACTACCCGGAGGCCATGGCCTATATCTCCGCCGCCCTGCTCGAAGGCGCCCGCGACGGCCAAAGCGTGGCCGAGCTGATGCACTACGGCACTACGCTGCTGACCCGCGACCAGGTGATGGAAGGCATCCCGGAAATGATTCCGGAGATCCAGGTCGAGGCGACCTTCCCCGACGGCACCAAGCTGGTGACCGTGCATCAGCCGATCGCCTGAGCCATGAATTATTCGATCCTCGACGCGGACGAGGCGAATCTGCCCGGCATTCTGGCCATCTATAACGATGCGGTGCAGAACACCACGGCGATCTGGAACGAAACCCTGGTGGACCTGGCCAACCGCCGCGCCTGGCTGCTCGAACGCCAGGCTCAGGGCTTTCCGGTGCTGGTCGCGCTCGACGCGGGCGAGGTGCTCGGCTACGCCAGCTACGGCACCTGGCGCAGCTTCGAAGGCTTTCGCCATACCGTCGAACACTCGGTCTACGTGCGCCGCGATCAACGCGGCCAGGGTCTCGGCCTACGGCTGATGCAGGCGCTGATCGAGCGCGCTCGCACCGCCGATCTGCATGTGATGATCGCGGCGATCGAAGCGGAGAACTCCAGCTCGATTCGCCTGCATCAGCGTCTTGGCTTCGTCGTCACCGGGCAAATGCCGCAGGTGGGGCGCAAATTCGAGCGCTGGTTGGACCTGACCTTTATGCAATTGATCCTGCCCGAACAGAGGAGCCCACGATGATTCCCGGCGAATACCAGATCCAGGACGGCGAGATCGAACTCAACGTCGGTCGCCGCACCTTGACCCTGACGGTGGCCAATAGCGGCGACCGGCCGATCCAGGTCGGCTCGCATTACCACTTCTTCGAGACCAACGACGCGCTGACGTTTGATCGGGCGAGCACGCGAGGTATGCGCCTGAATATCCCGGCCGGCACCGCGGTGCGCTTCGAGCCGGGGCAGTCGCGCGAAGTCGAGCTGGTCGAACTGGCCGGGCAGCGCCGGGTGTTCGGTTTTGCCGGGCGGGTGATGGGCGACCTGTGATCGTAGGGTGTCGCGGGGCCGCCTAGACTGCGCGCACCAGGGACAACGCGGATAGCAATGGTGCGCATGGCGCACCCTACAGGAAGACACTTGATGAAAATTTCCCGCCAAGCCTACGCCGATATGTTCGGCCCCACCGTCGGCGACAAACTGCGCCTGGCCGATACCGAGCTATGGATCGAAGTGGAGAAAGACTTCACCACCTACGGCGAAGAAGTGAAATTTGGTGGTGGCAAGGTGATCCGCGACGGCATGGGCCAGAGCCAGCTCTGTGCGGCCGCCGTGGTCGACACCCTGATCACCAACGCGCTGATTCTCGACCACTGGGGCGTGGTCAAGGCCGACGTCGGGCTGAAGAACGGCCGCATCGCCGCCATCGGCAAGGCCGGCAACCCGGACATCCAGCCGGACGTGACCATCGCCATCGGTGCCGGCACCGAGGTGATCGCCGGCGAGGGCATGATCCTCACCGCTGGCGGTATCGACAGCCATATCCATTTCATCTGCCCGCAGCAGATCGAAGAGGCGCTGATGAGTGGGGTGACCACCATGATCGGCGGCGGCACGGGACCTGCCACCGGCACCAATGCCACCACCTGCACGCCGGGCCCGTGGCACATGATGCGCATGCTGCAAGCCGCCGACGCCTTCCCGATGAACCTGGGCTTTACCGGCAAGGGCAACGCCTCGCTGCCCGAGCCCTTGATCGAGCAGGTCAAGGCCGGCGCCATCGGCCTCAAGCTGCACGAGGACTGGGGCACCACCCCGGCGGCGATCGATAACTGCCTGAGCGTGGCCGATCAGTACGATGTGCAGGTGGCGATCCACACCGACACGCTCAACGAGTCCGGTTTCGTCGAGACCACCTTGGCCGCCTTCAAGGGCCGCACCATCCACACCTATCACACCGAGGGCGCCGGCGGCGGCCATGCGCCGGACATCATCAAGGCCTGCGGCTTCCCGAATGTGCTGCCGTCCTCGACCAACCCGACCCGGCCGTTCACCCGCAATACCATCGACGAGCATCTGGACATGCTGATGGTCTGCCATCACCTCGACCCGAGCATTGCCGAGGACGTGGCCTTTGCCGAAAGCCGCATCCGCCGCGAGACCATTGCGGCGGAAGATATTCTCCACGACCTCGGCGCCTTCTCGATGATCAGCTCCGACAGCCAGGCCATGGGCCGCGTCGGCGAGGTGATCACCCGCACCTGGCAGACCGCCGACAAGATGAAAAAGCAGCGCGGCGCTCTGGCCGAAGACGCGCCGGGCAACGACAACTTCCGCGCCAAGCGCTATATCGCCAAGTACACCATCAACCCGGCGATCACCCACGGCATCAGCCACGAAGTGGGCTCGATCGAAGTCGGTAAATGGGCCGACCTGGTGCTCTGGCGCCCGGCGTTTTTCGGCGTCAAACCGACCCTGATCCTCAAGGGCGGCGTGATCGCCGCCAGCCTGATGGGCGACGCCAACGCCTCGATCCCCACGCCACAACCAGTGCACTACCGGCCGATGTTCGGCAGCTTCGGCGGCAGCCTGCACGCCAGCAGCCTGACCTTTATCAGCCAGGCGGCGCTGGACGCGGGCGTGCCCGAACAGCTTGGGTTGAAGAAGCAGATCGGCGTGGTCAAAGGCTGCCGCGAGGTGCAGAAAACCGACCTGATCCACAACGGCTACCTGCCGAGCATCGAGGTCGATGCTCAGAATTATCAGGTCAAGGCGGACGGCCAGCTGCTCTGGTGCGAACCGGCGGACGTACTGCCGATGGCGCAGCGGTATTTTCTGTTTTAGCTGTTGGCGGGTTGCACCCGCCCTACGGATTAGCGCAGCTGACTATCCTTACTCCCGCGCCTGTTGTAACCGCTGAACCTGGCCCGTTCCTTATCCTGTTCCGCTTGGCAGGCCACGCATAGGCGCACACCCGGGATGGCCTGGCGGCGGGCTTCGGGGATGGGCGCGGCGCATTCCTCGCAGTGGCTCAGACTGGGGCCGCGCGGTAACTGGCTGCGCGCGCGCTGCACGGCATCTTCGATGCTGCTGTCGATCTGCTCCTGCACCGCGTCGTCGTTCGCCCAACCGCTGGCCATGGTTATCTCCCGCTGAATGAAAGTGCTTTTACAGATATGAGCGCCCGAGGCGATTTTGACAAGCCCCGGAATGCCGGGTTCTAGCGTAGCTCCGGCGGCAGTTGCGGGCCGAAGCCGCCTCCGCTGAGCAGACCGTAAGCCATCCACAGCATCACCCCGGCGTAGAACAGACGCGGTAGCCATACCGCCCATTGCTCGCGCAGGCTGTCGAGCCGCTGGCTTTGCATATCGGCGTAACGCAACAGGCTGGCGGGTAGCGTGCCGCTGGCTTCGCCGGTGCGAATGCTGCCGAGCAGCAGCGCCTTGTCCGGAAAATCCAGCGGGGTCATGGCGGCGGTCAATGACTGTCCGCCCTGGATGCCGGCCGGCAGGCGAGCGAACTGCTGGCGCAACTGCGCATTGCTGATAGTCGCGCAAGCCTTGGGCAGGGCCTCGAGCATCGACATCCCGGCTTCGAGCATCAGCCCGAGGCTTTCGACGAAATCGCGCACATTGCCGCGCACATAAGCCGCGCCGAATAACGGCAAACGCGGCAGCAGCCTATCCAGCACTGCGCCATCTGCCGCGGACTGCTGGCGTTGCCGCAGCAGTTGCCGCCCGCCGCCGTAGAGCGCGGCCAACAGCATCAGCGGCCACAGGCACACCCAGAGGTAACCGAAAAAGCTCAGCTGCCCGCCGACCAAGGCCGGCAATGGCTGGATAAACAGCGCCAGCATCAGCACCGCCATGGGCATCAGCAAGCGCGACTTCAGCGCGGCGGCTTGCTGCGCCTTATGCGCATAGCGCTCGGCCAAACGCCGGTAAACGCTCGCCAGACTGCCGCTGGCCTGGGCAGCGCCGATCAGGCTGCTGTCCAACGGGCTGAGCAGGCCAGCGCGCAAACCGGCGCTGGCGATATCGCTGCCGGCAGCCAGTTGTTTGCGCAGGCTGGCCAGCGCCGTATCCGCTCGTGCCGGCAAGCTCAGGCTGGCCAGCGAGCGCTCGACCGGCACACCGGCCTGCTCCATGGCGCCCAGGTGAGTGAAGAACTGGGCGCGCACGGACTGATCGAGGTGAACGAAGGCTGCTTTCGACATCGGTGGACTCAAGGGCAGGCGGGATTCAACGCAGCTTAATTGCTATTCGTCTTCGAGCGGTAACTCGGCATCCGGCAGCCAGCGACGGAAGATCGCCTCGAACTCGCCGTCCTTGCGCATTGCGCTCAGTTCCCGCTGCCAGCGCTCGACCACCCGCGCGTCGGTGTTCGGGGAAAAGGCGATGTAATAGGCCGAGCGCATAAACGGCAGGTGGGCCTGTACCTGATCCGGGCGCAGGCCACCACTGGCCAGTTCGTCCTTGAGGGTCAGGTCCTCGGTGGCAATCAGCTGCACCCGACCGTGTCTGAGCATGGTCACCATGCTCTTGGCGCTGGTCACCCCGTAGAGATTCTTGAGGCCCCGTGCGCTCAGAGTTTCATAGGTGTACCACTGCTTCGGCAGCGCCAGCGGCCCGCTGGCGGCGACTGCCTCCAGGCTATCGAAATGCAAATTGCGCGACTTCAGCGAGTAGAAACTGGTGGTGCCCAGCAGAATAGGGCCGACCCACTGGAATTTGCCTTCGCGCTCCGGCGTGCGCACGGTGGCAAAGAGCCCGGTATCGGCTTGCTGCTGAGCCAGGTGATAAGCGCGCGTCCACGGCAGCAGCTTGATCTGCGCCTGATCGCCGGTGCGCAGGATCAAGGCCTGCACCACCTCCACGGCCATGCCGCGTAACTCGCCGTCCTGCATAAAGCTGGTCGGCGGCGCCTCCTCGGTGAGCAATTGCAGCTCGGCCGCAGCCGTTGCGGCAACCAGCGAGGCCAGCAGAGCCCCCAGGATAGAACAGCATCTGCGCATCATTCGCCCCACGCGTGTACTCCTTGCATGTGCCGGCACGGCAAGCATCCTCGACCCTTTACTCCATGCGCAGGGCTTGCGCCAGCTCCTCGTCGCTGGCATGGGCGAACCAGCGCCTATGAATGCGTTCCAGGCTGCCGTCGCGCTTCATCTCGTTCAGCGCCTGCCGCCACCGCTCCACCAACGCCGCATCGGTATTCAGGGAAAACGCGATATAGGTGTTGTTGGTCATCAGGGTGTATTGCTGCTCGACCTGATCACGGGTCATGCCTTGGCCGGCGAGCATTTCGTCGAGCGCCAGGCTGTTGGCGAGGATCAGCTGCACCCGGCCGTGCTTGAACATTTTGATCATGTGCTGCGGGGTCGGCACCCCGTAGAGATTCTTCAGGCCCTGCTCGCGCAAGACCTCGTAGGAATACCACAGCTTGGGCACCGCCAGAACGCCGTCCAGGCGCTCGACATCCGCCAGATTACGGATGCGCAACCCAGCGCCGACGCGGCTGTAGAAGTTGGTCTGGCCGGCGGCAATCGGCCCGATCCACTGGAAGTTGCGCTCGCGCTGCGGCGTGCGCACCGTTGGGAACAGGCCGACATTGGCCTCGCGCTGGGCCTGCCGATAACCGCGCGTCCAGGGCACCAGTTCGATATGGGCGGGCTGCCCGGTGCGCTGGATCAGCAGCTCGACCACCTCCACCGTCATCCCACTGAGCACACCCTTTTCGCTGTAACTCAGCGGCCGGTACTCCTCGGTATACAGGCGCAGCTGCGCAGCGCTAAGGGCCGCCCAGCTGCAGGCGACAACAGCAAGAATCGTTCGTACCACACCCATCACTCGAGTCCCATTCAAAGCCGTAGCCCGTTTCGTTGTGCGATCGCCCGGTGGAAGGCGGTCATGCCAGGGCTCTCGCACTCAGGGGGCGGGAGGTAGATCCTGTAATTCCTCATAGAGCTCGCTCATATTCGCGCGAGTCACCAGCCGCGCCTTCAACGCCGTATACACGGGCGTATCGGCCAGCCCGTCGGTGGCGGCCTGGCGAGCCTGGACCACCGATTGATAGCCGATCAGCCGAGGCTGTTGGAGAAACAGCGCGTTGATATCGCCTAAACGCAGGGCTTCGAGTAACACTTCGTCGCCGTCGAAGCCCACATGCACGCGCTGCCCAGCCTTCTGCAGCCGGCGCATGGCAGCCAGCGCCGCCCGCGAGCTGGTGCTATTGGGCGTGAACAGCCCATCGAACTGATCGAGCCGATTGCTCAGCGTCAGCATCGCCAACTGACTGTCGTCGCCCACATAAGCGTCGATGGTCACCTGCAAGCCACCGGCTTGCGCGCCCTGAATAAAACCGCGTTCGCGCTCGCTGGTCGAATGCAGGCCACGTCGCAAACGCAACACGGCCACCCGCCCGCCTCCACCAAGCAGCTCGACCATGTGCTCGCCGGCCTGCAGGCCCGCCGCAAAATTATCGGTGGACACTAAGCCAAGGGCCGCGCTGCCGGCCAAGTCACGATCGATATAGACGGTCGGTATTCCGAGTGCGGCCAACTCGTCGACCCGCCGTCCGACTTCCACGCCGCTGGGCGCAATCACCAGCGCCTTGCAACCACGCGCGAGAATCAGCTCGATGACCTGCAATTGCGCGGTTACATCGCCCTCGCGGGTCGGCCCGCGATAATAAATCGGGACACCCAGGTCGACCGCGGCCTGGCGCGCGCCTATTTCCACTTGCCGCCAAAACGCCGTGCCACCCGAAGGCACCACGCCGATGCAGCCCTCGCCCCATGCCAGCGGACAAAGACTGGCGAGCAAGACGATCCCCGACAGCGTCCGCCATGGGCTATTACGACTGTTCATGGGAAACCCCAACGTTGTCTCGGTACCCGCCGCCGAAAGCGCCATCAACCTGTCCCTGGCCATCGCAAGCCCGGTAATATCACTTTAGCACCGCCACACCGACAGCGTGCCGCCATGCTTAGCGCACGCGTTACTCATATTTTTTCACACTCCAGGCGACGGCCGGACTGGTAGCCGGAAGCCAGGCAGGCGATGATCGGGTTTCCTTTCTGTGCCTTGAACGATATGACCGACACTACCCAGACTTCACCCGCCACCCATAAGCCGCGTCCGTTGATCGATTTGCTGATCAGCATCCTGATTCCATCGTTGATCCTGATGAAACTCAGCGGCGAGGCCAAGCTCGGCGCCGATGGCGCGTTGATCCTGGCATTGGCCTTCCCCCTGAGCTGGGGCGCGTTCGAGTTGATCCGCTACCGTAAATTCAACTTCATCGCCCTGCTCGGCCTGCTCAGCGTGCTGCTCACCGGCGGCATCGGCCTGCTGAAGCTGGATACCCAGTGGCTGGCGATCAAGGAAGCGTTGATTCCAGGGCTGATCGGCGTCGCCGTGCTGGTGTCGACGCGCACCCGCTACCCGTTGATCCGCACCATGCTGTTCAACAAGAACGTGCTCAATGTCGACAAGATCCATGAACGTTTGGAACAAGGCGGCAACACCGCGCAGTTCGAGGCGCGCCTGCTCAAGGCCACTTACTGGTTGAGCGGAACCTTCTTCTTTTCCTCGGTGATGAATTACATCCTGGCCAAGTGGATCGTGGTCAGCCCGGCGGGCAGCGAAGCCTTCAACGCCGAACTCGGGCAGATGAACCTGCTCAGCTACCCGATGATCGCGATCCCCTCGATGATCATGCTGATGGCGATTTTCTACTACCTGTGGCGCACCATTCACGGCCTGACCGGCTTGAAGCTGGAAGACGTGATGGCCCATGCCCAAGCGGAATAACCTCCCCGGCCACCACTTAGCAGGCCGTTGAAAAACTACCTGCGTTGGCAATACTGCGTTAAAAACAGGCTCGGAATGCTCATTTACAGCCGTAAAGTCGCCCGCGACTCCGACCGTTCCTCGCCTGTTTTTGTGGGGCCGCCATCGGTATTGTCTTGCCTGCCTCGCCTACGTTTTTCAACGGCCTGTTAGCGTGCTGAGCGCTGGCGCCTACCTCGGGCTGTTTCTCTCGGCGTTCGGCGCGGCGACCCTGCTGCCGCTGCAATCGGAATCGGTGCTGGTGGCGCTGCTGCTCAGCGGCGCCCATTCGCCCTGGACGCTGCTGACGTTGGCCAGCCTCGGCAATATCCTCGGCTCGCTGGTCAACTGGCTGCTCGGCCGCTCCATCGAACGCTTTCGCCATAAGCGCTGGTTCCCGGTCAGCGAACCGCGCTTGCAGCAGGCACAACACTGGTATGCGCGCTACGGCCGCTGGACGCTGCTGCTCAGCTGGCTGCCGATCGTCGGTGACCCGCTGACCCTGGTCGCCGGGGTGATGCGCGAGCGCTTGTGGGTGTTTCTGCTGATCGTCGGCCTGGCCAAGACCGCGCGTTATTCCGTGCTCGCCGTTCTGACCCTGGGTTGGGGCGCGTTCGTCGCGCCATAGCGCAATAAGCGCAGCAACAGATGCACGACTCGCATAGAATGCGCGGCCGTTTTTTGTGCTCGGGGCATGGCGGCCACCCTCCGGGCCGTCGCTAGAACTTTCTCCCGGTAGTTTTCTCAGGAACAGCGCGTCGCATGACCTTATCCTCCCCCGCCCGCGCCTGCGGCATCGACTTCGGCACCTCCAACTCCACCGTCGGCTGGCTGCGCCCCGACACGGACACCCTGATCGAACTGGAAGACGGCAAGATCACCCTGCCCTCGGTGGTGTTCTTCAACCTCGAGGAGCGCCGCCCGGTCTATGGCCGCCTGGCCCTGCAGGAGTACCTGGAAGGTTACGAAGGGCGGCTGATGCGCTCGCTGAAAAGCCTGCTCGGCTCCAAGCTGCTGAAGAGCGAAACCACGGTGCTCGGCAGCGCCCTGCCGTTCAAGGACCTGCTCGGTTTCTTTATCGGCGAACTGAAAAACCGCGCCGAGGCTGTAGCACAACGACCGTTCGAGGAAGTGGTGCTGGGCCGCCCGGTGTTCTTCGTCGACGACGACCCGATCGCCGACCAAGAGGCGCAGAACACCCTGGTTGCCGTGGCGCATAAGCTCGGCTTCAAGGAGGTGTCGTTCCAGTACGAACCGATTGCCGCGGCCTTCGACTACGAGTCGGGCATCGCGCGCGAAGAGCTGGTGCTGATCGTCGATATCGGCGGCGGCACCTCGGACTTTTCCCTGGTGCGTCTGGCCCCCGAACGCCGCGCGCTGCCCGACCGGCATGCCGACATCCTCGCCACCGGCGGCGTGCATATCGGCGGTACCGACTTCGACAAGCAGCTCAGTCTGCAGGGCGTGATGCCACTGTTCGGCTACGGCAGCCGGATGAAGAGCGACGCGCCGATGCCCACCAGCACCCATCTCAATCTGGCGACCTGGCACACCATCAACGCGGTCTATTCGGCGCAGTCGCAACGGGCGCTGCAAAGCATGCGCTACGACATCCTCGACCCCACCGGTATCGACCGTCTGTTCAAACTGATCGAGCGGCGCGATGGCCACTGGCTGGCGATGCAGGTGGAAGACAGCAAGATCGCCCTGACCGCGCAGGACGCGCGGCCGATCGATCTGGGCCGGGTCGAACCCGGCCTGGTCGCCGAACTGACCCGCGAGCTGTTCGAGGGCGCCATCGAGCCGCTGCTCGAACGCGTGCGCGCCAGCGTCACGCAGTTGCTCGGCGATGCCGGGGTGGGCGTCGAGCAGGTCGATACGGTGTTCTTCACCGGCGGCTCCAGCGGCATCCCGGCGCTGCGCCAGAGCGTCGCGGCGATGCTGCCCAATGCACGGCATGTAGAAGGCAACACCTTCGGCAGCATCGGCAGCGGCCTGGCCATCGAAGCGCAGAAGCGCTACGGCAGCATCTAGGGCTTGCGGCCAAGGCCCTAGCGCCAGGCGCCCATCTCCCGGGTATCGCTGCGCTCAACCCGGGCTACGTTCTGAGCGCAAACCCACGAAAGAGCGGCATACGATGAACCGCAGCCTGGGTTGAGCAGCGCGATACCCAGTGCTGGCATTGAGTTCGACGGGAGCGCGGAGTGTCGCGGGAGGCGTTCCCGCGCTGACGTCTGGGACGATCACGATTGAGACAACCGGGCGAGCCTCTCCCGGGTATCGCTGCGCTCAACCCGGGCTACGTGCTGAGCGCAAACCCACGAAAGAGCGGCATACGA
>NZ_CAMPHV010000009.1 GCF_946886105.1 uncultured Pseudomonas sp. | reverse complement strand
ACTGCATCCAGGAGGCGATTGGACGCACCATGCAACACGCTATTGGGACATAGCCCAAAAAAAAGCCCGCCGGTAAGGGCGGGCTTTTCGGTATTAGTGGTGCCCAGGGACGGAATCGAACCGCCGACACGGGGATTTTCAATCCCCTGCTCTACCGACTGAGCTACCTGGGCAACGGGGCGCTATTAGACGGATTTGAAGGGTGGGTGTCAAGCGTGAGTTGGAAAAATATTTAGAAATTACGGGTGTTTAGGTTCGGGCAGGGGAATTGGGCGGTGCTGGCTCGTAGCCCGGATGCAATCCGGGAGCGTTGTTGGATCGGGTATCGCTCCCGGATTGCGCCCAGGCTTATCCGGGCTACGAGCTGTGGGAGGCGCTTTAGCGGCGAGCTTCTAGCGGCGTCTTGTCGCGGCTGAAGCGGAGTGCCGCCCAGCCCCTCCCACATAGGTACACTCATTGGTTCACTCGCTTGGCGGTACGTAGCCTTCGGCCTGGGCGTATTCCTCGCCGGAGAGGAATTTGTCCATTTCGGCCTGGAGGAATTTGCGGTCCTCGGCGTTCATCATGTTCAGGCGGCGTTCATTGATCAGCAGGGTTTGATGCTTCTGCCATTCGTCCCAGGCCTGCTTGGAGACGTTGTTGTAGATGTCTTCGCCCTTGGCGCCGGGGTAGGGCGGGCGGTCGAGGCCGGGTAGTTCCTGTTTGTGCTTGCGGCAGAGTACGGTGCGGGTCATGGGGCTTCTCCTGCGGTCGGTCGAGCATTCAGGGCGTCGGCCGCGCGCTTCAGCAGTTTCTTCACCGGGGCGGCGAGGCCCAGGCGCGGCGGAGTGGCGAGGTTATACCAGAGCCAGTCGGCCTCGGCCACGTTGCCGGGCGCGGCTTCGACCCGGATCAGCCAGGGTTCGATGGCCAGCTGGAAGTGGCTGAAGGTATGGGTGAGCCCGTCCAGTTCATGGCGGCTGCCCAGTTCCAGGGTGTGGCGGTTGGCGAGCGGCTCCAGGCCTTGCAGGTCGTCCAGCTCCGGCAGGCTCCAGAGCCCGCCCCAGAGGCCGCTGGAGGGGCGCCGATAGAGCAGCACTTCGCCCGTGCTGCTGGCGAAGATCGGCATCAGCGTGCGTTTTTGCGGCAGCGCTTTGCGTGGCTTGGCGATCGGGTAGCGGATCTCCAGGCCGAGCAGGTGCGCCTGGCAGCCCTGCCTGAGTGGGCAGAGCAGGCAGCTGGGTTTGCTGCGGGTGCAGAGCGTGGCGCCGAGGTCCATCATCGCCTGGGTGTAGTTGTTCACCCGTGCTTGCGGGGTGAAGCGCTCGGCGACGGCCCAAAGTTGTTTGGCGACCTTCGGCTCGCCCGGATAGCCTTCCTGAGCCACATAGCGCGCCAGCACGCGTTTGACGTTGCCGTCGAGGATCGGTGCGCGCAGGCCCATGCTCAGGCTGGCGATGGCGCCGGCGGTGGAGCGACCGATGCCGGGCAGCGCGGTGAGCGCCTCGACATCGCGGGGGAATTCGCCGCCGTGCTCGGCCATGACGATCTGCGCGGTCTTCTGCAGGTTGCGCGCGCGGGTGTAGTAACCGAGGCCCGTCCACAGGTGCAGTACCTCATCCTCCGGCGCCTCGGCGAGGGCCTGTACGCTCGGCAGCGCGGCCATGAACCGGTCGAAATAGCCGAGCACGGTGCTGACCTGGGTCTGTTGCAGCATGATCTCCGACACCCAGACGCGGTACGGCGTGATGCCCTGTTGCCAGGGCAGGTCCTTGCGCCCGTGGCGGTCGTACCAGTCGAGCACTGCGGCAGAAAATTGCTCGGGGCTCATCGGTTGAACAGGCCCTTGAGCGCGTCCTTGAGTTCCGGGCTGACCTTGTCACCGAATTTTTCTTCGAGCTTTTCGGTGAGCTTGGTGCCGGCCAGTTTGGCGGCGACCTTGCCCATGCCGTCCTGGTCCAGGCGGCAGGCTTTGCCGCCCATTTCCAGCGGGCCGCGACAGCGCAACGGCCACTCGATGCCGACATAGCGTTCGTTGACCTGGCAGGCCGGGTCGGGCATTTCGCTCTGGTCGCCGAGCAGGGTGATACCGACGCGGTAGTCGAGGCTCAGCACGCGCAGGTCGACATCGCCGTTGCCGCTGACCGCGAGGCCGGGAACGCTCGCCCGCAGGTCGGGGTTATGCGCCACGCCATTGGTCACCTTGAGGTTGCCTTGCAGGGTCTCGAAGGGTGTGTCCTTGCCGCGCGGGTCGCTGGTCAGGGCCTTGCGGTTGAGCGTGGCGATGCCGCGGCACAGTTGCTGTTCGAGGTTGGCGTCGACCAGTACGCCGTCTTTCAGGGCGAAGCCGATAACCCCGTTCAGGCCCTCGACCCAGGCTTTCTGGCTGTTGCCGCTGGTGCTCAGGTTAGCCTTGAGGTCCAGCTTGCCTTTAAGTGGCGAGGGCTGGTCGGGCTTTTTCAGGAAGGGTTCCACGGCGACCCGGTTGAGGTTCTTCTGCACTTTGAGCAGCGGGATCGCCGGGCGCACGTCGATGCTCGCGGTGGCGTCGAAGTTGCCGCTGCCGAGGTTGCCGCGTACCTCTTCCAGGGTCAGCAGACCGGCACGGCTTTTCGCGCGGAGGGTGAAGTTATCGATTGCCTGCTTATTGGCGGTCAACTTCGCCAGGCTCAGGCTCAACTGTAGATCGAGGCTGCGCAGGAGGTCTATCGGTAGCACCGGCTCGGCGCTCCACGCTTGTTGGGTTGGCGCGTCCGGTAGCGGCGTGGTGCCGCTTTGCCCGGCGTTGGCGACACTTTCCTTGACCTCGGCGGCACGCGCGCCGCTGGCGTCCTTGTCGGCCTTGGGCAGGTAGCGGTCGAGGTCGAGCTGGTCGCCTTGCAGTTGCACGCGCAGGGCTTGCTTGGCGAAGTCGGCGATCGCGACCTGTCCGCTAAAGCTGCTGTCGTCGAGCTTCAGCTTGAGGTCGTCGAAGCTCAGGCTGTTCGCGCTGCCGCTGAGGCGGGAGACCAGTTCGAATTGGCCGAGGGTGGTTTCGTCGCTCATCGGCGGCAGCTTCTGGCCGATGGTGGCGAGGAATTGGCGCAGGTTGAGCGGGGCGATGGACAGGCCGCCGCTGAGTTTGGGTTCCGTGTCCAGGTCGCGCACTTTCAGTTCGCCGATGGCGCGCAACTGGTTACCGGACAGCTTCAGGCTGTTCCATTCGGCGACCTGGGCGGCCAGGTCGACCAGCAGCTGGCCTTGCGCCGAGTAGGTGAGGGTCTGGCCGTCGAAGGGTTCGCCGGAGATTTCCCCGGACAGCTTGGCATCTTCCAATTGGTAGCGTTTGAGCACACGGTCGAAACGCAGCTCGCCCTGCAGCTCGCTGCGCGCGCGCAGCACCGGCTGGTTGGTGCCGAAAAAGGCGCTGAGTTTGACCGGGATATTGCTGCCTTCGCGGATTGCGCCGGTGGTCAGTTGGATGCTTTCGGCACTGAATTGCTGGCCTTTCTGCGCGTCGTGGTAGTCGATGCGCGCGCTGTTGACGATCAGGCTGTCGATATCCAGCTTCATCGGCTGTGGTTTGTTAACGGGACTGGCGGGTGCGCCATCGGGGCTCGTCACGGGGGCTTCGCTGCTGGCGGGGCTCTGCTCGCCGGCGGCTTGCGCCGGGCGGCCGACGTCTTCCCAGTTGCTGCGGCCTTTTTCGTCGCGCTGCAGGTTGAGGTTGAGGCCGTCGATGCGGATGTCGCTCATCTGCACTTCCTTGCGCAGCAGCGGCAGCACCCGTACCGACAGGCCGAGCAGGCGCAGGTCGGCGAACGGCTGCTCGGGTGTGCTGGCGCTGGCCAGGGTGGCATCGGTCAGCTCCAGGCCGAGCCAGGGGAACAGGCTCCAGCCGATGTCGCCCTTGAGGGTCAATTCCAGATTGGCCTTGTCGCGTGCGAGCTGGCGGATTTCGTCTTTATAGTCGTTGGGATCGAACAGGTGGGTCAGGGCGAAGCCCAGCGCCACTATGATCAGCAACAGCCCGAGGAACACCAGACCCAGGATTTTGCCGAGCGCTTTCATGTGCGAGTCCTTGTTTTGGATAACTTAAATAAGTCGCCGAGTATAGCGCCGACCGTCTTTACAGATCATGTAAATGGGCCACACGCTCGGCGATCGCCAGGCTGGCGGTCAACCCGGGCGATTCGATACCGAATAGATTGATCAGGCCGGGCAAGCCGTGATCCTCGGCCGTTTGGATATGGAAGTCGGCAGCCGGTTCCCCGGGCCCCGAGAGTTTCGGTCGGATGCCGCTGTAGCCCGGCAGCAGGCGCGCACTGTCGAGCGTCGGGAAGTAGCGACGGATGGCCTGGGCGAAGGGCTCGCACAAGCCCTCGTCGAGCCGGTAATCGACGTGCTCAAGGTACTCGGTGTCCGGGCCGAAGCGCAGCTGTCCGCCGAGATCCAGGGTGGCGTGGATGCCGAGGCCCGCGGTATTGGCTTCGGGCATCGGATAAATCAGGTGCTGGAAAGGTGCGCGGCCGCTGTAACTGAAGTAGTGGCCGCGGCACAGGTGCAGTTGCGGGATATGCGCGCCGGCCAGGCCAAGGGTGCATTGCGCCAGTTGCTGGGCGAACAGGCCGCCGGCGTTGATCACCCGCTGAGCTCTGAGCTGGAAGGGGTCGCCGCTGCTGGTGCCGCTGGCGATCCAGCCGTCGGCGTCCGGCTTCAGGCGTTCGACCCGGGTGCGTAGCACAAGCTGCGCGCCCTGGTTTTCAGCGGCGGCCAGCAGCGATTGCAGGTACGCGTGGCTGTCGATGATCCCGGTGCTGGGCGAGAGCAGGGCGGCGACGCCGCGCACCGCGGGTTCGAGTTCGGCGAGTCGCGCCTGCTCGATCGGTTGTAAATCATGCACGCCGCAAGCCTCGGCGTTGCTCAGCAGGGCGTCGAGCTTGCCGCGTTCGGCATCATTCACCGCCACCAGCAGTTTGCCGATCCGCCGGTGCGCCACCCGATGCTCGTGGCACCAGGCATACAGACGCTCGCGACCTTCCAGGCACAACTCGGCTTTCAGCGAGCCGGGCGCGTAGTAGATGCCGGCATGGATCACCTCGGAATTGCGGCTCGAGGTGTGGCTGCCGATCAGGTCTTCCGCTTCGGCTATCAGGATGCTGCGCCCAGGGCGCGCCAGGCGCGCGGCGCAGGCCAGACCGAGGGCGCCGGCGCCGATGATCAGGGTGTCGATTGCGTCCATGGTGTTTTCGGTATGGTCAATTGGCGGTTTCGGTTAGGGTTCCAGGAGGGAGCCGGCGCTACGCTGATAAGCATAACAAGCAAGCCTGTCGGGGTGGTTATGAGCGTCGCGGTGCTGGCGTTTCCTCTGTATATCCTGCTGATGCTGCTGGAATTGGCCTACGAGCGCCATTCCGGCCGGCATACCTATCGTCTGGCCGATGCCGCCACCAGCATCAATACCGCGGTATTGCGGGTGCTGCTGGAAGGGCCGTTGCGTCTGTTGCTGATCCTGCCTTACGCCTGGCTTTACGAGCACGCGCGGCTGTTCGATTGGCCGACCGCTTCGGTCGGGTTGTGGCTGGGCGGGTTTATCGCGGTGGATTTCTGCTTCTACTGGGCCCATCGCAGCCTGCATCGCTACAACCTGCTGTGGGGCGCGCATCAGCCCCATCACTCCAGTGAGGACTTCAATCTATCCACCGCCTTGCGCAAGGGCGCGTTCCAGACCGCTTTCGACTGGCCGTTCTATCTGCCGCTGGCGCTGCTCGGCGTGCCTCTACCAGTGTTCCTGGTATTGCTCGGGATCCAATTGGTTTATCAGTTCTGGATCCATACCCAGCACGTCGGCCGCCTTGGCTGGTTGGAGCGACTGCTGATCACCCCATCGCTGCACCGGGTGCATCACGGGCAGAACGACTGCTATATCGACAAGAACCACGGCGGTGTCTTTATTCTCTGGGACAAGCTGTTCGGTACCTACGCCGAAGAGCGCGAGCCGGTGCGTTACGGGGTGACCACGCCGGTTAATACCTTCGACCCGATCCGCCTGCAATTCAACTGGTGGCGCCTGCTCTGGGCCGATGCGCGGGCGACCGCCTCCTGGTGGGACAAGCTGCGCCTGTGGTGGATGCCCACCGGCTGGCGCCCGGCGGATGTGCAAGGCCGGCCCTGGCCGAAGATGGCCGCGGAAAAGTTCGAACGAGCCTATCCCGCTGCGCTCAAGGGCTATGCCCTGGTGCAGTTTCTGGCGATCAATGCCCTGGCGTTGGCCTTTCTCGCCAGCGTCAGCCGCGCGGCGCTGTGGCAGCCCTGGTTATTGGCGGCGCTGATTCTCCTCGGCTGCGTCAGCCTGGGTTTGCTGTTCGAAGGCAAGCGCGGGTTGTGGCGTCTGGAAGTCGCCCGTCTGGCGCTGATGGCCGGGTTGGCCCTGGGCTGGGGGCTGTGGCTGGTGCCGCAACAATGGTGGTTGGGGCTGACGCTGGCGGGGTTCTGCGCATTGAGCCTGCTGTGGCTGGTGTGGTTGGCTGCGCGCCCGCAGGTGGTTCAGGCCGCGCGGCTGTGAGCCTGGTCCAGATTCCTGCCGGCACTTAGCACTGTGAGGGGGCAAATCGCCCCATGTAGCCAATAGTCCGTGTGCGGGTCGTTGCGGTAGCCGCCCAGGCCCTGGCCCGCCTATAATGCCAGCCTTTTTCGCGAGTAATTTCTGGAGCTGGTGATGGCCGAACGTACGGCATTCGTCGAGCGCAATACCCTGGAGACCCAAATCAAGGTCTCGATCAATCTGGATGGCACCGGCAAGGCCAAGTTCGATATCGGCGTGCCCTTTCTCGAGCACATGCTCGACCAGATCGCCCGCCACGGCCTGATCGACCTGGATATCGAGTGCAAGGGCGACCTGCATATCGACGACCACCACACCGTGGAGGACGTCGGCATCACCCTCGGCCAGGCGTTCACCAAGGCCATCGGCGACAAAAAAGGCATGACCCGCTACGGCCATTCTTATGTGCCGCTGGACGAAGCGCTGTCGCGCGTGGTCATCGACTTCTCCGGGCGTCCCGGCCTGCAGATGCACGTGCCTTTCACCCGCGCGGTGGTCGGCGGCTTCGATGTCGATCTGTTCCAGGAGTTCTTCCAGGGCTTCGTCAACCACGCTCTGGTGTCCCTGCATATCGACAACCTGCGCGGCACCAACACCCATCACCAGATCGAAACGGTGTTCAAGGCCTTCGGCCGCGCGCTGCGCATGGCCATCGAGCTGGACCCGCGCATGGCCGGGCAGATGCCGTCGACCAAGGGTTGCCTCTGATGCAAACGGTTGCAGTGATCGACTACGGCATGGGCAACCTGCACTCGGTGGCCAAGGCCCTCGAACACGTCGGCGCCGGCAAGGTGTTGGTGACCAGCGACGCCCAGGTGATTCGTGAAGCTGATCGCGTGGTGTTTCCCGGGGTCGGCGCGATTCGCGATTGCATGGCCGAGATCAAGCGCCTGGGCTTCGATGAGCTGGTCCGCGAGGTCAGCGCCGACCGGCCGTTTCTCGGCATCTGCGTGGGCATGCAGGCGTTGCTCGAACGCAGCGAAGAGAATGACGGCGTCGACTGCATCGGCCTGTTTCCCGGCCAGGTGCGTTTCTTCGGCAAGGGCATGGTCGAAGACGGCGAGCCGCTGAAGGTGCCGCACATGGGTTGGAACGAGGTGGCCCAGACGGTCAAGCATCCGCTCTGGCACGACATCCCGGACCACGCGCGCTTCTACTTCGTACATAGCTATTACATCGAGGCCGGCAAGCCGCAGCAGGTGGTCGGGCGCGGTCATTACGGCAAGGACTTCGCCGCGGCGCTGGCCGATGGCTCGCGTTTCGCCGTGCAGTTCCACCCGGAAAAGAGCCATACCCATGGCCTGCAACTGTTGCAGAACTTCGCTGCCTGGGACGGGCGCTGGTAATGCGCAAGCCCGGCAAGCAAGCGCCAAACCTGACGCTCACCGCCGAGCAGGAGCGTGAGGCGACCAGCGTCCTGAAGCGCTTTATGGAAGAGCGCTTCGAGCTGGATCTGGGTTCGTTCGAGGTGGCGGAAATCCTCGAACTGTTTGCCCGCGAGATTGCGCCGCACTACTACAACCGAGCGATTTTCGATGTGCAGACTCACCTGAAAGAACGGTTCGAGAGCATCGAAAGCGACCTTTGGGCGCTGGAAAAGAGCTGACCCACCGAATTCACACGACTTGAGCAGGTTCAACCGATGCTGATTATCCCCGCTATCGATCTTAAAGACGGCGCCTGCGTACGCTTGCGCCAGGGCCGTATGGATGACTCCACGGTGTTTTCCGACGATCCGGTGAGCATGGCCGCCAAATGGGTCGAGGGTGGCTGCCGCCGCCTGCATCTGGTCGATCTCAACGGCGCCTTCGAAGGCCAGCCAGTCAACGGCGAAGTGGTCACCGCCATCGCCAAGCGTTACCCGAACCTGCCGATTCAGATCGGCGGCGGTATCCGCTCGCTGGAAACCATCGAGCACTACGTCAAGGCCGGAGTCAGCTATGTGATCATCGGCACCAAGGCGGTCAAGCAACCGGAATTCGTCGCCGAAGCCTGCAAGGCGTTCCCCGGTAAGGTGATCGTCGGTCTGGATGCCAAAGACGGTTTCGTCGCCACCGACGGCTGGGCCGAAGTCAGCTCGGTGCAGGCGATCGACCTGGCCAAGCGCTTCGAAGCCGACGGCGTGTCCGCCATCGTTTATACCGATATCGCCAAAGACGGCATGATGCAGGGCTGCAACATCCCTTACACCGTGGCCCTGGCCAATGCCACGCGGATTCCGGTGATCGCCTCCGGCGGTATCCACAATATCGGCGATATCCAGGCGCTGCTGGACACCAACACGCCGGGCATCATCGGCGCCATCACCGGGCGGGCGATCTACGAAGGCACCCTGGACGTGGCGGAAGCTCAGGCACTGTGCGACCTGAAGTTCAAAGACGAATAAACCAGCCGCAAACAGCTGAGGTAGGGTGCGCCATGCGCACCCGTGACGGTTTTCGGTGCGCGCGGCGCACCCTACGAGAGAGATTGCCATGGCCCTCGCCAAACGCATCATCCCCTGCCTCGACGTGGACAACGGCCGCGTGGTCAAGGGCGTGCAGTTCGAGAACATCCGCGATGCCGGCGACCCGGTGGAAATCGCCCGGCGCTACGACGAGCAGGGTGCCGACGAGATCACCTTCCTCGACATCACCGCCAGCGTCGACGGCCGCGATACCACGCTGCATACGGTCGAGCGCATGGCCAGCCAGGTGTTCATTCCGCTTACCGTCGGTGGCGGCGTGCGCACCGTGCAGGACATCCGCAACCTGCTGAATGCCGGCGCCGACAAGGTCTCGATCAACACCGCTGCGGTGTTCACCCCGGAGTTCGTCGGCGAAGCCGCGTCGCGCTTCGGCTCGCAATGCATAGTCGTCGCCATCGATGCGAAGAAGGTCTCCAAGGCGGGCGAAACCCCGCGCTGGGAAATCTTCACCCATGGCGGGCGCAAACCCACCGGCCTGGATGCGGTGCTCTGGGCGAAAAAGATGGAAGAACTCGGCGCCGGCGAAATCCTCCTGACCAGCATGGACCAGGACGGCGTGAAGAGCGGTTACGACCTCGGTGTCACCCGTGCCATCAGCGAGGCGGTCGGGATTCCGGTGATCGCTTCCGGCGGCGTCGGCAACCTCGAACATCTGGCCGCCGGGATTCTCGAAGGCAAGGCCGCTGCGGTGCTGGCGGCGAGCATCTTCCACTTCGGCGAATACACGGTGCCGGAAGCCAAGGCCTACCTGGCCAGCCGCGGTATCGTGGTGCGCTGAACCACCGCGGCCGGTGTTCTGCCGGCCGAAGCTGGGAACGGGGCCGCAGTATCCGCTGCCGCTCCGGGATACCCTTGCCCGCTTGTCCTCCGCTCGGCCTTCGGCCGTTTTAAATACAGATTTGCGTCATTCCTGTTCTTGCAGTGGACTGGCAAGGGCGCATTGCCCTGGCCAAGACTGGTGCAATCGGGCGGGCTGAGTATGCTGCGGCGACCTGCCACCACAAAAAAGAGAACCCAACCATGTGCAAACGCTTGCTGTTCGCGTTGGCTGGCACCCTTATGGTGCTGGCCGGTAGCGCTCGCGCCGATGTAGCCAGCAACTACCGGATGGTGCTGCTGACCGAGAATTTTCCGCCCTACAACATGGCGGTCAACGGCAAGAATTTCGCCCGCGACGACAAGATCGAAGGCATCGCCGCGGATATCGTCCGCGAGATGTTCAAGCGCGCCGGCATCCACTACAACCTGACCCTGCGTTTTCCCTGGGAGCGCATCTATAAGCTGGCGCTGGAAAAGCCGGGCTATGGTGTATTCGTGGCGGCACGTTTGCCGGAGCGCGAAGAGCTGTTCAAGTGGGTCGGGCCGATCGGTCCGGACGACTGGGTGCTGCTTGGTCGCAGCGACAGCAGCATCGTGTTGAACAGCCTGGAGGAGGCCAAACAGTACAAGGTCGGCGCCTACAAAGGCGATGCCATCGCCGAGCACCTGGTCGAAAAAGGCTTGCAGCCGATCACCGCGTTGCGCGATCAGCTCAATGCCAGCAAGCTGATGGCCGGGCAGATCGATCTGTGGGCCACCGGCGATCCGGCGGGTCGTTACCTGGCCAAGCAGGAAGGCGTTTCCGGGCTGAAAACCATTCTGCGTTTCGATAGCGCCGAGCTGTATTTGGCGCTCAACAAGCAAGTCCCGGACGAAGTGGTACGGAAGCTGCAGGGTGAGTTGGACAAGATGCGCGCCGAGGGTGTGGTGGACTCCATGACCAAGCGCTATCTGTAAAACTGAATGCAGCGAACCGCCCACGGGGGCCGGCCGCTGTTCTGGAAGGTGATTCGACTGGTACTCTGCGGGCTGAGTGCCACCAGCCATAACCACAACAACAAGCGGGATGACCTATGTTGAAATTTCTGAAATCCAGTTTGGTATTCGGGCTTCTATTCAGCAGCTTTGCGGCTCAGGCCGAATTACCGTCTTACTACAAGGTGGTGTTGCTGACGGAGAATTTCCCGCCATTCAATATGGCGGTGGACGACAAAAACTTCGCCCGCGACGACGGTATCGATGGCATCAGCACCGAGATCGTGCGCGAGATGTTCAAGCGTGCCGGTATCGGCTACACCCTGAGCCTGCGTTTTCCCTGGGATCGTCTGTACAAGCTGACCCTGGACAAGCCCAGCTACGGCCTGTTTTCCACCACCAGAACCCCCGAGCGTGAGCCGCTGTTCAAATGGGTCGGGCCGCTGGCAAAGACCGGCTGGGTGCTGCTCTCGGCGCCGGGCAACAACATTAGCGTGGCCAGCTTGGAAGAAGCAGGGAAGTATCAGATCGGTGCTTATAAAAACGACGCGGTTAGCCAGCATCTCGAAAGCCAGGGCCTGAAGCCGACCAACGCGCTGCGCGATCAGGAAAATATCAAGAAACTGCTCAGCGGCAAGATCGACCTGTGGGCGACCACCGATCCGGTCGGCCGTTACTTGGCTAAGCAGGAAGGCGTGACCGGACTCAATACGGTATTGCGCTTCAACGATGCCGAACTCTACCTGGCAATGAACAAAGACACCCCGGACGAGGTGGTCCAGCGTCTGCAAAAAGCCCTGGATGAACTGCGTGCCGAAGGGTTCGTCGACGAGATGACCAACAACTATCTGTAACGGATAACTCTGTAACGGATGGAAACAAGCCCGACCGCAGGGTGACTGCAGTCGGGCTTTTTATTGGCTATGTATCCGTTATGTGTTGCGGTGTGTGGGCCGGATAAGCATTGTCTGGGTACGGCAATTCGTAGGGTGGGTCGGGCCGCGCAGGTTAGGCGCATGACCATGGGCTATCTGTCGATGCCTAAATCAGTTGCGCCGTAACCCACCAGCGGGGCCAGGCCTAAGACCGCTTGGTGGATTACGTGGCGCACAGATATTGCAGTTGCTTCGCCATCCCGGTTCCGCGCCACTAACCCACCCTACAAAAGCCGCCTGCAACACGTTATTGGGACATAGCCTTTTTATTGGCTATGTCCCCGTTAGGTGTTGCATGCAATGGGTAGGTTGGCGCTGAGCGCAGCGAAGCCCAACAGGCATCGGCATGTCTCGTTGGGCTTCGTCGCGGCGCTCCTCAACGGAGCGCCGCCCGACCCGAGCTACGGCTCATCTCCGTGCAACATGCGGCAGGGGCCGTTACAGGGTTGCCCTGTTGCTATTCTTAACTGCCGCGGGTGACGTTCAGGCCCTTGAGCAGATTCAGCGCTTGGCTCAATTGATAGTCGTCATCCTGTGGGCGCTCCGGCCGCGCGGTTTTGCCGGCGCTCGGTTTGTCCGCACCGCCGTTGCCGTTGTTCAAATGGCCGAGCAGATCGGCTTCCTTGATAGTGCCGTCGTCCTGTTCGCGGGTCAGCTTGGCGCGCGCCACTTCGATATCCGGGACTATGCCCTGGGCCTGGATCGAGCGTCCGTTGGGGGTGAAGTAGAGCGCGGTGGTGAGTTTCAGCGCGCGGTCATTGTTCAACGGCAATACCGTCTGTACCGAGCCCTTGCCGAAGCTGTCGGTGCCCATCAGCACACCGCGTTTATGGTCCTGCAGGGCGCCGGCGACGATTTCCGAAGCCGAGGCGCTGCCGCCGTTGATCAGCACCACCAGCGGCACTTCTTCGCTGGCATCGGCCGGATCTGCGGAGAAGCGCAGCTCGGAATTGGCGATGCGTCCTTCGGTGTAGACGATCAGGCCTTTCTTGAGGAAGTGGTCGGAAACCTCGACCGCCGCCTGCAACACCCCGCCGGGGTTGTTGCGCAAATCCAGGACCAAGCCTTGCAGCTTCTTGCCGTTGTCCTTGCGCAGCTTGTTCAGGGCCTTGCCGACTTCTTCGCCGGTATTGACCTGGAACTGGGTGACGCGCACATAGCCGTAATTGTCTTCGAGCAGTTGGCTCTTGACGCTTCTGACCTTGATCACCGCGCGGGTCAGCACCACATCGAATGGCTTGCCGCCTTCGCGCACCAGGCTGAGTTCGATTTTGCTGCCGGCCTTGCCGCGCATCTTGTCCACGGCCTCGATCATCGACAGGCCCTTGGTCGGCTGGCCGTCAATCTTCACGATCAAGTCGCCCGGCTGAATCCCCGCGGCCGAGGCCGGGGTGTCGTCGATCGGCGAAATCACTTTGATAAAGCCGTCTTCGGTGCCGACTTCGATGCCCAGGCCGCCGAATTCGCCGCTGGTGCTTTCCTGCAGGTCGCGGAAATCCTCGGGTTCGAGGTAGGCGGAGTGCGGGTCGAGGTTGCTGAGCATGCCCTTGATCGCGTTCTCCAGCAGGACCTTGTCGCTGATCGGCTCGACATAGGCGGCCTTGATGCGGTCCATGACCTCGGCGAAGGTGCGCAGGTCTTCCAGCGGCAAGGGGGCCTGCGGCGCGGCGCTGGGCGTCGTTTCGGCCCACGTCAGCGCGCTGCTGCCGATCAGGGCGATAGCCAAGGCCAGAGAAGTGAGGCGAGACAAATGCGGCATACGAACGAGCTCCTAACCGAAAAGGTATGTGCGCCGCTTATCCTTGCGTGCGGCACCATTGCGCGGGGTCGCTGGGGCGGCCCTGCTGACGAATCGCAAAATACAGCGCCGGCATCTCTTGCCCACCGCTGGTACCGACGGTGGCAATCGCCTCGCCGGCATCGACCATGTCGCCGGCGTCTTTAAGCAGGCTTTGATTGTGCCCATAAAGGCTCAGATAACCGTTGCCATGGTCGAGAATGACCAGAAGCCCGGCGCCGCGCAACCAGTCGGCGAACACCACGCGGCCACCGTGCACGGCGCGCACCTGGCTGCCGGCGGAGGCGCCGATCAGCACGCCGTCCCACTTGGTACGAGCGTCGCCGCCGCGTGGGGTTCCATAAGCTGCCAGCAGGCGGCCATCAACCGGCCAGGGTAACTTGCCGCGGGCTTTGGCGAACGGGCCGCCGACACTGGCCCCGGCGCTGACCAGCGGGCCGTTGCTGGTCGCATTGCCAGCGGCGCCGGGTTTGGCCTGCTCGCGGGCGGCGAGCAAGGCGCGCTGACGCGCGGCTTCGGCTTCGCGGGCCTGGCGGGCGAGGGTTGCTTCGATGGTTTTCAGCACCTGGGCCAGCTGGGCCTGATCCTGCTGGCGGGCTTTGAGTTTCTTGTCGCGGGCGGAATATTCGTTATTCAGCTTGGCCAGCGCCAATTGCCGCTCTTTGCGCACCTCGGCCAGTTGTTGATGGCGCTCGTCGAGCTGGCCTTTCTGCTGCTGCAACTGCTCTTGTTGCTTGGCGATTTCCTGTTCGACGTTATCCAGCTGGCGCAAGGTTTCGTTGAAGGCATCCAACTGCGCCATGCGCGCTTCGCTGAGGTAATCGTAGTAAGTCAAAGTGCGCGAGAATTTTTCCGGGTTCTGCTGATTGAGCAGCAGCTTCAAATATTCCTGGCGACCGCTCTGGTAGGCGGCGCGGGCCTGGATGCCTATCAGGCGTTGCTGCTCAAGGCGTGCGCCCTGGAGTTTTTTTTTCTCCTGGTCGAGGCGCTGGATTTCCTCTTCGCTCTGCTTGAGCTCCTGCTGCAGGTCCTTGACCTGGTTTTCCAGCTCGCCGAGTTCACTTTCGGTGGTTTTCAGCGCTTTCTGCACGCCGGATTTTTCCTGCTGCAGTTTATCCAGCAGTTTCTTCAGCTCGGCGACATCGGCACGCGCGGCTTCCAGTTGCTGTTGGGCATCGGCCTTCTCGTCGGCAAAGGCCGGCGCGAGCAGGCAGGTCAGAAAGATAAGGGCGAGGGCGCGGAACATGGGACGGGCGGCACCTGGGGCAAGGACGCGCCTAGTATGCCTAAAAAACCAGCGGCAAGCTGCAAGTCCCGTAGGGTGGATGACGCTTCACCCATCCACCAATAGCAATGGTGAAGATAAAAGCGTCTTCCGCCCTACTCAGATTGCAAAGCGCGGTATTTGTAGCCCGGATGCAATCCGGGAGCGGAGTTACCGGCGCCAAAGCCCCCGGATTTCATCCGGGCTACCAGAGCCATGTGTCCGCCATTGGCAAACCCGAATATTCATCCCGGTCGATCGGTTCAGTCCAGCTCGACGATGCTGGTGCCGGTCATTTCTGGCGGAACCGGCAGGCCCATCAGGGTCAGCAGGGTCGGCGCCACGTCGGCCAGCACGCCGCCTGCGCGGATGCGCGCCGGGCGTTTGCCGACATAGATGAACGGCACCGGTTCGCAGGTGTGCGCGGTGTGCGCCTGGCCGGTGCTCTGGTCTTCCATCTGCTCGACATTGCCGTGGTCGGCGGTGATCAGGGCTTCGCCGCCGACCTTGTCGAGCGCCTCGACGATGCGGCCGACGCAGCTGTCCAGGCATTCCACGGCCTTCACCGCGGCGCTGAACACGCCGGTATGGCCGACCATGTCGCCGTTGGCGTAATTGACCACGATCACGTCGTAACGCTGCTGCTCGATCGCTTCGACGATCTTGTCGGTGACTTGCGGCGCACTCATTTCCGGCTGCAGGTCATAGGTGGCGACGTTCGGCGAAGGGATCAGGATGCGCTCTTCGCCGGGGAACGGCTCTTCGCGACCGCCGGAGAAGAAGAAGGTGACGTGGGCGTACTTCTCGGTTTCGGCGATGCGCAGCTGGGTCTTGCCATTGTTCGCCAGGTATTCGCCGAGCACGTTGGTCAGGCTCGCCGGAGCGAAGGCGCAGGGCGCCGGGATGCTCGCGGAATATTGGGTCAGGGTGACGAAGCCGGCCAGTTGCGGCACCCGGGCGCGGAGGAATTCCTTGAAGTCGGCCTCGACGAAGCAGCGGCTCAGCTCGCGGGCACGGTCGGCGCGGAAGTTCATGAACACCACGGCGTCGCCGTCTTCGACTTTCACCGGCTCGCCGAGGGTGGTGGCTTTGACGAATTCGTCGTTCTCGCCGCGCGCGTAGGCCGCTGCGAGGCCGGCCTGGGCGTTGGCTGCGTTGAATTCGCCCTGGCCGTCGACGATCAGTTTGTAGGCCTGCTCGACCCGGTCCCAGCGGTTGTCGCGGTCCATCGCGAAGTAGCGACCGATCAGGCTGGCGATCCGCCCTTTGCCGAGTTTGGCGAAGGTCGCATCGAGGGTTTCGATAAAGCTTTGCGCGCTTTTCGGCGGCGTGTCGCGGCCGTCGAGAAAGGCGTGCAGGTAGATTTTTTCGGCGCCGCGCTGCGCCGCCAGTTCGGCCATCGCCGCCAGGTGGTCCTGGTGGCTGTGCACGCCGCCGTCGGACAGCAGGCCGAGGATATGCACGGCCTTGCCGGCGCCGACCGCCTGGTCCACCGCGCCGGTGATCACCGGGTTGTGGAAAAACTCGCCGTCGCGGATCGCCTTGGTCACCCGGGTGAAGTCCTGGTACACCACGCGGCCGGCACCGAGGTTCATATGGCCGACCTCGGAGTTGCCCATCTGCCCGTCCGGTAGACCGACATCCATGCCGCTGCCGGAAATCAGGCCGTGCGGCTGGGTGGCGCGCAAGCGGTCGTAGACCGGCGTGTTGGCGGCCATGATGGCGTTGGATTCGGGGTTTTCGCTGTGGCCGAAGCCGTCGAGGATGATCAGAACCAAAGGTTTGGGCGTGGCGCTCATAAAACTGACTCGCTCTGTATAGGGGCGAAAGGACAGGGGGCGAAAAAGGTTGGCATTTTAAGGCCAAGTGAGCAGCGGCGTCACGGTCGGACGGGGTTGGCGGCGAAATGACCTTGGCATGCTATCTGTCTCCTTTGCGGAGAAAAGATTCCCTGGCCACGGACTTTTAGGCTATGCCGGTTACCTGCCGCATGCCGTTATGCATGTAGGAGCCAGGGGGGCGTGGCGATGCTGTGGGTTCGGATCGCCAGCAAGCTGGCTCCTACAGATGACATGCGCTCTTTTACTTTCCTGAGGAGCTGTCGGTGAAAGTCGTGCAATACATCGCTGGCACGGAGCTTTTTATCCCTGCCGCCTACCCTGCGTTGCCCGAGGGTTCTTTCAACAGGTGCGCGGCCAGGGTGCGCAGCGAGCCGAGTTGCCGGCAGATCAAGGCCAGCTGGGTTTGCACCAGGCGCTGGGCGTCGTCGGCATCCTCGGGCAATTGCTCGAGTTGCTGGGCCAGCTGCTCTTCGGCGTCGCTGTGCACGCTCACCGGGCGTTCGGCGAGCAGGTCCTCGGCGATGTCGTCGAGGCTCTGGGCGAGGCATTCGGCGCTGCGTAGCAAGGGGCTCTGGCTTTCGCTCAGGAGCACCTCGCCGCGGTGCGCGCCGAGCCCGGATAGGTAGCTGAGCAAGGTGTGCGAGAGCGCCAGGAAGCGCAGACCGAGATCCGCCTGCTTACGGAAATGCCCCGGCTCCATCAGCATATTGCCCAGGGTGGTGGACAGGCTGGCGTCGGCGTTATGCGCGTTGCGCCGCGCCAGGCGGTAGGCCAGATCGTCGCGTTTGCCGCTGGTATATTGCTGGATGATCTGCCGCAGGTAGTTGCTGTTGCAGCTCAGGGTGGTCGCCAGCATGCGGTTGAGGCGCCGGCCTTGCCAGTCCGGCAGGATCAGGAACACCGCCAGCCCGGCGATCAGGCTGCCGAGCAGGGTGTCGACCAGGCGCGGAATGAACAGCCCGTAGCCGTCGCCGATCTGATTGAAGCAAAACAGCACCAGCAGGGTGATCGCCGCGGTGGCCAGGGTGTAGCGGCTGCTGCGGGTGGCGAAGAAGATCACCCCGGCGGCCACGGCGAAGAAGGCTTGCACCAAGGGCGTGGGGAACAGATCGAACAGCGCCCAGGCGAGCAGCAGGCCGAGCACGGTGCCGGCGATACGCTGCACCAGCTTGCGCCGGGTGGCGCCGTAATTCGGTTGGCAGACGAATATCGTGGTCAGCAGGATCCAATAGCCCTGGGTCGGATGCACCCAATGCAGCAGGCCGTAGCCCGCCGCCAGAGCGATGGACAGGCGCAGTGCATGGCGGAACAGCAGCGAAGTCGGCGTCAGTTGCTGGCGCAGGCGCTCGCCCACGTCCTTCAACGAGCGGGGCGCGCGGTCCAGCAGGCTGCTGTCCTGCTGCTCGATCAGCGCGTCGGGGTTGCTCGCCTGGCTGAGCAGGCGGTCGAGGGCGTCGAGGTTGCCGGCCAGGGCATTGAGTGAGCGCAACAGGTGACGCCAGGCCGGGTTGCTCTGCACGCGCAGGTGTTCCAGGGATTGCTGCAGGTCCTCCAGCGCCTGGTGGCAGAGCGCGCGGTAGGCGAACGGCTGGCGCAGTTCGATGGCCCGGGCCAGGCGCTGGCAGCCTTCGCCATGCAGGCGGATCAGGCGTTGGCAGCGGAACAGCACATCGCTGTGGAAGAACGCTTGGGCCAGCTCGTTGTAGGGATAATGCGAGGAACTGGCGCGTTCGTGGATGTCCTGGGCGAGAAAGTACAGCTTCAGGTAACGGCTGACCTGCGGCCCCGGCCGGCCGTTGTCGACCCGGTGCATGATGGTTTCCTTGGCGGCGTTCAGCGCCGCCACCACCTGGCCGTTTTGTTTGGCCATGGCCAGGCGCAGCGCCGTCACGTCGAGGTCGCGCACCGGCTCGAACAGCGCGGCCTTGAGTTCGAGGTAGCGGCCCAATTCGCGAAACAATCGGGCCAGGCTGTGTTGCACCGGCTGGTTGGCGAACAGCGCCTGCCAGATCACCGACAGCAAGCCGTACCAGGCGGCGCCGGCCACCAGCAGCAACGGCTCCGGCCCCAGCCCGGCGCTGCCGCCGCGCTGCTCGACGCCGATCATGCTGTAGATCGCCAGAATCAGGGTGGCCCAGCCGAGCGTGGCGTAGCGTTCGCCGAGAGCGCCGAGCATGGTCAAGGCGAAGCTCGACAGCGCCAGGGCGCCGACGAACAACCAGGGATAGGGAAACAGCAGTTCGACCGTATAGGCCGCGGCGCTGAAGCACAGTAGGGTCACCAGCAACGCGCCGAGTCGGCCTTGCCAGCTGTCGTCGGTCTCCGCCAGGGCGCTGGCGATCACCCCGAGAAACAGCGGGATCAGCGCCTGCATCCAGCCCTGCGACCAGCACAACGCCAGGCTACCGCTCAGCGCGATGAACACGCGCAGGCTGTAGCTGAACTTATCCATGGCCCAGAGGCGGCGCAGGGAATGGCTGAGCGGGGAAGCGGGCATCCGAACGACCTTAATGCGGCGGCAATAGCGAGCAGACTAACGGAATATGTGGACGTGCGGCAGCTATCTGCCGACACCAACCGTGCGTACTCGCCCAGGCGACCAGACGCTCCGGGTGGACATGGCGAAGCCTTGTCTGCCGTTGGCAGCCAAAATGACGGACAAGCCTGCGGCATGTCCTCCCTACGATGTTAAACAGCAGGTCCATAGGCCGCGCACCCAGGTTGTAGCCCGGATACGCCATGGCGCAATCCGCGATCTGCCCCGCGTTCCGGATACGGTTTAGCCGCGGGTCTTTATGCATAGGCTTGCCCCCGAGCAGTTACCTTGAACTTGCCGCGCCGCGTGGGGGACTTATCAGTATGCAGCCGCCGCGCTCCAGCCTTATGCAGTCCACTCGGGCGCTTCAACCAAGGTGGCTGACCGGGAGGGCTCGTGAGGATTGCATCGCTACGCCATTGCTGCCTGGCGCTGGGTCTGCTGCTGGCATCGGTCGGGCTGCTGGCCGCGCCGGCGCCGGTGGTGGCGTTGCGCGTCGAGGGGGCGATCGGGCCGGCCAGCGCCGATTACCTGGTGCGCGGCCTGTCCCGGGCGGTCGAGCAGGGCGCGCAATTGGTGGTGTTGAGCATCGACACCCCGGGCGGCCTGGACACCTCGATGCGCGACATCATCAAGGCCATCCTCGCCAGCCCCATCCCGGTTGCCAGCTATGTCGCACCCAGCGGCGCACGGGCGGCCAGCGCCGGCACTTACATCCTCTATGCCAGCCATATCGCGGCGATGGCGCCGGGCACCAACCTGGGCGCGGCGACGCCGGTGGCGATCGGCGGCATGCCCGGCACGCCGCCGCAAAAGGACAAGCCCAGCGTCGATAAAGACGAGAAGGATAAAGCCTCCGAGGAGCAGCCGGCGGCGCCGGGCGACGCCATGAGCAAGAAGCAGATCAACGATGCCGCCGCCTATATCCGCGGCCTGGCGCAGATGCGCGGGCGCAACGCCGAGTGGGCCGAGCGGGCGGTACGCGAGGCGGTCAGCCTGGCGGCCGAGGAGGCGTTGAAGCTCAAGGTAATCGACTACCTGGCCGGCGACCTGGATGCGCTGCTCGAACAGCTGGATGGCAAAAGCTTCACCGCCGCCGGGCGCGAACTCACCTTGGCCACCGCGGGCGCGGCGGTGATCGAGCAGACGCCGGACTGGCGCACGCGGATGTTGGCGGTGATCACCAATCCCAGCGTGGCGCTGCTGTTGATGATGATCGGGGTCTACGGGCTGATCTTCGAATTCTCCAACCCGGGCACTGGGATTGGCGGCGTGCTCGGCGGCATCAGCCTGTTGCTGGCGCTGTACGCCTTGCAGTTGCTGCCGGTGAATTACGCCGGCGTCGCTCTGATTCTGCTGGGTATCGCCTTTATCGCGGCCGAGGCGTTCGTGCCGAGTTTCGGTGTGCTCGGTTTCGGCGGGGTGCTGGCGTTCTGTCTGGGCGGTTTGATCCTGATCGATACCGAGGTGCCGGGGTTCGGCATTCCCTTGTCGTTGATCCTGACCTTGGGGGTGATCAGCGGCCTGACGGTTTTCGCCATCGTCAGCATGGCGCTGCGGGCCAGGCGGCGCGCCGTGTATGGCGGCGACAACGAACTACTCGGCTGCGTCGTGCCGATTCATGCCGTGCAAAGCGGCGACCCGCAAGAAGGCTGGGTCGAGCTGCGCGGCGAACGCTGGCAAGTGCATAGCCAGTCGCCCTTGCGGGCCGGGCAGGAGGTGCGTGTACTGGCGCGCCGGGGCCTGTCGCTGGAGGTTGCCGCGCTGGAACAACCCCCTTCACCAGGAGATTAGTCATGGGTTTCGAACTGAGTTTTTTCACCCTGGCGGTGCTGCTGATCGCACTGCTGGCTTCGGCATTTCGCATCCTGCGCGAGTACGAGCGCGGCGTAGTGTTCCAGCTCGGGCGGTTCTGGAAGGTCAAAGGGCCGGGGCTGGTGATCATCATTCCGGGCATTCAGCAGATGGTCCGGGTCGATTTGCGCACCCTGGTGCTGGATGTGCCGACCCAGGATGTGATCTCCCGCGACAACGTCTCGGTCAAGGTCAACGCCGTGGTCTATTACCGCGTGCTCGATGCGGAGAAGGCGATCATCCAGGTCGAGGACTACCACTCGGCCACCAGCCAGCTGGCGCAGACTACCTTGCGCGCGGTGCTCGGCAAGCACGATTTGGACGACATGCTCGCCGAACGCGAACAGCTCAACGACGACATCCAGAAAGTGCTGGATGCGCAAACCGATGCCTGGGGCATCAAGGTCTCCAACGTCGAGATCAAGCACGTCGACCTCGACGAGTCGATGGTCCGCGCCATCGCCAAACAGGCCGAGGCCGAGCGCGAACGGCGGGCCAAGGTGATCCACGCCGAAGGCGAATTGCAGGCCTCGGAAAAACTCATGCAAGCCGCCGAAATGCTCGGCCGCCAGTCCGGCGCCATGCAGTTGCGCTATATGCAGACGCTGAGCAATATCGCCGGCGGCAGCGAACGGACCGCGACCGTGGTGTTCCCTATGCCGATCGAGTTGTTGCAGGGCATCCCCTCGAAGTCTTAGGCGGATTCCCGTTTCAGCCCCTGAAAAGCCGCTGGTTTAAGGTGAAATCCCCTGAAAGTGGCGAGCAATACGGGGCGTCCTCAGGCGCGTGGGGAACCAGCCTCTCCTAGACTTTCTCTATGCACAGAGCCCGTCTGCCTGGAGAACGTTATGCGTATCGGCGTACCCAAAGAAATCAAGAACCACGAGTACCGCGTCGGCCTGACGCCGCAGTCGGTGGCCGAATTGACCGCCCTCGGCCATGAACTCTGGGTCGAGACCCAGGCCGGCGCCGCCATCGGCTTCGGCGATGCCGATTACCGGGCCGCTGGCGCGCAGATCGCCAAGGATGCCGAACAGGTGTTCAGCGAGGCGCAGATGATTGTCAAGGTCAAGGAGCCGTTGGCCGTCGAGCGCGCCCGCTTGCGCCCCGAACATACCCTGTTCACTTACCTGCACCTGGCGCCTGATCGGCCGCAAACCGAGGAACTGATGGCCAGCGGCGCGACCTGCATCGCTTACGAAACCGTCACCGATGGCCACGGCCGCCTGCCGTTGCTGGCGCCGATGTCCGAAGTGGCCGGGCGCATGTCGATCCAGGCCGGCGCCAGTTGCCTGGAAAAAGCCCGCGGCGGCCGCGGCGTGCTGCTCGGCGGCGTACCGGGAGTCGCGCCGGGCAAGGTGGTGATTCTCGGCGGCGGTGTGGTCGGCAGCCAGGCCTTGGCCATGGCGGTCGGTCTGGGCGCCGATGTCACCGTGCTGGATAAGAGCGTGGATGCCTTGCGCCGCCTGGATGCGCACTACGGCAACCGCATCACCACGCTCTACTCGACCCGCGCGGCGGTGCGCGAACAAGTGCTGGCTGCCGATCTGGTGATCGGGGGCGTGCTGATCCCCGGCGCCGCGGCGCCCAAGTTGATCAGCGCCGAGATGGTCCGGCAGATGTTGCCCGGCGCGGTGCTGGTGGATGTGGCGATCGACCAGGGCGGCTGCGCGGAAACCTCGAAAGCCACCACCCATGCCGAGCCCACCTATGTGGTCGACGACGTGGTGCACTACTGCGTGGCCAATATGCCCGGCGCGGTGGCGCGCACCTCGACCCTGGCGTTGAACAACGCGACCCTGCCGTTCGTCATCGCGCTGGCGGAAAAAGGCGTGCGCCGTGCGCTGGAAGAAGATGCGCACCTGCGCAACGGCCTCAACGTGACCCAAGGCGTGATCGCCTGTGCCAGCGTGGCCGAGGCCCATGGCCTGCCTCACCAGCCGGCGGCCAGCCTGATCGAGCGGTTATAGCGGCGTTATCGTCGACAGCCCGCTCGACAGCAAGCCGATAGCGATGCGGTTAGACAAAAGTGCGGTTGTTTCACCGCACCTGGCTGCTTACTCTCAAGCATGGACCGTTCCCTTTTCAGGACGTTTGCCATGCTGTTTACCCCCTATCGCCGGTCGTTGTGCTTGGCGCTCTACATCATCTGCCTGCTCGCGGTATCGCCGGCGCAGGCGCTCAAGCTCTACACCGAGGAGTACCCGCCGCTGAACTTCACCCGCGATGGTCGCCCGACCGGGCTGGGTGTCGAAGTGGTCCAGGAGATATTGCGGCGCACCGGGCAACGGGCGGAGATCGAGGTGGTGCCCTGGACCCGGGGTTATCACGCGGTGCAGACGCAGGCCGACACCGGTTTGTTCGTCACCATGCGTACGGCAGAGCGCGAGCAGCTGTTCAAATGGGTTGGCCCGATCATAGTCGCGGTGACCAGTCTCTATGCGCTCAAGGACTCCGGGCTGAGCATCGCCAGCCTGGACGACGCGAAGAAGGCCGGCATCATCGCCGCGCCGCGCCAGTGGTACAGCTTCCAAACCCTGGAAGCCCAGGGCATGCCCAATCTCTATGGGGTGCTCGGCCCCAAACAGATGATGAATATGCTGCGCTATAAACGCGTGCCGCTGGTGGTGGCGGATAACGTCACGCTCGCCAGCTTGCTCGCCCTGGCCGAACTGAAACCGGCGGATGTCGAGCCGCTGTACACCTTTATGAGCACCCAGGCCTATATCGCCTTCTCGCGGGACACTGATGATCTGTTGATCGAGCAATGGCAAAGCGCCCTCGATCAGATGAAAGCGGATGGGCGCTTCGAGGCCATCTATCACAAGTGGCTACCTGGCGCGCCGCTGCCTGAGTGACGCCATAGTCGTGGATCGTTCGGTAGATCCTACGTTCATGTGCAAGGTCTACGGCCGCGTAGGGTGGACATGCCGAAGGCTTGTCCGCCATCCGGATGCCCGCGGCGGACAAGGCTGCGCCATATCCGCCCTACTAACGTGCTCTTATAGCCCGGATGCAATCCGGGGAGTCGCGCAAGGCAACCACCGGTGCTCCGGATTGCATCCGGGCTACAGCGGCCAGACCAGCAGCAACAGCGGCACTCCGACCGCCACCACGAGAATCTCCAGGGGCAGACCCAGGCGCCAGTAGTCGCCGAAGCGGAAGCCGCCCGGGGTCAGGATCAGGGTGTTGTTCTGGTGGCCGATGGGGGTGAGGAACGAGCAGGACGCGCCGATCGCCACGGCCATCAGCAGCGTATCCTGGCTGACTCCGAGCTGGCTCGCCGCGCTCAACGCGATTGGGCACATCACCGCTGCGGTGGCGGCGTTGTTCATAAAGTCGGAAAGCGTCATGGTCACCACCATCAGCAGGGCGAGCACGACCACCGGGTTGCCCTGGGCGACGTTCTCCAGCAGTAGCCGCGCCAGCAGATCGGCCGCGCCCGTGCTGGACATGGCGCCGGCCACGGGAATCAGCGCGCCGAGCAGGACGATCACCGGCCAGTCGATCGCCTCGTAGACCGAGCGCAGCGGCACCACGCGCATCAGCATGTACACCAGCACCCCGAGCGAAAACGCCACGGCTGCCGAGAGCAGGCCGAACGCGGCGGCGAGAACCGCCAGCAGCATCACACCGAAGGCGATGCTCGCCTGACGCGGGTCGGGTATGGTGATCGCACGGTCGGCCAGGGGCACACAGGCGAATTCGCTGGCGAACTCGGCGATATCGTCCGCCGCGCCTTGCAGCAGCAACACGTCGCCCGGCTGAATCGCGGTCGAGCGCAGGCGCTTGAGCGAGCGGTGACCCTGGCGCGAGATCGCCAGCAAGTTGATCGCATAGCGGCTGCGCACCCGCGCATCGCTGACGCTGCGGCCGACCAGGTGAGATTCCGGTAATGCCAGCAATTCTTGCAGCACGCTGGGCTCCGCTTCCGCGTCCTTCTTCTCGCCGTTCTTGCCCGCGCCGGCCGACTCGATGTCGCCGACCGCCACGGCGATGGTCGGCGGGTCGCTGTCCCGTTGTTCGCGCTGCGCTTCGCTCGGCGGCGGTAGGTCGGCGGCCAATTTCAGGCCCAGGTTGGCCAATACCTCGCCGAGCGACTCCGGCTCCGCTTCGAGCAGCAAAATGTCGTTGGCCTGCAGCACGCGGCGCGGGTCGGGCGCGGAAATTCGAAATTTATTGCGCACCATGCCGATCACCTGGGCATCGGCCTCATCGAGCAAGGCCTCGACTTCGCGCAGGGTTTTACCGACCACCTTGGCGTCTTTCCTGACCCGGGCTTCGGTGAGGTAGGTGCCGGTGTCGAAGCTGGCGGCGTTGCTCACCGTGCGTTTGGGCACCAGGCGCCAGCCGAGCAGGGCGATAAACGCCACACCGGCCAGCGCCACCGCAACGCCGACCGGGCTGAAATCGAACATGGCGAAGGGCCCGCTGCCACTCTGCGCGCGGAAGCTCGAAACGATCAGGTTGGGCGGCGTGCCGATCAGGGTGGTCATGCCGCCGAGAATGGTGCCGAAGGCCAGCGGCATCAGCACCCGTCCGGCCGGTATGCCTTGTTTATCGGCGATTTGCAGCGCTACCGGCATCAGCAGGGCGAGGGCACCGACGTTGTTCATAAAAGCAGAAAGCAGCGCGCCGAGGCCGGTCAGCGCGGCAATCGCCAGCATCGGCCCGGGCTTTTGCGGCAGCAGGCGCCGGGCCAGTGCGTTCACCGCGCCGGTGATGCGCAGGCCATGGCTGAGCACCAGTACGCAGGCCACGGTAATCACCGCAGGGTGGCCGAAGCCGGCAAAGGCCTCCTCGTCCGGCACCAGCCCGGCCAGTACGCAGCCGAGCAAGGCGCCGAGGGCGACTACGTCGTGGCGCCAGCGGCCCCAGATGAACAACACCACAGTGGCGGCCAGAATGGCGAAGATAAAGCCTTGGTCCAGGGTCATACGAAAGACGGTCCTTGTACTGCTAGATAGGTGCGGATAGGCGCGGAGTGGAAATGCCATCGTCTGATATTGCTTTGTAGCAGACAGCTGAGGCTCGCTTCGTTCAATTGCACGTTATCCAGGCCGCTAATGAAGCCACGGCCAAAACCATATCAATCCAAGCAGCCCGGTCGGGGCTCGGCGGTCGCTACCTTGGCCCGCAGAGCCACTCGCCTGGGCTTATGCGGGCCGGCTAAGCTGGGGCTTGGTCCTCCGAGTACTTACACCATGCCCAGCAAAACCGTGCTGATCCCGCTACCGAACCGTGACTTCGACCCGAGCGAAGTGGCTATCAGCTGGCAGCTGTTGCGCGCCGCCGGGCATCGGGTGCGCTTCGCCACCCCGGATGGGCGGCCTGCCGAGGGCGACCCGCTGATGCTTAGCGGCGAGGGACTCGACCCCTGGGGTTGGTTACCGGGTGCGCGTCGGCTCAAGTTGATCGGCCTGCTGCTACGGGCCCGGCGCGGCGCCCGCGAAGCTTATGGGCTGATGCTGGCCGACGCCGAGTTCCACCAGCCGCTGCGTTACGAGCAACTCGATGTGGCTGATTTCGACGGCCTGCTACTGCCCGGCGGGCACTGGGCGCGGGGTATGCGCGGCTACCTGGAGAGCCAGGTATTGCAGGCTTTTGTCGGTGCTTTCTTTAGCAGCGGCAAGCCGGTTGCCGCGATTTGCCATGGCGTGCTGCTGGCGGCGCGCAGCCCGGGAACGGCTGGCCGCTCTGCGCTCTATGGGCGCAAGACCACGGCGCTGACCTGGGCCATGGAAAAAAGCGCCTGGGATTTGACCCGCTTCTTTGCGCGCTTCTGGGATGCTGATTACTACCGCACCTATCTGGAGGCCCCGGGCGAACCGAGCGGCCATATGGGCGTACAGGCCGAGGTCACTCGCGCTTTGGCCCGCCCCGAGGATTTTCTCGATGTGCCGCAAGATGCCGCCGATCGCCTGCGCAAGACCAGCGGCCTGCACCGTGACAGCCCGAGCGACAGCCGCCCGGCCTGGGTGGTGCGCGACGGCAACTACATCTCCGCGCGCTGGCCGGGCGATGTACATGGCTTCGCCCAGCGCTTTATCGAGCTATTGGCGCAGTAACAGTCTCGTAGCCCGGATGAAATCCGGGAGCGGTTTGGATGGCGCTGCGATTCCCCGGATTGCGCCGCGTTCTGCGGCTTATCCGGGCTACCTTTGAACTGAGTCGGCTAAACGAACTGCGCCGCCGCATAGCCCGAGGCCCAGGCCCATTGGAAGTTGAAGCCGCCGAGGTGGCCGGTGACATCCAGCACCTCGCCGACGAAGTACAATCCGGGGCTTTTCAGCGACTCCAGGGTTTTCGACGACACCTCGCGGGTGTCCACGCCGCCCAGGGTGACTTCGGCGGTGCGGTAGCCCTCGGTGCCGGCCGGCACCAGCTGCCAGTCGGCGAGCTTGTCGGCGACCGCCTTGAGTTCGCCGGGGGTGTACTGCTTCATCGGTTTGGAGGCGAACCAGTTGTCGGCCAGCAGCCCGGCCATCTTCTTGGTGAACAGCTCGGCGAGCAGGGTTTTCAATTCGCTGTTAGGCCGCTCGCTTTGCTGCTGCGCCAGCCATTCGGGCAGGTCGATATGCGGCAGCAGATCGATATGCACGACGTCGCCCGGTCGCCAGAACGAGGAAATCTGCAGAATCGCCGGCCCGCTCAGGCCGCGGTGGGTGAACAGGATGTTCTCGCGAAAGCTCTGGCCGTTGCAGCTCACCAGGCAGTCTTCCACCGAGGTGCCGGACAGCTCGCTGCACAGCGCCTTCAATTGCGGGTCGGTGATGCTGAATGGCACCAGGCCGGCGCGGGTCGGCAGCAGGGTGTGGCCGAACTGCTGCGCCACCTGATAGCCGAAGCCGCTCGCGCCCAGGGTCGGGATCGACAGGCCGCCGGTGGCAATCACCAGGGATTCGCAGCTCAGCGTGCCCATGCTGCTCTGCAAGCGGTAACCGCTCTCCAGCTTGTCGATCTGCGTGACCGAGGTGTCCAGACGCAGCTCGACGCCTGCCTGCGCGCATTCGCTCAGGAGCATCTCGAGGATGTCGCTGGCCTTGTTATCGCAGAACAGCTGGCCGAGTTTTTTCTCGTGGTAGGGCACGCCGTGCTTGCCGACCAGGCCGATAAAGTCCCACTGGGTGTAGCGCGCCAGGGCGGATTTGCAGAAGTGCGGATTCTCCGAAAGAAAGTTGCCCGGCTCGCAGTACATATTGGTGAAGTTGCAACGCCCGCCGCCGGACATCAGGATCTTCTTGCCGGCCTTGTTGGCGTGGTCCAGCAGCAATACCCGGCGCCCGCGCCCGGCGGCGGTCAGGGCGCACATCAGGCCTGCCGCGCCGGCCCCAATGATGATGACGTCTGTCGCGGACACCGCGGGCTCCTCAAGCAGAATGGAAACGCCCGGACCCGGTCCGGATTGGCGCGCATCTTACCCGAAAGGAGGCACCGGGATGGCATGGTGGGTGGGGACAAGAGCGCCTAAGCTGAAGTTGGTTTGTCGGTCATTCCGAGGTCGAGGTATGTGGCGCATCGTGGTTCTACTGCTGTTATGGGTCGTCGATGACATCGCGGCCGCTGACCCGCTGCGCCTGGTCGCCAACGTCTGGCCGCCCTATACCGATCGACGCTTACTCAATGGCGGGCTGGCCAGCGACCTGGTGCAGAACGCCTTGCATCGCGCGGGCTATGCCACGGTGCGCAGCGAGGTGCCCTGGGCCCGCGCGCTGCGTGGCTTGCGCATCGGGCGCTACGATGTGGCGATCAGCGCCTGGTACAGCGAAGAGCGCAGCGAGTTTGCCGACTTTTCCCAGCCCTATCTGATCAACCAGGTGCGTCTGGTGCAGCGACGCGGGCGTGACATCCGCTTCGAGCGGCTGGCCGACCTCTACCAATACCTGATTGCCGTGGGGCGCGGCTATGCCTATGCGCCGGAATTCGACAACGACAGCCGCTTGAGCAAGTTCGTGGTGCAGGACTTTGCCGCAGGGGCGCGGATGGTTCAGGCCCAGCGCCTGGACTTGGCGGTGGAGGACGAACTCGTGGCGCGCTACCTGTTCAAGGGGGAACTGGCGAGCATCAGCGACGAGCTGGAGTTTTTGCCGCGGCCGCTAAGCGAGAGCGGCTTGCATATCCTGATCAGTCGTTTGCATCCCGAGCACCGGCAGATCGCCGAAGCCTTCGACCAGGCGATCATGGCGATGCGCAGCGATGGCAGTTATGCGCGGATCTTCCAGAAGCACGGCTACCCCGTGCAGCAGTGAGGTAGCCGGGTTGTTCGCGCGCGGCTGCGTGGCTAATGGGCCACCGGATAGCAGGCCGTTGAAAAATGTAGGCGAGGCCGCCGAGACAAGGCAAGAACAGGCGAGGGCGCGGAGTTTACGTATTGTAAATGAGCAGTCCGAGCCTGTTTTTAACGCCGTATCGGCAACGTAGGTAGTTTTTCAACGGCCTGATAGGTGTCGAGGCCATGGGGCGCGGCGGCGAACGCAGGCAGTCGCTCGGCCGACTCGGAAAACCGCTGCAGCGTCGGAAAACGCGCGCCATCCAGCCGTTCGGGCAGCATCCCGTGGCTGAAGCGCCAGGCCACGGCAGTGGTGATGCCGGCCTGATCGATGCTGTCGACGGCCAGCGGTCTGCGCAGCAGCTCGGCTTCGAGTGCATCAAAAGCGGCCAGCAATTGTCCGGTGATCCGCGTCAGCCAGGGCTCGTGTTGTTTTTCCACGGGACGCAATTCGCGTTCGTAGATCATCTGCACGCTCTTCTCGCACGCCGCCAGGCCCAGGCCGATCACCCGCAGGGCCTGCTGGCGCTCGGCGATGCCGGTCGGCATCAGGCTTCGCGCCGGGGCGGCAAGGTATTCTGCGAGTTCGAGAATCAGCGTGGAATCCATCAACACGGTGCCGTCGTCGCAGACCAGCGTGGGCGCTTTGACCAACGGATTGATCTGCTGAAATTGCTCGAAGTTGCGAAAAACCGAAAGCGCGCGGTGTTCGAACGGCAAACCGAGCAATTGCAGCGACACCGCGACGCGGCGGACATAGGGCGAGTCGAGCATTCCGATCAGTTGCATAAAGAGCTCCATTGAGACAACTAATTAGCGAGTGGTGGTTAGGCAAAACGCTTTGGCGTCTCGGCGAAATTTCCGTAATGCATGGTTTGTAATCAAGTTATTGCCGATAAATAGCCGCTTCGGAGCATTGGGGCGGAAAACCGCTGCAGAACCGCGCAAGGCTTATGCGGTCTATGAAGTTGTTAAGCGTTTTGCCATAGCGAATAGCTTTTCCTGTGGTCAATTGACCGGGAGTAACAACTATGAACCTCGCATTAACTCCGCTGATATCGTTGATCGCCGGCATCCTGATATTGATCATGCCGCGCCTGCTGAACTACATCGTCGCCATTTACCTGATCGTTATCGGTCTGGTGGGGATTTTCGGCGGCAGCTTGAATCTGCGGATATAGCGCCTGCAACGACTCAGGTGCTGATTGCCGTGGTGAACACGAGTCTGTTGCCGAATGGATCGGTGATGCTCATGTCCCGAGTGCCCCACGGCATTTCCTGAATCTGCGGAATCGCATGTTTGTAATGCTTGGCCAGCAAAGTCGCCTGGAATTCCTCCAGTCCTTCGGTCTCGATGCGCATGGCCGCGCCGGGGCAACTATCGCCGTGGTGTTCCGACAGGTGCAGCACGCACTGATCTTTCGATACCTGCAGATAGAGCGGCAGGTCTGGCGAGAAACGGTGTTCGAAGTCGATACGAAAACCTAGAAAATCCACATAGAAAGCCTTGGCCAGGGCTTCGTCGAAGATTCGCAGTATCGGAGTGGTCTTGGCGAAATTCATCGGTTCACCTCCTTGTGTTCGGATTTGCGGCGGTAGATCGCATCATGCCGTAAAACAGCGCCCCGCCGATATTCGGGGCGCATCGGGCACATTCCGTTGTCGCCCCATCTGCCGTGCTACGGCGTTGCCGCTGGCGGCATCGCCGCGGGTTTATGTTTGCGCAGCATGGCATAGGCGCCGCCCAATACCAGGCCGAACAGGGCATGGGCAAACAGCGAGACCCAGTTTTGCGCCTGGGTGAACCAGGGGAAAGCGGCCGGGGCGATCAGGTAGAAATTGATGAAGTAGATAGCCAAACCGAAAGCGATGCCGATCAGCAGCGCCGAGGTGCCGTTCAAACGGTGGACGATCCAGCCCAGGACCAGGCCGAGCGCGATCGACAGTGCGAAGTGGATCGCCATTGCCACGAGCACGATCAGGGCATTGAAGTCGGCGGGTGGCGGCAGAACGTCCCTGCCGAGCAGTATCGCCGCGATCATCCGCGGCGGCCCCCACGGGCTTTGCCCCAGAAACAGCATCACCATCAGCATTTCCGCGACCACGAAAACCACCCCGGCGATGATGCCGGCCCACATGCTCGCGCTCCAATCGGTTCTGTCCTGTTGATACGATTGCGAAAATCTCTCCAAGGTCATTGTGCGTGCCATAACGTCCTCCTGTGCGGATTGACTGCTATTTGCAAGCAATGGTGTCGAGACACCTGCGCTCAATGTTTTTGAAGATGCCGGGCACGCCGAAGTTTCGCTAATAATTCACTGGGCAGTAGGGCGCCGCTGCGTCTAGCACGGGTATTTCGGCTCGCTCGGAAACGGTCGGTGCGGCGTGGCGTTTATTGCCAGTGGGTGCGACCGCGCCCCTGGGTCTTGGCTTGATACAGGCGCAGGTCGGCCTGGTGCAGCAGGCTTTCCAGATCTTCCGGGTGGCCGTGATAGACCCCGGCGCTGAAGGACAGGGGAGGCGCGCCGACGGCGTATTTCAAACCGGCGCAGCGTTCGCGCAGTTGGTCGAGCGCCTTTCCCAGGCTCGCGCCGTCCTCGCTGCTGACCATGGCGAATTCTTCACCGCCCAAGCGGCCGATCAAGGCGTGGGGGAACTGGCTGGAAAAAGCCTTGGCGAAGGCGATCAGGGCGGCGTCGCCGCTGGCGTGGCCGTGCTCGTCGTTGATCCGCTTGAAGAAATCCAGATCGAGCATCGCCACGCTGAGGTGCTTGCCGCTGCGTTGCGCCTGTTCGAACAACTGCTGGCCATGCTCGTGGAACGCGCGGCGGTTGCGCAGGCCGGTGAGGGCGTCGTACTGCGCGGCCTGTTTCAGCGCGCGCATCAGGTCGCGGCGCTCCAGGGTCGACATCACCCGGCAGTTGAGTTCTTCCGGGCAGAAAGGCTTGCGCAGGAAGTCGTCGGCGCCGTGTTTGATGAACTTGGCGCTGAGCGAGCCTTTGGCGTCGGCGGACAGGCCGATGATGATCAGCTCGTTGCGCTTCATCTGCTGGCGCAGCAGCTTGACCAGCTCGAAGCCGCTGATGCCCGGCATGCTGTGGTCGACCACGAACAGGTCGATGTCCGGCTGTTCGTTGAGGATGCGCAGGGCATCGTCGCCGTCGCTGGCTTCGATGATCTGGTAGCGGTGCGGGGTGAGGATATGGCGGATGTAATGGCGGGTGGCTTCCGAGTCCTCGGCGACCAGGATCTTCACCTGGCTGTTGCTCTCCAGGCGGTGGATCAGGCGGAAGGCGTATTCGTAGGAGTGCTGGTTGTCCTTGAGCACATAGTCAACCACGCCCTTGAGCAGTAATTCGTCGCGTCGTTGCTCGTTGTAGGAGCCGCTGAGGACGATGCACGGCAGCTTGTAGCGCATCACCAGGTCGACGCTTTCGCCGTTCGGTGCATCGGGCAGGTGCAGGTCGACGATGGCGGCGAAGAACAGTTCGGCGGAGGTTTCCAGCATCACCTCGGCTTCCGCCAGGGAGGCGCAGAATACCGGTTGCAGGCCGGTTTCCTGGCGGAACAGGTGTTCGAGAATCTTCAACACCATGGGGCTGTCTTCGATAACCAGAATATTGCGCACGGGAGGTTCCTCTGCCTCGGGCCGCCTCCTGGCTGCCAACCTGTTCATCGTCATCAACGACCTGCTATCGCAATTACAACTATAGAGCTATAGGGTGCGCACCCGCAGCGAGCGCCCCTTGATCTTACCTTCGGTCAAACGCTTGAGGGCGATTTTGGCCAGGCTGCGCTCCACCGCGACGAACGCCTGGAAATCGAAGATGGCGATTTTGCCGACCTTGTCGCCGGGAATCCCGGCCTCGCCGGTCAGGGCGCCGAGGATATCGCCGGGACGCAGTTTATCCTTGCGTCCGGCGCCGATGCACAGGGTGATCATCGGCGGTTGCAGAGGCTCGCCGGCCTTGGCCTTGAGGCTGCTCAGCGGGTGCCAGTTCAGTGGGCTCTTCTGCAGCGCCTCGATGGCTTGGGCGCGGTGCGCTTCCGGTGGCGCGACCAGGCTCATGGCCAGGCCTTTTTCGCCGGCGCGGCCGGTGCGGCCGACCCGGTGGATATGGATTTCCGAATCGCGCGCCAGTTCGACGTTGATCACCATGTCCAGGCCATCGATATCCAGGCCGCGGGCGGCGACATCGGTGGCCACCAGCACCGACAGGCTGCGGTTGGCGAACATCGCCAGGACCTGATCGCGATCGCGCTGCTCCAGGTCGCCGTTCAGCGCCGCAGCGGAAATGCCATTGGCGCTCAGGTGGTCGACCAGTTCCTGGCACTGCTGCTTGGTGAAGCAGAAGGCCACGCAGGATTGCGGGCGGAAGCTGGCGAGCAGCTTGACCACGGCGTCCATGCGCTCCTCGGGGGATATCTCGTAGAAGCGCTGCTCGATCTGCGTATCGTCGTGCAGCGCCTCGGCCTTGACCTGCTGCGGATTGCGCATAAAGGCCGCGGACAGCTGCTTGATGCCCGCCGGGTAGGTGGCGGAGAACAGCAGGGTCTGCCGCCGCGCGGGGGTCTGGCCGATGATCTCGGCGATGCTGTCGTAGAAGCCCATATCGAGCATGCGGTCGGCTTCGTCGAGCACCAGGGTGTTGAGGCCGTCGAGCTTCAGCGTGCCCTTGCTCAGGTGCTGCTGGATGCGCCCCGGGGTGCCGACGATGATCTGCGCGCCATGCTCCAGGGAGCCGATCTGCGGGCCGAAGGGCACGCCGCCGCACAGCGTCAGCACCTTGATATTGTCGGCACCGCGGGCCAGACGGCGGATTTCCTTGGCGACCTGGTCGGCCAGCTCGCGGGTCGGACACAGCACCAGCGCCTGGCAACCGAAATAGCGCGGATTGAGCGGGTTGAGCAGACCGATGCCGAAGGCCGCGGTCTTGCCGCTGCCGGTTTTGGCCTGGGCGATCAGGTCCATGCCTTTGAGTATCACTGGCAGGCTCTGCGCCTGGATCGGCGTCATCTCGGCATAACCGAGGGACTCCAGGTTGGCCAGCATGGCGGCGGAAAGCGGCAGCGAAGCGAAAGCGGTGTTGGTCACGGTACCAGCCTGATAAGCGAAATGGCGCGCAGTGTAGCAGGCGTTCGCCACGGACAGGCGGCCGCACGACCGAGCGCTAGGTTGTCGAGGATACGCGGCCATGCTCGAGGCCCTGCCCGGGCGTTGTCGGCTCCTACAGAAGTGCGTCCGCAGGAGCGGGTGTGAAAAAAATCCGGTCAGAAAGGCGTCATCGGCGTTCAACGGTTGTTCCACGTGCTTGCTGATAAATACTATAAAGTCCAATATGGACAAAATAGTTTTATTCTAGTCGGAGCGAAGCATGTCCAGCGCCCTTCCTTATGTGATTCATCAAGCCGAGGCCGAGCGCCTGCTCGCGCAAATCGACGTCCCGCAGGCCATGCGCGGGCTGTTCCGCGCCCTCGACGCCGGCCAGGCGGTGCAGCCGCCGCAACAACTGGTCGAGTTTCCCGGAGCTGCCGGCGATTTCATCAACTACCTCGGCGTGCTCGCCGGCGAGGGGGTATACGGGATCAAGACCTCGCCCTATATCAAATGCAGCGAAGGTCCCCTGGTCACCGCCTGGACGCTGCTGATGTCGATGGCGAGCGGCCAGCCACTGCTGCTTTGCGACGCGGGCTTGCTGACCGTCGCGCGCACGGCGGCGACCACTGCGGTGGCGATCGAGACCTTGGCGCCGCCAGGGGCCACGCGCCTCGCGGTGGTCGGCAGCGGCCCGGTGGCCCGGGCCCACCTGAATTATGTAAAGGGGCTGCGCGACTGGCGCGAGATTGCTGTGTACTCGCCCAACCTTGCTCTGCAGATGGCCAATGACCGCGACAGCCTGTGCGCCATCGATTCGCGCATCCACATCGTCGACGAGTTGGCGGACGCGGTGGCCGACGCCGCGGTAATCATGCTCTGCACCTCGTCCGCCGGTCCGGTGCTCGACCCGCTGAGTCTCGGCCACGCGGCCTTGATCACCTCCATTAGCACCAACGCCGTGCGTGCCCATGAGGTGCCGCCGCAGAGTCTGGCGGGCATGGATGTGTACTGTGATTACCGGGCCACCACACCCGGCGCGGCCGGCGAGATGCTGATCGCCAGCGAACGCCACGGCTGGAGCGCTGCCGAACTCAAAGGCGATCTGGCCGAGCTGGTCGGCGGCCGGGCGCCGCTGCCGGAGTATCGCCGGCCGGTATTCTTCCGCTCCATCGGCCTGGGGCTGGAAGACGTCGCTCTGGCCAACGCCCTCTATCATCTCTATCGACAAGGTTTGTGAGTTCCTCATGATCGAAGCGGATTTTCTTATCGTCGGCGCCGGCATTGCCGGCGCTTCCACCGGCTATTGGCTGGCCCCCCATGGGCGGGTCGTGGTGCTGGAACGCGAGACGCAGCCCGGCTACCACTCTACCGGCCGCTCCGCCGCGCTCTATACCGTGGCCTACGGCACGCCGCAGGTGCGCGCCCTGACCGCCGCCAGCCGCGCCTTCTTCGATAATCCGCCGGCGGGCTTTGCCGAGCACCCGCTGCTCAGCCCGCGCGGTGAGCTGGTGGTGGACTTCAACGGCGAACCGCAAGAGCTGCAACGGCAGTTCGCCAATGCCCTGGCCTGCATGCCGGACATGCAACTGCTGGATGCCGACCAGGCCTGCGCCATGCTGCCGGTATTGCGCCGGGAAAAGGTTCATGGCGCCATGTACGACCCCAGCGCCGCCGACATCGACACCGACGCCCTGCACCAGGGTTACCTGCGCGGCATTCGCCAGCACGGCGGACGTATCGATTGCAGCAGCGAAGCCCTGGCGGTACAGCGCATCGGCGACGCCTGGGAAGTGCGCACGGCCAGCGACACCTATCGCGCGCCGTTGCTGATCAACGCCGCTGGTGGCTGGTGCGACGAGCTGGCCGGTCTTGCCGGCGTGCGCCCCATCGGTTTGCAGCCCAAGCGCCGCGCCGCCTTTATCTTCGCCGGGCCGGAGGGCGTGGATTGCCAGCGTTGGCCGATGCTGGTCAGTCTCGACGAATCCTTCTACATGAAGCCCGACGCCGGCATGCTGCTCGGCTCGCCGGCCAACGCCGACCCGGTGCAGCCCCACGACGTGCAGCCGGAAGAGCTGGACATCGCCATGGGCATCTACCAGATCGAGGAGGCCACCAGCCTGTCGATCCGCCGCCCCGCGCATACGTGGGCCGGGCTGCGTTCGTTCGTCGCCGACGGCGATCTGGTGGGCGGTTACGATCCCGAGGCGGCGGGCTTCTTCTGGGTCGCCGCTCAGGGTGGCTATGGTATCCAGACCTCCGCGGCGATGGGCCAGGCTTGCGCCGCATTGGTGCGTGGCGAAGCCCTGCCGGCCGACCTGCAAGGCTTCGGCATCACCGCCGAGATGCTTTCCCCGGCACGACTGCGGAGCTGAAAGGACTGCCGCCCGGCTGGGCGGCTGGCCCTTGCGCAGGTGACGCTCGCCCCGCTTTGCGGCACACTCGCTGCGCCACCGCCCGGAGAAACTCGCGCCATGACGCCGCCCCGCCAAGACCCCGCCCTGGACAATTACCGGGCGATCGCCGACGCCATCGCCACGCTGTTCTTCCCCCACGCCGAGGTGGTGCTGCACGACCTGCGCACGCAGCAGGTCGACTACATCGCCAACAACCTCTCCAAGCGCAGGGTCGGCGACGATGCCGCTCTGGAAGATTTGCTCAGCGGCGAGCGCGACGAACGCAATATCGGTCCCTACGAGAAACTCAACTGGGACGGGCAGAAGATCCGCTCGGTCAGTACCGTATTGCGCGACGGCAAAGGCACGCCTATCGCCGTACTGTGCATCAACCTCAACATCTCGCTGTTCGAAAGCGCCAAAGCGGCGTTGGACCTGTTCCTTTCTTCGAGCAAGCTGATTCCGCAGCCGGATGCGCTGTTCCGCGACGACTGGCAGGAGCGCATCAACACCTTCCTGCACAGCTGGCTGCGCCAGCGCCAGCTCGGCCTCAATCTACTGACCCGCGAGCACAAGCGCGAACTGGTGGAGGCCCTGCACGCCGAAGGCGCGTTCAAGGGCAAGAGCGCGGCCAACTACGTGGCCAACGTGCTGAATATGGGCCGCGCGACCGTGTACAAACATCTGAAGGAAATTAAAGGCGAAGGGGCGCCTTAGGCACACGCCTGGCGGTTGCAGGCGGGCGTTCTGCTATTGAATGACATGAGCCGCTGGAACATAAGAGCCCCCTGCGCCAGGGTCGCAGGGGGCATGAGGGTCATTCGCCGTAGATGTCGAAATCGAAGTATTTCGCCTCGATGGCCTGATACTTACCGTTTTCGCGGATCCCCAATATCGCCTGGTTGAGTTTGTTCAGCAGCTCGGTGTCGCCCTTGCGCACGGCAATGCCGGCACCTTCGCCAAAGTACTTGGGGTCGGTGAAGTTCGGGCCGACGAAGGCGAAACCCTTGCCGCTATCGGTGCTGATAAAACCCTCGTCCAGCGGAATGGCGTCGGCCAGGGTGCCGTCCAGACGGCCCGCGAGCATGTCCAGATAGATCTCGTTCTGGGTGCTGTAACGCATCACCTCGATGCCCATCGGCTCGAATACCGCACTGGCGAAACGGTCGGTGGTGGTGGAGCGCTGCACGCCGATGCGCTTGCCGATCAGGCTCTTGAACTCGGCGTCAACCTCGGTGCCGGCCTTCATCGCCAGGCGCGCCGGGCTGTAGTAGTACTTGTTGGTGAAGTCCACCGACTTGCGGCGCTCGTCGGTGATGGTCATGGACGACAGAATGGCATCGACCTTGCGCACCTTCAGCGAGGGAATCAGGCCATCGAACTCCTGCTCGACCCATTCGCATTTCACCTGCATCTGCTCGCAGAGGGCGAGGCCAATGTCGTAATCGAAGCCCTCTATCTTGCCCTCCGGCGTCTTGTAGGCGAACGGCGGATAAGCGGCCTCTATACCCAGACGCAGCGGTTTTTCTTCGGCCATGACGGCAGCGCCGATCAAGCTCAAGGCTAGGCCCAGCAAGGCGATTTTCTTCATTTTGGTACTCCTGCTTTCTCTAAGAGATGGCGGAGGGCCGCACGCGGGCCGACCACCAACGGGGTTATGGCAAGACAGAAGAATGGAGCCTCTGATGCGGCGGCGGGCTCGGTTCGGTTAAGCGATGGCTGATCGAGACAGGTCATGCGCCGATTCTTTTTTATACTTTAAAGTCCATATTGGACTTAAATGTATTACTGGTCAATCGGACGCGATTCCGCCGCCGCGTCTTTGCGGACGAGCGGTGCGCAATGGGTAGGGAATGAAAATGGCTTACCGGCGGACAAGCCTTAGCCATGTCCGCCAGGTTTTGCAGGCGCGCGGCTCGCTAGCGCTGCGGCGTGCCGCGTACCGGCGCGCCATTGGCCTTGTAGTAGGGCGCGGTGCTGCGTGGCAGCGGGGTGCGACCGCGGATCTGGTCGGCGATTTTCTCGGCCATCATGATGGTCGGCGCGTTGAGGTTGCCGGTGGTGATCAGCGGCATGATCGAGGCATCGATCACCCGCAGGCCCTGCATGCCATGCACCCGGCCCTGGCCGTCGACCACCGCCATCTCATCGAAGCCCATCTTGCAGGAGCAGGAGGGGTGGTAAGCGGTTTCGCCGTGTTCGCGGATAAACGCATCCAGCTCGGCGTCGCTCTGCAACTCGGCGCCGGGGCTGATCTCGCGGCCGCGGAAGGGTTCCAGTGCCGACTGCGCCATGATCTCGCGGGTGATCCGGATGCCGTCGCGGAACTCGCGCCAGTCCTGCTCGTGGGCCATGTAGTTGAACAGGATGCTCGGGTGCTGGCGCGGGTCTTTCGAGGTGACCTGCACGCGCCCGCGGCTCGGCGAACGCATGGAGCCGACGTGGGCCTGGAAGCCGTGCTCGTTGACCGCGTTGCTGCCGTTGTAATTGATCGCCACCGGCAGGAAGTGGTACTGGATATTCGGCCACTCGAACTCGGCGCTCGAACGGATAAAACCGCCGGCCTCGAACTGGTTGCTGGCGCCGATGCCCTTGCCGAGGAACAGCCAGTTGGCGCCGATCTGCGGCTGGTTCCACCATTTCAGCGCCGGGTACAGCGAAACCGGCTGCTTGCAGGCGTACTGGATGTACACCTCGAGGTGGTCCTGCAGGTTCTGGCCGACGCCCGGCAGGTCGTGCACCACGGGAATATCCAGGTCGCGCAACAGCGCCGCCGGGCCGACCCCGGAGCGTTGCAGAATCTGCGGCGAAGCGATGGCCCCCGAGCACAGCAAGACTTCGCGGCGGGCGCGCACGGTGGTGGGGGTGTTGCTGTCGCCGTGCAGGTAGTCGACGCCGATGGCACGCTTGCCGTCGAACAGGATACGGTCGGTGAGGGCGTGGGTGACGATGCTCAGGTTCGGTCGCGCCTTGGCTTGGTCGAGATAGCCGCGTGCGGTGCTGGAACGTCGCCCTTGCGCGGTGACGGTGCGGTCCATCGGGCCGAAGCCTTCCTGCTGGTAGCCGTTCAAATCGTCGGTGCGCGGGTAACCGGCCTGCACGCCGGCTTCGACCATGGCCTGGAACAGCGGGTTATTGCCGCTTTTTGGGGTAGTTACCGACACGGGGCCATCGCCGCCGTGGTAGGCGTTGGCACCGACATCGCGGCGCTCGGCCTTGCGGAAATACGGCAGGCAGTCCAGATAACTCCAGTCTTCCAGGCCTTTCTCCTGAGCCCAGCCGTCGTAGTCCATGGCGTTGCCGCGGATATAGCACATGCCGTTGATCAGGGAGGAGCCGCCCAGACCCTTGCCGCGCCCGCACTCCATGCGGCGGTTGTTCATATGCGGTTCGGGCTCGGTCAGGTAGGCCCAGTTGTAGCGGCGGCCCTGCAACGGGAAGGCCAGGGCGGCGGGCATCTGGGTGCGGAAATCCAGGCGATAGTCCGGGCCACCGGCTTCCAGCAGCAGCACACTGACCTCGGCATCCTCGCTCAGGCGAGCGGCCAGCACGTTACCCGCCGAGCCGGCGCCGATGATGATGTAGTCGAATTCTTGAGACATAGAAGTTCCTGTAGCCCGGATGCAATCCGGGAAAACGCGATGACTGTTCCCGGATTGCATCCGGGCTACGGGGCTGGCCGATGTAGGGTGGATGACGCTGTTTTCATCCGCTATCGCAGCTGGTGGATGGGTGAAGCCTCAGCTAGGCGCCTCGATCCACCCTACAAGGGTGCAGATAATCAAAACACCGAGGCGTAGCCGCCGAGTTCCACCTGCACGGATTTGATCCGGGTGTAGTGCTCCAGGGTGGTCAGGCCGTTCTCGCGACCGACGCCGGACTGCTTGTAACCGCCCACCGGCATTTCCGCCGGCGACTCGCCCCAGGTGTTGATCCAGCAGATACCGGCTTCCAGCCGGTGGATGACCCGGTGCGCACGGGCCAGATCGCGGGTCACCAGGCCGGCGGCCAGGCCGTAGTCGGTATCGTTGGCGCGGCGGATCACTTCTTCTTCGGTGTCGTAAACCAGGATGCTCATCACTGGGCCGAAGATCTCCTCGCGGACGATGGTCATCTTGTCGGTGCAGTCGGTGAATACGGTCGGCGCCACATAGGCACCCTTGGCGTACTCGCCGTCGGTGACACGTGCACCGCCGACCAGCAGCCGGGCGCCTTCGCTGCGGCCTTTGTCGATATAGCCGAGCACGCTGTCCATATGGGCGCTGCTGACCAACGGACCGAAGTTAGTGGTTTCGAGCAATGGATCACCGAGGCGGATGCGCTTGACCCGCTCCAGCACCTTGCTTTCGAAGCGCGCCTGCAACATGCGCGGCACGAACACCCGGGTGCCGTTGGTGCAGACCTGGCCGGAGCTGTAAAAGTTGGCCATGACCGCGATATCGGCGGCGCGGTCGAGGTCGGCGTCTTCGAAGATGATCAGCGGCGACTTGCCGCCCAACTCCATGGTCACTTCCTTGAGGGTGGAGCTGGAGGCGCTGGCCATGACCTTCTTGCCGGTGACGGTGCCGCCGGTGAAGGAAATCTTCTCGATGCCGGGGTGCTCGGTCAGCCATTGCCCGACTTCGCGACCGCTGCCGGTGAGTACGTTGAACACGCCATCCGGCAGGCCGGCCTCGGTGTAGATTTCGGCGAGCTTCAAAGTGGTCAGCGAGGTGACTTCGCTCGGCTTGAAGATCATCGCGTTGCCGGCGGCAAGAGCCGGGGCGGATTTCCACAGGGCGATCTGGATCGGATAGTTCCAGGCGCCGATGCCGGCGACCACGCCGAGCGGTTCGCGGCGGGTGTAGACAAAGCTGCTCTCGCGCAGCGGGATCTGCTCGCCTTCGATGGCCGGGATCAGGCCGGCGTAGTACTCCAGCACGTCGGCGCCGGTGACGATATCGACGTAGCGCGTCTCCGACAGCGGCTTGCCGGTGTCGAGGGTTTCCAGCTCGGCCAACTCGTCGTTGCGCTCACGCAGGATGTCCACCGCCTTGCGCAGGATGCGCGAACGCTGCATGGCGGTCATCGCCGCCCAGACTTTTTGCCCGGCGGCGGCGCTGGCCACGGCGCGCTCGACATCGGCCTGGCTGGCGCGCTGTACCTGGGCGAGTACTTCGCCGGTGGCCGGGTTGATCGAGTCGAACGTGGCGCCGCTGCTGGCGTCGACATAGCGGCCGTCGATATAGAGTTGTTGTTCGGCGAAACGAGGCATTGCGTGGTCCTCTGGTTCGGTGCTCGGCAATCGGAATGGCGCTACCGATGCCGTGGAGGTGAAGGCGGGAATGACCAGCAGGCTAGAACGTTTTTATTGAACGATCAATCAATAAAAACGACCAGGCCAAAGCCAAACGCGACATGGATGGCGTTCGAACGGCCGGATGAACAGAGGAAATGCCGGCGGCTTACCAAGGGTAGTCGGTCTATGCCGGGCACCGCGCTCGCGCCGTTCAGTTCGCCTTGGCCAATTGCACATCCAGATAGTCGTAGGCGATCTGCATAGCCTGCTGGGTATCGAAGGCTTCACCGGATAGGGCGCCACGCAACCATAGACCATCGATCAGCGCCGCCAGCCCGCGCGCCGCGGTGCGCGCCTGCTCCTGCGGCAATACACGATGGAACTGCCCGCAGAGGTTGGAGTACAGCCGCAGATCGTTGATCCGTTGCAGGCGCCGCAGCGAGGGCTGGTGCATGCTGCAGGCCCAGAAGGCCAGCCAGGTTTTCATCGCCGGGCCGTTCACTTGGCTGTCGTCGAAGTTGCCATCGATGATCGCGAGCAGGTGAGTGCGCGGGCTGTCGTCGCCCAGCGCGGCGCGGCGTGCGCGCACGGCATTGGCCAGGGCCTGCATCAGGTGGCGCATGGTGGCTTCGAGCAGGCCGTTCTTGTCCTGGAAGTAATGGCTGATGATGCCGTTGGAAACGCCGGCCAGTCGGGCGATATAGGCGATACTGGCATCGCCCATGCCGACCTGGTCGACCGCAGCGAGGGTCGCAGCGATCAATTGCGAGCGGCGGATCGGTTGCATTCCAACCTTGGGCATCGGTGTCTCCGGCTATTCAGGGTGCCGGTAGCATAGGGGGCTTTTTATTGCTCGATCAATCAATAAAAGCGCGACGCCTGACGCTTGCCGCTCAATCCAGCGGTTCGTCGTCGCGGATCAGGATATAGCGGCCGCCCTCGGCATCCTCGTGGAAGTCGCAAACGAAATACATCACCACCTCGCCCAGCCCCGGCATGCTCGCCACATAGTCGCCGGGCTCGACGCTGAAGTACTGCGCCGAACCCGGCTTGGCGTCGCAGGCGATGCGCGCACTGAAAAACAGCGCCGGATCGCTGTCGGCGAAGAACTCCTCGCGTTCCAGCGCATCCCATTCGGCGGGCGCTTCGAAAGGGCCGATAAAGACGATTTTGCCGTCGCCCAGATCCTCTTCCTCGGCATCCGGATCCTTGGCATCCGGCCGGTAGACATTGCAGTCCTGGGCATCGGGGTGAGCGAGAATGGCCAAGCGGTGTTCGGGGTTGGCGGTGGGCATGGGGCGTTCCGTGGTGATGGGGTAGGGCGGTTTGGCAGGTGGCTGCCGGGGCGCGGCCTGTCATTCTAGCGCCGCTGCCGGGCGAAAACTTACTCGGCTGTGCGCAACGTTAGCCGGGTCAGCACCGGCAGATGATCCGAACCGAGCGGCGGGCCCACATCGCTGGCAACGACCGCCCAATGGCGCGAGACCAGCACCTGATCGATGGGGATGCCGATCAGCCCTCGCAAGGCCGCCGGCCACGTGGCCGCCAGACCACTGGCGCGGTGCAAACCCCGCTGCGCCAGCCCGCTGAAGGCCGACGACCAAGGCGTGGCATTGAGATCGCCGGCGAGAATCGTCGGGCTGCCGCTGACCGCCGCTTGGTTGGCCAACGCACTTAGCGTGGCATTACGAACACGATGATAGTGGGGCGAAAGCGGCGGCATGGGATGCAGGGCGATAACCTCGACGGAGCGACCCTGCCACTGCAGCTGCGCTTCGATATGGGCGACCCCGGGCGTATCCTCGATCACCCGTACGTGCTGCAACGGATGGCGTGACAGCAAGGCGATGCCGAAAGGGCTGTCCTGCGCGACTATGCGTTGAAAGGGGTAGTCGGTTAAAGCGCCTAGACCCGTCGCATATGCCGGCGAAACCTCCAGCACAACCACGACATCCGCCTGCACCCCGGCCAGCCAAGTGGCGAGTGTCCGCGTGTCGCGGCTGTGCAAATTGACGTTGGCGCTGGCCACGGTAAATGCCGTTGCCTGTGGATCGCCCGCTGGTGCCGGTGCGGATGCCGTCAACCAGGGCAAAGGCAGCCCCAGCAACAGAACGGCCCAGCGCTTGTCGCGCCAGCCGGCCAACCCGGCGAACAGCGCCAGGCCCGGTAAGAACAACCACTGCCAATGGCTGGCCAGGTCGATCAGCCAGGCCAGCGCGCCCGTCGAGTCGGCGAGCAGGTGCGAGAGCGGCGGCAGGAGCAGCCCGAGCAGGCAAAGCAGCGCCATGGCGTGAAGGCGCCGCGCCCTGGGGCTTGGTCCATGCCGTCTAGGTACGCTCGGCGAGTCCAAGCTTGATCCCGAGCGACATGAATACGCCCCCAATCAATCTGTTCAACCAGCGCGAAAGCGTCTCGCTGGCCTGAATACGCTGGCTGGCGAATGCCGACGACACGGCCAGGAAATGGCACCAGAGCATGCCGTTGAAATTGAAAATGCAGCCCAGCACGATAAATGCGAGGGCCTTGTTCGACGCCTCCGGCGCAATGAACTGGGGCACGAACGCGAGGAAAAACACCGCGACCTTCGGGTTCAGCACGTTGGTCAGAAAGCCCTGGGCGAAGATGCGCCGATAAGACAAAGCGGGTGGCGGCGCGAGCGCGGTGGATGCGTCCGATGCGGATTGTTTCCGCGCGATCAGCATGCTGAAACCCACATACAGCAGATAGGCCGCTCCCAGGTATTTGACCACGGCGAACGCTGTGCTCGAGGTGGCGAGCAGCGCCGACAAACCGATCGCCGCGGCGAACACATGCACGAAAGTACCGGCGCCGATACCCAGCGCCGCCGCCGAGCCCGCGCGCCAGCCATGAGCAGCGCTGCGCGCCATGATCAACAGCGAGTCGGGGCCGGGGGCCATGTTCAACAACAGGCCGGTAATCATGAACAGCAGCAGATCTTGCGTTCCAAACATGGCAAGCAGGCTCAGGTGGGGTTTGGGGTTGCCCAGCTTCTCACAGGCCGCTCACTCGCGGCTGTACGCGTTTAGCGAGCACAACAAAAAACCCGCCGAAGCGGGTTTTTTCTCAGACCATTCCAACATCCTGTCGGTAGCCATCCGGGCCATGGTCGATCATCCGTGATCCCTGTGCGCGTCCTGCGCAGCAGCTGATGGACACAGATTAGGCGCCGAACCCAATCGACAACAGGGCAGATCGCTGCGGGTGCGTGTAAGCCATTGGCTATACGAAAGGTGGAATGAGAGCCAGTGCACATAATTCGGCTCGGGGCTGTCCTGCATCGCCGGGAACTGCTGTGGCGAAGGGTCCAAGGCCCCCGCTGTTTCCTAAGAGCACTAAGCAAGCCATCCCCTGGCCGCCTATTGGATGGCTCCGCTTGGGCTTCTACTCAGCTCCACCCCATCTACCACCATTTTCCATCGCCCGCCCTCCTGGTAGGGCGGTTGGCTGACGACGAAGGTGGTGGCCATCGGGCCGATGCCGACCTCCAGGTTATCGCCGACAAAGCCTTTGAACGGGCCTTCGACCGAGGTGGCCGCGCCGCCTTTGAGGCGCTTGTAGCGCACCGAACCATCCTCGGAGATCAGCAGGTACATGGCTGGCGCTTGCCACTCGCCGACGTAAGCGGCTTTTTCCGCGGGCACCGGTTTGCCGCAAGCCGAGAGCGCTAGGGCGAGTAGCAAGGGGATAAGGGTTTGTTTGATGCTCATCGGGCTTCCTGGTTGGTGATCAGGGCTGGTTAGCGCTCGGTTGCCAGCCGCATGGGCTGAAACTGCAAGCCGTTCTTGTGCTGCACGTCGCCCGTGGCGACGAAGCCGAATCGGGAGTAGGCGACAATGGCGTTGATCGATGAGTTGACGGTGAAGGCGCCGGTGTTGCCGGCTGCTATGGCCGTATCTCGCAACTGCGTCCACAGCGCCGTGGCGATACCCCGACGCTGAAATTGCGCATCGACGAACAGGTGATAGAGATGGCTGTCGTCGCGTATCGCCGCCGCGCCGACCAGGGTTTCTCCGATAAAACCCAGCAAGTAGCGATAGTCGGGGTTGCGGATATAGCCTGCGATAGCGGCCGGGGAAATGCTCGCCATAAAGGCTTCGGCGGCAGGCGCATCAGGGGCGGCGAGAATATGCGGGACGAGGCTGTCGATCAGCGCGGCGATGGCGGGCGAGTCCGTTTCGCGGGCGGGGCGGATTATCAGCTTGTGCTCAACGTGCATATGCGTCCCTGTTGTTTTGCGCGTCCTTAGCGCATCTGCACACGTTCGAGTGGCAGGGCGAAGTCTGTGCAGATTAGCGCAATCGGCGAACGCGGCAATATTCAGGGGTGTGGCCGTGAGCGAATCAATGCAGCAACTCGCTCCATCCGGCATAGCGATGGCGAATCGGTCCTTTCGGCAGGCTTGCCGCGACTATCAGTACGCCCGCGATCATGCTGCCGATCGCTGCGCCAAGGCCGCTGCCGGCCAGTATCCAGGGCGCGGTGAGCAGCCACAGGCCGATGGGAATATTCAGCCAGCGCAACGGTCGGGCGACCTCAGCCATGGCCAGCACCGAGACGGTGAGCAGCAGTGCGCCCATCAAGTGGTCGCTGTTGGCCATGGCACCGGCGGTGCCGTAGATCAGCCGGGTGCACATCAGCCAGACGCCGATCAGGCACAGCAACGTCAGGTTCCACGGCAGGTTCACCCCGTACAGACCTTTGATGCTCATATGGCCCAGGCTGCCCTCGAATTCGGGGCGTGAATCTTCACCCGCGCCCTCCATCGCATCGCCCATAAAGAAGCTGCGCCAGAAGGGTTTGCCGCGGCGTCGTGCATCCTTGAGAAATTGCCCCATGGCCACCAGTTCGTCGAGTGCGTAGGGCATCATCACCAGCATAGCCAGGGCCTGCAGCAGGCAAAGCGTGCACCAGGTGCCGATGACGATCGGCTGGGCGATGATAAAGAAGATGCTCACCGCGCCCAGCGGTACCACCACCACGCCGAATGCCGCGACCATCCAGGGCATGGTGCGCCAGCGCCGCGCGTCGCCCATCACCGCCATCAGCAGTTCCAGCATATAGGCCATGACGCCGACCCCGGCGTCGGAGACCGGCCAGGCCTTGGACATATCGGAGGTGATGATGGTCTCGGTGCCGTTGGGTTCGGCACCGAAGAACGGGTCCCAGGCATTGTCGATATGCCCCAACTGGTACGCCGCCAGGTAGCGCGCCAGGACGATGCCGAGCAGCGCGAGCGCGGCGATCGGCAGGCGCTGCAGCCAGGTCGAGGGGTTGTAATCCCAGCCGGGCGGCACCGAGGCTTTTTGCATCATGCCGGCCATGCTCATGCCGGGCATCATCGGTACCAGCACGGAGAAGGCTATGACCAGGGCGCCGACCAGCAAGCCGTTGCCATAGCCGGCCGGCGACGGTGTCCAGAACAATAGCGGGGCGAACATCAGCCACAGCCCCATGCCGGCGTTGGCCCACTGGCTCCAGCTGATGCGCAGCAGCGAGAGCACGGAGAACGCCACGATCAGCCCACCGCTGAGCAGGTCGCTCCAGGTCATCCACAGCGCGCGGGTTTCCACGGCGGCCAGCGAACGCTCGCTGGCCAGGCGCGGCAGATCGAGATCGCCGGCGACGATCGTCAGATAACCGAACACGAAGGGCGCACTGAGCACCCAGAAACCCAGCGCGATATTGACGAAATGACACCAGCGCGTGGCGTCGCGCCGGCGCTCCATCATCTGCATGTGCTGCTCCATGCCCATGTCGGCTGGCATCGCGTCTTTGCGCAGGTATTCGGCTTGATTTTCCATCGAGCGCTCCCCCGGTGGGCTTGGCGCAAGCAATACCGGCCCGCGCGGCGATTGTTGGAATACCGACCGAGGCGTTGAGAGCTAGGTTCAGGTATTGATGCCGCCGGGTGCGCCGTTGCCAGCTAGGCGTCCGGTTCAGGCGCGCGGGCAGAACAGTTCCAATGTTTCGCCCGGGCGCAGCCAGGCCCGGCCGCCGCTATGCCGGATCAGGCAGTGGCTGATGTTGGCGACATCCGCGGCGATACGCAGCGTTTCGCCGGCCAAGCACACTTGCAATCTGGCCCCCCGGTAACGCAGTTGCCAGTCGACGTCGCCGAGCGCCGCCGGCGCTTTGGGCAGCACGTGCAAACCGTCGCGCGCCAGCCAAAGGCCGAGGTAGTGACGCTGCAGAACGTCCAGCGAGCCGGCCATCGCGCCCAGATGCACGCCTTCGAGGGTGCCGCTGCGGGACGGCGCCTCGAGGTCGACTTGCAGGCTCTGCTGGAAATACTCCCAGGAGGCCGCTGGGTCGAACTGGGCCAGGGCTCCGGCGCAGACCACCCGCGACAGGCTCGACTCGTGACTGATGCGCGCCAGGTGATAGTCGAGGGTACGCCGCAATGCCTGCTCGTCGAGGCGATAGCCGAGCCGTTCCAGCAGGCTATGCAAATGCGTGGGCGGAAACAGGTACAGCAGCATCAGCACGTCCGCCTGCTTGCTGATCTGGTAACGGTCGCAGCTGTCGCCCCGGGCTTCCAGCCACCAATCCAGACGCGGCTGTTCGTCGTGCAGCCAGTCTGCCGGTACCGCTTGCAAACGCTCGAAACCCTCGAACTGGCTGAGCACGCCATCCTCGAGAATCGGCAGGTACAGGGTTCGGCTGATGCGCTCCCAGTGCTGCATTTCCGCCGGCGCGACACCCAGGCGGGCGCAGAGCGCCGCCGCCCTGGCGGGGGGCAGCTCCTCGAACACTTCCAGCGCCTGGCACAACGTCCATAGCGCCATCAGGTTGGTGTAGGCGTTGTTATCCAGCCCAGGACGTTCGGCCTGCGGGTAGACGTTGTGGTACTCGTCCGGACCTATCACCCCGCGGATCACATGGCGGCCGCGCGCCTCGTCGTAGTTCGCGACGCTGGCCCAGAAGCGCGCGACCTCGACGATCAGCTCGCCGACCTGGCCGGCCAACAGCGCTTCGTCGCCGGTCGCCAGGTACAGCTGCCAGGCATCGAAGGCCACGGTCGCGCCTATATGCCGCTGCAGGTGCGTGTGGTCCGGCATCCAACGGCCGGACAGAGGGTTGCACTGAAACGGCGGCGTCTCCTCCTCGCCGCTGCGCGCGCTGCGCCAGGGGAACATCGCGCCGCGCAAACCGGCGCGGCGGGCGCGTTCACGGGCCACATCGAGGCGTCGATAGCGGTACCCGAGCAGTTCCCGCGCCAGCGTCGGCAGGTGCGTGGCGAGCAGCCCAAAGGCGAAAATCTCATCCCAGAACACTTGGCCGTAATAGCCTTCCTGCCAGCCGCGTGGCGGAAAACCGAGGTCCTGCCCGCGGCTGTTCGGCGCCAGAGTTTGCAGCAGGTGGAAGGCATGTAGACGCAAGGGCCGCTCGAAGTCCGGCGCGGACAACCGCAGCGGCAGGTATGCCCAGAGCCTGCGCCAGGTGCGGCGATGCTGGTCGATAAGGCTCGCGAACGGGGTGTCCGGCAGCAACTGCGCCACCTGGCGCCGGGCGGCCGCCGGGTCCGCCGGCAGTTCGCGTTCGTGCTGCACCAATACGCGTTTTTCCACGATCAGCCGGCCGTGGCTATCCGGCCAGCAGTCGGTCTCCTGCAGCAAGCGCGCGCCGACCAGGCGACTCGTCCAATCCCCGTGCTGACCGTCGATGCGGGTGTCCACGGCCATCGCCATGTAACGCTTTGGGTCATGCAGGCTGGCGCTGAGTGTGGCGCCCCCCTGATTGTCCTGCTCGATCGCCACCTGGCGCAGACGCCGCCCCTCGTAGGCGCGGTTGCGCAGCACCAGTCGATTTTCGACCTCGCCGTCTAGCACGCTACGCACGCGCAGCGCGGCGATCTCCGACGGCACGTCCAGGGTCCAGCGCAATACCGCCAGGTGCGGGTTCGACATGCTCAGGAAGCGCTCCTCGCACAGGCGCAGGCTATGCCCGCCGAGGACGAGACGCAGCTCGCGCAGCAAGCGGCCGTCTTCCAGATCCAGGCATTGCCGGTAGTCGAGCAGCGTGGCGGGGTGAGGGTAGAACCACTGCTGACCGCCATCCACTGAAATGCTCAGGCCGAACGGGTCCGGCAGCCTGACCAGCGCGGCCATGCCGACCGTGCGGCCGTTGACCTGGCGTGGCGCCTCGTCGTACCAGCCGGCGCGGTACAGCCCGGCATAGTGCGCGTCGCGTTCGGCCTGCGGGGCGGCTGCGGCCTCCGGTGCGCTGGCGCGCCAGCACAGGCGGCCGTTGCCCAGCGCCAGAAGGGCTTCGCGGCGGCGCTCGTCCGCCGGGTCGAAATGCTTGAAAGCGATCTGCCGGGCAGGGTTGTCAGCCATCCAGGCACCTGGCCTTGCGCAGCAGCCTGGCGGCGCTGGCGAGTACGTGGGCGCGCGGCGGGTAGGCGGGTTGCGAGCCGTAGCCGGTCACCGCGATATTCGCCGCCGCCACCGCCCAGGACGCCGCTTCCGGTGGCTCGCGGCCTTCGAGCAGGGCGATAGCCAGTATTCCGGTGAAGGCGTCGCCAGCGCCGGCGGTATCCACCGGTTCGACCGCGCCACCGGGGATGTGCAGTGCGCCTTGGCCGCAATCGAGCACGCAACCGCCGTCGTCGAGCTTGAGGCAGGCGATGGCGACCCCCGCTTCGCGCAACCGCCGCGCGGCATGGGCGGCCTGCTCCAGCGAGTCGATGGGGAAGCCGACCAGGCTGCCGGCCTCGCTGAGGTTCGGGGTGATGGCGAACAAACCGTCGAGCAGATCGTGCTCCACGCGCTCGGGGAACGACGGGTCTAGCACCGCCGGCATGCCTCGTGCGCAAGCCGACATCAGGGCTTGTCGCGCGACCTCGGGGGGAATTTCGTAGTTCAGCACCAGGCCGGCATCGGTGCGCGAGCGATCACCTCGCGCATACCGTCCACGGCGGCCTGATCCCAACAGTCGTTGGCGTTGGTGGCCAGCACTATGTATTTCTTGCCGTCCGGCGGCACCATGATCATCGCCACGCCGGTCGCCTGAGCGGGCGCGCGGCTGACCGCGGCGATCTCTACGCCGGACTCGCGCAACGGACCGAGCGCCTGCTCGGCCAGGTCGTCGTCGCCGACCCGGCCGAGCAATTGGCTACGGTGGCCGAAATGCGCGGCCAGCCAAGCGGTATTGCTCGCCTTGCCGCCGGAAAACCTGCGGAACCCGGTGGCCAGCTGCATTTCCCGGCTGCCTGGTGGCTGTTCGATGCGGACCTGGAAATCCGCGTTGATACTGCCCAGCGACAACAAGGTCGCGCGCTGCATAGGGAGCTACTCCTGGCTTGAGTTCTTTACCAGACCCGGCCCGCCGGCCGGTGTTCCCAGCGCTGGCCCGCGCGCCGCTGGGCGGCGGTCGTTCATCGGTATCGCGATTTCGCGCCTGAACTTCCTCGCCCCGCTCGCGACCTACCGAGAAATCGCCCGTCTTGCCGGCGCGGCGAGCGAGGCGGTCTCCGCGCGTGGCGGATAACGCCCGCGCCGATACCCACACTTTCTGGTACTGGGAGGTTATATGGCCAAGCTCAGCGGCAAGATTGCCATCATCACCGGATCGGATTCAGGCATGGGCCAGGCCATGGCCCGCGCCTTCGCCCGCGAAGGCGCGGCGGTGGCGGTGACCTATCACAGCGACAGCGAAGGCGCGCAACGCACCCTCGAGGCCGTCGAACAGGCGGGGTGCCGGGGGCTGGTTCGACAACTCGACGTCACCGATCCGCAGAGCGTCGCGGCGCTGTTCCAGGCGGTCGACGAGGAATTGGGCACCCCCGATATCCTGGTCAATAACGCCGGCATCGGTGGTAGCGGCGCGCTGACCGAGATCGGTGCCGAGACATTCGACAAGGTGCTCAAAACCGATCTCTACGGCCCCTTCTACTGCGCCCAGGAGTTCGTTCGGCGGCAGCAGAACGGCGGCGGCAAGATCCTCAATATCACCTCGGTTCACGACTCCATCCCGAGTCCCGGCCATTCGCCCTATGGCGCGGCCAAGGGCGGTCTGCTGGCGCTGACCCGCAGCCTGGCCTTGGAACTCGCAGCGCAGCGGATCAACGTCAACGCAATCGCGCCGGGGTTGATCCATACGCCGATGACCGCGCAACGTCTGGACGACCCGCGACAGCGCGAGCAGGAATTGCCCTATATCCCCTGGGGGCGTGCCGGCAAACCAGAGGAAGTCGCCGAACTGGCGCTGTACCTGGTCGGGCCCGACGCTGATTACGTCATTGGGCAGGGCTTCGTTATCGATGGCGGCCTGGAAATGAACTGGGGCCAGGGCGCCTGAGGCGTTTGCCGGCAGGCTTCACGGCCTGCTCTGCGGGCCGTGAAGCGAGGTGTTTATGGCTGCAGAACAGCGTCAGCACGAACAGCACCGTCTGGAACAGGTGATCGATGGGGTGATCCAGCTCGGCAAGCGCGAGCGGCAGGTGTCCATCGGCGATATCCAGCGGCAGATCGGCCAGCGCAGCTTCGGGCCCTTTCTGTTCGTGCCCGCGGTCATCGAGATCAGCCCGCTCGGCGGTATTCCCGGGGTGCCGACGCTGCTCGCGCTGATCGTATCTCTGTTCGCCATCCAGATGCTGTTCGGCCGGGAGCACTTCTGGATGCCGGGCTTCCTGGCCCAGCGTTCGGTCAGCGGCGACAAGCTGGAATCCGGGCTGAACAAGGTGCGGCCGGCGCTGCGCTGGCTGGACAAGGTCATCCGTCCGCGCCTGCAGTGGGCGACCAGCCAGTCCTTCGTGCGTGCGCTGGCGTTGCTCTGCCTGATATTGGCCACCTCGGTGCCGCCGCTGGAGCTGCTGCCGTTCGCCAGTAGCGTACCGTTCGCCGCCATCTGCCTATTCGGTTTGGGCCTGACAGCCAAGGACGGCTTGACCATCGTCTTGGGACTGATCACGTTGGCCGCCGGTGGGCTGGTTGTTCTCGGGGGGCTGTAGGGGGCGGCGAAAGAACGGCGCGAATCAGCGCGGTGTGAAATTTTGAAAGCGAGAAGCGGATAGATGGGCATTGGCCGCGAATGTTTTAGTGCGCCTCACCAGCCGGTTCGGCGATGAGGAAAGCGCAATGAAACTTAAGATCCAAGGGATTTCGACGGATGAATGCGAGCGCATTTGGCGCGGCGGGCCGGATGCCAATGGCCAGCCAGCCTTGCATCGAATTGCCGAGGGCTTGGCCAACCCCTGTCGGCACTGCCTCGAACTGATCCCCGCCGGTAGCGAGAAATTGGTATTGGCGCATCGCCCGTTCGATAGCCTGCAACCCTACGCGGAAACGGGGCCGATCTTTCTTCATGCACAACCCTGCCAGCGCTACGAGGGCGAAACTTTGCCGTACTGGTTCGACTATCTCGCCCCGGCAATCGTCAGGGGCTACGACGACAATCACTGGATTCGCTACGACACCGGCAAGGTGGTGGCGGGTCAGGATATTGCGCAAAGCTGCCGGAGCATCCTCGGTGACTCTAGCGTCGCCTACGTGCATGTGCGTTCGAAGTACAACTGCTTCCAGTGCCGGGTCGATCGCGCATAAGGGCGTCGCAGCAGGCTTTGCAAGACGTAGCGCTCAAGCGCCCGCGGAGGCGTCGGTCAGTTCCTGGAAAAGCAGCAGCATGGCGAGCGCCACGGGTGCCGGGAGTAGGTGTTGGGGGCCGAGACTGGCGATCGCGGGGTCCGCTGCTGTCAGCAGCGACCTCAGTGCACCGAGCAGGCCCCGGGCTTTGCGCTTGGGCTGCGGCAGCCTTATCAACTTGGCCACCAGCCGCTCGCCGTCGCTGATCGCCCAGTCGTCCGGGCCGACTCCCAATAATCGATCGGCGATAGCGCTACGCGGATCGAGCAGGCGATAGACGAGCTGGTCCTCGTCATCCAGCAGACTGAACACGACCTTGTGCAGCGGGTTGCTCAGCTTGCCGAGGATGTTTTGTTCGAACTGCATGGCGATGTGCTGCTGCGGGTCGGTGACTATCCAGCGTGACGGCATGAACTTGCGGTTCGGGCGCATGTGCCATGGCTGTTGGTGCTCATCGAGCAATAGCAACTCGGCAAAACTAGCTCGCCCGACCAGATCGCACGTCGCCATCACCTGCTGCGTGGCCTCGTCGAGCAGCTCCAGGCTATGGCGATAGCTTTTGCTGGTGCACGCTTTGCGATAGTGGGTGCGGGCCCGGTAGATCGCCTGGTCGACGGTGGTCATGGCGTCGGCTTCCAAATGGGGATGCAGAATGAAAGCGTAGCGGGCGGCGTGCGGATAAACCTGTAGATATCCAGGCGCACCTTCGAAAGGTCGCCCACAAAAAATTGCCTGGAGCAATTTTTGACGTCGCTTGCGACGGCCCCAGAAGGTGGCCCCCAGGGATGGCGGGCCACGAAAAAGCGGGCCGAAGCCCGCTCTGTCGTAGCAGTATTACTTAGCGGTTACTTCAACCAACCGGCGACACGCTCTGGGTTTTTCGCGATCCAGTCCTTGGCGGCCTGTTCGGGTTTGGCGCCTTCGCTGATGGCGAGCATCACTGCGCCGACTTCTTCGCCGCGCCAGGAGAAGTTCTCCAGGAAGGCGACGGCCTCAGGTGCTTTGGTCGCCAGGCCCGGGTTGGCGACGGTATCGACGTGTTCGTCATCACCGAACACTTTTTTCGGGTCTTCGAGGAAGCGCAGTTTCCACTTGGCGAACATCCAGTGCGGGATCCAGCCGGTCACCACGATGGCTTCTTTGTTCTTCTCGGCGCGGGTCAGGGCGACCGCCATGGCCGGGCCCGAACTCGGCATCAACTTGATGTCGCTGAGCTGGTATTCCTTGATCGCGTCTTCGGTGCGGCGCATCACGCCGGCGCCGGCATCGATGCCGGTGATTTTGCCGTCGAATTCCTTGCTGTAGGTGTTGAGGTCGGCGATGGTCTTGGCGGCCACGTAGTCCGGTACGATCAGGCCGATTTTCGCGCCTTCGTAGTTGGTGCCGACCACAGTTACCTTGTCCTTGAGCTTCTCGTAGTACTCGCCGTGGGTGGCGGGCAGCCAGGCCGAGAGGGTCAGGTCGAGGTCACCGCGGGCCACGCCTTGCCACATGATGGCGGGCTCGACCGGCTTCAACTCGACCTCGTAGCCGAGCTTCTCACGAAGAATTTCGCCGGCGACATAGGTGGCGGCGACGCTGTCGTCCCAGCCGTTGACGTAGCCGATGGTCAGGGTGGTTTTGTCCGCGGCCATAGCGGTAGTCATGCCCATGGCCAGGGCGGCGATGCCGAGGCCTTGCAGGCAGAGGGTTTTGAGGTTTCGCATGGGTAATTGCTCCGAATGTGGCAGTTCGTTGAGTTACTGGCGCGTTCTTCTTTGCGGGCCTTGTAGGCTGTGTTGCTTTACCGGTCTGCCTTGGCCAGTGGGCCAAGGCGCGACATTCATGCCCGGATCGAGTCCGGGAAAATCTACTATCTGTCGATCCCTCCCCCGGATTACCTCCGGGTTACAGGCTGCAAATCGACAAATTCGGGCAACAGCAAAGCCGGGCGATAAGCCGGTGGCTTCGCTTGTTGGGTTTCGTTTAGGGCCGCGTCCGGCTGCGCCCTGTACCTGCGCTGCCCGGCGTCAAACCGGGCGGGCAGAGTGAGGTGCCGGTTTAGAGACCGACGTGTTTCTTCACGGCGGCGATACCGTCCTGGCCGTCGTAGGTGGTAACGCCTGCCAGCCACTTATCGAGGATTTCGGGGTTAGCCTTGATCCACTCTTTGGCGACTATGGTCGGGTTCTGCTTATCCAGAACCTTTTCCATCAGCTGGCTTTCGATTTCCACGGTGAACTGCAGGTTGTTCAGCAGTTTGCCGACGTTGGCGCAGCGTTCTTCGTAATCCGGCGGTACCACGGTGTAGACCTTGGCCGCGCCGAAGTCCGGGCCGAACACGTCGTCGCCGCCTTCCAGGTAGGTGATGTCGAATTGGGTGTTCATCGGGTGCGGCGCCCAGCCGAGGAATACCGCCGGCTCATTCTTCTTCACGGCGCGTTGCAGCTGCACCAGCATGCCGGCTTCGCTGGACTCGATCATTTTGAATTCGCCGAGGCCGAACTGGTTTTCCTTGATCATTTTATCGATCAGCAGGTTGCCGTCGTTGCCCGGTTCGATGCCGAAGATCTTGCCGTTCAACTGGTCCTTGAACTTGGCGATGTCGGCGAAGCTTTTCAGGCCGGCTTCGGCGGCGTAGGTCGGCACGGCGAGGGTGTACTTGGCGCCTTCGAGGTTGGCCTGGGGCAGTACTTTGACGCCGTTGTCCTTGGTGAACGGCTCGATCACCGCGTCCATCGAGGGCGCCCAATAGCCGAGGAACACGTCGATTTGCTTGTTCTTCACCCCGGTAAAGGCGATGGGTACCGAGGCCATGATCTTGCGGGTCTGGTACCCCAGGCCCTCGCTCAGGGTCATGGCTACGCCGGTGGTGGCGGCGATGTCGGCCCAGCCGATTTCCGCGAAGCGCACCATCTTGCAGCTTTCCGGTTCCTGCGCCCAGGCGCTTTGCAGCATCGCGACGGAGAGCAGGCCGACACCTGCGAGCGTTTTAATCGTTTTCATCTGCGACTCCCTGTGTTGTGCAAAGGTAGGTTTCTTATTGACCAGACTGTTATTGGCGTTGCAGCTTGCCGCTGAACCAGGCGACCAGATTGCTGCGCTTGGCGGTTTGCGGTGTGCCGAAGCTTTCGGTGATGCGGTCGAGAATGATTGCCAGCAAGACCACGGCCATGCCGCTTTCGAAGCCTAGACCGATATCCAGGCGCTGGATGCTCGCCAGTACGTCGTTACCCAGGCCGCCGGCGCCGACCATCGAGGCGATGATCACCATCGACAGGGCCATCATGATGGTCTGGTTGACCCCGGCCATGATCGACGGCATGGCATTCGGCAATTGCACCTTGAACAGCAATTGGCGGGCGTTGCAGCCGAAGGATTGGCCGGCCTCGATGATTTCCTTGTTGACCTGGCGGATGCCCAGGTTGGTCAGGCGCACCGCCGGCGGCATGGCGAAGATCACCGTGGCGATGATCCCCGGCACCCGGCCGAGGCCGAACAGCATGGCCGCGGGGATCAGGTAAACGAACGCCGGCATGGTCTGCATGAAGTCGAGAATCGGCCGGATGGTGGTCGAAACCCGCTCGCTGCGCGCCGCCCAAATGCCCAGGGGAATGCCCAGCAGCAGACTGATCAAGGTCGCCGAGAAGGTCAGGCCGAGGGTCACCACCGTCTGCTCCCAGAAGCCGGTGACCACGATCAGAATGAAAGAAATGGCGGTGAAGATGGCGAACTTGTAGCTGATCCGCCACAGCCCGAGGCCGACGAAGATGGCGATCAGCAGCCAGGCCGGCGGCAGCATCAGCAGCCATTCGATGCCTTCGGAAAAACCGTTGACCAGGCCGCCGAGGCTGTCGAAGCCCTCGCTGTAGTTGTCCAGCAGGTGTTGCACCACATCATTGACCCAGCTGCCCAGGTCGAGCTGTTTCTCACTCATGGGATTCTCCCTGCAGACGGGTCAGCAATCGGCCCTTGCTGATGGCGCCGCTGTAATAGCCGTTGCTGTCGATCACCGGAATCGGTCCCTCGTTGTCGACCAGACGCTCGATCACTTGGTCGAGCGGCATGTCTTCGGGAACCGGATTGATCTGCTTGAGCACGCCGGCTTCCAGCCCGCAGGTTGTGCCGCCTTCGACCAGCAAGGCGATCTTTTCCAGGCTGATCGAGCCCTGGAATTTGTTCTGCTCGTCGACGATGAAGGCGTAGTGCTTGTCCAGCGCCTGCAATTCCTGACACACCTGCTGCGCATCCGGCGCTTTGCCGTTGTGCACGTAGATCGGCACGCTGTCGGCCATCAACTGGCCGGCGGTGAGGTAGCGATTGGTGTCGACGGTATTGAAGAAGTTGCGTACGTATTCGTTGGCCGGGTTGTCGATCAGCTCCTGCGGAGTGCCGATCTGTACCAGCTTGCCGCCTTCCATGATGCCGATGCGGTTGCCGATGCGCATGGCTTCTTCGATGTCGTGGGAAACGAAGATGATGGTGCGGCGGTGGGTTTTTTGCAGTTCCAGCAGAACGTCCTGCATTTCCCGGCGCTTGAGCGGGTCGAGGGCGGAAAACGCCTCGTCCATGATGATCATCGAGGGATCGACCGCCAGGGCGCGGGCCAGGCCGACGCGCTGCTGCATACCGCCGGACAGCTCGTGCGGATGCTTATGGGCAAAGGAGTCGAGGCCGACTTGCTTGAGTACTTCCATGGCGCGCTGTTCGCGCTCCTTACGACCCTTGCCCGCCACTTCGAGACCGAATGCGGCGTTGTCCAGCACGGTACGCGAAGGCATCAGGGCGAAGGACTGGAAGACCATGCTCATGTCGCGGCGACGCAAGTCGATCAGTTGCGCCTTGGGCAGTTTGGCGACGTTCTGGCCGTCGATGTACACGTCGCCGCCGCTCGGTTCGATCAGGCGGTTGATCAGGCGGATAAGGGTGGATTTGCCCGACCCGGACAGCCCCATCAGAACGAAGATCTCGCCTTCCTCGACGCTGAACGACACATCGCTGACGCCGATCACCGCGCCTCTTTCGGCAAGGATACGTTCCTTGCTCCAACCCTCTTTGAGCAGATCGATTGCTTCTTGTGGCTGTGGTCCGAACACCTTGTAGAGGTTTTCGACCACGATTTTTCCAGACCGCATGGGATGGTTCCCCTTCAGTAGACATCCAGATCAGTGCTGCGGAACCGCGCGCTCGGCAAAAGACGTGCGCAGGGTGATGCCGACTGTTCTTGCCTGTGTGGGTTTACTTGATTGCGGGGATTGGGGAGCGCTTTGCAGCCTGTCACGCGGGAACCCGCCAGGCACAACCGGGGCGACGCTCCAATGGCCTCGTGGGCAGTGGACGTGACTGGGGTGTGCTGTCGAGTGAACCTTGCTGTGCCGTGTTGCAAACCGCTTTCCAAACCCTCTGGCAGTTACGAAACCCATTCCTTGGGAAATACACATCTCGACCCGAGATGCGCGTACATCCGAAATTTCTTGTTGGGCTGGCGCCCGATTGTGGGAGCCAGCGCTTATCTTTTCTTCGGTCCAGAGCTTGGGGGCTCCGGTCTGTCGTCCCTCTTGACGAATGGTTGAACCGCTGGAGTTCGGCTGTCCGGCAGTGGAATCTGCCGCCTCAGCCTGCGCTCGTTACGCGTTCAACGATCCGTCGAGTTTGGACAGCGACGAAATCGGCTGACTCAACGATATAGTCTTCGGGCCTGGGCAATTATCGAATTGCGACCCTGACGTATTGGGCGACGACATGCTGCGCGCCCTAAAAAACCATAACAGATTCTTTTGCCCCATGACCAAGGCTGTAAGCCACGCCGGCTGTGGTTTACAGCCGTTCGCTGGGGCTTAGCCGCCGTATGTCGGGGGCTGTGGGAAAATGAAAAAAGATGAAATTTATTGCGTTTGACCGGCCTCTAAGCGCGGTTTTATCGGATTTCCGTCGCGCATCGTGACCCCTTGCAGCCATTCATTGACCACCTGCGGGTTGGCTTTCAACCAGGCCTTGGCTTCGCGGCGCGGATTGGTGTTCTGGTTGAGAATCGCCTCCATCAGGTCGTTTTCCATCTGCAGGCTGAAGCGTATGTTCTTCAGCAGACGGCCGAGGTTCGGGCACTGGCTGGCGAGGCCCTTGCGTACGGCGGTATAGACGGTGGCGCCACCCAGGTTGGGGCCGAAGTAGTCGTCGCCGCCGCTCAGGTAGCGCATGTTCAGCTGGTTGTTCATCGGGTGCGGTTCCCAACCGAGAAACACCGCCCACTTGTCCAGGTGCTCGGCCCGTTTGACGCTCAGAATCATGTCCGTCTCGCTGGACTCCACCAGCTTGAAACCGGCGAGGCCGAAGGCGTTCTTGTCGATCATCCGCTGGATCAGTTGGTTGCCGCCATTGCCCGGCTCGATCCCGTAGATTTTGCCGTCCAGCTGCTTGCTGAACTTGGCGATGTCGGCGAAGTCCTTGAGGCCGGCGTCGTAGGCGGCCTGGTTGGTCGCCAGGGTGTACTTGGCGCCTTCCAGGTTGATCGCCAGCAACTCCACCGAGCCGTCGTCCAGGTAGGGGCGGATGTCCTTTTCCGAGCTGGGCATCCAGGTATCGAGAAATACCTCGAGCTCGTTGTTGCGCAGGGCCTTGAAGGTTTGCGGCACCGACAGGCGCTTGATCTGCGAACGGTAGCCCAGTTCGCTGAGCACTAGACGGGTCACGGCGTTGGTAGTGATCAGATCGGTCCAGCCGACATCGGCGAAGCGCATCAGGCTGCAGCTTTCGGGATCGGCGGCCTGCGCCAGCATGGGGGTACTCAGGGCTGCAGCCAGCAGGTATTTCTTCAGCGTCATAGCGTGGCTCCTATTACCGGTTGCGGGCTATCCGGCTACGGCGCCGGGACGCGCCCATGGCAGGCATGGTCAGACCATGCGCGCGCCGATCATGCCGGCTGTCTTTGCCCGCTGCCTATGTGTGGCGTCGCAAGTGGAACGCTGCTGTCGCATTTCAATGGGTGGGCCGGGCTTCGCTCGGCGAAGCCCGGTTTAAGGCTTTGAAGGTCTGGGGTTGAAGTCGCTAAAAGACGGTTATTGCTGGCAAAAACGCGAATTTTAGCGACACGTTCAATGCAAGTTGGCTTGCGTGGCTGGTTGTAAAATCGCCTGGGAAGAGGCTATTCCTACGTCGCCGGAGCCTGTTTGAAGACCAATACCACCCCAACCAAAATGGCTGCCATGCCTACCATGCTCAAACCTGGCAGCAGGTTGCCGAGGAACAGGTAATCCATCGCCGCAGTCACTGCCGGTACCAGGTAGAACAGGCTGGTGACATTGACCAGATTGCTGGAGCGGATCATCCGATAAAGCAGCAACTGGGCGACCACGGAGATGATCAGGCCCATCCAGAGCACCGGCGCAAAGAAACCAGGCGTCATCTCGAAGTGGAAGGGTTGGAAAGGCACGAAAGCCAGGCATAGCAGCAGGCTGACGCCATATTGCAAAGGCAGCACTTCGGCCGGCGACTGCTGTATGCGCTTCTGCCAAATCGCGCCCGTCGTCATGCAAGCCAGCGCGGCAAAAGCAAACAGCATTCCTGTGACGGCAAAACGCGACAGCACCAGGCTCTGATACACCACCAGAATCAGTCCGCCCAGGCCGATAAGCAGCCCGCCCAGGCGCAGCGGGTTAAAGCGCCGCTCGACGAGCAGTAGCGTGAGGATCGGTTGAGCACCCATCAAGGTGGCGATCAAACCCGGGGTGATGCCGTGGGCCATGGCCTGGAAGTAGCAGATGGCATAGCTGCCGATCAGCAGCAAGCCGATTGCGGCGACCCGCCGACGGGTACCGCGTACCGGCAAGCAGTTTTTCCGGCATAACCCGAGGATCAGCAAGACGCCGAAGGCAAGGGCAAAACGGAACGTCAGCAGTGCAAAGGCGGAGCCGTGATCCAATCCCCAGCGGGTGAAGATGGCGGCGCTGCCCCAGAGCAGGACGAAGAGCATCATGGCCCCATAGGAGGCCAGCATAGATCTGAAATTCATGACGAATCACCTGTCGAAAGACAACAGGCTCCAGCGACATGGCGGCGCATAGGCGCGTCAGGTCATTAAAAGCTGGAGCTGCGAAGCGGGCTGGAATCAGCCCAGGACGGTTGCCGGCGGCGGGTTAGCGCCTGCCTGTGGGCCGTCAGCGACAGATGGGATGAGCGGAGGATAGGTTGCGCAGGCGCGCACGATGGCCATTGGGGCCACTGCGGCGGGGTGGAGCATGCGCGCAACATCGGAGGGTGTCATAGGGACCTTTCTCATTGCCCGGTCGGGCAATCTCGGTAGACCCTAACATGGCGTATTGGCGCCTGTCACGGGCTTATAGCGTTGTTGCGCGGTGTCGTTGAAGTGTGTCCAGAAGGCCTTCGGTCGGCACCTTTTATCCCTGCTGCGCGGCCGCAATCCGCTTTCTGTTTTAGCCGGATCAATTGCTGTCCGACGGCTGACGGATTTGGATATGACCGGTGACGGATTTGGATACGGGCGTGTCGGTATGAAGCGCGAGCGCTTTGCTGAAATCTCGATGATGGCCGGGTAATTACACCTAGCAGGAGAGTGTCGTGGCTATCAGCGTGTTCGACTTGTTCAAGATCGGCATTGGCCCATCCAGTTCGCATACCGTGGGACCGATGCGCGCTGCCGTGCTCTATGTCGGTGCGCTGCGCGAGCGCCGCCTGCTTGAGCGGGTTGGACGGGTGCAGGTGCGTTTGTACGGTTCGTTGTCGGCGACCGGCGTCGGCCACGGCAGCGACCGGGCGGTGGTGATGGGTTTGATGGGCGAGTGGCCGGACCGAATCGACCCGTCGAGCATTGCCCTGCGCATCGAGGAGTTGCTCGCCAGCGGCCGCTTGTCGCTCGACGGTCAGGTGCAGATCGCCTTCGATTGGCAGCGCGACATGCTGCTGCTCGACGAGAACCTGCCGTATCACCCCAATGCCATGACCCTCAGCGCCTTCGCCGCCGATGGTGGCCTGCTTTACGAGAACACCTATTACTCGGTCGGCGGCGGTTTCGTAGTCGATGAGGAACAAGCCGCCAGCGGCCAGCTGGACCAGGATAGCACCCGCCTGCCTTACGATTTCGACAGCGCCGAAGAGCTCCTGCGCCTGTGCAAGGAGCATGGCTTGCGCGTGTCCGAGCTGATGATGGCCAACGAAAAGGCCTGGCGCAGCGAAGAAGAGATCCGCAGTGGCCTGATGCGCTTGTGGCAGGCGATGCGCGATTGCGTCGACAACGGCCTCAAGCACGAGGGCATTTTGCCCGGTGGGCTCGAGGTCAAGCGCCGCGCGGCCAAGTTGCACCGCAGCCTGCAGGAAATGAGCAGACCCAATGTGATCGGCTCGACGCTGAGCGGGATGGAGTGGGTCAACCTGTTCGCCCTGGCGGTCAACGAGGAAAACGCCGCTGGTGGGCGTATGGTCACCGCGCCGACCAACGGCGCGGCCGGGATCATCCCGGCGGTGCTGCACTATTACGTGCGCTTCAGCCCGGCAGTGAGCGAGGCCAATGTGGTCGATTACCTGCTTGCTGCCGCGGCCATCGGCATTTTGTGCAAGAAGAACGCCTCCATCTCCGGCGCCGAAGTCGGTTGCCAGGGCGAAGTCGGCTCGGCCTGCGCGATGGCCGCGGCAGGCCTTGCGGAGATCCTCGGCGCGACCCCCGAGCAATTGGAGAACGCCGCCGAAATCGGTCTGGAGCACAACCTCGGACTTACCTGCGACCCGGTTGGTGGTTTGGTGCAGGTGCCGTGCATCGAACGCAACGCCATCGCCGCGGTGAAGGCGATCAACGCTGCGCAGATGGCTTTGCGTGGCGACGGCGAGCATTTCATCTCGCTCGACCGGGTGATCCGCACCATGCGCGATACCGGCGCGGACATGCACGACAAATACAAAGAAACCTCGCGCGGCGGCCTGGCGGTCAGCGCCATCGAGTGTTGAGTGGCGGTGATCCGTTTTCGCCGCAGCGGTGCCTGGCGTGCCCTCTATCGGTGCGCGCCAGCACGCTCAGCCGCTGTGTTACCGCTGCTGTATTCCTTCGCGTAGCGGGTGGGCGCCGACGATTCGCCCAGTGCTACCGAAATGCTCAAACGCACTGAATTCCAGGTTTTGGGTGTCGCAAACGGAATGCTCTTGTCGTTCCTGCCTATGCCTAGTGGCGCATGGTTCGGCTGAGGGAACTGATATTTAACTGGATGTTCAATTAATTTAGGCATGACCTTTGCGTTGTAATTCTTGCCTACCTGGGTGTGCGCTACGCCGGAGGCAAAACTTTGCTGGGCCCTCTAGCCAGGGCACCAGCGCCAATAAGGACCCGCGATAAGGGTTCGATACCGTGCGTTGTTTTGCGTGAGGATCCAGAGATGTCAGAGTTCAATCAAGGGGCGCAAGCCCAGAGCCGGGTACCCCGGTCCGTCGGTTTTTTGCTGTTGGATAACTTCACCCTGATCTCTCTGGCCTCGGCGGTCGAACCGCTGCGCATGGCCAACCAGCTCTCCGGCAAGGAGCTGTACCGCTGGCACACCCTGACCCAGAACGGGTTGCCGGTGAGCGCCAGCGACGGTTTGCAGATCACCCCGGACGCCAGCCTGGCCAATGCGCCGCGTCTCGATGCGGTGATCGTCTGTGGCGGCGTGGGTATTCAGCACAGCGTCACGCGCGAACATCTGCACTGGTTGCAAGGCTTGGCGCGTCATGGTTGCCAGATGGGTGCGGTATGCACCGGTAGCTGGGCGCTGGCCAAGGCCGGCCTGCTCAATGGCTTCGATTGCAGCGTGCACTGGGAGTGCCTGGCGTCGATGCAGGAAGCCTTCCCGCGCGTGGCGGTCACCACGCGGCTGTTTTCCATCGATCGCAACCGCCACACCTCGTCGGGCGGCACTGCGCCAATGGACATGATGCTGCACGTGATCGGTCGCGAGCATGGCCGCGAGTTGGCCGCGGCGATCTCCGAAATGTTCATCTACGAGCGCATCCGCAACGAGCAGGATCACCAGCGCGTGCCGCTCAAGCACATGCTCGGCACCAACCAGCCGAAGTTGCAGGAAATAGTCGCGCTGATGGAGGCCAATCTGGAAGAGCCGATCGATCTCGATCAACTCGCGCTCTATGTCGACGTCTCGCGTCGACAGCTCGAAAGGCTGTTCCAGAAGTACCTGCACTGCTCGCCGTCGCGTTACTACCTCAAGCTGCGTTTGATCCGCGCGCGGCAGTTGCTCAAGCAGACCAGCATGTCGATCATTGAAGTGGCTTCGGTCTGCGGTTTTGTTTCCACTCCGCATTTCTCCAAGTGCTACCGCGAGTACTTCGGCATTCCGCCGCGCGACGAGCGTGCCGGTCAGCAGGGCTCGAGCGTAGTTGCGCTGGTGCCGATGCCGGAGGATCTGATGCGCCCTTCGACTTCGTCGGCGATGGCCGCCTTGACCCGCGCCCAGGGCGAATCGACGTTCGCCAGCGTGCGCCTGTAAGCGCAGGCATCGTCATGCGTGGGGAATAGCGCAGCGCGGCCGCGATGGTGGCCGCGCTGCGCAGGCTTGAGGCGAATGTCTAGCACAGGCGGTTGAAAAACTACCTGCGTTGCCGATACTGCGTTAAAAGCGGCCTGCTAGAAGAGGCGGGCGAGCAGGACGCTGACTGCGGTTTCGACGCGCAGGATGCGCTCGCCGAGCTGCACCGGTTGCAGGCCCGCCGCTTGCAGCTTTTCCACTTCGTAGGGAATCCAGCCGCCTTCCGGGCCTATTGCCAGGGTCACGGCTTGCTCGACCGCGCGCGGGCAGGCCGGATAGTCGCCGGGGTGGCCGACCAGGCCCAGGCTGCCGGCAGCCATTGCCGGCAGACGGTCTTCGACGAAGGGCTTGAAGCGCTGCTCGATCAGCACCTCGGGTAACACGGTGTCGCGCGCCTGTTCCAGGCCCAGAATCAGTTGTTCGCGGATGGCCGCCGGTTGCAGAAAGGGCGTTTGCCAGAAGCTTTTCTCGACCCTGTAACTGTTCAACAGCACCAGCCGGGACACGCCCATGGCGCTGACGGTCTGCAGCACCCGGCGCAGCATCTTCGGCCGCGGCAGGGCTAGCAGCAGTGTCAGCGGCAGTTTGCCCGGCGGCGCTTGTTCGAGGGTGACGCTCAGTTCCGCGCGCTCGGCATCCAGGCTTAGCAGTTGGCCCGTACCCATCAGGCCGTTCAAACGACCGACGCGCAGGCTGTCGCCGGCTTCGGCGCGGTGTACTTCGTGCAGGTGTTTGAGGCGCCGACCGCTGAGCTGCACGCGGTCGGTCGCGACGAAGTCATCGTCTTCGAGCAGCAGCAGATTCACGGCTGGGCGGCTGGCGGCTGGTCCTGCGGCTCGCTGTCGCTGTCCTCTTCGGCCTGCTCGTCGCGGCGTTTGACCAGGCCGCCGCACAGCAGTCCCAGCTCGAACAGCATCCACATCGGCACCGCCAACAGGGTTTGCGAGAACACATCGGGCGGGGTCAGCAGCATGCCGACGACGAAGCAGCCGACCACCACATAAGGCCGGCCTTTGCGCAGGGCTGCGATATCGACGATGCCGATCCAGATAAGCAGAAAGGTCGCGACCGGAATCTCGAAGGCCACGCCGAAGGCGAAGAACAGCGTCAGGACGAAGTCCAGGTACTGGCCGATATCGGTCATCATCGCCACCCCTTCCGGAGTCACGCTGGCGAAGAAGCCGAACATGATCGGAAACACCACGAAGTACGCGAAGGCCATGCCGCCGTAGAACAGCAGGATGCTGGAAATCAGCAGGGGAACGGCGATGCGTTTTTCGTGCTTGTACAGCCCCGGCGCGATGAAGCCCCAGACCTGATGGAGGATGATCGGCATCGATAAAAACAGCGCGACCATCATGGTCAGTTTGAACGGCGTGAGGAACGGCGAGGCGACGCCCGTGGCGATCATGGTCGCGCCTTCGGGCAGATAGGCGCGCAGCGGTGCGGCGACCAGTGCGTAGATGTCCTGGGCGAAATAAAACAACCCGGCAAATAGCAGCAAGACGAAGCCGACGATGCGCAGCAGGCGCGTGCGCAACTCGGTCAGGTGCGAGACCAGGGGCATTTCCTGGTCGCTGTCCGTTAGGCGGCTCATGGTTGTGGGGATTTATCCTGGCTGGCGACGTCAGGCGCAGTCGGCTTGGCCTCTGCGCCGCTACTGGTGGCTGGGGATTGGCTCGGCGACGGTGCAGGCGAGAGCAGATCGCTCTTGAGATTCTGCATGTCGCGTTCCAGCTCGAGAATCTGCTCGTTGTGCAGTTGCCGGCGGATCTCGTCCGCGCCAATCTCGCGCTCGACCTCGGCCTTGATCGCGCTGAAGCTGCGCTTGATCCGGCCGATCCACAGACCCGCCGTGCGCACGGCGCCGGGCAGGCGATCGGGGCCGAGCACGACCAGGGCGACCACGCCAATCAACAGCAGCTCGGTAAAGCCTATGTCGAACATGGTTTAGTCTTTTTTCGCGGGTTCTTCGACCTTGCGCGCCTGGGCGTCGATGGTCTGCCCTTTGGGTTCTTCGACCGCCGGCTTATCGTCCTCGTTGCCCATGGACTTCTTGAAGCCCTTGATCGCGCCGCCGAGGTCGGCGCCCAGGCCCTTCAGGCGTTTGGTGCCGAACAGCATGACCACGATCAACAGGACGATCAGGAGTTGCCAAATGCTAATGCCACCGAATCCCATAATGCGTACTCCGTAGTGAGAGGTTGATCAATCTTGTGTGCGCGCGGCTTTTTCCGCATGCCCGGACAGGCCGAAGCGTCGATCCAGCTCATCCAACACCGCTTGCGGATGCTGGCCGAGGGCGGCGAGCATCACCAGGCTATGGAACCATAAATCGGCGGTTTCGTAGATCAGCTCGCTGCAATCGCCGCTGACCGCGGCATCCTTGGCGGCGAGGATGGTTTCCACCGATTCCTCACCGACCTTTTCGAGAATCTTGTTCAGGCCCTTGTGGTACAGGCTGGCGACGTAGGAGCTGTCCGCGGTTGCGCCCTTGCGCGACTCCAGTACTTCGGCCAGGCGGTTCAGGGTATCAGTCATGCCCGTGTCACTCATGTTTGTGTCCTGCGGCATAGATGGCATGCGGGTCCTTGAGCACGGCATCGACGGTTTTCCAGGCGCCGTCCTCGAATACCCGATAGAAGCAGCTTTCCCGACCGGTGTGACAGGCGATGCCGCCGAGTTGCTCGACCATCAGGATAATCACGTCGGCGTCGCAGTCGAGGCGCAGTTCATGCAGTTTCTGCACGTGGCCGGATTCCTCGCCTTTACGCCACAGCTTGCCACGCGAGCGCGACCAATAGATGGCGCGCTGCTCTGCGGCGGTCAGGGCCAGGGCTTCGCGGTTCATCCAGGCCATCATCAAGACGCGGCCGGTTTTGTGGTCCTGGGCTATCGCCGGCACCAGGCCGTCGCTATTCCAGCTGATTTCGTCGAGCCAATCGTTCATCGCCGTATCCGCCCGTAGTGGGCCTGTTGGAAAGGGGGGTAGTGTGCCAGCACGGCTCGCATGTGGCTATCGGCGCAGCACCATGTACAGACCGGCTGCGAGCATCGTCCAGCTGGGCCAGCCGATCAGGCTGAGCGCCAGGCCCTGGGTCGTGGCGCCGGCGATCAGCAATGCGCCGAGCAGGCGTGCCGGCCAGCGTGCGCCCGGAGCGTCGCCGTTCTGCGTCGAGCGCGGCTGCTGGTTTAGACGCTCCAGAGTGTCGCGGGCGATCTGCGACAGGTGTGGCACCTGTTCGGCCTGCTGCTGCAGGTTGCGCAGCAGATGCAGCGGGCTCACGCGTTCGCGCATCCAGCGTTCGAGGAACGGCTGAGCCGTGCTCCACAGGTCAAGATCCGGGTACAGCTGGCGGCCCAACCCTTCGATATTCAGCAGGGTCTTCTGCAACAGAACGAGCTGTGGCTGCACTTCCATATTGAAGCGCCGGGCGGTCTGGAATAGCCGCAGCAGCAGTTGGCCGAAGGAGATGTCCTTCAGCGGCTTCTCGAAGATCGGCTCGCACACCGTGCGGATCGCCGCCTCGAAATCGTTGACCTTGGTATCGGCCGGCACCCAGCCGGAATCGATATGCAGTTGTGCCACGCGGCGGTAGTCGCGCTTGAAGAAGGCGATCAGGTTGCGTGCCAGGTAGTCCTGATCCTCGGGGGTGAGGCTGCCGATGATCCCGCAATCGATGGCGATGTACTGCGGGTTCCAGGGCTGGCGGGTGCTGACGAAGATATTGCCGGGGTGCATGTCGGCATGAAAGAAGCTGTCGCGGAACACCTGGGTGAAGAAAATTTCCACGCCGCGCTCGGCCAGCAGTTTCATGTCGGTGCGCTGGTCGGCCAGGGTTTCCAGGTCGGTGACCTGGATGCCGTAGATGCGCTCCATGACCAGCACTTTCGGCCGGCAGAAATCCCAATACACCTGGGGCACGTAAAGCAGCGGCGAGCCCTCGAAGTTGCGCCGCAGTTGGCTGGCGTTGGCCGCCTCGCGCAGCAGGTCGAGTTCGTCGTAGATGGTTTTTTCGTAGTCGCTGACCACTTCCACGGGGCGCAGGCGACGCGCGTCCGAGGAGGCCTTCTCGGCGACTTTAGCCAGCAGGAACAGCCAGGCCAGGTCCTGTTTGATGATCGGCTTGAGGCCCGGGCGGATCACTTTCACCACCACTTCTTCGCCGCTCTTGAGCTGCGCGCCATGCACCTGCGCGACCGAGGCGGACGCCAGCGGTTGAGCATCGAAGCGGGCGAACACGTCGCCGACCTTGGCGCCGAGCTGCGCTTCGATCAGCGCCAGCGAGTGCGTCGGGTCGAACGGCGGCACCTGGTCCTGCAGCTTTGCCAGCTCGTCGGCGATGTCCGCGGGTAGCAGATCGCGCCGGGTCGAGAGCAACTGGCCGAACTTGATGAAAATCGGCCCGAGTTCTTCGAGGGCCAAACGCAAACGCGCGCCTCGCGTCAGGGGCAACGCTTTACGCGGTAGCCAGCGCCAGGGCAGGACGAAACGCAAGACGCGCAACCAGAACGGCAGCGGTAAGGCGAACAGCAGATCATCGAGCTGGTAGCGGATGACCACGCGTTGAATACGCAACAAACGTCGGGCGGCGAGTAGCTTCATGCTTTGGGCTTATGGCGTTGGGAAAGGCGTTCGATGCGCGCATCGAGACGGTCGAGGGCCAGCTTCAATCGGTCGAGTTCGGCAAATCGGGCGTCGGCTTCACGCTGGCCGACCAGGCTGCGCGATTCTTCGCTGAGGTAATCGGCCAAGTTCAGGCGCAGGCTGTCGAGCGTCTGCTGGGTCCAATTGGCGCGGCTGCGCAGGTGGCTGCCGAGCAATTGGCTGGCGACCGGGCCGAGCCAGCGCGAGAGTTCGTACTCCCAGTCCAGCTCGAGATCCTGAAGTATCGCGGCGAGTTCCAGCAGCGCCGCGGCGTCGCCCTCCAGGCTGACCTCGGCGCTGTGCAGGACCGCGCTCTGCTCTTTGCCGGAGGCGAGGCGCAACAGGCTGGCCGCCGGCGCGCGCAGCCGGCAATCGGGCTCGCCGGCATAGTGCGCGGCCAGACCCAGGCCTTCAGCGCTCGGCAGGATAAACACCTGCACCTGCGGCGCCGTACATTCCACCGCAATGATGCGGCCGCTCAGGCGCGCCAGTCGCGGCAGCGCCGTGCTGTCCAGGGCGAGCACCCGGTTCAGCCCGAGTTCGACGCCGGCGAGCAACCCGGTCAGCAACATCAGGGTTTGATGCCGCGGTGCAGGGCGACGATGCCGCCGGTCATATTGTGGTAGGTCACGCGCTCGAAACCGGCCTCGACCATCATCGCTTTGAGGGTGTCCTGGTCGGGGTGCATGCGGATCGACTCGGCCAGGTAGCGGTAGCTGTCGGCGTCATTGGTGATCAGCTTGCCCATCAGCGGCATGAAGTTGAACGAGTAGGTGTCGTAAACCTTCGACAACAACGGGCTCGACGGTTTGGAGAACTCCAGCACCAGCAGGCGGCCGCCGGGTTTGAGCACGCGGAGCATGGAGCGGATCGCGTCTTCTTTATGGGTGACGTTACGCAAGCCGAAGGCGATGGTCACCACGTCGAAATGATTGTCCGGGAAGGGCAGATTCTCGGCGTCGGCCTGAACGAAGCTGACGTTGCCGGCAACCCCGCAGTCGAGCAGACGGTCGCGTCCGACCTTGAGCATGGAGTCGTTGATATCGGCCAGCACCACTTCACCGGTCGGGCCGACCAGATTGGCGAACTTGCGCGTCAGGTCGCCGGTGCCGCCGGCTATATCCAGCACCCGATTGCCGACGCGCACGCCGGACAGCTCGATGGTGAAGCGCTTCCACAAGCGGTGCATGCCGCCCGACAGCAGGTCGTTCATCAAATCGTATTTGGCCGCCACCGAGTGGAACACTTCGGCGACCTTCTGCGCCTTTTGGCTTTCCGGCACGTCCTGGAAGCCGAAGTGCGTGGTGGGTTCGCTGTCGCTGCTTTTGCGCGGGTCGTTCATCTTGCCCATTCCCTACACAGAGAGGCTAAAAAGTGGCGGTCATTCTAAACCGAAAAGCTGGCTATCAGCGGTAAGCCGTAAGCCATAAGCTGCAAGTAAAGGCGCAAAAGGCTTGATGGATATTGATCGTCTCCCGCTCTGCTGCACTTGCAGTTGTGCATATTGCTATAGTCCCAGCGACTTAAGGTCGCAGTTTTAACTGGCGAGGAGAAATGCCATGGCCAAGATTACCGTCGAGCGTCCCCATAGCCTCGGCCGCGAAGCAGCTCGCGAGAAAGCCGAACAACTGGCCGAGCGCCTGGCGCGCGAGTACAACGTGCGCTATCGCTGGGCTGGAGACACCTTGGAGTTCAAGCGCAGCGGCGCCGATGGGCAGATCGAGGTAGCGGCGGACCGGGTGAAGGTACAGCTCAACCTGGGGCTGCTGCTGTCGGCCATGAGCGGCAGCATCAAGCGCGAAATCGAAGAGGTGCTGGATAAGAGCCTGAATGCCTGAGGGTAATCGACGCGTGTTTTTTTGCGCTTAGTATGCGGATTCTAATTTTCCTCGATACCGTGCAGCTAAGCCTACATTCCGTGGGCGTTTCCTCGAACCATTCAGAGTGAGGTGCACCATGAAAGCTGCCGTTGAACAGAATGTTGAAACCGTTGAAGCCAAAACCACCGAAAAGGTCAATGAAGCTGCGGATAAAGCCAATCAGGCTGTCAATAAAACCGCGGAAAAAACCAACAAGGCGGTAAGGAAGACTGCGGATATGGCCAATGAATCCGCAGATAAAGCCGGCACCGTGCTGAGCGACGTTAAATTGTATGCGCGCAAAATCTGGTTGGCTGGTCTGGGTGCTTACGCCAAAGCCGGTCAAGAAGGCGCCGAGTATTTCAAGGAATTGGTCAAGAGCGGTGAAAGCGTCGAGCAGCAAGGCAAGAAGCTGATCAACGAGCAAGTCGAAGCGGCCAACAGCCAGATCGATACCGTCAAGAGCAACGTCAATAGCGTGAAGGGTAAAGTCGAAGGTCGCCTCGACAAGATCGAGAAGGCTTTCGATACCCGTGTAGCCAGTGCTCTCAATCGCATCGGCATTCCCTCGAAACAGGACATCGAAGTTCTGTCTGCTAAGCTTGATGAGCTGAGTGTATTGCTCGAGCAAGTCGCGCAGAACAAGAAATAGGGAGAGCGGGATGGCTGTTAAAAAGAAAACCGAAAAACAGGCATCGTCCTGGATCGGCGAGATCGAGAAGTACTCGCGTCAGATCTGGTTGGCGGGCCTGGGCGCTTATTCGAAGGTCAGCAAGGACGGCAATAAGCTGTTCGATACGCTGGTCAAAGATGGCGAGAAAGCCGAGAAGATGGCGAAGACCGAAGTTGATAAACAAGTCGACGCCGTGAAGTCCACTGTCGGTTCTAAAGTAGGTACTGCCAAGTCCAAAGTCGATGAAGTAAAAGATCGTGCAATTGGTAAGTGGGGCGAGTTGGAAGAAGCTTTCGACAAACGCTTGAACAATGCCATTTCGCGACTCGGTGTTCCGAGTCGCAATGAAGTGAAAGCGCTCAACGCCAAAGTCGACAGCCTGACCAAGAAAATCGAGCAACTGACCGGTGTATCGGCCAAGTCGATCAAACCAGCGGCCAAGCCTGCAGCGAAAGCTGTAGCTAAGCCGGCCCCGAAAGCGGCGGCAAAACCGGCTCCGAAAGCAGCCGCGAAACCAGCGGCTAAGCCGGCAGCCAAGCCAGCGGTGAAAGCTGCAGCCAAGCCAGCGGCTAAACCGGCAGCTAAGCCCGCTGCCCCGAAAGCTGCAGCGAAGCCCGCCGCTAAACCAGCAGCGAAAGCCGCAGCCAAACCGGCGGCCAAGCCTGCAGCAGCGCCGGCCCCCGCGGCTGCCGCAGCACCGGCAACACCGCCGCCGACCAGCCAGTCGTAAGACTGACTGCGTTACACGAAAACGCCCGGCCTAGTGCCGGGCGTTTTCGTCTGCGCCGATCGAGGCCTGCCGAGGTTCCCTGGGCGTTACGAAGCCTCAACAGATCCTAGGTTTCCAGATAGCGTTGCGCCAAGTGCTCGGCGGCGAAGCGCGACTCGTCGCTGAGGTGGGGGGCGACCAGCATCATCACCTGATAGACCACCAGGCGGCTTTCGCCTTCGCTGCCCAGGATGCGCTGGTAATCCAGGGAGAACAGCAGCGTCAGGGTGATCTGTTCGACCAGTTGCCCGAGCGACTGGGTGTCGCTGCTCAGGTGGCCTTCTGCTTTGAGCCGCGAAAGCAACGCAGCCAAGGTGCGCTTCAGGGCGTTGAGCCAGTTACGGATGCCGCGCGCCAGCTTGGGTAGGCGTCCGGCGAGATTGGACAGATCCTGGAACAGGAAGCGGTAATGGGCCAGACGCTCGACGATCAAATGCAGAAATAGCCAGTAGTCCTCGACATCCAGGCTGACGTCGTCGGGCGGGTCGAGCAGCGGTGCCAGTTCAGCCTGAAAGCGCTCGAACAGCGCCAGGATAAGGGGCTCTTTGCCGTGGTAGTGGTAGTACAAATTGCCTGGGCTGATGCCCAGTTCATTGGCTATTTCCAGGGTTGAGACATTGGGTTCGCCCTGCTGATTGAACAGCACTCTGGCGCATTCGAGGATACGCTCGCTGGTTTTCATCCGGTTTTCTTATTCTGTTCGCAAGAGGGGACGGCAAGTGGCCAGGGGTAATCCGGCCAATTGTCATTCTGCTTAACGCACGTGAACGTAAGTTCCAGGTGCGGCCTCCAGGGCGGGGTATTGGCGGTTGCCCAGGATTGGCTGGCTTTCGTGCAGCTCGCCCGAGCGTTCCTGAATCCATTCGAGCCACTGTGGCCACCAACTGCCATCGTGCTTTTGTGCGTCATACAGCCAGGCGCGCGGGTCGCCGCTGAATTTGTCGTTCTCGAAGTAGCTGCTTTTAGCGTTGTTGGGCGGGTTGAGAATACTGTGTATATGCCCGCTGTTGGCGAGCACGAAGCGGCGTTTGCCGCCAATCAGCAGCGCCGAACGGTAAACCGCATCCCAGGGCGTGATGTGGTCGTTGATGCCGGCGACGTTGAAGCTGTCGACCGTGACCTTTTGCAAATCGATCGGTGTACCGCAGACTTCCAGCCCGCCGGGACGGGGCAGCGGGTTGTGCTTGAAGAAGTCGATCATTTCGCCGTGCAATGCGGCGGGCAGGCGGGTGTTGTCGTTGTTCCAATAGAGCACGTCGAAAGCGGGCGGCTCTTTGCCGAGCAGATAGTTGTTGATCCAATAATTCCAGACCAGGTCGTTCGGGCGCATCCAGGCGAACACTTTGGCCATGTCGCGGCCGTCCAGCACGCCGCGCTGATAGGAGCGGCGCTTGGCCATTTCCAGGGTTTGTTCGTCGGCGAAGAGTGTCGGCGGGCTGTCGATCCGGCTATCGAGCAGGCTGACCATATAGGTGGCGCTGGAGACTTTGCGCAGCTGTCGCTTGGCTTGCAGGTGACCCTGCAGGGCGGCGATGGTCAGGCCGCCGGCACAGGCGCCGAGAAGATTCACCTCTTTGCTGCCGGTAATGGCCTGGCAGGCGTCGAGCGCTTCTTCAAGCGCTTGCACGTAGCTTGAAAGGCCCCATTCGCGGTGCTGTGTATTGGGGTTGCGCCAACTGACGATGAAGGTCGGCAGGCTGTTTTTCAGCGCGTATTGAACGAAGCTCTTGTTGCTGGAGAGGTCGAAAATATAGAACTTGTTAATTTGCGGCGGCACGATAAGCAAGGGCTTGGCGTACTGCCTCTCGCTCATGGGCTTGTACTGGATCAGCTCCAGCAGTTCGTTGCGGAACACCACGGCACCTGGCGTGGCGGCAAGATTGCGGCCGACTTCGAAGGCTTGTTTATTGACCTGACTGGGCATGCAGTCGTTATGCAGCACGTCCCTCAGCAGATGGCCCATGCCTTTGAGCAGGCTGGCACCGCCGGTGTTGAACAGCTCTTTGATCGCCAGCGGGTTGAGCAGGGTATTGGAGGGCGCCAGGGCATCGCCGAGCAGGGCTGCGACGAAACGTGCGCGGGCACGCTCCTCGGGCTCAAGGTCGCTCTCGTCTATCCATTGGTTGAGCTGTTTTTTCCAGGCCAGGTAGGCCTGGAGCCCGCGTCGATAAAAAGGGTTGAGACGCCAGGTGGGATCGGCGAAGCGAGGGTCTTGCGGATCGACCTTGTAGGGGGTGTCGCCGAGCAGTACGCGCCCCAGTTGGCCACCCAGCGCCAGTGCATGACGGGCGCTGTAGAGAGGGTGCTTGAGGCCTTGTAATAGCAGGGTACGTACAGTGGAAAACAGGTCGCGACTACGTAGGCCAATCACGGCGTTTTGCGCGCTTATAAAGTTGATTGGGGTTGGCAGTGAGTCGCTGGGTGACTTGTCTCGCATAGGGCAACACTCCGTCGTCAAGCCGTGAGACTTCAAGGGTTACAACTTAAGCAGCAAAGCTTATACCAAGGTGTGCGCGAGCCTCATGGCCGCGAGCACGAGCCGATTCTCGGCAGGGGGGATGACCCTGAGTTCGAGCGAAGATACCGGCTTAGCACTGTAACGATGCATACGGGAGCGATGCGGGCGAACCTACGTCCTTTCAACGGCACGAGCAGGCTGCGGGTGCATAACCGCACGTTGGCGCTCCTCGGCGAGAAATTTCATGATGATCGGCGCTACTGCCTCGGCGCGCGTTACGAGGAATAAGTGACCATCATCGATTACATGAAGTTCCGAGTTAGGGATGCGCCATGCCAATAAACGCATATTGATCAATGGAATCAGCGGGTCGTCGTCCCCCGCCAGCACCAGAGTCGGCTGGCGAATCTTGTGTAGCCAATGGATGCTGGTCCAGCCAAGGCCGGCGAACAGCTGCCAGTAGTAACCCATCTTGCCGCCGGAGCGCACTTTACTGGCGTGCGCCATGGCCAGGCTCGGGTCGCGGCGGAAGGCGCCGCCGTAGATTTCCGGCGCGATCAACACGCCATAGGACGGTTGTACGTAGCGCCGTGGGCTGGCCATGCACCACAGCACCTTCGGCTTGCCCGGAACCATTACCGCGCCGGCCGAAGTGGCGGCGAGCACCAGCTTCTTGCAGCGTTCGGGGTAGTCGTGGGCGAACTGTTGCGCGAGGGCGCCGCCCCAGGACACGCCAATCGCATTGACCTGCCCGTAATTGAGGTAGTCGAGCATGCGGGCGGCCAGCTTGGCCAAGCCCGGGAAGCGATAGGGCGTGCTGGGTGTGGATGAGCCGCCGACGCCCGGGACGTCGAAGGCGATCACTTCCAGATCGGGATCGAGCGCCTTGACGAACGGCATCACCAGCTCGAGGTTGGCGCCGATGCCGTTGAAAATGAGCAGCGGCGACATCTTGCTGTTGCCTGGGCGAACCGCCGTTCGGATGGTTTGGCCATCCAGCTCGATGGTGCGGAATATAAAAGGTAACGACATGCGCAGAAGCCCTAAGAATTGAAATGCTGGTTAGACCTTCCCGGCCGCACTGGCGAGCGGCACTTCCTAGTGCCGCCGGCAAATGTCGCGCAATATCCAGCCGATTAGCGCTCGTGAACGTAGGTGCCGGGTGCCGCTGCGCCGGGCGGATTGCTCTTGTTACCCAGATTGGCGGGTGCCTTTTTACTTTTGCCGGAACGTTCGGCCAGCCAGTTTTGCCAATGCAGCCACCAGGAGTCGGCGTGTTTGGTGGCGCTTTCCTGCCAGGCTTTAGGGCTGCCGTACATTTCGCTATTGGTCATATAACGTGCCTTGGGGTTACCCGGCGGATTAAGGATGCTTTGGATATGACCACTGTTGGACAGCACGAATTCGCATTTTCCGCCGAACAGGCCTGCCGATTTATAGCATGACTCCCAAGGAGTGATGTGGTCGGTGGTGCCGGCCACGCAGTAGAGGTCGCAGGTGACCTTTTTCAGGTCTATCGGGGTGCCGCACACTTCCAATGCGTCGCTGCGAATCAGCGGATTGGTTTTGAACATTTCGATGAACTCGCCGTGCAGCGCAGCGGGCAGACGGGTGGTGTCGTTGTTCCAATGCAGAATGTCGAATACCGGCGGCTCGTTACCGAGCAGGTAGTTGTTGACCCAATAATTCCAGATCAAGTCGTTCGGGCGCATCCAGGCGAATACCTTGGCCATGTCGCTGCCTTCCAGTACGCCGGCCTGATAGGAGCGGCGCTTGGCGGCTTCCAGGCTTTTTTCGTCGGCGAACAAGGCGACATCGGTTTCCAGGCGGTTATCCAGCACGCTGACCAGCAGGGTCAGGGCATTCACCTTCTGCTCGCCCAGGGCGGCATAGTGGCCGAGCAGCGAAGCGGTGGTCAGGCCGCCGGAGCAGGCGCCGAGCATGTTCACGTCCGGGCTGCCGGTCACCGAACAGACCACGCCGATGGCTTCTTTGAGGGCATCGATATAAGTCGAAAGTCCCCACTCACGTTGCGCCTTGGTCGGGTTGCGCCAACTGACAACGAAGGTCTGCACGCCATTGCGCAGCAGAAAGCGCGCCACGCTTTTTTCCGGCGACAGGTCGAATACGTAGAATTTATTGATTTGCGGCGGCACCACCAGCAGCGGACGCTCGAGGACTTGTTCAGTGGTCGGCTTGTACTGGATCAGCTCTAGCACTTCATTGCGGAAAATGACCGCACCGTCGGTAGTGGCCAGGGTCTTGCCAACCTCGAACACCGACATGTTCACCTGGCTCGGCATGCCGCCGTTGTGAACGATGTCCTTGGCCAGATGGGAAAGGCCGTCGAGCAGGCTCTTGCCGCCGGTTTCGAAAAAGCGCTTCACGGCTGCCGGGTTCGCCAGGGTATTGCTCGGCGCCATGGCGTCCGTCAGCAAGTTGATCACGAAGTGGCCGCGGCTGGCATCCTGCTCCGACAGGTTGCTTTGCTCGATCCAGTCGTGCAATTCCTTGCGCCAGGACAAGTACGTTTGCAGATAGCGTTTGTAGAGTGGGTTCTGGCTCCAGGCCGGGTCGGCGAAACGACGATCGCCGGGCTCGGGTTGCAGCTCCGATTGGCCGAGCAGCACGTTTTTCAATTCAATGCCGAAATGAGCAGCATGCTTAACGCTGTGGAAGGGTTGCTTAACCGCTTGCCTGAGCACAAGCCGTGCCGCAGAAAGAATATCTTTGCCGCGAATACCGATAACCGGATTTACGCCAAGGGTGTTCTCTGATGCCTGCGATTTCAGATCGTCATTGCTTTTGTCGGTCATCTACAACGCTCCATTGTCCTGAGACGGATACCGGCGTACGACTGTGCGCTTACTGGGCCAAAGGCCGAGTAATGGCCGGGTTTAACAGGGGCGGAACCATCCGCAATTACCAATGCATCGGAAGGCCGACGCAGAAAGCTTTTCCATAGCCCCTGGTTACCCGAGTTTTCTGATTTGTGCAAGCTGGCCGCGAGCTGGGCCAAGAAGCGCGAAGTATGCCGATAACGATTAGAAAATGCGCTCTAACCGGCAGTTACGTCCGGAGTGGGCATGCATTTAGGGCATAGGGCAGTGGCGCTGTACGGCGCCCACTTGTCGGCCCCGGTTTCTCAGGCGTGGCGCTACAGCAGGAGCCGTACCGCGGACTCGTCGGGATCGCGGGATTTTCCCGCTGCGCTGAGCGCCGCGAGGTAGTCCGCCCACAGCGAATCGTGCTGGGTGGCCAGGCGGTAGAGGTAATCCCAGGTGAACAGGCCGCTGTCGTGCCCATCGTCGAAGTACAGCTTCAGGGCATAGTTGCCCGCCGGCTCGACATGCGTCAGGCCCACGTGCTGTTTGCCGGTTTGCAGGATTGGCTTGCCATGCCCTTGCACCTCGGCCGACGGCGAATGCACCCGCAGAAACTCCGCGGGCAGGCTGTAGCGCTCGGCAGCGCCGTATTGCAGTTCGAGGGTTTTGCTGGCTTTGTGCAGCTTGATCGCGCTGGGAATGTGCATGGGATGCTCCAGGCCGCAAGCCTCAAGCTACAAGTTGAAGCGGGACGCTTGTGGCTTGTAGCTTGCCGCTTGAGGCTGCTCTTAGAGAATATAACGCGACAGATCTTCGTCCTTCGCCAGCTCGCCGAGGTGGCTGTTGACGTAGGCCGCATCGATCACGATGGACGCGCCATTTTGCTGGCCGGCCAAGTCGCCGGCGCTGAACGAGACTTCCTCGAGCAGGCGTTCGAGCAGGGTGTGCAGGCGTCGTGCGCCGATGTTCTCGGTCTTCTCGTTGACCTGCCAGGCGATCTCGGCGATTCGCTTGATGCCCTCGGCGACGAACTCGATGCCCAGGCCTTCAGTATTGAGCAGAGCGGCATATTGTTCGGTCAGCGAGGCTTGGGGCTCGCTGAGAATGCGTTCGAAGTCTCCCGGCGACAAGGCTTTGAGTTCGACGCGGATCGGCAGGCGACCCTGCAGTTCCGGGACCAGATCGCTCGGTTTGCTCAGGTGGAAGGCGCCGGAGGCGATGAACAGGATATGGTCGGTCTTGACCATGCCCAGTTTGGTGTTGACCGTGCAGCCTTCGATCAGCGGCAGCAGGTCGCGTTGCACGCCCTCGCGGGAGACGTCGGCGCCGCCGACATTGCCGCGCTTGGCGACCTTGTCGATTTCATCGATGAAGACGATGCCGTTCTGCTCGACGGCTTCTAAGGCACGGGCCTTCAATTCCTCTTCGTTGACCAGGCGCGCGGCCTCTTCATCGCGCACCAGCTTGAGCGCTTCCTTGACCTTGATCTTGCGGTTTTTCTTCTTGCCCTTGCCCATGTTGGAGAACAGGTTCTGCAGCTGGCTGGTCATCTCCTCCATGCCCGGCGGGGTCATGATTTCGATACCGGCGGACGCTTCGGCGATCTCGATTTCGATTTCCTTGTCGTCCAGTTGGCCTTCGCGCAGGCGCTTGCGGAACAGCTGGCGGGTGTTCGAATCCTGGTGTACCGGCTCATCGCCGAAGCCTTGGCGTGCTGGTGGCAGCAAGGCGTCGAGGATGCGTTCTTCGGCAGCGTCTTCGGCGCGGTGGCGCACGCGGACGATTTCCTGCTCGCGGAGCATTTTCACCGCGGCGTCGGCCAGATCGCGGATGATCGACTCGACATCGCGACCGACGTAGCCGACCTCGGTGAACTTGGTGGCCTCGACTTTGATGAAGGGCGCGCCGGCCAATTTCGCCAGGCGGCGGGCGATCTCGGTTTTACCGACACCGGTGGGGCCGATCATCAGGATATTCTTCGGCGTGACTTCGGCGCGCAGTTCCAGCGGCAGCTGCATGCGCCGCCAGCGGTTGCGCAGGGCAATGGCCACGGCGCGCTTGGCGTCGTCCTGGCCGATGATATGGCGGTTGAGTTCGTGGACGATCTCGCGAGGGGTCATGGACATGCAGGGCTACTCCGGCAGAAGCCGCGCTTATTCGGCGCAGTCTTCTTCCTCGATGGTTAGATTCTGATTGGTGAAGACGCAGATGGAGCCGGCGATATTCAAGGCGGTTTCGGTGATCTCCCGGGCGCTCAGCTCGGTCTTCTGCAGCAGCGCCATGGCCGCCGCCTGGGCGAAGCCGCCGCCGGAACCCATGGCGATCAAGCCGTGTTCGGGCTCCACGACGTCGCCATTGCCGGTAATGATCAAGGATGCGTCTTTATTGGCGACCGCGAGCATCGCCTCCAGGCGGCTCAGGGAGCGATCGGTGCGCCAATCCTTGGCCAGTTCGACGGCGGCGCGCACCAGATGGCCTTGGTGTTTTTCGAGCTGGCCTTCGAAGCGTTCGAACAGGGTGAAGGCATCTGCGGTGGCGCCGGCGAAGCCTGCCAATACCTGGCCGTGATAAAGGCGGCGAACCTTTTTCGCATTGCCTTTCATCACGGTATTGCCAAGCGATACCTGGCCGTCGCCGCCCATGACGACTTTGCCGTTGCGGCGTACTGAAACGATAGTGGTCAAGGGAGAGTCTCCACGCAGCGGGGCGAAAATGCCCAATGCAGACTCATGTGGGGGCGCTGGGCGCGAGGTTCAAGTCTCGAGCCGCGCAGGTAGGCGGAAAGCCCGCGCGGCTTGTAACCGAATGCGACCGCAGGCTGTGCTCAGGGCGTTTTGCGTTGCTGCAATAACAGGTTGCTGAAGCCGCCGCTGGCCAGGGTTTTCTGCGCCCCTGCCAGTTGTTCGCGGGTGGCGAAGGGGCCGACGAGCACCCGGTGCCAGGTTTCCTCGCGTACGGTGCCGGACTCGACCTGCACGTTCTGCCCGAGCAGGATGATCTGCGCGCGCAGGCTGTCGGCATCGTCGCGTCGGCGGAAGGAGCCGGCCTGAAGGAAGAACTGCGTGCTGACCGGGGCCTGGGCGACCAGCGGCGGCGGTGGCGGAGTCAGGCCCTGGAGCGCAGCCTCGGCGCGCGCGGCATCGATCTTCGCCGCTTCCTCGGGGGTGACCGGTTTCTGTGCGGGCGGCGGAGGCTGTTCCACCGCTTGCGGCGGCACTATCACTTCCGATTCGGGAAGCAAGGTGTAGAAATCGTACTTGGGTTTGTCCGACTCGTTTTTATCGGGCTTACCGGGCGCGGGTTTGGCGGTTTGCGGGGTGCGTGCCTGCTCATTCTTGGCGCGCTTTACTTCATCGCGGCCGGGTTCGAGGCTGAACAGAAACACCATGAAACCGCCGATCACCAAGCCACTGACCAGCCAGATCCAGCCGGGGGCGGACTTCTTCGGCTGGGCCTGATAGCGGCTGGCGCCGCGTTTCGGTGCGGCTTTTTTGCGCGCCGCCACTTACATGCGCTCCAGGGTTTCCAGGCCCAGCAATTGCAAGCCCTGCTTGAGCGTGCGGCCGGTCAGGGCGGCCAGGCGCAGGCGGCTTTGTTGGGTGGCTTGGTCCTCGGCTGAGAGGATCGGGCAGTGCTCGTAGAAGCTGGAGAACAGCCCGGCGAGATCGTAAAGATAAGCGCAGAGCAGGTGCGGCACGCCTTTTTCGGCCACCCCACCCAGCACCTCGGCGAACTGCGCGAGCTTGCCGGCCAGCTCGATTTCCTGGGGCGCTTGCAGCGTCAGCCGGCCTTCGATCTGCTCGAAGCTCTTGCCGAGCTTGCGGAAGATGCTCGCCACACGGGTGTAGGCGTACAGCAGGTAAGGCGCGGTGTTGCCTTCGAAACTGAGCATCTGTTCGAAGTTGAAGCTGTAATCGCTGGTGCGGTGCTTCGACAGATCGGCGTATTTCACCGCGCCGATGCCCACGGCATGGGCGATCTGCCGGAGCTCTTCTTCGCTGAGCTCCGGGTTCTTGCCTTTGACCAGGCCATAGGCGCGTTCCTCGGCCTCGTCGAGCAGATCGATCAGCTTGACCGTGCCGCCGTCGCGGGTCTTGAACGGCCGACCGTCGGCGCCGTTCATGGTGCCGAAACCCATATGTTCGAGCTGCATGCCGGGGTGCACGAAGCCGGCGCGACGCGCCACTTCGAAGGCCATCTGGAAGTGCAGGGCCTGGCGCTGGTCGACGAAATACAGCGCGCGGTCGGCCTTGAGCTGCTGGCTGCGGTAGCGCATGGACGCCAGGTCGGTGGTCGAGTACAGGTAGCCGCCGCCGGCTTTTTGCACGATCACCGGCAGCGGGTTGCCTTCGGCGTTCTTGAACTCGTCCATGAACACGCACTGCGCGCCGTTGCTTTCGCTGAGCAGGCCCTTATCGCGCAGGGCGTCGATGATCCCCGGCAGCTCGGCGTTATAGGCGCTTTCGCCCTTGACGTCGGCTGGGGTCAGGTTCACCCCGAGACGGTCGTAGGCTTTCTGGCAGTGCGACAGGGAAATATCGTTGAAGCGGTGCCACAGGCGCATGCATTCCGGCTCGCCGGCTTGCAGCTGTACCACCAGTTCGCGCGCGCGCTCGGCGAATTCGGCGGAGTCGTCGAAGCGTTTCTTCGCTGTGCGATAGAAGCCTTCGAGGTCGGCCAGCTCGCTTTCGGCGGCGGCCGGGTTCTCTTCCATAAAGGCCAGCAGCATGCCGAACTGAGTGCCCCAGTCGCCGACGTGGTTCTGCCGGATCACGGTGTCGCCGAGAAATTCCAGCACCCGCGCCACGGCATCGCCGATGATGGTCGAGCGCAGGTGGCCGACGTGCATTTCCTTGGCCAGGTTCGGCGACGACAGGTCGACGACCACACGCTGCGGCGCGCCGGCTTTACGCACGCCGAGGTGTTCGTCGGCGAGCAGCGCGTCGAGGCGCTCGGCCAGGGCGTCGGTGTTCTGATAGAAGTTGAGAAAACCGGGGCCGGCGATTTCGACTTTGCTGATCCGCTCGTCGCTCGGCAGCGCCTCGATCAGTTTTTGCGCCAGGTCGCGCGGCTTCATGGCCGCCGGCTTGGCCAGCATCATGGCGATATTGCTGGCGAAATCGCCGTGGCTCTTGTCCTTGGTGTTCTCCACCTGAATGGCCGGGCTCAAGCCTTCGGGCAGCACGCCTTCGGCGGTGAGGCGGGTCAGGGCTTGCTGGATCAGGTGGCGAATGCTGTCTTTCATGATCTACTCGGTCGGCCGTTGTCAGCGGCGGCGCGCGAAGGCGCTGGTGGAAAATTGGGCATTATCGGCGGGCTTCGGCCGCAGCTTCAAGCTGCACGTCATCAGCGGCGGGTAAAAGCGTGCGTTGGCGCTCCGATTTCAAGCTGATTCGCTTGCCGCTTAAAACAAATCGATGGGGTCGACATCCAGCGACCAGCGCACGGCGCGGCCGCTCGGCATCTGCTCCAGGGCCAGGGTCCAGCGCGCCAATAAACGGTGTAGGGGCGCGCGGGCATTGGCCTGCACCAGCAGTTGCGCGCGGTAGCGGCCGGCACGGCGTTCCATCGGCGCCGGCACCGGGCCGAGCAGTTCGATGCCGCTGAGCCCGAGTTCGTTCACCAGCAGCTCGGCTTCCGTGCAGGCCAGGTCGAGGAACTCTTCTGCCTGCCCGGGTTTGTGCGCTTCGCCGCGGAGTAGAGCGAGGTGGCAGAACGGGGGCAGGCCGGCGCTGCGGCGTTCGCTCAGGGCCTGTTCGGCGAAGGCGAAATAACCCTGTTCGGTCAATTGCACCAACAACGGGTGGTCGGCCAGATGGCTCTGGATGATCACCTTACCGGGCTCTTCCGCGCGTCCGGCGCGCCCGGCGACCTGCACGATCAATTGCGCCATACGTTCGCTGGCGCGGAAATCCGCGGAGAACAGGCCGCCGTCGGCATCGAGAATCGCCACCAGGGTCACGCGCGGGAAGTGGTGCCCCTTGGCGAGCATCTGGGTGCCGACCAGAATGCACGGCTCGCCGCGCTGCACGGTATTGAACAGGGTGGTCATGGCCTCCTTGCGCGAGGTGCTGTCGCGATCCACGCGTAGCACCGGAACCTGGGGAAAGAGGATCGCCAGGCGTTCCTCGGCGCGTTCGGTGCCGGCGCCAACCGGGCGCAGGTCGACGTTATGGCATTTCGGGCAATTGCTCGGCTGGCGTTCGACGTGCCCGCAATGATGGCAGCGCAGCTCGCGGTAACGCTGGTGCACGGTCATCCGCGCATCGCAACTCGGGCATTCCGACAGCCAGCCGCAATCATGGCAGAGCAGGGTCGGGGCGAAGCCGCGGCGGTTGAGAAACACCAGGACCTGCTGGCCCGCCTCCAGGGTTTGGGCGATGGCTTGCTGCATCGGGCCGGAGATGCCGGAATCCAGCGGGCGGCTTTTCACGTCCAGGCGCAAGAAGCGCGGTTGTTTGGCGCCGCCGGCTCGCTCGCGCAAGTGCAGCAGGGCATAGCGACCGCTGTGGGCGTTATGCAGGCTTTCCAGGGAGGGCGTGGCGGAGCCGAGCAAAATCGGGATGTTTTCCTGGCGCGCGCGCACCAGTGCCAGGTCGCGGGCGTGATAGCGCAGGCCTTCCTGCTGCTTATAGGAGGCATCGTGTTCTTCGTCGATGATAATCAGCCCAGGGCGCTGCATCGGGGTGAACAGCGCCGAACGGGTGCCGATGATGATGTCCGCCTCGCCGTCGCGCGCGGCGAGCCAGGCATCCAGACGCTCGCGGTCGTTGACCGCGGAATGCAGCAGGGCGATGCGGGCGTTGAAACGCTGCTCGAAGCGCGCCAGGGTCTGTGGGCCGAGGTTGATCTCGGGGATCAGCACCAGCGCCTGCTTGCCGGCTTCCAGGGTTTCGCGGATCAGTTGCAGGTAGACCTCGGTCTTGCCGCTGCCGGTCACGCCGGCGAGGAGGAATGCGTTGAAGCTGCCGAAGCCCGAGCGAATCGCCTCGGCCGCGGCGCGCTGCTCTGCGTTCAGCGGCAATTCCGGTTGCGCCAGCCAGTTGGCGGCGCGCGCGCTGGCAGCGTGTCGGCGTACCTGGATCTCCACCAGGCCTTTCTCCAGCAGCAGATCGAGGCTGCCCTTGTGCAGCTGCAGCGTGCTGAGCAACTGATGGGCAACGCCATGGGGATGCTGGGCGATGGTTTTCAATGCGTCACGCTGGCGCGGTGCGCGGTTCAGGCGCGGGTCGTCCAGCTGTGCGCCTTCGGCCAGGCACCAGAAGCGCGCTTGCCGGGCCTCGGCCGGCTCGCCCTGGCGCAACAACACCGGCAGCGCCCAACTGAGGGTGTCGCCGAGGCTGTGCTGGTAATACTGCGCGGTCCACAGGCACAGCTTGAACAGCGCCGGAGGCAGTGGCGAGCGTGCATCGAGCAGTTGCAGTGCCGGTTTGAGTTTCTCCGCCGGTACCTCGCTGTGTTCGGCCAGCTCGACCAGGATGCCGATCAGCTCGCGCTTGCCGAATGGCACGCGCAGGCGCACGCCGGGCTGCAGTGCACTACGCGGTACGCCGGGAGGGGCGCGGTAGTCGAACAGGCGGCGTAGCGGCGAGGGCAGGGCGAGGCGCAGAATGGCGTCGGGCACGCGGTGGGAACTCCTGGGCTCTGTCGGGAGTGAGCGAGGCGCGATCTTAGCATGCAGCCGAGCGATGGCCGGCGAGCGGACCGGCTTGCTTCGCCGCGGCACTCTGGTATTATCCGCGGCCTAATTCCGTGCGGTATTCAACAATAGTGTTGGGTGGCGGCACGATAGCCCGAGGAATGCACCATGAAAGCCGATATCCATCCTACGTACGAAGCCATCACCGCTACTTGCAGCTGCGGCAACGTGATCGAAACCCGTTCCACTCTGAACAAGCCGCTGAGCCTGGACGTGTGCAACGAGTGCCACCCGTTCTACACCGGTAAGCAGAAGATGCTGGATACCGGCGGCCGCGTCGATCGCTTCAAGCAGCGCTTCGGCATGTTCGGCGCCAAGCAGTAAGTTTGCGCGCAGCGACGGATGGCCCGATGGGTTATTCCACGCTACTGAGAAAGGCGTCCCTGGTGGGCGCCTTTTTCGTTTTTGCGTTTTGCTCGATTCAGGCTCGGGCGTTCTGCCAGATGCCGGACGGGTTGCCGAGCGTCAAGGTGCAGCGGGTGGTGGACGGCGATACGTTGCGCTTGGTCGATGGGCGCAGTGTGCGTCTGATCGGCTTGAACAGCCCTGAATTGGGGCGGCAGAACCGTTCTGCCGAGCCTTTCGCCGAGACGGCCCGCATGCGTTTGCAGGTGCTGGTGGCGGCCAGCGATGGGCGCGTCAGGCTGCAAACGGGCAGTCAGGCTAAAGACCATTACGGCCGGACATTGGCCCATGCCTACGATTCCCGTGGTCGCAATCTCGAGGCCCAGCTGCTGGCCGAGGGGTTGGGTTACTGGTTGGCGGTCGCGCCCAATCTGGCCTTGGTCGATTGTCAGAAGGCGGCCGAACACAGCGCGCGGCAGGCGCGTCTCGGGTTGTGGCGGCAGGTGCAGGTACAGACGCCTGGGCAGCTGCGCCGCGGCGGCTTCGCCCTGATCCGCGGCGAAGTGCTGCGTGTCGAGCGCAATCGGGGTGGCGTTTGGCTGGAAATGGACGGTTCTCTGGTGTTGCAGGTGCGCGAAGAGCTGTTCGATCGCTTCGATCTGAGCCAATTGCAGGAACTCGCGGGGCGCAGGGTAGAGGTCCGGGGCTGGGTGGTCGACCGCGCCAAGCGGGGCGGTCTGAAGGCGCAGCAGGCGCGTTGGATGCTGCCGTTGACCGATAAGGCGATGCTCGAGGTGCTGCCATGATTCGCGCGCTGGTGCTGCTGTTAATGCTGGGGCAGCTAGCGGGCTGCGCGGTCAACCCGGCAACCGGACGCACCGATTTCGTGATGATGAGCGAGCAGCAGGAGCTCGATCTCGGTCGGCGTTATAACCAGGAAATTCTCAAGCAACATCCGCGTTACGCCGACGAGAAGCTGCAGGCTTATGTGCAGCAGGTCGGCGAACGGGTGGCGAAGAACAGTCACCGCAATCGGCTCGCCTACCAGTTCACGGTGGTCGATAGCCCCGATATCAACGCTTTCGCCTTGCCCGGCGGCTACATCTATATCCATCGCGGGCTGCTCGCCTACCTTAACTCCGAGGCGGAGCTGGCTGCCGTGCTCGGCCACGAAGTCGGGCATGTGACCGCGCGGCACAGCGTGCAACAGCAAAGCCAGGCGAGCGCCTGGGGCATTCTCGGCCAGGCGGTGGCCATCGGCACCGGCGTCGGCGCGGCCGGCGACTTGACCAATGTGCTGGGTAGCGCCGTGGTGCGCGGCTACGGCCGCGACATGGAGCTGGAGGCCGACGGCCTCGGCGCCCAATACCTGGCGCGCAGCGGCTATGACCCGCAGGCGATGATCGAAGTGGTCAGGGTGCTGAAGAATCAAGAGGTGTTCGCCCGTGATCAGGCCGGCAAACGTGGAGAAAACCAGCCCGCGGGTGGCTATCACGGCCTGTTCGACACTCATCCGGATAACGACAGGCGCCTGCAGCAGGTATTGGGCCCCGCGCGAGCCCTGGCGACCGGGCAGCAGGAGGTCAATCGTGAGGCGTTTCTCAAGCGCCTCGAAGGGCTGCCGTTCGGCGACTCGGCCGAGACCGGTGTGCGCCGCGGGCAGCGCTTCTATCACGCGCCGTTGAATTTCACCCTGGCGTTTCCTGAAGGCTGGAGCATCCTCAATCGGCCTGACGCCTTGATCGGGCATACCGCCGATCAGCAGGCCTTTATTGCCATGACCCTGGAAGCCAATCCGCAGAACCTTTCACCCGAACAGCTCCTGCGCCAACGCGTCGGTGGCCAGCGTTTGATCGATGGTGTCGAGCTACGGCAGGCCGGGTTGCACGGCTATAGCGCGCTGATCGGCGGTCAGACGGCCAGGCGCGTGGCAGTTCTCCGGCATGGCGCGCGGGATTATTTGTTCGTCGCGGCGGTGCGGGGGAGGGCCTCGCTGGAAGCGCAGGATGAGCGATTCCTGGCTGTGATCAAGAGTCTGCGCCCGCTTACAGCAGCCGAACGCAAGCTCGCCGAACCGCTGCGTATCCATCTGATCCAAGCCATGCCGGGCCAAAGCATGGCAGCGCTGGCCAAGCAGAGCAAGTTGCCGGGCGATGCGCTCGGCACCTTGCGTTTATTGAATAATCTCTACCCCACTGGCGAGCCGAAACCGGGCGACTGGTTGAAAGTCGTGCGTTGAACCTGCCCTTCCGGGCGCATGCGTCAGTCTTGTGCAGCTGTATGCAACTTGCGTATCCTCGGCCGCCTGCCTGTCAACAGCCCAAAGCGGAAATGCCACTATGTCTGATCTGAAAACAGCCGCTCTCGAATATCACGCCAATCCCCGTCCGGGTAAGCTGAGTGTCGAGTTAACCAAACCCACCGCAACCGCTCGCGATCTGTCGCTGGCATATAGCCCGGGTGTCGCTGAACCTGTGCGTGAAATCGCGCGTGATCCGGAGTTGGCGTACCGCTACACCGGCAAGGGCAATCTGGTGGCAGTTATTTCCGACGGTACTGCGATTCTGGGGCTTGGCGACCTCGGTCCGCTGGCCTCCAAGCCGGTTATGGAAGGTAAAGGCGTGTTGTTCAAGCGCTTCGCCGGCATCGATGTGTTCGATATCGAAGTCGAGTCCGAAAGTCCGCAGGCCTTTATCGATACCGTACGCCGCATCTCCATCACCTTCGGCGGTATCAACCTGGAAGACATCAAGGCTCCCGAGTGCTTTGAGATCGAGCGCACCCTGATCGAGCAGTGCGACATTCCTGTGTTCCACGATGACCAGCACGGCACCGCCATCGTCACCGCCGCCGGCATGATCAATGCCCTGGAAATCGCCGGTAAGACCCTTCCGGAAGCGCAGATCGTCTGCCTGGGCGCCGGCGCCGCGGCCATTTCCTGCATGAAGCTGCTGGTCAGCATGGGTGCCAAGGTCGAGAACATCTACATGATCGACCGTAAGGGTGTGATCCACTCCGGGCGTGACGATCTGAACCAGTACAAAGCTGTTTTCGCCCACGAAACCCCCAAGCGCACCCTGTCCGACGCGTTGGACGGTGCTGATGTATTCGTTGGTCTCTCCGGCGCCAACCTGCTCAGCCAGGAAGATCTGATGCGTATGGCGCCGTCGCCTATCGTCTTCGCCTGCTCCAACCCGGATCCGGAAATCAAGCCGGAACTGGCGCATGCCGCGCGCAACGACGTGATCATGGCAACCGGCCGCTCGGATTACCCGAACCAGGTCAACAACGTGCTCGGCTTCCCCTTCATCTTCCGCGGTGCGCTGGACGTTCGTGCGACCCGCATCAACGAAGAAATGAAGATCGCCGCCGCGTTGGCCCTGCGCGATCTGGCCAAATTGCCGGTCCCACAGGAAGTTTGCGATGCCTATGGCGGTATCGCTCTGGAATTCGGCCGCGAGTACATCATTCCGAAGCCGATGGACCCACGCCTGATTACCGTCGTCTGCGATGCGGTGGCCAAGGCGGCCATCGAAAGCGGCGTGGCGACCCTGCCTTATCCCAAGCACTACCCGCTGCAGTCGGTGGATGACGTGTTTAACGGCTAAGCCGCAGTTCGCAAGCAATAAAAAACCCGCTTCGGCGGGTTTTTTATTGGGCCAGATTCAGCAGGCGCAGTTTTGATGCCCATAGTGCTTGCGGCTTGCAGCCCCTGCTAGAACAGATCGATAGGGGCTACTTCGTCGGCCGGCAGAGGGCTGCCGGGAATGCCGAGGGCGGGATCGAGCTCGCTCATCGGCGGTGGCGAGTCTTCGCTTTTGAACAGTTCGAAGTAGGCGTCCGGTGTTCCGGGCAGGGCGGCGCGGCCGCTATAGGGGTCGATGCGCAGGGTCAAAATACCTTCCGGCTCGGCGGGTAGGTGACTCGGACGGTCTTTCAGGGCTGCACTCATGTAGCTCATCCAGATTGGCAGGGCTACGGTGCCGCCGTATTCATTGCGACCCAGGCTTTCCGGCTGGTCGAAACCGGCCCAGACCGTGGTGACGTAATCGCCGTTGTAACCTGAGAACCAGCTGTCCTTCGATTCGTTGGTGGTGCCGGTCTTGCCTGCCAGGTCGTCTCTGCCTATGGCCAGAGCGCGCCTGCCGGTGCCGCGCTTGATCACGTCCTGCAGCATGCTGGTCATGATATAGGCCGTGCGCTCATCGATGATACGCGGCGCTGCTACAGGTTCGTCCGTGGGCGCCGCCGGTGCGCTTGTCTCGCTGGCGATCTCGCCTTCGGGTTCTGCGGCGGGCATCTTTGCGGCTTTGGGAGTGCTCGGAGGATTGGCGACATACAGGGTTTCGCCATGTCGGCTGTCGATGCGCTCGATCAGATAGGGCTGGGTTTTGTAGCCGCCATTGGCGAATACGGTCCAGCCCGTGGCGATCTCCATAGGCGTCAGATTTGCCGTGCCGAGGGCCAGGGAAAGATTGTGTGGTAATTCCTGCTTGTTGAAACCGAAGTGGCTGACGTAATCGACGGTGTAGTCGATACCCAGCGCCTGTAGCAGGCGAATCGATACCAGGTTGCGCGACCTGTACAGTGCTTCGCGCAGGCGGATTGGGCCGAGGAAGGTGTTGTTGTCGTTCTTCGGGCGCCAGGCCTCACTCATGCCTGCCTCTTGGAAAACGATGGGGGCATCGTTAACCAGGCTGGCAGCGGTATAGCCGCTATCCAGCGCGGCGCTATAAACGAAGGGCTTGAAGCTGGAGCCGGGCTGGCGTTTAGCCTGAATGGCGCGGTTGTAGTTGCTTTGCTCGAACGAGAAACCGCCCACCAACGCGCGAATGGCGCCCGTGTGAGGGTCGAGAGAAATCAGTGCGCTCTGCGCCAGCGGCAACTGGCTGAAGTGCAGGGTTCCGTCTTCCAGGCGGCGTATGCGCACCAGGTCGCCGACTTGGGCGACATCCGCGGGTTGCTGCGGGCGCGGGCCAAGGCTGTTGGTATTGAGGAATGGGCGAGCCCATTTCATGCTGTCCCATGCAATGGCCTCTTCCTTGCCGTCACGCTGGAGCACGAGAATTCCACTTTTTTCCACTTGCGTCACGATCGCCGGTTCCAGTCCGCCCAGCGACGTATGTTTCGCCAGCTCGGCCAGCCAGGTTTCTTGGGTCATCCCCGGCAGTCTGCTCTCCGGGCCGCGATAGCCGTGTCGTTGATCGTAGGCAATCAAGCCGTCGCGCACGGCCGTATTGGCTGCGCTTTGCAAATCGCTGGGGACGGTGGTGAAAACATTGAATCCTTCCGTATACGCATCGCTGCCATAGCGCCCGACCATCTCTGCGCGGGCCATCTCCGCGACATAGGGCGCAGCGAGTTCGGGGCTTGGGCCGTGGTAACTGGCGCTATTGGGTTCGGCCAAGGCGCTTTCATAACGTTGTTGATCGATGCGCCCAAGTCGGTGCATGCGCCCAAGAATCCAGTCACGGCGGGCTTTGGCGCGCTCGGGATTGGTCAGTGGGTTGAAGCGTGAGGGGGCCTTGGGCAAGCCGGCAATCATCGCCAGCTGTGCCAAACTGAGTTCGCTGATGGACTTGCCGTAATACACCTGGGCAGCAGCCTCAATGCCATAGGCACGGTGGCCCAGATAAATTTTGTTGACGTACAGCTCGAGGATTTCATTCTTGCTCAGCTCGCGTTCTATCTGCAGGGCGAGCAGGATTTCGTTGATCTTGCGCGAAAAGCTCCGCTCGCTGGTCAGGAAGAAGTTCTTCGCCACCTGCATGGTGATGGTGCTGCCGCCGGTTTGAATCTGCCCGCTTCGTAATATTTGCGTGGCAGCGCGCAGCAGGCTGGTCACGTCAACGCCATAATGGTTTGCAAAATTGTCGTCTTCGGCGGAAAGCAGTGCGCTGATGAAGTCGGGAGGGATGTCCGCAAAGTCAATCGGCGAGCGGCGCATCTCGCCGAATTCTGCGATCAGCTTGGCATCGTTGCTGTAAACCCTCAGGGGGATTTGCAGCTGAATACTGCGCAAGGATTCGACGGATGGCAGGCTAGGGCTAAGATAAAGAAAGGCCCCACTTAAACTGAGTAGCAGCCCACAAAAAATGGCGACACCCGACCAGCAAAAAAGCTTTAGCAAACGCATCAAGATTTTAGGATTTCCAGAAAAAAGAATGAGTTAAAAGGAAGAGAAGGTAAAAAGGGGAAAACTGTTCACATTATAAGCGGTTTTTTTGCCAGGGAGCCATTTGCGCTTCTGTCAAGACTGTTATTTAATGTGAAAAAACATAAATAGTCCGTAAGTTGCGGATGCCAATAGGAATTCGGTCGTGCTAGGGCTCTTCAATAAGAAAGCGAATACGCTACTCGGGATCGATATCAGTTCGACCTCCGTCAAGCTCCTCGAGTTGAGTCGCTCCGGAAGCCGCTACAAAGTAGAGGCTTACGCTGTCGAGCCGCTCCCACCCAATGCTGTGGTCGAAAAGAACATCGCCGAACTGGAGGGCGTTGGTCAGGCGCTTACGCGTGTGCTGGCTAAAGCCAAGTCCGGAGTGAAAACGGTCGCCGTTGCGGTAGCCGGCTCGGCAGTGATCACCAAGACGATCGAAATGGAAGCCGGTCTTTCCGACGATGAGTTGGAGAACCAGCTGAAAATCGAAGCCGATCAGTACATCCCTTATCCTTTGGAGGAGGTGGCTATCGATTTCGAGGTGCAGGGCGCTTCGCCACGCAACCCCGATCGCGTTGAAGTATTGCTTGCAGCCTGCCGTAAAGAGAACGTCGAGGTCCGTGAGGCCGCTCTCGCGCTGGCCGGACTAACGGCCAAGGTCGTGGACGTCGAAGCCTACGCACTTGAACGCGCGTACGGCCTGCTTGCGCAGCAGCTGGGCGGGGAAGGGGACGAGTTGACAGTGGCGGTGGTCGATATCGGTGCAACCATGACCACGCTCAGTGTTCTGCACAATGGCCGTACCATCTATACGCGCGAACAGTTGTTCGGCGGCAGGCAGCTTACCGAGGAAGTTCAGCGCCGCTATGGCCTATCGGTAGAAGAGGCTGGTCTCGCTAAAAAGCAAGGTGGCCTCCCTGACGACTATGACACCGAAGTATTGCAACCGTTCAAAGAGGCGGTCGTTCAGCAGGTCTCGCGCTCATTGCAATTCTTCTTCGCAGCAGGCCAATTTCACGATGTCGATTACATCCTTCTGGCGGGTGGTACCGCGTCTATCCCAGACCTCGACCGGCTGATTCAACAAAAAATCGGTACGCAAACCCTGGTGGCCAATCCTTTTGCCGAGATGGCGTTGAGCAGCAAGGTCAATGCGGGTGCGTTGGCGAGTGATGCTCCGGCACTGATGATTGCCTGTGGCTTGGCGATGAGGAGTTTCGACTAATGGCGCGGATTAACCTTCTTCCTTGGCGCGAGCAGCTACGCGAGGAGCGCAAACAGCGCTTCTTGGTTGCGCTCGCGGGCGTCTTGATAGTCGCTGCCGGTGTGGTGTTTCTGGGCGACCAATATTTTAGTAACGCCATTGAGCGACAGGACGCGCGCAACGCATTTATTAAAAAAGAAATTGCCGTATTGGATGCTCGTATCAAGGAAATCAGCGAGCTGAAAACCCGGCGGGAACAATTGATTGAGCGGATGAAAATCATCCAGGACTTGCAGGGTAACCGCCCAATCATCGGTCGAGTCTTCGATCAGTTAGTGAGGACTTTGCCGGATGGCGTCTATTTCACCGCGCTGAAAATGAAAGGGAAAAGTATTTCTATCGTTGGTGCGGCCGAGTCAAATAATAGGGTATCCAATTTGATGCGTAACCTGGACGCGTCCGATTGGTTGACCTCGCCAAATCTGACAGAAGTGAAATCGGTTACGGCAGGTGCAGTGGATCAGGCCAATGTGTTCCAGCTAACTGTTCAGCAAACGCAGCCAAAGCTAGAAGCTGAGGAGGCTAAGAAATGAGTTTTAGTGAATCGTTGGAAGGCCTGCGCAAGCTGGAGTTAAGCGAGCTCGATCTAAATAATGTTGGTTCTTGGCCAGCTGCGGTAAAATTTATTGCGGGCGTGTTGATATTGCTGCTGGTTTTAGGGCTTGGCTATAACTTTCACCTAAAAGATTTGCAGGAGCAATTGACGCGGAGTCAGAATGAAGAAGTAGCGCTCAAGGGGCAGTTTTCAAGCAAAGCGTCTCAGGCCGCAAACCTCGAGGCTTATAAAGAGCAAATGCAGGAAATGGAGGTTTCATTCGGTGCATTGCTCAGGCAGCTGCCTAGTGACACCGAGGTTCCTGGACTGCTAGAGGATATCACCCGTACCGGGTTGGGCAGTGGTTTGGAATTTGAAGCGATTAAACTACTTCCTGAAGTGACACAGCAATTTTACATCGAACTCCCTATCGAAATAAAAGTGATTGGCACATACCACGATGTCGCTACTTTTGTGACTGGTGTTGCCAGCCTTCCGCGTATTGTGACTTTGCATGATTTTGAATTGCTGCCATCCAGCTCCGATAGTACGTCGAAACTGCGTTTGAGTGTTTTGGCCAAAACTTATCGCTATAACGATAAGGCAGAGGAGCAAGGTAAAGTTCAAAATCCGAAGAAAGGGGCGAAAAAATGATTCGTTCTAGCCTCGTATGCGTGTTTGCTTTGGGTTTGGTTGGCTGCGGCGGCAATGGTGACTTTTCCGATTTGCAATCTTATATGGATGAGGTTCGTGCTCGCCCGCCAGGTGCGATCGAGCCAGCGCCCAAGTTCATGCCCTATGAAAGCTTTACCTATAGTGCCGCTGCCATGCGAAGCCCGTTTCAGCCGCCGGTGAAAATTGAAATGCTGAGTCGGCAGAAGGGCTCGAAGGAAATCAAGCCTGACGAAACAAGGGTCAAGCAGTTTCTCGAAGGATTCAATATTGAAGTTTTTGAGATGGTGGGTACGCTTTCCAACGACAACGGTATGTTTGCATTGGTAAATGGTGCAGGCGGCGTCCATCGGGTGAAGGTGGGTGATTATCTGGGCCGGAATTATGGCCGAATAGTTGCTATCGATGAATCCAAGGTCGATGTGATTGAAATCGTTCCAGATGGTGAGGGTGGTTGGCTGGAGCGGCCGCGCAGTATCTCCCTTAAGGAGCGCTCTTAAATGAGCGGAGTGAAGATGAAGAAAAATAATCGGTCTGCCCAACGGAACCTGAAAATGAACAGCTCTTTTTCGCGTCTTGGTCTTCCCCTGTTGGCGCTGTTTATGTCGCCAGAAATACTGGCCGCGAACTTACAGGCTCTGGATGTGGCCGCATTGCCAGGTGATCGTGTCGAACTGAAGTTGTCATTCGACGAGCCCGTGCTCGCTCCTCGCGGATACACCATCGAGCAACCGGCACGCATTGCCCTCGACTTGCCCGGAGTGTCCAATAAACTGGGTGCGAAAAACCGCGAACTGGGCGTGGGTAATGCGCGCAGCGTGACTGTGGTCGAGGCGAAAGACCGCGCGCGATTGATAATCAACCTGACCAACCTTGCGCCCTATAATACCCGCGTCGAGGGTAATAACCTCTATGTGGTGGTCGGCGATGGCGTTAAATCCAATGTGGCTAACTCGGCCGCTGTTGCCGTAGCGCCAGTAAGTAAGCCAGCGGCAGCGAAAATCTATGCCCCGCAAGCGCGAGTTATTAATGACATTGATTTTCAGCGCGGCGAGCAGGGGGAGGGCAATGTCGTCATCACCCTTTCCGATGCTTCGGTCAGCCCTGATATACAGGACCAGGGTGGTAAAATTCGCCTGGACTTTATGAAGACCCAATTGCCGGAATCCTTGCGCGTACGTCTCGATGTAAAGGATTTTGCAACCCCGGTGCAGTTCGTAAGTGCGACGGGTTCTTCAGATAAGGCCAGCATCGTTATAGAGCCGACGGGCTTCTATGACTATCTGGCTTATCAGACCGATAATAAGCTCACATTAAGTATCAAGCCGCTTACCCAGGACGACGTCGAGAAACGTAAGGCTGAACGCTTTGCTTATACCGGCGAGAAACTATCGCTGAATTTTCAGGACATCGACGTTCGCTCGGTTTTGCAGTTAATTGCCGACTTTACCGATTTGAACCTGGTCGCGAGCGATACGGTAAAGGGTAATATCACCCTGCGTCTGCAGAATGTGCCTTGGGACCAAGCTCTCGATCTGGTGCTTAAAACCAAAGGGCTGGATAAGCGTAAGGTAGGCAATGTGCTGTTGGTGGCGCCGGCTGATGAAATCGCCGCGCGTGAGCGTCAGGAGCTTGAATCGCAAAAGCAAATCGCCGAGCTTGCGCCGCTACGTCGTGAGTTAATACAGGTCAACTATGCTAAAGCTTCGGATATGGCCAAGTTGTTTCAATCGGTTACCAGTGCAGAAGATGCGGGCGATGACCGGGGTTCTATAACTGTTGATGATAGGACCAACAGTATCATCGCTTACCAGACGCAAGAGCGACTTGATGAGTTGCGCCGTATAGTTGCGCAGCTTGATATACCGGTTCGCCAGGTTATGGTCGAAGCCCGAATCGTTGAAGCCAATGTCGACTTCGATAAGTCGCTTGGGGTTGAGTGGCGCGGCGTTAGTCTGGGCGATAATAATTTTGTTGTGGGTGGTACCAATAGCCTAGTCAAGAACAGTGACCCGCTTGAGATAGATGCGGGTACCTTTGTCGATTTGGGAGCCGCCGGCAGGAACGTTGGATTGAACCTTGGGTTTATTACCGATAACGCCTTGCTGGATTTAGAGCTTTCAGCAATGGAAAAGACAGGGAATGGTGAAGTTATTTCTCAGCCTAAGGTGGTTACTTCCGATAAGGAAACGGCCAAAATTCTGAAGGGTTCGGAAGTTCCCTATCAGGAAGCCAGCTCAAGTGGCGCAACCTCCACCTCATTTAAGGAAGCTGCTCTGGCTTTAGAAGTGACCCCGCAGATCACGCCAGATAATCGGATCATCATGGAAGTCAAGGTGACTAAAGATGCGCCTGATTTCTCGAATGCTGCTGCGAGTGGCGGTGTGCCGGCGATCTCGAAGAACGAGGTGAATGCGAAAGTTCTGGTGACAGATGGTGAGACCATTGTAATTGGTGGTGTCTTTACCAATACTCAGAGCAAGTCGGTGGATAAAGTACCGTTGCTTGGCGACATCCCCTATGTCGGCAGGCTCTTCCGGCGCGATCTCGTCAAGGACAGTAAGTCCGAGTTGCTGATCTTCCTAACCCCGCGCATCATGAATAACCAAGCCATTGCGGTGAGCCGTTGATTCAGTGAGCAATTTGATTTTGGTTGGCCCGATGGGGGCTGGGAAAAGCACCATCGGGCGGTTGCTGGCCAAAGAGCTACGGGTGCCCTTCAAGGATTCCGATAAGGAAATTGAGCAGCGCACCGGGGCGGATATTCCGTGGATCTTCGATGTTGAAGGCGAAGCGGGATTTCGCGAGCGTGAGCAGGCGGTCATTGTCGAGCTGTGCGAGTTGGATGGCATGGTTCTAGCGACCGGGGGTGGTGCCGTGATGCGGGCAGAGAATCGTGCGGCATTGCGCCGCGGCGGGCGGGTCGTGTATCTGCATGCCACGGTCGAGCAGCAGATTGACCGTACGTCTCGCGACCGTAATCGCCCTTTATTGCGCAATGCCGACCCCGGCAAAGTGCTGCGAGAGTTATTGGCTGTCCGGGATCCGTTGTATCGTGAGATCGCAGATATTATCGTTGAGACGGACGATCGTCCGCCTCGTTTGGTCGTGCAGGAAATTTTAGAGCGTCTCGACGCTCTCCCTCCCCGTTAAAGCGCAGCCGAACTGCGCTATCCTAGAGCCCTTTTGAATTCGGGGGCCTCATGCAAACTCTTCACGTCGATCTCGGTGAGCGCAGTTATCCGATTTATATCGGTGCCGGGCTGCTTGCGCGCTCCGATCTGCTGGTGCCGCATATAGCTGGGCGACAGGTCGCTATCGTTACCAATGAAACCGTGGCGCCGCTTTACCTGGAGGCCCTCGAGGCTGCGCTCAGTGGCTTTAATCCGACGTCGATTGTTCTGCCAGATGGTGAGGCATACAAAAATTGGCAAACCCTGCAGCTCATTTTCGATGGCTTGCTTGGCGCCCGGCATGACCGCGGCACTACGGTTATCGCTTTGGGTGGCGGCGTAATTGGCGATATGGCGGGGTTTGCCGCTGCGTGTTACCAGCGTGGGGTCAATTTCATCCAGATCCCGACAACCCTGCTTTCGCAAGTGGATTCTTCGGTCGGTGGTAAAACGGGTATCAATCATCCGCTGGGCAAAAACATGGTCGGGGCGTTCTATCAGCCGCAAGCCGTGCTGATCGATACGCAAACGCTGAGCACCTTGCCGGCCCGCGAACTGTCGGCCGGTTTGGCGGAGGTCATCAAATACGGGTTGATTTGCGACGAACCCTTTTTGACCTGGCTGGAAGCCAACATGCCGGCGCTACGCGCTCTGGATCAGGTGGCCTTGACCACGGCAATCGAGCGCTCCTGTGCGGCCAAGGCCCGAGTGGTCGGGGCTGACGAGCGTGAGTCCGGTGTGCGTGCCACATTGAATCTGGGGCACACCTTCGGCCATGCGATCGAGACGCAGCAGGGTTATGGCGCTTGGCTGCATGGCGAGGCGGTGGCGGCAGGTACGGTGATGGCCCTGGAGATGTCGTGCCGGCTCGGTTGGATCCAGCCTGGCGAGCGCGACAGAGCCATTCGTCTATTTCTCGCAGCGGGTTTGCCCGTGGTGCCGCCGGAAGACATGTTACCCGAGCACTTTCTCGAGCATATGGCGGTCGACAAAAAGGTGCTCGATGGTCGCTTGCGTTTGGTGCTGTTGCGCGCTATCGGGGAGGCTGTGGTAACCAGCGATTTCCCGCGCGAAGTTTTGAATGCCACGCTTGACGCGGATTACGCCGCATTGGCCGCTCAACTTTGAATTTCTTCGGTTTACCCATCAAGAGTGCTCCATGACCAGTTTGCATGCTGACGAGGCTTTTCTCGATCACTATCACTTCACTCACGACCCATTTGCCGCCAGGGTTCCGGGCTTCAAGTTCTTTCCCGCCCAGCGCAAACCGGTATTGGGGCAATTGCATCACCTCGCGCGCTACAGCCAACTGTTGCTGGTAGTGGCTGGGCCGGAGGGCAGTGGTAAAACCCTTTTGCGTCAGGCGTTGGTCGCCAGCACCAACAAGCAGGCGGTGCATACGGTCGTCGTTTCCGCTCAGGGGGCGGTAGACCCCGCTAGCCTGTTCCGTCAGATCGCTCAGGGTCTGCACATCCAGCGCTTCGAGCCCCAGGCGATACTGGCGCAAGTTGCACAGATGGCGTTGACCGGACAAGAAACCTACCTGTTGGTCGATGATGCCGAGCAACTGAGCGACGCCGCATTGACGGGTTTGCTGGGGTTAGCGGCAGGTAACGGCGAGGGCCGTTTGCATGTGTTTCTGTTTGCCGAACCGGAACTGGGTGCGCGGCTCGAGGTGTTGGCCGATGGCGAGGAGTGTTTTCATATCATCGACCTGCTGCCTTACACCGAAGAGGAAACCCGCGAGTATCTGGCCCAGCGCCTCGAAGGTGCGGGTCAGGGGTTGGAGGTTTTTTCGGATGAGCAGCTTTCGTCTATCGATGAGCGGGGCGAAGGGTGGCCGGGGAAAATCAATCAGGTCGCTCGGGAAATCCTGATCGATAATATGCTGGCGCAGCGCAGTATGATCAGGAGGGCCGGTTTTGCCGCGAACTTACCGAAAAAGCATCTATTGGCTCTGGTCGTGGTAGTGGTCGGCGTTCTTGCGGCCTGGCTGATGCAAGGGCGCGAAGCTGCAGAGGTGGCGATATCTGTCCCGATCGAGCCTCAACAGCCGACTGCCGCCGCTGCTCGGCAGCCTGACGCGGTGCCTGTCGCTGGCGATGCGCCGGCGATCGAGTTCGCCGGTACCAGTCAGCCCTTGCCGCTCCCTTTGGTCGGCGAGGCTCAACCGGTTATTCGCGAGCCTTTGGCTCAGGCGGCCGGCATGGCCGGCGTCGAAGAAGCGGATATCGCCAGCGCGCCGGCTGATGACGCTATTCAGCCGCCTCAGGTCGTCACGCCGCTGGCCCAGGTGCCTGTTGCTCCGGCGGTAGCGCCTGTCGAGGTCGCTCCAGTGCCAGTGCCTGCCCCAGTTTCAGCCCCTGCACCCAAGCCGCAACCGCAACCTGTTGCGCTGACAAAGCCAGCAGTGGTGGCGCAAGCTGACAAGCCAGCGGTCGGGGCCGATTGGTATGCGGCGCAAGCCGCGTCGCGCTATACCTTGCAAATATTGGGCGCGCGGGCGGAGAGCAGCGCCCAAACCTTTGTGCGTGAGCATGGCGCGCAATACCGCTATTTCAAGAAGCAGCATCAGGGGCGTCCGCTGTTTGTGGTGACCTATGGCAGCTTCGCCACCCGGCAGGAAGCTCAAGCCGCGTTGCAGAGCCTGCCGGCCAGCGTGCAGGCCGGTAAGCCCTGGCCAAGGACGTTCGCCAGTATTCGCCAGGAGCTTGTTTCCACCCCCTGATGAATATGGGGGTGACTGGCTGGTCGTTAACACGACCTTTTGGTCGATTCCTTCGGTTTTGCGACATTCGCTTTCGGTGAGTCGTCACGAAGATTTGTGACGACTCAGGTGGATATGTACAATGACCTCCCTTTTGCCTGCGCAAAGCTGGAGTATGCTCCTGCACGTATGGTAAGTAGTTGAATTAGAAAGCAATTTGCCTGATGTATAGGCTGTCTGGTGAGAGTTCCCTATGAAAGCAGGTCTGTACCATCCTGATGAATTCAAGGATAACTGCGGCTTCGGCTTGATCGCCCATATGCAAGGTGAGGCGAGCCATCACCTTCTGCAAACCGCTATCGAAGCGCTCACCTGCATGACCCACCGTGGCGGCATCAACGCCGATGGTAAAACGGGCGATGGCTGCGGCCTGCTGATCCAGAAACCGGATCGGTTTCTGCGCGCGGTGGCCAAAGAAACCTTCGCCGTCGAGCTGCCCAAGCAATACGCGGTGGGCATGGTGTTCTTCAATCAGGATCCGGTAAAAGCCGAAGCCGCGCGCGAGCACATGAATCGCGAAATCCTGGCTGCTGGTCTCAGCCTGATCGGCTGGCGTAAGGTGCCGATCGACACCAGCGTGCTCGGCCGCCTGGCGCTCGAGCGCCTGCCGCAAATCGAACAGGTCTTCATCGGCGGCGACGGTTTGTCCGACCAGGCGTTCGCCATCAAGTTATTCAGCGCCCGTCGTCGCTCTTCGGTGGCCAACGCCGACGATAGCGATCACTACATTTGCAGTTTTTCGCACAAGACCATCATCTACAAAGGCCTGATGATGCCGGCCGACCTGCAGCAGTTCTACCCGGATCTGGGTGACGAGCGCCTGCAGACTGCGATTTGCGTGTTCCACCAGCGTTTCTCCACCAACACCCTGCCGAAGTGGCCGTTGGCGCAGCCGTTCCGTTTCCTCGCCCATAACGGTGAGATCAACACCATCACCGGCAACCGTAACTGGGCGCAGGCGCGGCGTACCAAATTCGCCAATGCGCTGATTCCCGACCTCGATGAGCTGGGCCCGCTGGTCAACCGCGTCGGCTCCGACTCCTCGAGCATGGACAACATGCTCGAGCTGATGGTCACCGGCGGCATCGACCTGTTCCGCGGCGTGCGCATGATCATTCCGCCGGCCTGGCAGAACGTCGAAACCATGGACGCCGACCTACGTGCGTTCTATGAGTACAACTCCATGCACATGGAGCCCTGGGATGGCCCGGCCGGCGTGGTGCTGACCGACGGTCGCCATGCCGTCTGCCTGCTCGATCGCAATGGTCTGCGCCCGGCGCGCTGGGTCACCACCACCAATGGCTATATCACCCTGGCGTCGGAAATCGGCGTATGGGACTACCAGCCCGAGGACGTGATCGCTAAAGGTCGCGTCGGTCCGGGGCAGATCCTTGCCGTGGATACCGAAACCGGCCAGGTGCTGGGCACCGACGACATCGACAACCGTCTGAAGTCGCGTCATCCGTATAAGCAGTGGCTGCGCAAGAGTGCCCAGCGCATTCAGGCCACCCTGGACGACAACGACCATGGTTCGGCGTTCTACGATGCCGATCAGCTCAAGCAGTACATGAAGATGTACCAGGTCACCTTCGAGGAGCGCGATCAGGTGCTGCGGCCGTTGGCCGAGCAGGGCCAGGAAGCGGTCGGTTCGATGGGCGACGACACGCCGATGGCGGTGTTGTCGCAGCGCATTCGCTCACCTTACGACTACTTCCGTCAGCAGTTCGCCCAGGTCACCAACCCGCCGATCGACCCGCTGCGCGAAGCCATCGTCATGTCGCTGGAGATCTGCCTCGGTGCCGAGCGCAATATCTTCGAAGAGTCGCCGGAACATGCGAGCCGGGTGATCCTCAGCTCGCCGGTGATCTCGCCGGCCAAGTGGCGCACCCTGACGACCCTGGAACGTCCGGGGTTCGAGCGTCAGATTATCGACATGAACTATGACGAGTCGCTCGGCTTGCAAGCGGCCGTCGCCAACATGGCCGATCAGGCCGAAGAGGCCGTGCGCGGGGGCAAGACCCTGCTGATTCTCAGCGACCGGCATATCGCACCCGGCAAGCTGCCGGCGCATGCCGCGCTGGTTACCGGCGCCGTGCACCATCGTCTGACCGAGAAAGGCCTGCGTTGCGACTGCAACATCCTGGTCGAAACCGCCACCGCCCGTGACCCGCACCACTATGCGGTGCTGCTCGGCTTCGGCGCCTCGGCGGTCTACCCGTTCCTCGCGTACGAAGTGCTGGGCGATCTGATCCGCACCGGCGAAGTGCTGGGCGATCTCTATGAAGTGTTCAAGTACTACCGTAAGGGCATTTCCAAGGGGCTGCTGAAGATCCTGTCGAAGATGGGCATCTCCACGGTCGCGTCCTACCGCGGCGCGCAGTTGTTCGAGGCGGTCGGCCTAGCCGACGAAGTCACCGAGCTGTGCTTCCGTGGCGTCGCCAGCCGGATCAAGGGTGCGCGTTTCGTCGACCTCGAAGCCGAGCAGAAAATGCTCGCGGCCGAGGCCTGGAACAACCGCAAGCCGATCCAGCAGGGCGGCCTGCTGAAGTTCGTCTACGGCGGCGAGTACCACGCCTACAACCCGGATGTGGTCAGCACCCTGCAAGTCGCGGTGCAGCAAGGCAACTACGAGAAGTACAAGGAATACAGCGCCCTGGTGGACACCCGCCCGGTGTCGATGATCCGCGATCTGCTCAAGCTGAAACTGGCCGAGCAGCCGCTGAGCCTCGAGCAGGTCGAGCCGCTGGAGAGCATTTTCAAGCGTTTCGACTCCGCCGGTATCTCTCTCGGGGCACTATCGCCCGAGGCCCACGAGGCCATTGCCGAGGCGATGAACCGCCTGGGCGCGCGTTCCAACTCCGGTGAGGGCGGCGAAGATCCGGCCCGCTACGGCACCGTGCGCAGCTCGAAGATCAAGCAGGTGGCCACCGGCCGTTTCGGCGTGACCCCGGAATACCTGGTCAACGCCGAAGTGCTGCAGATCAAGGTCGCCCAGGGCGCCAAGCCCGGCGAAGGCGGCCAGTTGCCCGGCGGCAAGGTCAACGGCCTGATCGCCCGTCTGCGTTATGCGGTACCCGGCGTGACCCTGATCTCGCCGCCGCCGCACCACGACATCTATTCGATCGAAGACCTGTCGCAGTTAATTTTTGACCTCAAGCAGGTCAATCCGGCCGCGCTGGTCTCGGTCAAGCTGGTCGCGGAAGCCGGTGTCGGCACCATCGCCGCCGGTGTGGCCAAGGCTTATGCCGACCTGATCACCATCTCCGGTTATGACGGCGGCACCGGCGCTTCGCCGCTGACCTCGATCAAGTATGCCGGCGCGCCTTGGGAGCTGGGCTTGGCCGAGACTCACCAAGCGCTGCGCGGCAATGACCTGCGCGGCAAGGTGCGGGTGCAGACCGACGGCGGCCTGAAGACTGGCCTCGACGTGATCAAGGCGGCCATCCTCGGCGCCGAAAGCTTCGGCTTCGGCACCGCGCCGATGATCGCCCTGGGCTGCAAGTACCTGCGTATCTGTCACCTGAACAACTGCGCCACCGGCGTGGCCACGCAGAACGACAAGCTGCGCAAGGACCACTTCATCGGCACCGTGGAAATGGTGATGAACTTCTTCACCTTCGTCGCCGAAGAAACCCGCGAGTGGCTGGCCAAGCTGGGCGTGCGCAGCCTGGAAGAGTTGATCGGGCGTACCGACTTGCTGGAGATGCTGCCGGGCGAAACCGCCAAGCAGAATCACCTGGATATCAGCCCACTGCTCGGCAGTGATCATATCCCGGCCGACAAGCCGCAGTTCTGCCTGGTCGACCGCAACCCGCCGTTCGACCAGGGCCTGCTGGCCGAGAAGATGGTCGAGCTGGCCAAGCCGGCCATCGACGGCCTCAGCGGTGCCGAGTTCGAGCTGGATATTTGCAACTGCGACCGTTCCATCGGTGCCCGCGTTTCCGGCGAAATCGCACGCAAGCACGGCAACCAGGGGATGGCCAAGGCGCCGATCACCTTCCGCTTCAAGGGCACCGCCGGGCAGAGCTTCGGTGTGTGGAACGCCGGTGGTCTGAACCTGTATCTGGAAGGTGATGCCAACGACTATGTCGGCAAGGGCATGACCGGCGGCAAGCTGGTGATAGTTCCGCCGCAAGGCAGCCCGTTCAAGACCCAGGACAGCGCCATCATCGGCAACACCTGTCTTTACGGCGCCACCGGCGGCAAGCTGTTCGCCGCCGGCACCGCGGGCGAGCGTTTCGCCGTGCGTAACTCTGGCGCGCATACCGTGGTGGAAGGTACCGGTGACCATTGCTGCGAGTACATGACCGGCGGTTTCGTCTGCGTACTGGGCAAGACCGGCTATAACTTCGGTTCCGGGATGACCGGCGGCTTCGCCTATGTGCTCGACCAGGACAATAGCTTCTACGACCGGGTCAACCACGAGTTGGTGGAGATCCAGCGGATCAACAACGAGGCCATGGAGGCCTACCGCAGCCACCTGCAACGTGTGTTGAGCGAGTATGTGCAGGAGACCGCCAGCGAGTGGGGCGCCCACCTGCTGGAGAACCTGGATGACTACCTGCGCAAGTTCTGGTTGGTCAAACCCAAGGCCGCGAGCCTGAAGTCGCTGCTCTCCAGCACCCGCGCCAACCCGCAATAAAGCAGTTTCAAGCGGCAAGCCTCACGCTCAACGTAGCGGGAGCTTGCCGCTCACCGTGATTGTCTTGCAGTGTGAAGCCTATCGCTTGCAGCTGCTGTAAAGAGGTTTGCTATGACTGAACGTCTGAATAACGACTTCCAGTTCATCGATGTCGGGCGTAAAGACCCGAAGAAGAAGCTGTTGCGTCAGCGCAAGAAAGAATTCGTCGAGATCTACGACAACTTCAAACCGGCCCAGGCGGCCGACCAGGCGCACCGTTGCCTGGGGTGCGGCAACCCCTATTGCGAATGGAAGTGCCCGGTGCACAACTTCATTCCCAACTGGCTCAAGCTGGTGTCCGAGGGCAACATCCTCGCCGCCGCGGAATTGTCGCACCAGACCAACACCCTGCCGGAAGTCTGCGGCCGCGTGTGCCCGCAGGATCGTCTGTGCGAGGGCGCCTGTACTCTGAACGACGGCTTCGGCGCGGTGACCATCGGCTCGGTGGAGAAATACATCACCGACACCGCGTTCGCCATGGGCTGGCGTCCGGACATGTCGCGTGTGGTGCCGACCGGCAAGCGTGTCGCGGTGATCGGTGCCGGCCCGGCCGGGCTGGGTTGCGCCGATGTGCTGGTGCGCAACGGCGTGACCCCGGTGGTGTTCGACAAGAACCCGGAAATCGGCGGTCTGCTGACCTTCGGTATTCCCGAGTTCAAGCTGGAAAAGACTGTGCTGAGCAATCGCCGCGAAGTCTTCACCGGCATGGGCATCGAGTTCCGCCTGAACACCGAGATCGGCAAGGACGTGACCATGGAGCAACTGCTCGCTGAGTACGACGCCATATTCATGGGCATGGGCACCTACACCTACATGAAGGGCGGCTTCCCAGGGGAAGACCTGCCAGGCGTCTACGACGCGCTGGATTTCCTGATCGCCAACGTCAACCGTAACCTCGGTTTCGAGAAGTCGGCGGAAGATTTCATCGACATGAAGGGCAAGCGCATCGTCGTGCTCGGTGGCGGCGACACCGCCATGGACTGCAACCGCACCTCGATCCGTCAGGGCGCCAAGAGCGTGACCTGCGCCTATCGCCGCGACGAAGAGAACATGCCGGGTTCGCGCAAGGAAGTGAAGAACGCCAAGGAAGAAGGGGTGAAATTCCTGTTCAACCGCCAGCCGATCGCCATTGTCGGCGAGGACAAGGTCGAGGGCGTGAAAGTGGTCGAGACCCGTCTCGGCGAACCGGATGCCCGCGGCCGCCGCAGCCCCGAGCCGATTCCGGGCTCCGAAGAAATCATCCCGGCCGAAGCCGTGCTGATCGCTTTCGGCTTCCGCCCGAGCCCGGCGCCCTGGTTCGAGGCGTTCAATATCGAGACGGACAGCCAAGGTCGCGTGGTCGCGCCCGAGCAGAGCAAGTTCAAGCACCAGACCAGCAACCCGAAAATCTTCGCCGGTGGCGATATGGTGCGGGGTTCCGATCTGGTGGTGACGGCGATCTTCGAGGGGCGCAACGCCGCCGAAGGCATCCTCGATTACCTCGGGGTCTGAACGGCTGATGAGCCGTTCACTGTAGGAGCCAGCTCGCTGGCGAATATGTTGCCTCAGCCTGCTTCAGGGGTGGCGGGGCGACCTTGATCGTGAGCAGGGGCTCGGCGTCCCTCGCTCCTGCAGGATCGGACCGCGACAAATTGACCCTATAGACAAAAGGCACGGCGCCCGCCGTGCCTTTTGTTTTGCGGTCTGCGAAAATGCCCGCACTTTTTTGCCGCTTGTTATTGCTCAGGAATTGCCATGACCGCCCTGAAGAACGACCGTTTTCTGCGTGCCCTGCTCAAGCAGCCCGTCGATGTCACGCCCGTGTGGATGATGCGCCAGGCCGGTCGTTATCTGCCGGAGTATCGTGCCACCCGCGCCAAGGCCGGCAACTTCGTCAACCTGATGAAGAACCCCGAGCTGGCCTGCGAGGTCACCATCCAGCCGCTCGATCGCTACCCCCAGCTGGACGCGGCGATTCTGTTCTCCGATATCCTGACCATCCCCGATGCTATGGGCCAGGGCCTGTATTTCGAAACCGGCGAAGGTCCGCGCTTCAAGAAGGTCATCAGCTCCATGGCCGATATCGAGGCCCTGCCGATTCCCGATCCGGAGAATGACCTGGGTTATGTGATGGACGCCGTGCGTACCATCCGCAGCGAGCTTAACGGCCGCGTACCGCTGATCGGCTTCTCCGGCAGCCCTTGGACCCTGGCCACCTATATGGTCGAAGGCGGATCGAGCAAGGACTTCCGCAAGTCCAAGGCCATGCTCTACGACAATCCCCAGGCCATGCACGCGCTGCTCGACAAGTTGGCGCAGTCGGTCACCGCTTACCTCAACGGGCAGATCAAGGCCGGCGCGCAGGCGGTGCAGATTTTCGATTCCTGGGGTGGTTCGCTGTCGGCGGCGGCCTATCAGGAGTTCTCCCTGGCCTATATGCAGAAAATCGTCGACGGGCTGATCCGCGAACATGACGGTCGCCGCGTACCGGTGATCCTGTTTACCAAGGGTGGCGGTCTGTGGCTGGAGTCCATGGCGGACAGCGGCGCCGAAGCCCTGGGCCTGGACTGGACTTGCGATATCGGCAGCGCCCGCGCCCGGGTTGGCGACAAAGTGGCGCTGCAAGGCAACATGGACCCGAGCGTGCTCTACGCCAAGCCGGCAGCGATCCGTGCTGAAGTGGCGCGCATTCTCGCGGCTTATGGCCAGGGTTCGGGTCAGGTGTTCAACCTTGGTCATGGCATTACCCCGGAAGTCGATCCGGCCCATGCCGGCGCCTTCTTCGAGGCGGTGCATGAGCTGTCGGCGGCTTATCACCGCTAAGGTGATGGCACGCTCCGGTGCCTGGTAGAGCGCTCCCGGATTCCATCCGGGCTACAAAAGCGGGCTTTGCATCTTCGCTCAGGGCCTTGGCGCGCTCGCCAAGGCTTGTTGCTTGTCCAGGCTATTGGCCATGCGCAGCAGCAGGCGGTGGCCGATGCTGTCGCGCCAGTTGAAGCTGTTCTGCAGCACCACCACCGCGGTCTTGCTGTAGGTGTCCAGACCCAGGTAGCTCGAGTAACCCGCCACCAGCCCGACCTGATAGGTGATTTTCCGGCCATGGATATCATCGACTATCCAGGCGATGGCCGGCGCTTCCCTTGGGCGTTCGAGGCGCACCCGCAGGCTGTCGCGCAAAGCCGCATCGGTGTTCGCGTCGCCGCTGCCGCGCAGATGGGCGTCGGCGTAATCGAGCAGGTCATCGGCGCTGGAATAGAGTGCCGCCGTGCCATGCAGGATATCGCTGAACTGCCAGTCGGGAACCGGGCGGCCGCGCCGGATGAACTTGGGCTGGTCGCCGGCATGCCCGCGGGCCCGTTCGGGGTAACCGGCCAGCTGCTGTGGCTGGTAGCTGGTATTGCTCAGGTGCAGAGGGTCGAGGATGCGTTCGGCAACCAAGGCGTCGATCGTCTTGCCGCTGCGCAGTTCCAACACATGGCTCAGCAGGGCGTAGCCGATATTCGAGTACTGCGGAGCCACCTGGCCGGGCTTGCTGAAGTCGGCGAGATAGTTGAGTAGGTAAGTACGGTCGAAATGCCGGTAGAAACTGTTGCCGGTGAACAGGTATTCGATGAAGTAGCTCAGGGTCTGTGGGGTCATCGGTTGGCGCGGCAGCCCCGACGTGTGGGTGGCCAGTTGCAGCAGGCTGATGTGCCTGGCGTCCTCGCTGAGCGGTGTGCCGGGGGGCAGCAGGTGTTCGAGGTCATCGTCCCAACTGAGCACGCCGTCCTGCACCAACAAGGCGGCGATATCGCCGACGAAACCTTTGCTCAGCGAACCCACGGCGAACAGGGTGCTGCCGTCCGGCGTAGCGCCGCCGCTCGCATCGCTAACGCCATAGCCGAACACCTGTTTCCGGCCGTTGGCGCTGAGCACCCCGACGACGATGCCGGGCGTATGCTTGCCCTCGACCAGCGGCAAAGCCAGGGCATCCACCTGGGCACGCAGGTTGTCGGCATCGATGCTCGCCGCCTGGGCATTGTCGGGTGGGTCTATCTGTTGCTGCGAGAGAGTGCCGCAGGCGCTCAGGCCAAGCGCGAGCAGAGCCGGGCCGAGGGCTCTGCCGAAGAAGTGAACACTGAACACGAACTACAAGGCCTTCTATCGGGCGCGGCGGTATTGGCAGCCGCGGGTCGTTGTGGCGAAACGGGGTGTATTGCCGGAACGTTCCGGTGCCGCGGAGCAGGTGCGGCACCGGAAGCGAGGTGAGCAGGCTGCTGGAGCCTGAGCGAGCGCTACTTGACGCTGGCCAGATTACCCTTGAGGGCGACCCCGGCCATGATCGCGCCGGCATGGCACTCGTACTTCTGGCTGTCCTTGTATTCAATGTTCTTGTAGTTGCTGGCGATATCCACCACGGCATTGGCCCCGGCCGCCTTGGCTGCGTTCTGGAAACGGATCAGCGCCGATTGCAGCGCCCAGCTGCAGGCGCCTTCGTCGCTCTTGTTGAAGGCGTTGGTCTTCTGGCTGGTGGTCACCCCGGATTTCAGGATGCTGACCTTGCCCGCCGGCTTGGTGCCGGCCAGGTAGAACTTCACGCTGCCGTCCAGGCGGCCGGCGTTCAGGGCTTCCTGAACGGCGGCCTCGAACGGCAGGAAGTGGGCGGTGTCCCGCGCATGGCTGACGGCGGGCAGGACGCTAAGGCACAGTGCAGCGATGATCCAGTATTTGCTCTTCATGGCGATCTCCTTGTGGGGGTTACTGCGGAATACGGCTGAGGTCTTGGGCTAAACGGATTTCTTGCACGATAAGGCGGTCGAGCTTCTTCACCAGCGAGTTATAGCGCTTATGGATGTTGCCGTCGGCGTAATCCAGCGCTGTGCTGTCGCGATAGCGGATATCGTAGCGACCGGCGACATAGTCCAGGGTGATGGAGGCGCTTTGTTCGCCGCGCAGATCGATACGCGCCAGCAGTTGGTTGGGCTGCACCTCTTCGACCGTCCAGCGGCCGCGCACCAGGGCTCTGAGCAGCGCGGGCTGCAGGGCTTGGGCGCTGTTCACCGCCGGGGCGGTGGCGGGCACTTGTTGGTGCACGACCATAACCGGCTGAATACGGCTGCAAGCCATCAGCCCCAGCAGGGCCAGACCCAGTAACAGTGGGCGAAGGTACTTCACCATCGAATTCTCCTTTTCTTTTTTTACATCAGTTCCAGCGGCGGAAGATCAACGAGGTGTTGACCCCGCCGAAGGCGAAGTTGTTGTTCATCACATACTGGTGACTCATGCTGCGGAACTCGCCGCGCAGGTAGTCCAGCTCGCCGCAGGCCGGGTCGATCTGTTGCAGATTGAGGGTCGGCGCGTAGCTATCGCGGTTCATCATCTCGATGCTGAACCAGGACTCGAGCGCGCCGCAGGCGCCCAGGGTGTGGCCCAGGTAGCTCTTCTGCGAGCTGATCGGCATCTGTGCGCCGAACAGGCCGCTGGTGGCCAGGCTCTCGGCCACGTCGCCCTGGTCGGTGGCGGTGCCGTGGCCGTTGACGTAGCCGATGGCATCCGGCGTCAGGCCGGCATCGTCCAGAGCCAATTGCATGGCGCCGCGCATGGTCAATAGTTCCGGCTTGGTGGCGTGCTGGCCGTCGGAGTTGCAACCGAAGCCGACGACCTCGGCATGGATGGTCGCGCCACGGGCCAGGGCGTGCTCCAGTTCTTCGAGCACCAACATACCGGCGCCTTCACCGATCACCAGGCCGTCGCGGCCGCTGTCGTAGGGTCGCGGCGAGCTGTGGGGCGCGTCGTTTTTCAGGCTGGTGGCATAGAGCGCATCGAACACCATGGCCTCGGTCGGGCACAGCTCCTCGGCGCCGCCGGCCAGCATCATCGGCAAACGGCCGAACTTGATCGCTTCGTAGGCGTAGCCGATGCCCTGGCTGCCGCTGGTGCAGGCGCTCGACGTGGGGATCAGACGACCCTTGAGGCCGAAGAAAATGCTGATATTGGCCGCCGTGGTGTGCGGCATCATGCGGATATAGGAGTTGGCATTGAGGCCATCGGCCACCGAGTTGATCAGCATATTACCGAACGCCTTGATCTCCTCGGTGCTGCCCACGGAAGAGCCGCAGGCCACGCCCATGCGGCCGTCCTGGATGCTGGGGTCGCCGAGCAGGCCGGCATCCTCCAGGGCGCGTTCGGCGGCGTACACCGCCAGTTTGGAGACCCGGCCCATGCTCCGGGTCTGCTTGCGCGTCCAGTGCTTGGGCGCGACGAAGTCGTCCACCGGCCCGCCGAGACGGGTATTCAGTTCGCCGAACCTGTCCCACTCGTGCATATAGCGGATGCCGCTACGGCCGGCTCTGAAGGCCGCCTCGATGCTCGGCCAATCGCTGCCCAGCGCCGTCACGCCGGCCATGCCGGTGACCACAACCCGTTTACCGTTCATCAACACAACCCGCCATTCACCGCGAGAACCTGGCGGGTAATGTACGCCGCCTCCTCGGACATCAGAAAATTCACCGCGCCGGCGACTTCTTCCGGCGTGCCCATGCGTTGCGCGGGCACCATCTTGAGTATCTCCTCGATCGGCACCTGCTCGTCGAGGATCTCGGTATCGATCAGCCCTGGCGCCACGCAGTTCACCGTGATCCTACGCTTGCCCAGCTCGATCGCCAGGGCCTTGGCCGCGCCTATCACGCCGGCTTTGGAGGCGCTGTAGTTGACCTGGCCGCGGTTGCCGATCAGCCCGGATACCGAGGTGATGCAGACGATACGCCCCGGCTTGCGGCGGCGGATCATTGGCATGCTCAGGGGATGCAGCACATTGTAGAAACCGTCGAGATTGGTGCGTAGCACCTGGTCCCAGTCGTCCTCGCTAAGCGCCGGGAAGGCGCCGTCGCGGGTCAGGCCGGCGTTGCAGACCACGCCGTAGTACGCGCCGTGAGCCTCGATATCGGCCTCGAGCGCCTGCCGGCAGGCGGCGCGGTCGGACACGTCGAATTGCAGGATGCGCGCCGTGCGACCCAAGGCTTGGATCTGGGTTTGTACCGCTTCGGCTTCATCGCGGCGCGAGCGGCAATGCAGGACGATATCGAAGCCGGCCCGGGCCAGGCGCAGGGCGATGGCGCGGCCGATACCGCGGCTGGAGCCGGTGACCAGAATCGGGTCGTTGGTGGAGGTCATAAAGCGCTGTCCTGGGGTTGTTCTTTCAGGTAACTGGCGATCTGCGGTGGGCAGAATACATTAAGACGCGCGACGGCCTGGATGCCGGGGCCATCCAGCTGGCATTCGAATACGCCCATGCCGTTGTCGTCCTGTAACGAGCGCTGCGCTGTGATCCGCAGTTCGCTGCCGGCCGGAAAACGGTCGACATTGCATTGGTAGTTGCGGCTGCCGAGGAGAAAGCCCAGGCGCACCGGCTCGCCGGCCTGACGCGCTTGGCAACCGGCATAGGCGGCCACGCTCTGGGCCATCAGCTCGATACCGACCCAGGCTGGCAGGCTACCGTCCGCCTGACTGAACAGGCCGCCGCTGCGGACCTCGAGGCGGGTGTGCACATCCTCGTCGCCATAGCGCAGCACTTCGTCGAGCAGAATCATATCGCCGGCATGCGGCAATAATTCGGCAATCGGCCATTGGCAATTCATGGTGCATCTCCAGTCACTTCGCCCATCTCTTCACCCAAGATCAGGCTGATATTGCTGCCGCCGAAGGCGAAGGAGTTGCTCATCAGGCGTCGACCACGGGCGCGCGTCATGCGCGTGTCGCGTTGTACCAGTTGCAGGGCCGGTAACTTGGGGTCGGGTTCGGCGTCCCAGAGGTGCGGCGGCAGCAGATTATACGGGTTGTATTCGCTCAGGCTGAGCCAGCAGAAGGCCGCTTCCAAGGCGCCCGCGGCGCCCAGCGTATGGCCGGTCAGCGGCTTGCTCGAGGAGCAGGGCACGCCGGCCGGGAACAGCGCCTGTACCGCCAGGCTCTCCATGGCGTCGTTGTGCCGGGTGGCGGTGCCGTGCAGGTTCAGGTAGTCGATATCCTCGGCTTGCAGGCCCGCCGCGTTTAGCGCTTTGCGCATCGCCTGTTGCGCGCCGAGCCCCTCGGGATGAGGCGCGGAAATGTGGTGGGCGTCGGAGCTGGCGCCGCCGCCGAGCAGGGCGATTGCTGCGCCACTGGGCTCTTTGCTCATCGGCTCTTTAGTCATAAGAAAGAGCGCTGCGCCCTCGCCGATATTGATCCCGTGGCGATTTGCGGAGAACGGATTGCAGCGCTCGGCCGCCACCGCCTCCAGGGCGCTGAAACCGTTCAGGGTCAGCCGGCAGAGGCTGTCCACGCCGCCGCAGATCACCGCATCGCAGTAGCCTTGGGTGAGCAAGCGCTGGGCGCTGAGCAGCGCCCGGGCGCTCGAGGTGCAGGCGGTGGAGATGCTGTAATGCGGGCCTAGCAGGCCCAGCCAGTCGCCGAGAAAGCGCGCGGGGGCGACCATTTCCTGCTCGGCGTAGCGGTAGTGTTCCGGCAGCGCGCCCTCGTGCACATAGCGCGCGATGCTCTGGCTGGCTTCGTCGATGCCCGAGGTGCTGGTGCCCAGGACCAGGCCGACGCGGTCGGCGCCGTAGCGGGCGATGGCGGCGCGGATCGGTGTTTCGATCTGCAGCGCGGCGGCCAGCAGCAGTTGGTTGTTGCGGCTGTGCGCCTGTTCCAGGCCGGCCGGCATGGCGGGCAATTCGGCCGTGACTGCGCCGACGGTCAGGCTGCGGCCGGTGACCCAGCCCTCTTGCATGCGCATGCCCGAGGTATCGCCGGCGAACAGGGCATCGGCCACCGTCTGTTTGTCGTGGCCGAGGGCGCAAATCAGGCCCAGGGCATTCAGGTAGGCGGGCATCAGGGAATCTCGTGATCGGCGAGCGCGTGGACCCTATAACGCGGCCCTTCGGCTCGGTGCAGGGTGAAATCCAGGGGCGCCAGGTAGTCGATGCGCCAGTGCGGGGCGAGCCAGCGTTGCCCGCCGGCCAGCGCCTGCCAGGCGCTCGGCGCATAGCCTTCGGTCAGGGCCTCGGCTGGCGTTACGGCAAACAGCAGGGCGGCGAACAGTTCGCGCGCTTCGTCGTTCGGCGGCAGCAGGCCGTCGGCGCGCCAGGCGCCATTCTCCAGCAACTGCCGCGCCAGGGGCACGCCAAGCGGATCGAACAGCGACCAACGCAATGCCTGCCCCTCGGCCTGCACCACCAGCCACCAGCTCTGCTGCTGGTCGCCCTGTTCGCGCTCGATCTGCAGTGCCAGCGGCAGCGGCGCGCTCAGCGGCGGCGCTGCGGAAGGCAACGGCGTGCGCGCGGTGCAGGCGGCCAACAGCAGACAGAGGCCCAGGCAGGCGGCGCGAATAATCACCCGACGCGCTCCAGCGGTTTGCGCGCCGCGACGTTGACCAGGGTTTCGTCGCGTTGGCCGACCGGCTTGGGCCGACGCAGGCCCCAGCGTTCGAGCAGGCCGAAATCCTTGGAGCGGCTCCACCACAGGTAAGGGTAGGAGACGTTGCGTTTGGTGAATTCGAAGCCCTGGCTGCGCAGCATATCCAGGTACTGCTCGGCGCTTTTCTGCACCTGCATCGGGTGACGGAACAGCCAGCGGATCACCCAGGTGTCGATATAGAACTTGGTCGATTCGGCGAACAGCAGCAGACCGCCGGGTTTGAGTACGCGCCAGAATTCGCCCAGGGCTCGTTCCTGTTCCACCAGGTGGTGGAAGGTTTGGTGGCAGAACAGCAGATCGACGCTGGCATCCGGCAGCTCGATGGCCGCGCAGTCGTTGGCGATCAGTTGCACATCCAGGCCCAGGCGCTCGGCTTCGGCGCGTGAGCAGTCGAGGCTGTGCGGGTCGGCGTCCAGGCCGATCAAGCGCGCCGGCTTGAATGCGCCGGCCAGCAGGCCGAACGACTTGCCCTGGCCGCAGCCCACATCCAATAGCACTGGCGTCTCGGGCAGCGGCGTATCGATCAGCCCCTTGAGGTCGTCGATCGCCACGCGCAGCACATGGTGGTGCCAGACGTGGCTGCGCAGGAACCAGAAACCGAAACGGGTTTCCTCGACATAGGTTGCGGCGATGGGAGCGGGGGCGGTGTTGTTCATCGATATCCTTATCCGTTCGTGGCGCAGAGTTCGCTGAGCACCCGCAGGCGGCGCCTGGGCTCGGCGACATAGGGGTTGCGTTCGTCCCAGGCATAGCCGGCGAGGATCGAACTGATCATCCGACGGATTTCCGGGGTGGCGTGTTGGTAGTAGATGACATCCTGGAAGCTGCCATCGTACCAACCCTCGACATACACGCGGAACGTATCCACACCGCGTTTCAGCGGAATAGCGAACTGTTGCTCCCAATTGATGCTTTCGCCGCTCAACTGACGATGCAGCAGGCCGGCGGCCATGCTCGCCGAGCGCATGGCGATGGTCACCCCGGAGGAAAACACCGGGTCGAGGAATTCCGCGGCGTTGCCGAGCAGGGCGAAGCCCGGCCCGTGCAGCGTTTTGACATTCGCCGAATAACCGCCGATGGCCCGCGCCGGGGTGTCCCAGACGGCGTTCTGCAGCGGCCGGGCGAGGCTTGGGGTTTCCTCGACGAACTGACGCAGGCAGGCGTCCAGATCTTCGGGGCGGCCCTGAAAGCGGCTGGCATCGGCGACCACGCCGAGGGAGCAGCGGCCGTTGCTGAAGGGAATGGTCCAGAACCACACATCACGCAGGGTCGGGTGGGTGGTGATGAGGATTTTTTCGCGGTCGAAACCCGAAGCCGCATCGATGCGGTCTTCCACATGGGTGAACAGCGCCTGGCGCACCGGGAAACTCGACGGCGTATCGAGATCGAGCAAACGCGGCAGCACCCGGCCGTAGCCACTGGCATCGAGGACGAAGGCGCATTCCACCTGGTAGCTATGGCCATCGCTCAGGCGTTTGACCGTCAGGCGCGGGCAGGCCCCGTCGAACTCGGCGGCGACTATTTCTTCCTCGTAACGGATTTCCACGCCCTGCAACTCGGCCTGGTCAGCCAGCAGCTTGTCGAAATCGGCGCGCAGCACCTGATAGGTCGAGCCCTGGCCAGGGGTGAAGGTGTCGCGGAAATCGAATTCGGTATAGCGCTCGCCCCAGCCGAATGCCGCGCCGTGTTTGGTTTGGAAGCCCGCAGCCCTGACCGCCTCGAGCATCCCGGCTTCCTCGACGAAATCCAGGCAGTGGGAGAGCAGGCTCTCGCCGATGGAAAAACGCGGGAAACGCTGACGTTCGAGTACCAGCACGTCATGGCCCTGGCGCTTGAGTAAGGCGCTGGCGATGGCCCCCGAGGGGCCGGCACCTATGACTACGACCTGGCGTTGCTCAAGCTCAAGAGACTTCATAACGGCGTGCCTCATTAACGGTATGGGAGGGGTAAGGGGTGCCGCCGGTCAACGCCGGCAGCAGGGTGGAGATCAGGCCCATCAGCATCAGCGCGAAGTACAGTTCGGCGCCGATTATCTGCTGCTGCAGCAACAGGTTGAGAAAGACGATTTCGGTCAGGCCGCGGGTGTTCAATAGCAGGCTTTCGCGCCATTTGCCCGGGCGCGGCCCCAGGCGGTTTTCCGCCCAGGACAGGCCCAGCCAGTTGCCGGCCAGCTTGCTGAGTATCGGCAACAGCAACAGGGCGGCCAGTTGCAGCCAGGAGTAGCTGCTCCAGGCGCTGCGCCAGTCGACTTGCAGCAGGCCGTAACAAAGGATCAGCGGCACCGCCAGCCAGGTCTGCAAGGCGCCGAACCAGGCGGCCGGCAGCGGCAGGCGCAACGGCAGGCGCAGGCCGGCGAGCAACAGCAGGTAGGCGATGGCGAAGACCAGGGCGTTGAGCTCGAACTGTTGCATCGCCAGCAGCAGGGCGAAGAAACACAGGCCGTTGAACCAGGCCGAACGCACGCGCAACAGTTTCAACAGCAGCGGCAGGCAGGCGCCGAGCAGCGGCCAGAGCAATTTTTCCGGGGCGCCGCTGCCTTCGGCCAGGGCGAATATCGCCCAGCACAGCAGGTCCATCAGGATCGCCGCTTGCAGCAACTGGCGGATTTTCTCCGGCGGGTAGCCGAAATGCCGCAAGTAGAGGAACAGCACCGGAATCGCAGTCAAGGCGAACAGCAGGCCGATGGCGATGCTTGCCACCGTGCTTTGCGCCGGCAACAGCCAGAGTGCGCAGGCCAGGCCGCAGAAAAACGGCAGGAAGAAGCTCGGCACGGCGATTTTGAGGCTGCCGGCATCCAGCTCTAGATCGACCACCTCGCTAAGTATCTGCCCCAACACCAGGGCGAACGCCACGCCATACAGCAGCGCCAGCCAATCCGGGGCGAGCAACTCGTCGGCGCCGAAGCCTTGCGGCGTGCTCCATAGCAACACCAGCGGCAATCCCAGGGTGGCCAGCAACAGTTGGCTGACGATGGGGATAACGCGCAGGCGCCTGCCGAGCCAGGTGACGCCGGCGAACAGCGCCAACAGGCCGAGCCAACACAGGGCGATGCTCATGTCGCCACCGCTGCGCCGGCCGGCGCGGTCCTGCTCGCCCAGGGTGCGAGCAGGCAGCAGAACAACAGGCCGAGGCTGACCGCCAGGCCGAAGTTGGCGATGGCAGGCGTCTGGCTGACCAGCAGCAGGCCGAACGACAGCCAGCTGGTCACAGCCGCGAGCAGGGTGCCGATCAGGCTCACCGCCGCGCCGCCGATGCCCTCGCGCATCAGGATCGCGTAGTCGACGCCGATCGCGGTGATCAGCAGCAGGCCGAACAGGCTGAACAGCGTCAGTGGCTGGCCCAGCCAACCGAGGCAGGCCAGGGCCGCGGCGGCGGCCAACAGCGGCAGGCAGACCACGCGCAAGGCGCCGGCCAGGCCGAAGGGCAGGCACAACAACAGCACGATGGCGGCGCAGGAAGCGAGCTTGAGTTGCGCCGCGCTCAGTTGGGTGGCGGCGAACAGGCCATTCAATTCGCCCAGGCGATCGACCAGTTGCACGCCGACTATGCCCGCGGCCGCGGCATAGAGCTGCGCGCGCTGAGCCTGGCCCTGCAAGCTGACCAGGCCGGCGACCTGGCCCTGGGCGTCGGCGCCCAACCACAGCGGGCGCCAGGCTTCGCCGAGGGGCATGGCCAGGGCTTGGTCGATCGTCGGTTGCGGCGTGCTCAGCAATTGCTGCAGTTCCGCCCGCAGCGCGGCTTCGGGGATGCCGGCGGCGAGCAATGCTTGCCAATGTTCGGGCAGCTCGTTCAAGGCCGCGTGCAGCGCCTGCTGTTGTTGGGCTGGCGCGACCAATTGGCTGAGGGCGCGGTAGCCGCGCAGGCCGTCCTCGGCCACCAGCTCATCCAGGCGCGCGCTGAGTTCGGCCTGGCGTTTCAGCAACTGCATTTCATCCGCGGCGCGCACCAGGAAGAACTGGCTGGTGGGTTGTTGCCCGGTCAGTTCGGCGATGCGCTGGGCTTCGCCGAGCAAGCGAGGCTCCTGGCCGAGCCATTGGCGCAAATCGTTTTGCGTGTGCAGTTGCCACAGGCCGCCGGCGCAGAACAACAACAGCAGGCCGAGCAGGGGCGCGCTGCCGATTTTGCCGAGCAGGCGGGCGCGCAGGCTCAGGAGTTTTTCGCTGAGGCTCAGCAGGCCGGGCGCCGGGTTCGGGCGCAGGCCCGTGAGCCACGCCGGCAGCAGACACACCGAGCAGAGGTAGGCGGCGATCAGGCCGGCGGCGGAAAACAGCGCAATCTGGGTCAGCGCCGGAAACGGCGTAAAGGCCAACGCCAGGTAGCCGAGCAGATTGGTGCCCAGGCTCAGGCTCAGGCCCGGCAGCGTGGCGCGCAGGGCGGCCCAGCTGTGCCAGTCGCGCTGGCCCCAGCTTTTACTCAAGTAATGTTGCGGGTAATCCGCCGCCACGCCGATCAGACTGGCGCCGAGTATCAGGGTCAGCGCATTGATCTGGCCGAACACCAGCACGCAAGCGCTGACGCCCGCCAGCAGCGCCACGCCGACCGGCAGCAGGCTGAGCAACGCGCGGGCGCGTCTGTAGGCCAGCAGTAACAGCAGGAGGATGCCGAGCACAGCGCCGCCGCCGATCCAGCCGATTTCGCGGCTGGCCTGGGCCTGGCCGGCCGCGGCGTACAGCAGGCCGCTGGCCGCCAGTAACTGGCCGCCCTCGCTCGCCACCTGGGCGCGTACGTCGGCCACCGCCGCGGCGATGGCCAACGGCGCCTGCAAATCGAAGGAGTCGCCGCGCACGCGGGCGCGCAACAGCGCCCAGGTCATGCCGTTGTCCTCGACCAACAGGGCGCCGCTGCCGAGGTCGGCCTGGATGCGGCTGTGCGGGGTCAGCGCCTGCTGGGCGCGGGCGCCCAGGCCCAGCCAATCCTGCTCCAGCGGCAGCAGGCCGAAAGCGGCGAAGGTGTCGAACAATTGCGCGCTGCGCTGCTGGATAAAGGCCTCAGGCTGCTCGATCAGCAACTGGCGGTCGGCTGGCGATAACAGCGCCAGGCGGCTGCTCAGCAATTGCTGACGCAGGGCCGACAGGTCGGCGTTCAGGCTCCATTGCACACGCTCGAAAGTCTGACTGTCGCGCCATTGCGTACCGACTTGCTGCACCAGCGCGATGCTCTGTTCGCGCTGGGGATGGCCGATCAACAACAGTAGCTCGCGGTTCAAGGGCTCCTGCATGCGCTGTTCGGCTTGCAGCACCAAGGCGTCGCCAGCGCCTTCGGGCAGCAGGTCGAGCATGCTCGCGGCAACGGGTGGGCCGTTGCGCCATTGCCAGGCGGCCAGGGCCAGCAGCGCCAGCAACAAAACGCCGAACAGCCGCGGCAGGCTGCGCTCCAGCATGCGCTGCTCAATGGGCAAAATCGCGGCGCTCCTGCTCGCTCAAGGCATCGCCGGGCTGACTGTCGGGCAGGCGCAGGACGGTTTTGTCGCCCTGGGTTTCCAGCAGTTCGATGCGCTCGACCAACGCGCCGCCGTCGATCTGAATACGCTGGAAAATCTGCTTGAGCAGCAATGAGTGGGGCGTGAGGTTCAGCTGCCAGGTCTCGCTGCTGCCGCTCAGTTGCAAGTCGAAATCGCGCGCCAGACCGCTGTGGTCGCCCTTGAGCACGGCGAGGAACAGCCGGCTCTGCTGCGCGGCGACATCCTGGCCGGGCTGCAGCTGCCAACCGTTGGCGGTGCGTTTGGCGATGCCGCTGTGGTCGATCCGGTAATCCTGCTTGAGCGGGTTCTGCAGTTGCCAGAGCAGGCCCAGTTCGGCGCTGAGGACGAATTGACCGCGGCTGGTCAGCGGTTGCGGTAGGGCGCGTAGGTGCTTTTCCTGAATCAGCGGGCCGCGCACCACCGCGGGTTTGGCTAGCTGGGCGCTGAGTTGCTCCAGATCGAAGGCGTAAGCATGGGGGCTCAGAAGCAGCAGGAACGCCAGTAGCCCGGATGGCATCCGGGCTACGGGGCTGTGCCAGCGCAGAAATGAAGATTGAACAGCTTCAGTCGGGCCAGGATACGGGGTCCCCTCAGGAGGCCGAGTGGAATCCCTGCGTAAGGGGTTGAGCGGCATGGATGCCGCGAGAGCTGCGATGGGCCAGGGATGGCCCTTTGCAGCGTGCCCCTGGAGCAGGGATGGAGCGAGGGAAGTCGAGCGCAGCGAGACCCGTATGTGGGGTGTGCTTTCTCTTTGGTTACTTTCTCTTTGCACAAGCAAAGAGAAAGTAACTCGCCCGGTAGGGCGAAACCGGTCGCATGGCTGACTCAGGAAGTTGGCACGCCCAGATTCTTGAGCAAGAAATCCGCGTTGGATTTCGCAACGCTCAACCCAACCTACGGGATTGGTTTTCGCCGGGCGAATGGCGTTCAGCCAGCGCTGCAAGCCGGCCAGCATGGTTCTCACGCCAGCACCCTTTCCACCGCTTCGACCAACACCTTGGGTGAGGCGAATTGCATTTCGCGGGTGGCGATTTCCACCGCGACCTGCACGCTGCTGCCGCGGGTCATGCGCTCGCCGCTGGCGGCATCAGTGATCAGGTAGTTGATCTTCAGACGGTTCTCCCATTCCACCAGGTCGGCGCGCACGCGGATCGTCTGGCCGAACTGGGCGCCGCGGATATAGCGCACCTGCAAGTCGATCACCGGCCAGGCGTAGCCGGCGTCGCGCATCTGCACGTAGTTGTGGCCGAGCTTGTCGAGCAGGGCGCAGCGCGCTTGTTCGAAGTATTTGACGTAGTGGCCGTGCCAGACCACTTCCATCATGTCGACATCGAAGAATGGCACCTGCAATTCGATCTCGGCCTGCAATACGCCTTTGCTACGCATGCTCGGCTCCTTGGTGCGCGGCGCACGCTACGCGGTAGGTGGCCGTAGGGTGCGCCGTGCGCACCGATAAGGCGTTACGCATACAGGCTCCAGTGCTGGTCGCGGATACGGGTCAGGCACAGGCGCAGCTCGTCTTCCAAAGCGCGGTCTTCGATCACCGGTGGGAAGTCCGCGGCCAGCTGTTCGCGCATCGCCGCCACGGGGGCCGGGATATCGTTCTTGCCGTTGCGCTGGCGCAACCACACTCCCTGATTGGCGGCGAGCAAGGTCGCGGCGGCGACCTGTTCGGTCAGTTCCAGGCTGCGCAGGGCATCGCGCGCGGCGATGGTGCCCATGCTCACCTTGTCCTGGTTATGGCACTCGGTGGAGCGCGAGAACACGCTGGCCGGCATGGTGTTTTTCAGGGCTTCGGCGGTCCAGGCGCTGGTGCCGATCTGCACCGCCTTGAAGCCGTGGTTGATCATCGCGCTGACCGCCGGGGCGCCGGACAGGTTGCTCGGCAGGCCGTGGTTGTAGCGCACGTCGACCAGCAGGGCGAGCTGGCGGTCGAGCAGGTCGGCGACGTTGCCGACCAGGTTCTTCAGGCTGTCCATGGCGAAGGCGATATGCCCGCCGTAGAAGTGCCCGCCATGCAGCACGCGCTCGTCTTCGGCGTCGATCAGCGGGTTGTCGTTGGCGCTGTTCAGCTCGATCTCGATGAACTGCCGCAGCAGGCCCAGGCTGTCGGCCAGCACGCCGAGCACATGGGGCGCGCAGCGCAGCGAGTAGCGATCCTGCAGGCGGTGCAGCGGCGCGGTCGGTGCATCGATGGCCAGGTCCTGACGCAGCCAGGCGGCGACCTGGGTCTGCCCGGGATGCGGTTTGGCGGCGAACAGGCGCTCGTCGAAATGCTCCGGGTTGCCTTCCAGCGCCACCACGTTGAGCGCGGTGATGCGCGTCGCCAGTTTCAGCAGGTAGTCGGCGCGGGCGAACGCCTGGCAGGCCAGGGCGGTCATCACCGCAGTGCCATTCATCAGTGCCAGGGCTTCTTTGGGGCGCAGTACCAGTGGCGTCCAGCCCAGTTCGCGATGCACCTCGGCGGCGCTACGTTGCTCGCCGCGGAACAGCACCTCGCGCTCGCCGCTAAGGGTGGCGGCGACGTAGGACAGCGGCGTGAGGTCGCCGCTGGCGCCGACCGAGCCTTCTTCCGGGATCAGCGGCAGTACGTCGTATTCGAGAAATGCCTGCAAGCGTTCGAGCAGTTCCACCCGTACCCCGGACACGCCCTGACACAGCGATTGCAGCCGCGCCGCCAATACCGCGCGGGTGCTCGGCGCGTCCAGCAGCTTGCCCAGGCCGCAACCGTGGAAGGTGTAGAGGTGGCGCGGCAGCGCTTCGACCTGATGCAGCGGCACCGCCACCACGCAGGAGTCGCCGTAGCCGGTGGTGACGCCGTAGATCACGCCTTCCTTGTCCAGCAGGCTGTCGAGAAAGCGCGCGCCCTTGGCGATTTTCTCGCGGTAGGCGGCATCGTTCTGCAGCCGCGCCGGTGCGCCGCGGCGGGCCAGGGTCACGACCTGCTCGATACGCAGGGGCTGTTCGCCGAATACGATGGGGTCAGGCTGATGTGTCGTCATTTTCGTTCCAGAACGGGTAGAAATTGAACCATTGCAAGGGTGCGCTCAGGCAGTGCGCGGCGAGACGCTCGGCGTAGCGCTGCACCCAGCCGGCGATCACCGCCTCACGCTCGGCACGGGTCCATTGGATGCGCTCGGCGAAGGGCTCGATAAGCACCTGGTAGCGGCCGTCGATCTTCAAGCAGTTGATCAGGTTGACCGGGCACTGTAGCAGCCCGGCCAGCAGCCAGGGGCCTTGCGGGAAGTACGCCGGCTTGCCGAGAAAGCTCGCCAGACTCTTGCGCCCGCCTTTGAGCGGCACGCGGTCGCCGGCGATGGCCAGCCATTCGCCGCGTTCCAGACGCTCGGACAGTTGCAGCATCACCGCGGCATCCAGCTCGCTGACCTGAATCAGGCGCAGGTTGCTGGAGCCGGCCTCGCCCAGCAGGCGGTTGAACTGCTCGGCGTGCTTGGTGTGCACCAGCACGTTCATCTGCACGCGCTCACCGAGTTCGGCCAGGGCGCGGCATACCTCGAGGTTGCCCAGGTGCGCGGCGACCAGGATCTGCCCGCGGCCCGCGCGGTGCAGCTGTCCGGTCACGTCGCTCGGGTCGATCAGGGTCACCTGTTCCAGGCGCAGCGCGCCGTTCCACACGTCGAGCTTGTCCAGCAGGGTGTCGGCGAAGGCCATGAACTGGCGGAACACCGCGCGCCGGCTCGGCCGTAGTTCGTTCCGCCCACTCCAGGCGGCCAGGTTCGCCTGGTAATGCCAGATGCTGCGCCGCGCCTGACGGCCGAAGACAAAGAAATACAGCACGATCAGGTATATCAGCGGGGCGATCGGGCGGCGGCCGAGCAGGCGCGTCATGCCGACGGTGAACTTCATCAGGATGAAGCTGCCGCGCTCGCGCTGCCAGGCCCAGTGTTGCTTGCCGCTCATCGACGGCACCTGCGCCAGAGTATTCCGGGGGCCCGCACGAGCATGCCGAAGAACAGCTTGGCGTGCATTTTCGAGATCAGGGCGTTGTCGTGCCACAGGCGAAAGTGCGAGAGCCCATCCAGTGGGTAACGCACGCGGATCGGCAGCCAATGCATGGGCTGCTCGCGCCAGGCCAGGCGCACCAGAATATCGGTGTCGAAGTCCATGCGCCGGCCGATGTCGACGCTGTCGATCAATGCCAGGGTCGGTTGCAGCGGGTACACGCGAAAACCGCACATGGAGTCGCGGATGTTCAGCGACAGGCTGTTGATCCACACCCAGACATGGGTCAGGTAACGCGCGTACAGGCGGCCCTTGGGTACGCTGGCGTCGTAATGCGGGTAGCCGCAGATCAGCGCCCGGGGCGCGGCGCGCGAGGCATCGAGAAACTCCGCCAGGGCGCCGAGGTCGTGCTGGCCGTCGGCGTCCACTTGCAGGGCATGGCTGAAACCCAGGCGGCGGGCCTCGCGCAGGCCGGCCATCACCGCGCCGCCCTTACCCTGGTTGAGCGGCAGACGCACCAGATGGATGTCCGCCTGCTCGGCCAGGCGATCCATCACCGCCGCGCAGGCCGGACTCGAGGCATCGTCGACCAGTACGCAGGCCAGCCCGGCCTCGCGCAGCGCCGCGACCACCTGGGGTAGCGCGTGCTCGTGGTTGTACACCGGGATCACCGCGCAGGGCTTATGCATGGAGAACCTGCGCGCTGGTGTCGTCCACCCACAAATGGGCTGCTACGTAGGTTGCTGCTTTGGGGATGTAGGTTGGTGCTGAGCTTGCGAAGCCCAACATGCCCGGCACCAGGCGAACGGTCGGAGATTGCCCGAGCACACTGCGTGCGCCTTGTTGGGCTTCGTGCCTCAGCGCCAACCTACGCGCCAACCTACGTATCCCGCGCATCATTTGGCGTTACCCAGCAGGATCCGCCCGGACGAGCAGGCCGCTTCGCCGTTGCGGAAGGCGAAGTACAGCTTGCCGCGCGCGGCGTCGAAACGCAGGGCCAGTTGCAGGCGGTCGCCGGGACGCACCAGTTGCTGGAACTTCAACACTTCCATGCCGCCGAAGAGCGGCGGCAGGTCGGCGATCAGCGTTCGTGCCAGGTGCTGCGCCCAGTCGATCTGCACCACCCCCGGCAGTACCGGGGTGTGCGGGAAATGACCGGTGAAGTGGGCCAGATCCAGCGGCACCTGCAGTTCCAGCTGCCATTCGCCGTCCTGTTCCCGCGCGCTCAGCGGCTCGACCCGGGTCGGTCGTGGGGCATCGATCAGTGCGTCGACCGTTGCCTGGGCCAATTTGCCCTGGCTGCTGTAGGGCAATTGACCGACCAGACGCCAGCGCCGCGGCAGGGCGATGGCTTCGCAATGGCCGGAAAGATGCTGACGCAAGGCATCGGTAACCGCGCGACGGCCCTGGTTGCGCAGGGCATGGATACCGGCCGGATCGAGCGCCACCAGGGCGCCGAGAAAGGCGCGCCCTTGCTGGACCACGCCGAAGCGGGCTTCGGCGACCCAAGGGTGATTGGCCAGGGCCTGTTCCAGCATGGGCAGGGAAATGCGTTTTTCTTCCAGCTTGACGATGCGGTCGAGGCGCCCGCGCAACAGAAAGCGGCCGTCGGCCTGGATTTCCACGGCATCGGCGGTCTGTTCGCGTTGCCCTTCTGGCAGATACGGCGAGCCGACGTTGAGTGCGCCCTGTTCATCCACCTGCAGTTCGACGCCGGCGAAGGGTTGCCACGGATCAAAGCCCTGACGCCAGGCGATGCCGCCGGTCTCCGAGCTGCCGTAGATTTCCGCGGGCCACTGGCCGAGCTGTTGCTGCAAGGATTGCGCGGCCTCCAGGGGCAGCGCGCCGCCGGAGGAAAACACCTTGCGCACTGCGGCAAGCGCCTGCCAGTCGAGGTTGTCGCCCATCCTTTTCAATAGCGCGGGGCTGGCGACCCAGGCGAAGCCGTCGGCGCAGGCCAGGCTTTCGCGCTGCAAGTCTTCCGGGAAGGGCTGGGCACGGCGCTGGAAGGGCCGGCCGGCGCACAGCGGCCAGAGCACGCGAAACAGCAGGCCATAGATGTGCTGGGCGGCGACGCTGCCGAGGATGGTCGCGCCTTGCAGCTCGGCGCCCCACAGCTGCTCCAGGGCGTCCACTTCATTGGCCAGCTGGCGCAGGCTCTTGTCGATCAGTTTGGCTTCGCCGCTGGAGCCGGAGGTGCAGAGGGTCAGGCGGCAGTGGTCGAGATCCAGGCTGGCCGCCGGCAGCGGGGCCGTTGCCGTGAGACCGTCGAGCGCAGCGACGCCCGAGCTGTCCAGCCAGAGCTCGCATTGGCCGGCCAGACGCTGACGGCTTTGCGGCTGGGCATCGGCCGGCAACAGCACGCTGGCCCCGGCGCGCCAGGCGCCGAGCAGGGCCACGGCCAACTCGCCGGCATCTTCCAGATACAGGGCGACCCGTTCGATCCCGCGCTCTTGCAAGGCGGCGGCCAGCTTCAGGGCGCGACCCTGCAGGTCGGCGTGATCCATGCCGCTGGTCACTGGACGGCCAGGGTGAGCTTCGCTCAACAACTGCTCAAGGTTCACCCAGCTCATCCTTTTCTCCTCACGCGCTGGCGCACCAGCCATTCTCCAGCGAACAACAAACCGATCAGGCCGTAGGAAATCAGCCCGGTATACAAGGTCCACCAGCTCAACGGCGCCCACAGGGTCAGTGCCGCCGTCGCCAGGCCATTAAACAGAAAGAAGCCGGCCCAGATCTGGGTGACGGTGCGGGTGTAACGCACCGCCACTTCCGGCAGCTCGGGTTCGTGCAAACGCGCCAGACGCTCGATCAGCGGCGGGCCGAACTTCAGGCTGAGGCCGAATATGCTCAGCAGCAGGGCGCTGAGCAATACCGGGTACCAGCGCAATAGCGCGGCTTCGCCGGACAAGCCCAGCAGCAGGCAAAAACTCAAGGCGGCCGCAGCCATCCAACGGCTGCCCGGCTGCTGCCACTGACTCAGCGCACGAGCCAGCCACAGGCCGCCGAGCAGCAGGGCGAACAGGCGTGGCGATAGGTGCTCCATGCCGTAATACACGGCAAAAGGGTAGAGCAGGCCTGCCACTATCAGCAGCAAGCCGAACAAGCGGGCCATAGAGTCGGTCTTAATTCGGTGCGGCGTTGACGACGTTGAGCACGGCCTCGACCACGTCGCCGACGGTACGCACTGCCTTGAATTCCTCGGCGGCGATCTTCTTGCCGGTCTGACGCTTGATATGGTCGATCAGGTCGACGGCGTCGATGCTGTCGATTTCCAGGTCCTGGTACAGGTTGGCGTCCAGGGTAATGCGCTCGGCGTCGAGTTCGAACAGCTCGACCAGGGCATCGCGCAGGGTGGCAAATACTTCTTCACGGGTTTGCATCTGCGGGCGTCCTCAGGCGGTTTTTTGCGCGGTAACGAACGCCGCCAAGCTAGCAACGTTGGCGAAGTGCTTGCGGGTGTCCTTGGCTTCGGCGTCGATCTTGATGCCGAAGCGCTTCTGGATCGCCAGGCCGAGTTCCAATGCATCGACCGAATCCAGGCCGAGGCCTTCGCCGAACAGGGTGAGATCGGCGGCGATATCCTCGGCAGTCATGTCTTCCAGGCCCAGGGCATCAATAATCAGGGTTTTGATTTCCAGTTGTAGATCGCTCATCTGTAGCGAGCTCCTTCATAAAATAGTGGTGCAAGTGGTCGTTGAGTTTACGCGAGGCAACTGGCGCCGGTCCCAGAGCATTGAACTGTTGCGGGTCGATATCTTCACCAACCTGCAAATTAAAATGAAAACGGCGCGACGGAATGCTGTACCAGGGCTCGGCTTTGGTCAGGGTGGTGGGCGTGACGCTGATCACCACCGGGGTGACCACGCGCGCGCCGCGCAGGGCGATGGCCGCGGCGCCACGATGGAACTGCGGCGCCTGCCCGGGCTGGGTGCGGGTGCCCTCGGGGAAGATGATCAGGGTCTGGCCGCTGCGCAGCGCTTCTGCGGCTTCGTCGAGCATGTCCATGCTGCCGCTGTTGCTGATGAACTGCGCGGCGCGGATCGGCCCGCGCATGCAGGGGTTGTCCCACAGGCTTTGCTTGACCACGCAATTGGCGTCGCGGATGAAGGCGATCAACACCACCACGTCGATCAGCGAGGGGTGGTTGGCGATCACCATCTGGCCGGGGCGGCCCAGGCGTTCGACGCCTTCGACCGAATAGGTGAGCACGCCGCTGTGGTACATGAATTTGACGAACATGCGGAAGGTTTTGCTGACCACCAGGCGCGCGCGGGTGCGTTGCGTCAGGCTGTCGCCGGGCAGCAGGGCGAGCAGCGGAAAGACCAGCACGCGCAGCAGCACCCCGCCGATACCGAACAGGGCAAAACTCAGCGCGGTGGCGATCAGGCGCCAGCAATAGGGCGCGCTATAACGGCTCAGGCCTTGTTGCGTGACCAACTCCATTGACGGCTCTTCCAGTGATGTTGCAGGGAGTCTTGCCCGCCGCACAGGGCGCGAAGCAGATTGAGTGCGTGCGGCCATTCGGCGGCGGGGCCGTCGGCATGGCGCAGCTGCAGCTGCCAGTCGTCGCCCGGTGTCAGCAGCAACGCGACGGCGTGGGAGAACGGCACATCGTCGATATAGGGCGCATAGAGCGCGGGCGGGCGCTCTTCGGCCACCACCAGCAATACCGCCGGGGCGCCTTCGCCGAGCAGCGTGCAGGCTTCCAGCACGCCTTGCTCCAGGCCGTCGTTCTCGCCGGCGAGTGCGGTCATTTCGCTGGTGTCGCCGCGCATGATCGACCACAGGCCGATGACCGCGTTATGCACCGAAAGGCTGAACTGGGTCGGCGAGAGCGCTTCGTCGTTGGCCAGCTCGGTGATGATCGCCAAGGTGCGCGGCGTCTCGCCGTGCCGCGAAACGAATACCAGCGGCAACTGGCCGTAAGCCTCGGCCAGCGGCCAGGCGACATGAAAGGCCATGCGCGCCAAGGGGCTCAAACGGCGGCGTTGCATGGCCGGCAGAAAGCTGACATCCGGTTGGGCCGCACTCGGTTGGGCCGCATCCGGCTGGGACGGGGATTGTTCGGCAGCGCCGGGTAGGCGCGCGGGTGCGCGGGACCAGAGGCGCCAGTCGTCCGCGCTTTCCAGGCCAGGGGCCCAGGCACGCCATTGCTCGATCCTGAAGTGCATCACTCGGACGATCCGGCCCTTGCAGGCTTCCATGTAGAGGTCGGCAGCCAGGCATGACAAGGGAATGTCGAGATTGCCATGGCGAATCGCCGGCATTATCCAGACCGCACGGGCATCGTGCAAATTTTGTACGACTGTTCTGACGAGAGGTTTATGGTCATGGGGTGACCGAATGCCTCGCCCTTGTCATCCGCTTTGCATAGAATGCCCAGGCATTTGCAGTTATCGATCGAGAGGTGTGATATGCGGCGCGTGGTATTCAATCAGAAGGGCGGCGTGGGCAAATCCAGCATCGCCTGCAATTTGGCGGCCGTCAGCGCGTCCCAGGGGTATCGTACCTTGCTGATCGACCTGGATACCCAGGCCAACTCCACCCACTACCTCACCGGCCTGACCGGCGCTGAGATCCCTATGGGGATCGCCGAGTTCTTCAAGCAGACCCTGGCCAGCGGGCCGTTCGCGAAAAAGGGCCGGGTGGATATCTACGAAACGCCCTACGAAAACCTGCACGTGATCACCGCCACCGCCGAGCTGGCCGACCTGCAGCCGAAACTCGAGTCGAAACACAAGATCAATAAACTGCGCAAACTGCTCGACGAGTTGGCCGAGGATTACGATCGTATCTACCTCGACACCCCGCCGGCGCTGAATTTTTACACGGTGTCGGCACTGATCGCCGCCGACCGCGTGTTGATTCCGTTCGACTGCGACAGCTTCTCGCGCCATGCGCTCTATGGCTTGTTGCAGGAGATCGAAGAACTCAAGGAAGACCACAACGAAGGTCTGGAAGTCGAAGGCATAGTGGTCAACCAGTTCCAGCCGCGTGCGACGCTGCCGCAGCAGTTGCTCGACGAATTGCTCGCAGAGGGCTTGCCGGTGTTGCCGGTGAATTTGATGAGTTCAGTGCGCATGCGCGAATCGCATCAGAGCTGCACACCGCTGATCTATCTGGAGCGCAGCCACAAACTGACCCAGCAATTCGTCCAATTGCACGACCTGCTGGACGCTTCCTAGGTCGGCTGGCCCCCTTGGGCCCTGTGTTGTTGCGCAAGGACCACACCGCCGTCTCGGCGCCACCGGTGGGCAAGGCGCGTTTTCCAACCCGCCAAGCCTTTGTAACCCGGATGCAATCCGGGGCGATTGATCGGCACCCAATTTCTCCGGATTTCATCCGGGCTACAGAACAGCAAAGGCGCCCAGGGGCGCCTTTCTGATTCCAGCCGCTACCTCTTAACGCACCACGAAAATATCGCAGGGCGCACGGTGCAGGAAGTGCTGCGCCAGGCTGCCGAGCAGGGCCTGGGATAACGCGCTGCGGCCATGGCTGCCGAGCACCAACACTTCGATATCGCGGCTGCGGATGTTTTCCTGCAGGCAACGCAAAATCCCGCCTTGCTCGACCGAATGACTCAAGGATGGGCCTTCCTCCGGCAGCTTCTGCGCTTCGTCGAGCATCAGCTGGTCGATCAGCCCGCACTGCAGCTGCAACTGATCCTGGATTTGCTTGGGCGAACCCTTGATCGGCTCGAACACATGCAGCGCATGCAGTTCGGCGCTGGCGGGGAGCAGGTAGTAAGCCTGGTTCAGGGCGCTGACCGCGCACAGCGAAAAGTCGATGGCCGAAAGGGCGCGCAGATACGGCTGGTAGTCGTTACGCGCGACCAGCAAAAGCGGAACCGGGCAACGCCGGGCGATGCGGTCCAAGCTGGTGCCGGAGAAAAAATCGTGGCGCTGGTGATGTGCGCCCAGGACCAGCAGGTCGCAGCCCAATTCCTCGACCTGTTGCAACACCACCTCGGAAGGTTTGCTGCCGCTGCGTACATGTAATTCGCAGCCGGCCGGGGCGTATCGGGTCAGGCTGAGATCGAGGGCCTGGCGCGCCTTTTCGTGTTGCTGGTCGCTCTCGTTGGCGTCCAGCACATGCAACATGGTCAGCTTGGCGCCATGTTGCTGCGCCAGTTGCGCGGCTCTGCATAGAGCCATATCGGCAGTGTCGCGCAGATCATGGGCAATCAATATATGTTTGAACATGGTTACGGCTCTCCTGCCATACATGTCGGATCTAAAGATGAGTCCACCGTTGAGTGTGGGTCCATCACCTATCTGGTCTTTTGATTTGTGACAAGTTCCCGCGTCGTTCATGCAAGCGTAATTGATACAGCGCGTGACTCTCGGCAACCACTTCGCCATCCTCGGCGGTGAGTTGTAGCGTCAGTGGATATTGCGCTTTCCCCGACTCGGCCGCCTCATCCTGCAGCTGCTCGATGAGCGTTGCGCTGAGGCGCGCTTCCACCCGGATATCGCCGGTTGCGGGGCGCCGGAAGCGCAGGTTCATTTCCTTGATGATCGGGTAAAAGCGCTCGGTGTCGAAGCTGGTGAGAAAGAGTGCGCCGCCGGGAATTTCCGCCAGGGTGAACAGGGCGCCCGCGTACATGCTGCCGATATGGTTCTGGTTGCCGACCAGCGGCATGCACAAGCGTACGTGGCCGGGTTCGAGGACTTCCGCTTTCAGGCCGCTGCGTTTGACGAAGGCGATCTGCTCTTCGGTGAGCCGGCGGGCAATTTCCTGGGGTAACGACATGCTGAGCGCGCTCTCATATGGGGTTGCACCGGGCTCCAATTTCGTTGCACTCGCAACGAAGCATCAACAGACCCTAGCAAATAATGCAGCGCTTGCAATTGATCCCAGGTGACGGCGCCCGCTGACCGATTGGCTCAGCGATTCTGTTGGTCGATCCAGGCCAGCAGTTGTGGCAACGACATGGCGCCGCTTTGCCGGGCGACTTCCTTGCCGGCGCTGAACAGGATCAAGCTGGGAATCGAGCGAATCACCAGTTGCGCGGACAGCTGCGGGTTGGCTTCGCTGTCCAGTTTACCCAGACGGTAACGGCCATTGAGGCGGCTGGCGGCTTGCGCGAAGGTCGGTGCGAACGCGCGGCACGGGCCGCACCAACTGGCCCAAACGTCGACCAGCAGCGGCAGGTCGCCCTTGAGTTGGCTGGCGAAATTGCCTTGGTTCAATTCGATGGGCTGGCCGGGCAGTACCTCGGATTTGCAGCGCCCGCAGCGCGGCGCATCGGCGAGGCGTTCGGCGGGGATGCGGTTGAGGCCATTGCACTGGGGGCAGGGGATCAGCAGGGGTTGGCTCATGGTGGTTTCCTCTCGTTACTCCACAAGCTGATGGCGGCGGCGCAAGAAAACAAGGGTAGAGTGAGCGCCGGGGCCATGGGGCGAAGAATATGTCACTGCCATCGTTGAATCTGCTGCGCACCTTTGCCGTGCTCGGCGAGACCTTGAACGTCAAACGCGCGGCCGAGCGCTTGCACGTCACGCCGACGGCGGTCAGCCACCAGCTGCGCGAACTGGAAGCGGCGCTGGGCTGCAAATTGTTTCGCCGCTTGCCACGTGGCTTGGCATTGACCGACTCCGGGCAAGCCTATTGGACCGAGGTCGCTCCGGCGATCCGTCAATTGGAAAGCGCCACCCGGGCGCGCCAGGCGCAACGTCCGTTTCGCATTTCCAGCTTCCCCTACCTGGCGCATAGCGTGCTGTTGCCGGCATTGGCCGAACTGCAGGCGCTGCTCGGCGAGCGCCTGCTGACCCTCGACACCCGTCGCGAAACCCTCGACCTGGCCAGCCACGGCATCGACCTCGGCTTGCGCTTTGCAGCCACCCCGCCGAATTGGGGCGAGTTGCGCGCGCGCCGGCTCAGCGGGTTTGGATTGTCGCCGCTGGTGGCCGCCGACTTCGCCGCGGTGCCCTGGCCGCCAACCGTGGAGCTGCTGCCGATCCGCCTGAGCAAGGAGCAGCAGAGCTGGGCGCAATGGGCCTCGGTGCACGGCTGGCGCCCCAGCAGCGGCGGCCTGGTGCTGGACAACTACGCCTCGGTGCTGACGGCGACCGAGCAGGGGCTGGGCGTCGCCATGGGCTATTTGCCGTTGTGCATCGATGCGCTGTCGAGCGGGCGGCTGCGCCCGCTTTGGCCGGCGCTGCGGGTGGACGGCGGCGGGCTTTGGGCGGTCTGGGAGGGCGACGCCGAGTGCCCTGCGTTACTGCGCGTGGTCGACTGGCTGGAGCAGCAACTGGGCGATATGGAGCGGCGCAGCACTGAGTTTTTCTCAGCTCTCGAGGGTTGAAATCTCGCTTTTCCGCTGTGCAGGGCCTGGGGAGACTGGCGGCCTTCCCTGAAGGAGTTCAGCCATGCGTATCGATCATTACCGCTTGCCCGCCCGCGACGGTCACCCATTGGGCATCAGTGCTTATCGCCCGCTGCGGCCGCGTTATAGTTTGTTGCTGAACAGCGCCACCGGGGTGCCCAAGCGTTTCTATCAAAGCTTCGCCGAGCATGCCGCCAGTCGTGGCGCCTGGGTGTTCAGTTACGACTACCGCGGTATCGGCGACAGTCGGGTGCGGGGCTGGCAGGGCGCGCCACCGCGCATGGCGGATTGGGGCACGCTGGATCAAGCCAGCCTGCTCGACCATCTGGCGCGCGATTTGCCCCTGGCGCTGCTCGGCCACTCGGTGGGCGGCCAGATTCCCGGCCTGGCCGACAATGCCGGGCGAATCCAGGCGCTGCTCGGCATCGCCGCCCAGTCCGGCTATTGGCGCCTATGGCCGGCCCGTCGGCAACTGCGTCTGGCGCTCAATTGGTACGGGGTGGTGCCGATCGCCACGCGGTTATTCGGCCAGCTGCCAGGTTGGGCCATGGGCGGCGAGGCATTGCCGCGCGGGGTGGCGTTGGAGTGGGCGCGCTGGTGCCGCACGCCGGCATTTATCAGCACTGCAGACGGCCAACCGTTGCGTCCCTATTTCGACGAACTGCAAGCGCCGGCGCGCTTCCTGGCGATCAGTGACGACCAGACATTCGCGCCGCAACGGGCGGTGGCGGCGTTGGCCGACTTCTACCCTGCGGCGCAGCGCGAGGTGCTGACGGTCGATCCCGCCGAATGGGGCCTGCGCAAGCTGGGGCATTTCGGCTTCTTCCGCCGCGATACGCCCCGCGCGCTGTGGGACCAACAACTCGATTGGCTGGAAAGTGCGCTCGGCCTGCAGCCGGCGCGCGCGGTGGCCTGCACGCCAGAGCCAGCGTCAGTTTTTGCGCTAATTCTGTAGTTCTGTAGCCCGGATGAAATCCGGGAATCTTGGTGCCGACAGATCGCTCCCGGATTGCATCCGGGCTACCCGGTGCCGCCGCCCCTCCTGCATTCTCCGCTTTTTAAACCGGGGTCAGCGGCCAGAACCAGGGAATCACGAAACTGGCCACGGCCCAGAGCAACAGGTTGAGCGGGATACCGATTCGCATGAAGTCGGTGAAGCGGTAACCGCCGGCGTTATACACGAAGGTGTTGGTCTGGTAGCCGATCGGCGTGGCGAAGCTGGCGCTGGCGGCGAACATCACCGCGACCACGAAGGCCCGCGGGTCGACACCCAGGTGTTGGGCCAGGCCGATGGCGATCGGCGTGACCAGCACCGCCACCGCATTGTTCGACAGCACCTCGGTGAGAATCGAGGTGAACAGGTAGATCAACGACAGCATCAACAGCGGCCCGGCCCAAGGCATCAGGCCCATGACGTTCTCGATCAGCAGGCGCACCAGACCGACCTTGTCCATGGCGATGCTGATCGCCAGCATGCCGAAGATCAGGCTGAGAATCTTCCAGTCCACCGCTTTATAGGCGTCTTCCACGTCCAGGCAGCGGGTCGCCAGCACGGCCACCGCGCCGATGATCGCCAGGCCTTCGATCGGCATCACGCCGAACGCCGCGAGCAGCATCACGGCGAGCGTGGCGATGATCGCGATCGGCGCCTTGTCGCGGCGGAATGCGCGTTCCTGCACGGCGTTGAGGCTGATCAGTTCGCCGTTGTCGGCGAAACGCTTGATCTGCGTCGGCGTGCCCTCGACCAGCATCACGTCGCCGAATTGCAGCTCGAAGTCGTCGAGGTTGCCCTGAATATTCTCGTCCTGGCGATGTACCGCGAGCACCGCGATGCCGTAGCGCGCGGTGAGGTCGAGGTCGCGCATCGGCCGGTGGCTGTAACGCGAGTTGCGCCCGACTATGGCCTCGGCCAGCACCACGTCGTGGCTGCTGATGGTCTCGAAGGCATCGCTGCGGTTGAACGTCAGGTGGCCGCTCTCGCGCAACTCGACCACATTCTTCACCTGGCCGTGCAGCACCAGGCGGTCGCCATTGGCCAGGACGGTGTGATGGTTCGGCTCGGTGAACTCCTGTTCGCCGCGAAACAGCTTGAGCACTTGCAGGCCGCTGCCGCCGTTGAGGTTGGCTTCGCTCAGGGTCTTGCCGATCACCGGCGAGTCATGCGGCACCAGCAGCTCGGTCATAAAGGTGCGATCCAGATCCGGGCGCAGCTGTTTGGACAGGGTGTCGCGCTCGGGCAGCAGGCGGTGGCCGATGGTCAGCAGGTAAAGCATACCGACCGCGGCGAGGATCAGCCCGGCACCGGTGATCTCGAAAATGCCGAAGGGTTCGAGGCCGGCCTTGCGCGCCACGCCGTCGACCAGGATGTTGGTCGAGGTGCCGATCATCGTCAGGGTGCCGCCGAGGATGGTCGCGTAGGACAGCGGGATCAGCAGTTTGGACGGCAAGGTGCCGGCGCGCCGGGCCAGGGAAATTGCCACCGGGGTGAGGATGGCCACCACCGGGGTGTTGTTCAGACACGCGGAAATCACCAGAGCGGTCAGGGTCAGGCCGGTCAGTACGCGGATCGGGCTGGTGCCGACCAGATCGCCCAGCCAGTTGCCGAGGGCGTCGATGCAGCCGGTGCGCTCCAGCGCGGCGGACAGCACGAACATGCAGGCGATGGTCACCGGCGCCGAGTTGGACAGCACGCTGAGCACTTCCTTGGGCTCGAGCAACTGGGTGATCAGCAGCGCCGCCACGGCGATCGCCGCGACTATGTCCGGACTCCACTTCTCGCGCACGAAGGCATACAGCACCCAGATCAGCAGGGCGCCGACGAATATCAGTGGCAGGGGCAACGAGTCCCAGAACATATAAGGCGAAACTCCCAGGCGGTAACGACGCGCAGCCGTCTAGCCGTGCGAGGCGTGAAGATAAGGCTTGCGGCTTAGAGAGTCTAAGAATGTTTGAGAAGGTTTATATGTCTTTTCGATTTAATGGATAAGGCTGTACCGCCGTCCTGGCGGCGCACTGTGTCTGTGTGCCGGCGGCCTGTCGCGCTAGGCTCCAAGCGCAAGAATGCCCTCGTCTTCACCCACATGGATTTCTTATGAGCGTCGAAACCTACACCCCGCCCGAGCTGTTCGAACCCATAGGCCCCTACAGTCATATCGCCAAGAGCGGCCCGTTCATTTACCTCTCCGCGACCCCCGGGGTGGATGGAGCCGGGCGCATGGCGGGTGCCGATGCCTACGCGCAGTCCCGGCAAATCCTCGAGAACCTGCGAGCGATGCTCGCCATGGTCGGTGCGTCCATGACGGACGTCCTGCACGTGCAGGTTTTCCTCAAGCACGTCGAGGATTTCGAGGCGATGAACAGGGCCTACGCCGAAGCGTTCGCCGGCCACTTGCCCGCGCGCACGGTGATCTGCGTCGCCGATCTACCGAAGCGAGGTGCCTTGCTCACCATGAATCTGCATGCGATCTGTCATGCGACCGGGGCAAATTCACCGGTCAGGTAGCCAGCGTCCTGTCAGACCAGGGCCGTATAGATGTTATAGGCGCTGATCAGCACGATCAGGCAACCGACAACGGTCAGCAGGGTGCGCGCCGACAGCTTCTTGCACAGCAGGGCGGCGAATGGAGCGGCGAACAGGCCGCCGAAGACCAGGCCTGCCACCATCAACCAGGTGCTCGGCTCACCCGCCAGGAAAATAAAGGAAGCGGCGCCTGCGATGGTCAGGAAGAACTCGGCGAAATTTACCGAGCCGATGGTGGTGCGAGGGTCGCTACCGGAGCCGAGCAGGCTGCTGGTGACCACCGGGCCCCAGCCCCCACCGCCAGCCGCATCGACGAAACCGCCGAACAGCGCGAGCTTGGCCACATGCTTCGGTTCGCGGCGCTGCTGCTGCACATGGCGATAAGCCTTGTGCAGGATGTACAGGCCCATCAGCAGCAGGTAGGCGGAGATAAAGGGTTTCATCGCTTTGCCATCGAAACTGGTGATCAGCACCGCGCCGAGGATCGCACCAAGGATGCCCGGCAGCAGCAACCGCAGGAACAGCGATCTGTCGACGTTGCCCAGCTTGGCGTGAGAGATGCCCGATAGACCGGTGGTAAACACCTCGGCGATATGCACGCTGGCACTGGCTGCTGCTGGCGAGGCCCCGGCGCTGAGCAGGAAGGTGGTGGCGGTGATGCCGTAAGCCATGCCCAGGGCGCCATCGATAACCTGGGCGAAGAAGCCGACCGCCACTGCGCTCCAGAAGGTGGGGCTGTGCAACGTGGTTTCGATGATCTGCAGGCCGCTGTGGCCACCGTTGTCGCCAAAGAACAGGCGCCAGGTGAAAAACAGGAGCAGGCCGGCCAATGTCAGCGCTGCGAGCCATATGGCGGAGCGCAAAACCGGGTGGTCGCCCGGATGGCTGACGATGTTTTCCACAGGAGGCAAACCCAGGGCTGCATGCTGACCATTAAGCGTGCTGGGGGCGAAATCGAGGTCGCGAATTTTCATACGATAGCGGGCCTGGCAGTGAGTGGAAGGTCGGTCTGAAGTGGTGTTAGCGGCAAGATATGCAATCCTTCTTAGATCGTCTAAGAATGTTTTTAGTTATTAATATTCTTTTTTGTTTTTATGCGGTTGGGCTGTACCGCAGGTTCTGACGCACACTGTGGCTGTGCGCCAGGCATCGGTCTGGCTAGGCTGGGATCTTTAGCTGGAGATGGGCGTTATGCGTCAATTAGGCATTCTCGGCGGCATGAGTTGGGAGTCCACCGCGAGCTACTACCGCCTGCTCAACCAGGGCGTGCGCGAGCGCTTGGGCGGTTTGCATTCGGCGCCCTTGTTGCTGCATTCGGTGGATTTCGCCGAGATCGCCGAGCTGCAGCGACTCGGCGACTGGGATACCGCCGGCCAGCGCCTGGCCCTGGCCGCGCAGGGTTTGCAGGGCGCCGGTGCGACGGCGCTGCTGCTGGCGACCAACACCATGCACAAGGTGGCACCGGCCATCGAGGCGGCGCTGCAGATCCCTTTGCTGCATATCGGCGATGCGGTCGGCCAGGCCCTGCAACGGCAGGGCGTCAAGCGCGCGGCGTTGCTCGGTACGCGTTTCACCATGCAGGAGGACTTCTACCGCCAGCGTCTGGCCGAGCGCTTCGACATCGAGGTGATCATCCCCGAGCCTGCGCAGATGGCCGAGATAGACCGGGTGATTTTCGCCGAGTTGTGCCTGGGCCGCTTCCAGCCCAGCGCCCGCGCGTTCTACTTGGAATGCATCGAGGCGCTACGCCGGCGTGGCGCCGAGGCAGCGATTCTCGGCTGTACCGAAATAGGCTTGCTGGTGGAGAACGCATCGTCGCCGCTGCCATTGCTCGACAGCTGCGAACTGCATGTGGACCAGGGCTTGGCCTGGATGCTCGACGGTCGATAGCTACTGATAGAGCTCCATGGCCTGTACCTGCAGACGCTCCTCGGGTTCGAAGCGCCGCTCGATCAGGCTTGCGACCGCCGCTTGCTGATCCTGGGTGCTCAGGCCCGATTGGCGGATGGCCTCGCGTTCCTCCTCGTAGCTGGCCAGGCGGCTGTTCCACTGGGCTTGGCGCTGATCCAGCTCGGCCAGCGCGGTGGCGGCTTCATCGCCCAGAACTTCGGCCCTGGCCTGGAACAGGGCTTCGGCGCTGGCGCCGTCCTGTTTCATTTGTTCGGTCAGCTCGTATAGCTGGGTTTGCTGGGTGGCTTGCTGGCGCGCCTGGCGCATGGCCTCGGGCAGTTGCTGCTCCAACCGTTCAAGAGCCTGCTGGCGCTCGGCGGGATCCAGGCTCTGGTCCTGGGCCAGTTTCAAACGCTGCAGCATATAGTCGTCGTAGCTGTCCTCTTCCTGGAAAAACACCTGGGCTTCATGGGCGCTGAAGTGCTGCAGGCGCAAGTCCCGCAGCCGCTGCTGACGCAGTTCGATGGCGTCCAGGGCGTAGGCGCCGCTGGCATCGACGGCGCCGGGCAGGGCATGCAATTCGACCAGGGCGATCTTGAAATCGAGATAGCGCTTGAGCAGGTCGCGGGCCTGGTCGAGGGCAGCGCCTTGCAGTTGTTCGGCGAGCGCCAGGCTGATCCGTGTCAGACAGAGTTCCAGGGGCTCTTCGACCAGCGCCGAGAGATAGAACTCGAACAGATGAAGGATATCCGCCTCGATCAGCAGGTTGCCGTCGGCATCGGTGTGCAGGCGCACATCATGGTCGCTGCCCTGCAATGAGCGTGGCAACGCCGGTAATTTGGGCAAGGCCTCGATGGCCGTGGTTTGCAGGGTCTGGTTGGTGTGCCGGGCCGCGACCGGGTCGGCTTGGCGGTGCTCGCCAAGTGCACTGGCGCCGGGTGTCGGGGTGCTCTGCTCGCGGCTTACCAGCAGGCCGGCGGTGGTGATGCCGACGGCCAGGCAGATGGCGCTGAGCAGGAAAATCTGGCGGGTGCGCATACCGTTCTCCTCGAGCCGCTCCACCCGCTGCCGGGTGAAGCGGGCTGCTTACAAACCGGCTTGCTTGAGGCGAGTGGTGTGGTTGCGCATTACGGTTTTCGGGTTGGTCTCCAGCCAGGAAACCACGCCGAACACCTGGTTGGTGATATCCAGGTGGTTCATCCGGTAGCTGTCCTGGATCACCTGGCCGAAATGGCTGGCGCAGACGCCGGTCACGCCGTCGTTGCCCTTGCCCAGGAAGGACAGGCTGGTGATGGCGAACAGCGCGTCGGAGGGGTCGAAGATATTGGTTAACGGCGACTTGCCGCTCCAGGAATACAGGCGGATGTTCTTGCCGGCGATAGACACGCTGTTCGGTCCGACGCCGCAACTGGTGGTTGGCAGACCCGCCGGGAACTGCGCGTTGAACGCGGCCGCGCCGTTTTTGTTGAACTCGCCGAGCATGGCGTAAATGTCCGACTGGCTCGCCGAGTTGTTCGACAGGATATTCACCAGGTTACCCACGGTGTTGGCGAACACTTCGAAGGTGACCCCCAACAGGCTGCCCGGCGGGGCGACGTTGGTGACGACGTCGGCCAACGGCGAGCCGGTGTGCGGCGTGGCCATGGTGGTCACCGAGGCGACCAGATCGGGGCGCACGTTCATCACATAGCGCGAGGTCATGCCGCCCTGGCTGTGGGCGATCAGGTTGAACTTCTTGATCCGCCCGTTGGAGGCGGCCTTGTAGCTGTCAAGTTGGGCGATCAGTTGGTTGCCGCGTTGCACCGAACTGTCGAAGGCATTGATTTTCGGGATGTAGACCTCGGTGCCCTGGGCTTGCAGCTTGGCGGGGATCTGGTACCAGTAATCGACCATGGCGATATTGTCGAAGGCGAAAATACCCGGGACCAGTACCACCGGATTCGCCGTGTAAGCGGCCTGGCAGGCCAAGGAAATGCTCATCAGCAGGCTGCTGATGGCGGCGAATAGGATTTTTTTCATTGTTGTTTTCCCTCTATCGGTCCGTTGGAGACGAGCCTGGCCTTCGCCACTACAGGCCCTGTTATGGCGTGGTGGATTCTAGGCGGGAGAAAACCCCGTGTATTTCACCTGAATGGGTGAAAGTGCCGGGCGGGGGCGGTACGGGAAGGTGTCCGGCGCTAAACCGCTCCCGGATTGCGCCGTAGGCTTATTCGGGCTACTGGCACGGTGTGCGGAGGTAGCCGGCTAGGTTGTAGCCCCGGATGAAATCCGGGGAAGGTGCTTACGAGGAGCAGCTGATCTCCAGGTGTTTGCCCCAATCCGGCGGGCGTTGCGCGTAGCGCTTCTGGCCCGGTTGCTCGGCGAACGGTTGGCTAAGCACCGCATGCAGTTCGCGCACCGGGCCGTAGTCGCCCTGTTCGGCGGCCTCGATGGCCTGCTGCGCCAAATAGTTGCGCAGGATGTACTTCGGGTTGGCCGCGTGCATGCGCGTGCGCCGCTGCTCCTGGTCGTCGCCATCCAGCGCGCTGCGAGCGCGATAGTCGGCGGCCCAGGTGTCGAAACCGGCGAGGTCGGTGAAGTCGTCACGCAGGCGCGCGAGGGCCTGTTGCGGCGCGCTGTCGCCAAGTTCGCGGAAGAAGTTGGTGTAATCCACGGCGCCGCTTTGCATCACTTGCAGCAGGCGTTGGATCAGTGCCTCGTCGCCCTCATCGGCACTGAGCCAGCCCAGGCGGCGGCGCATCAGGTCCAGGTAATGAGCCTGGTACAGCGGCAGGAACAGCCCCAGGGTTTCGCGCAGCGCATCGACTTCGACCAGCGGGGTCAGGGCCTGGCCGAGGGCGGCGAGGTTCCACTGGGCGATCGGTACCTGGTTGCTGAACGAGTAGCGGCCGCTGTCGTCGGAGTGGTTGCAGATGTGTTTGGCGTCGAAATCGTCGAGAAAGGCATAGGGGCCGTAGTCGAAGGTGATGCCGAGAATCGACATGTTGTCGCTGTTCATCACCCCGTGGCAGAAACCATAGGCCTGCCAATGGGCGATCAGCTCGGCGTTGCGCTCGACCACCTCGCGGAACATCGCCAGATAGGGTTCGTCCTGCTGCAGACAGTCGGGGAAATGGCAGCTGAGCACATGTTCGCCGAGTTGTTTCAGCTGCTCGTGCTGCTGGGTGTAATAGAAGTATTCGAAGTGGCCGAAGCGCACGTGGCTCGGCGCCAGGCGAAGCAGCATGGCGGCGCTTTCCTGCTTTTCGCGCCATACCGGGGTACTGGAGGCGGTCACGCACAGCGCCCGCGAGCTGGGAATGCCGAGGGCATGCAGGTGTTCGCTGGCGAGAAATTCGCGGATCGAGCTGCGCAGCACCGCGCGGCCGTCGCCCATGCGCGAGTAGGGCGTTTGCCCAGCGCCTTTCAAGTGCAGGTCCCAATACTCGCCGGCATCGTTGACCACCTCGCCGAGCAGCAGGCCGCGGCCGTCGCCCAGGCGCGGGTTGTAGCTGCCGAACTGGTGCCCGGAATAGACCATGGCCCGCGGCTCGGCTTCGTTCCAGAGCTTGTGCCCGGAGAACAATTCGGCGAACACCTCGTTCTCGGCCTCATGGGGGTCGAGGTCGAGCAGCGCCATTGCCGCCGTACTGGCGACCACCAGGCGCGGTTCGGCGATCGGCTCGGGCAATACCTCGGTGGAAAAGGCATCGCCCAGACGGGCGTAGCGGTTGTCGAAAGTCAGTTCGGTCAGTCGTTTCACGCTGGGCTCCTGCAATTCCGAGCATTTTGCTGGGAATTGCCGGGCAGTGGAAGGGCAACGGTCCCCGGGCGCTCAGGTCGTTGCGCCAGGCCGCGCCCCACAACCCGGATAAGCCTGGGCGTAATCCGGGGTTGCGCGGGCGTGCCGAGGCACCTCAGACCGGGTCGTCCTGTAGTGGCGGCAGCGGCGGTTGCGGTTCGCTTGCCTTCGGCAGCGGCGCCATGTTCGGCACTTGCAGCTCCTGGCCCTTGAAGTTCTTGAGGAACACGTCCAACTGGCGGAAGGCGATCTCGATGCCGTTTTCGCGGAACATGCGATCGATCGCGCGGTTGATCTCGTCGACCGCCGCGTTGCGGTCGGCCAACTCGCGCACATGCACGCGCAGCTCATGGTCGAGGGTGCTTTCGCCGAAGTTCAGGAAGAACACCAGCGGCGCCGGATCGTTGAGCACTCGGGCATTGTCGTGGGCTGCCTGCAGCAGCAGGGTGCGCACCAACTCCAGATCCGAGCCGTAGCCGACGCCGAATCTCAGGGTGATGCGGGTGATGGTGTCGTTCAGCGACCAGTTGACCAGTTGGTCGGTGACGAAGGTCTTGTTCGGCACGATGATTTCTTTACGGTCGAAATCGGTGATGGTGGTCGCGCGGATCTGGATCTTGCTCACGGTGCCGGACAGGTTGCCGATGGTCACCACGTCGCCGATGCGCACTGGGCGTTCGAACAGGATGATCAGGCCGGAGATGAAGTTGGCGAAGATTTCCTGCAGGCCGAAACCCAGGCCCACCGACAGCGCGGCCACCAGCCATTGCAACTTGTCCCAACTGACGCCCAGGGTCGACAGGGTGACGACGAAGCCCATCCCGGCAATTGCGTAGGACAGCAGGGTGGTGGTGGCGTAAGCGCTGCCTTGCGCCAGGTTCAGCCGCGACAGCACCAGCACTTCGAGCAGGCCGGGCAGGTTGCGCGCGAGCACCACGGTGACGCCGATGATCAGCAGCGCGCCGAGCACGTCCCGGAGGCTGATCGGCACCAGGTTGCCCGACTCGCCGCTGCCGCTCTGGTACTCGTACAGGTTGATGTTGTCCAGGTAGGCGAATACCGAGAGCAGGTCCGACCAGACCCAGTACAGCACCACCATGAAGCCGCCGAGCAAGGCCAGGCGAATCAGCCGCAGCGATTGCTGGTTGACCTGTTCGATATCCAGGATGGGTTGCTCGACCACCACGACTTCGGCGCCTTCGCTGGCTTCCTTGGCCTGACTTTGGCGTTTGGCGATGGCGCGCTGGTAGGCCAGGCGCCGCGCGGCGACGCCGAGGCCGCGGATAAAGGCTGCCTCGACGACCAGCCAGATCACCAGCAGATACAGGGTATCGATCAATTGGTCGCTGAGTTTCAGCGCCGTGTAGTAGTAGCCGAAACCGACTGCCACGATCAGCGCCAACGGCAGCAGGCTGAAGGCCAGGCCGATCAACATGCGGAAGCTCGAAGCGTGTTCGCGCGCCGGGCCGCTGAGCAGCAGCTTATGCAGCAGCCAGGCCATCAACGCGTAGCAGCTGAGCACCACGGCGATACCGATGACGTCGTCGGCCAGGCTGGCGGGCTGGTGTTCGGCGATGCTGACCACGGTGACCAGCGCCATGACCACCAAGCCCAGACGGCGGATATGCCGATGGAGGAAATGCACGCTCTGGCTCGACCAGCGGAAGTGCAGCTCGGCCACGCCGCCGGGCGAAAGGATGCGGTAGGCGGTGTAGAACACCAGCCAGGCCTGGGCCATCTCGAAAAACGCCGAGCCCAGGGTGGCATTCTGTCCGCGCGCGTCGATCTGCAGGGCCAGGCCGCACAACGCGAGAAACAGCGTGCCGGGCAGCGCCAGGAGAATGTTCAGCAGAATCGCCACGGGCGTATGCAGCTGGCTGTCGCGCTTGAAATGCCCGATATCGCCGTGCAGCTGCGCGAGCTTGCGGTAGATCAGGCTGCGCTTCCACAGCAGCAGGGCGATCAACAGCAGCAGCGGCAGGAACAGCAGCGGCCGCTCGCTCAGCCCGGCCACCAACTGGCGCAGGTTGGCGCCCCAGGACAGTTCAGCGATCTGTTGTTCGAGCAGGCGCGGTACCGATTCCAGCCAATCGGGCGCCAGCGGCTTGTTGCTGGGGATCCAGAACATCTGTTCGTCGAGGGTGGCGCGCACGGTGTCGGCGGTGCTTTGCAGTTGCTTCTGGCTCAACTGCAGGGTGATCGATTCGTTGAGCAGCGCATTCAGCTCGCGGTTGAGGCGGTCGAGCAGCTCGCGGCGGGTGTTGATCAGCTCCGACAGGCTGGCGCGCAGCTCCGCGGTCTGGTCGGCGACGGGTTGCTTGGCGAGCAACTCCTCGACATAGGCGCTGGGGTTGCTGAGCTTCTCGCGCTGTTGTTTCAGCTCGAACTGATAGAGGCGGATATCGGCGATTTCGTCGGCCAGGTTGCTTTCGATGTCCAGGGTCGGCAGCGAGAGCTTTTGCTGGTAGAGAATCTTCGCCAGCAGCAGGCTGCCCTGCAGGACGCTGATCTGCTCTTCGAGGGCTTGGTCGCTCTGGTTCAGCGCATCCAGTTGCTGGCGGGTCTGCAGGTTGCGTTGGGTCAGCTGGTTGAGGCGCTCGGTGGCGCGCAGCAGGTAGTCGGAGAGCTTCAGGTTACGGGCGCTGACGCTGGCCAGCAGGCTGTCGGAACCGACCTTTTCCGCCTCGCGGGACTGTTCGGCGACGGTTTGCTGCGACTGCGCCCGGCGTTTCTCGTTGATCAGCGATTGCAGTTCGAGCAGCTCCTGCTCGACGCGGCGGATGCGTTCTTCGAGCAGGTCGCGCTGGCTGCTGCCCAAGTCCTGCAGCAGGCTGTTGCCGGCCAGTTCCTGGCGGCGCAGCTGGGTTTGCGCGTTGAGTTGGTTGAGTTCGGCCAGGAGCAGCTCGCGGCGTTCGCCATTGAGCGGTTTATTCGCCTCTTTGCCGTTCTTCAGGGCGTTGTTGATCACCTGGTCGCGGGCGAGGTTGCTGCTGATTTCGGCCTGGGCGCGTTCCGGGCGGGTTTGCGCGGTGATGATCAGGCTATTGGCTTCGATGATCTGCTTCTGCCAGTCGCTCAGCTGACTGCTGCGCTCTCTGAGCAGTTGCTCCAGCTGTGGCACGCTCATATTGGCGTAGCGTTTGCTCACGGCCATCGGTGGGCTGTTCTTCAGACGCGTCAGCTCGCGCTGCGCTTCGGCGATCAGCCGCGGGGCGTTCTCCAGCTGCTTTTTCAGGTCGGTCAGGCGCTGTTCGCTTTCGGCCTGCTGGTTCAGCAGGCTGAGGGTTTTCTCAAGGGTTTGCTTGAGCGCCAGCGCTTCGGCCTCCGGCAGATTGCGCTCGGCCAGTTTTTCCAGGCTGCGCTGCACATCGGCGCTTTTCGGCGATTCGGCGGCATGCAGGACGGGGGACGACAGGGTACTCAGGCATAGCGCGAAAAGTGCTATGGCAAAGCGAATACGAAAAGAAGGCATGGGGGATGATCGTACGACTGGAAAAGAGGCCGAGTTTAGCAGGCTGACGGGGGCCGTTGCGCGCCCCTCGGCGGTTAACCGCCGGCTCGTAGGCTGTTAAAGAAATAGACCCGGGCCGGGCTTAGCGCCTTCCGGGAATTTGACCCCGACTTTGCGCACTTTGTGGCCTTCCATCGCCGCCACCGTCCAGGTCAGGCCTTGCCATTCGACCTGGTCGCCGATCACCGGTTCGCCGCCGATTTCATGGGCGATAAAGCGCCCCAGCGGCTGCTGGCCGTCGACCCCGTCGAGCTTCAGGCCATAGAGCGCCGCCACGGCCGCGAGTTCGGCATCGCCTTCGAGCACGAAGTCGCCGAAGAAGCGCAAATCCTGGCCGCGTTTCGGCGCCTGGCTGAACAGCTTGCCGAGGGCCGGCAGGTCGTGTTCGTGGCCGACCACGCAGAGCAGGTCGCCGGCCTGCAGCTTGGTGCTGCCGGACGGGTGGAGCAGTTCCTTGCCGCGAAACAGCGCGGCGATGCGCGTGCCCTCGGGCATCTTCAGTTCGCGCAGAGCGGCGCCGATGCACCACTTCTCGGCGCCGAGGCGGTAGATGAACAGCTCCCACTGGCTGGTCGGGTGTACGTCCAGGCCGGCGCGGGACACCGGCGCCGGCTCCGGCGGGATGGTCACGCGCAACCAATTGGCGGCCCAGGGCAGGCTGGTGCCCTGCAACAGCAACGAGACCAGGACGATAAAGAACGCCACATTGAAAAACAGCTGGGCATTCGGCAAACCGGCCATCAGCGGGAATACCGCGAGAATGATCGGCACCGCGCCGCGCAAACCGACCCAGGCGATAAACAGCCGCTCGCGGTCATGGAAGGCGTGAAACGGCAGCAGGCCTATCAGGATCGACAGCGGCCGGGCGAACAGAATCATCCACAGCGCCAGGCCCAGCGCCGGCAAGGCGATCGGCAGCAATTCGTGGGGCGTGACCAGCAAGCCGAGCACCAGGAACATGCCGATCTGCGCCAGCCAGGCCAGGCCGTCGAGCATATGCAAAATGCCGTGGCGCGAGCGGATCGGCCGGTAACCCAGCAGCAGCCCGCACAGGTAAATGGCCAGGATGCCGCTGCCGCCGACCGCGTTGGTGACGGCGAAAATTATCAGGCCGCCACTGACCACCAACAGCGGATAAAGGCCGTTGGCCAATTCCATGCGGTTGACCAGATTGAGCAGCAGCCAGCCGCCGCCGAGACCGAACATCGCGCCTATGCCGAACTGCAGCAGCAGTTGCAGCACCAGCTCCCAACTCAACCCGTGCTGGCCGTTGCCGAGCAGGGCGATCAGGGTCACGGTGAGAAACACCGCCATGGGGTCGTTGCTACCGGATTCGATTTCCAGGGTCGCGCTGACCCGTTCGTTAAGGCCGCGCCCGCCGAGCAGGCTGAACACCGCGGCGGCGTCGGTGGAGCCGACGATGGCGCCGATCAACAGCCCCTCCATCCAACTCAGGTCGAACAACCAGGCCGCCGCCACACCGGTCAGCCCGGCAGTGATCATCACCCCGACCGTGGCGAGCGACAGCGACGGCCAGAGCGCCACGCGGAAGCTCGACACCCGGGTGCGCATGCCGCCGTCGAGCAGAATGATCGCCAGCGCCAGGTTGCCGACCAGATAGGCCAAAGGGTAGTTGTCGAAGGCGATACCGCCGGGGCCGTCGGTGCCGGCGAGCATGCCGACGCCGAGAAAAATCACCAGGATGGGAATGCCGAAGCGCGACCCGAAAGCGCTGACCAGAATGCTCATGGCCACCAGCAATGCACCGATCAAAAACAGGTTATTGATGGTGGTGGCGTCCAAGGAGGTACTCCGCGCAGAAACGAAAGGGCGCCCTCTATGGCGCCTGCCGTCGATTCTAACCCGTGCGCTTACATGTTGTGCAAACCTCCGCTGGGTTGGCGGCGGGAAAGAGGATTGCCTGGTTGAGCGCCGCGTAACCCGCCAGCGCGCACCCTGGTAGCCCGGATGAAACCTGGGGAATGATCTAGCGGCACAAACCGCCCCCGAATTTCATCCGGGCTACAAAACGCGCGTTGGTAGGGCGGACATGGCGAAGCCTTGTCCGCCGATCGCGGCCCAGCGGCTGGCAAGCCTGAGCGCTTAGAACCAGGCGTCCCGCATGGCCAGGCAGGTGTCGTCGCGGGCTTCGAGCAGCGCCAGATCGTGGTGGCAGCTCGGCACTTCCCAGGTCAGGAAGTAGCGTGCGGCTTGC
>NZ_CAMPHV010000008.1 GCF_946886105.1 uncultured Pseudomonas sp. | reverse complement strand
GGCGAGATTTTTCGCGGCAACGCGGCTTGCGCTGAAACGGCAACAGACCCTAGTTGGAGGAGGGATCCCATGTTCAAGCCGCAAATGATTACCTTGCAACGCGGAGCGCTGCGTATCGAGCCGATGCTGGATGCCGATATTCCCGCGTTGGTGACCCTGGCCGAGGCCAATCGCCAGGAATTGATCCACATGAACGGTGCCCAGCGTCTGGATTGGTACCGCGGTGGCCTGAACGAGCAGCGCGAGGGCAAGACGTTGCCCTTCGTCATCCGCCTCGGCGAGCAACTGGTGGGTACCACGCGCTTCGGCGATTTCATCGCCAATCTGCCCGCCGCCGAAATCGGCTGGACCTGGCTGGATCGGACCCAGCATGGCAGCGGCTTGAACGGCATGGTCAAGTACCTGATGTTGCGGCACGCCTTCGAAAACTGGCGGCTGGTGCGCGTGCAGCTGAAAACCGCCGCGAGCAATCTGCGCTCCCAGCGCGCCATCGAAAAACTCGGTGCGGTGCGCGAAGGCTTGCTGCGCAATCATCGGCGTTTGGCCGATGGGCGTCTGGACGATAGCGTGCTGTACAGCATCACCGACGAAGACTGGCCGGCGATCAAACAGGAACTGGAGGCGCGTTTCAGCGGTTGAACGATGGAGCAAGAAGGTGTCGAGCGGACCCGTTTCTGGCAGTCCCAAGGATTGGGCGGAGTCGAGCTGCTGCATGCGCACTTTATCGAGCAGCGCTTTTCGCCTCATGTGCACGAGGGTTTCGTGCTCGCCGTGATCGAGCAGGGCTCCCACCGTTTCCAGCATCGCGGCAGCGATCACGTGGCGTCGACCGGCAGCATGATTCTGATCAACCCGGACGAAGTGCATTCCTGCTCCAAATCCCATGAACAGGGCTGGCGTTATCGCGCGTTTTATCCCGAGATGACGCAGATATCCGGGGTGCTGGACGAGTTGCAATTGGGCCAGGGCGGCATGCCCAGTTTTGCCGACAGCGTGCTGCACGACCCCACGGTGGGGCAGGTGTTCAGCGACCTGCACCGCCTGATGGAGAGCCCGGCGAGCGCCCTACAGCAGCAAACCGCCTGGCGCGAAGCCATCTTGCTGTTGTTCCGGCGGCATGCCCGTATTCCCGCCGTTGGCATCCCGGGGCGCGAGCCTCAGGCCGTGGCGCGGGCCAAGGAGTTGCTAAACGCGCACCTGGCCGATCCGCCTTCACTGGAGGCGTTGGCCGCGGCGGTGGGGTTGTCGCCGTTCCATTTCGCCCGGGTGTTTCGCCGCGCCACCGGCTTGCCGCCGCACAGCTGGCTGATGCAACGCCGCGTGGAGCAGGCCCGCTCGTTATTGAAAGTCGGCTGCACGCCACTGACGGTCGCCATGCAATTGGGCTTCGCCGACCAGAGCCATTTGACCCGGCAGTTCAAGCAGACCTACGGCATCGGGCCCGGTGCTTACCGCAAGGCCTGTCACACATCGAGTAAGAAGATGAGCCCGGCGGCCGAGTCCGAATCGCTTTCGTAGGGTGGACATGCCGAAGGCTTGTCCGCCATCTCGGCGCCCGCGGTGGACAAGGCTGCGCCATGTCCACCCTACAACAGCGCGTTTCCCAATCCGGGGATAACCAGCGCCTACCATCCGGTTCAGCAACGAGGGGCCTGTCACGGCCGCGCTCAACGTCATTCTGCGCAAGATTGTTCAAGACGACATCCAGCGGCCACGTTAGCCTTGCGGGTCTGGAGGATTGTTCATGACCCGCTCGCAAGAATTCACCCAAGGCGCCCGCGACATGCTGCCGATGCTGCTTGGCGCCATTCCGTTCGGCATCATTTTCGGCAGCCTGGCTGGGGCTGCGGGACTGTCCGTCTGGCAAACCCTCGGCATGTCGCTGCTGGTGTTCGCCGGTTCCGCGCAATTCATCGCGCTCAGCTTGCTCGGTGCCGGGGTGGGGCTGGCGGTGCTGCTATTGACCACCGCGGTGGTCAACCTGCGCCACGCGCTCTACAGCGCCAGCTTGCAACCTTTCGTGAGCCACCTGCCCGCGCGTTGGCGGGTGCCCTTGGCGTTCTGGCTGACCGACGAGGCCTACGCCGTGGTGCAGCACCGCTATGCCGAACTGGACGCCTCGCCGAACAAGCACTGGTACTTTCTCGGCGCCGCCCTGGCGATGTACGTGAACTGGCAGCTGTGCACCCTGGTCGGGGTGATGTTCGGGCAGAACGTGCCGAACCTCGGGGCCTGGGGGCTGGACTTCGCCATGCTGGCGACCTTTATCGGCATAGTTGTGCCGATGCTGCGCAATCGCCCCCAGGTAGCCGCGGCGCTCGCCGCTGCCGCGGTGGCGCTGGTGTGTCACGAGTTGCCTTACAAACTCGGTCTGCTCGCCGCGGCGTTCAGCGGGATTGTCGTCGGCGTGGCGCTGGAGCGACGCGCCATGGCGCCTGTCGATGAGGAGGTGGTCTGATGGAAAACTGGATCCTGATTCTCGGCATGCTGGCGATCACCTTCGGCACGCGTTACAGCTTGTTCGCCTTTCCCGATCTGCGCTTTCCGCCGCTGGTGCGCCAGGGTTTGCACTATGTGCCGACCGCCGTGCTCACTGCGATAGTGGTGCCGGGCATGCTGATCCCCGACGGGCAGCACTGGGCTTTCAGTCTGGATAACGCCTACCTGCTGGCCGGTTTGGCGGCCATCGCCATAGCCGCGCTGAGCCGCAATCTGCTGGCGACCATTGGTGGAGGGTTTCTGGTGTTTTTCGTGTTGCGCTGGGCTTTGGGGCAATTGCCGGTCTGATTCGTCGGCGCACTCTGTAGCTCGGACGAAATGTAGCCCGGATGAAATCCGGGGAGCGGCATTGGCCGCGGCGCCTTTTCCCCGGATTGCATCCGGGCTACCAAAGCATCCGTTTGGCTTGCCCTGGTAGGTTGGCGCTGAGGCACGAAGCCCAACAAACAGCACGCTCCGGAAAATAGCGGCAAAAATCGTCGATACCTGTGGCTTTGCCACTGCATCTTGCAGTCCAATGCTCAACGCCCCCAGTCAGCCTTACGGACAGGTACACGGACGATGACCGAACAATCCCAATTCGCCTTGCTCGGCAAAAAGCGTTTCTTGCCGTTCTTCATCACCCAATTGCTCGGCGCCTTCAACGACAATATTTTCAAGCAGTCGCTGATTCTGGCGATTCTGTTCAAGCTGGCAGTGAGTGCCGACCGCGATTTGCTGGTCAATCTCTGCGCGCTGCTGTTTATCCTGCCGTTCTTCCTGTTCTCGGCCCTCGGCGGCCAGTTCGGCGAGAAGTTCGCCAAGGACGGTCTGATCCGCAAGATCAAATTCGCCGAAATCCTGATCATGCTCACCGGCGCCGCCGGGGTGTTGTTGGACAACTTGCCGCTGATGCTGCTGGTGCTGTTCGCCATGGGTACCCAGTCGGCGCTGTTCGGTCCGGTTAAATATTCGATTCTGCCGCAGCACCTGCACGAAGAAGAGCTGGTCGGTGGTAACGCCCTGGTGGAGATGGGCACTTTCCTGGCGATTCTTGCCGGCACCATAGGCGCTGGCATCATGATGGCCAGCAGCGCCTATGCCGGTATCGTCGCCAGTTCCATCGTGCTGGTGGCGGTGCTCGGCTACCTGGCCAGTCGCGCGATTCCCGCAGCGGCGGCGGGGCTGCCGGAGTTGAAGCTGGACTGGAACATCTTCCGTCAGTCCTGGCTGACCATGAAGCTCGGCCTGGGCCAACGCCCCGCGGTATCGCGCTCGCTGGTCGGCAATTCCTGGTTCTGGTTTCTCGGCGCCATCTACCTGACGCAGATTCCCGCCTATGCCAAAGAATGGCTGCATGGCGACGAAAGCGTGGTGACCCTGATCCTCACCGTATTTTCCGTGGGCATCGCCCTGGGCTCGATGCTCTGTGAGCGGATGAGTGGGCATAAAGTGGAAATTGGTCTGGTACCGTTCGGCTCCGCCGGTCTGTCGCTGTTCGGCATCATGCTCTGGTGGCATTCGGGCGGCTTCGTGCAAGCCGAGCTGGCGCATGATTGGTTGGCGGTGCTGAGCCAGCCGCAGGCCTGGTGGATTCTCGGTTCGATCCTCGGTATTGGCGTATTCGGCGGCTTCTACATAGTGCCGCTGTACGCCCTGATCCAATCGCGTACCGCCGAGCACGAGCGGGCGCGGGTGATCGCCGCCAACAATATCCTCAATGCGCTGTTCATGGTGGTGTCGGCGATCGTCTCCATCTTGTTCCTGAGCCTGGCCGAGCTGTCGATCCCGCAGCTGTTCCTTGCCGCATCGCTGATGAACATCGCGGTCAATACCTACATCTTCAAGATCGTCCCCGAGTTCAGCATGCGTTTCATGATCTGGCTGCTCGGCCACTCGATGTACCGGGTCGAACATAAAGGCCTGGACGCCATTCCCGACGACGGCGCGGCGGTGCTGGTATGCAATCACGTGTCTTTCGTCGATGCGTTGTTGATCGGCGGGGCGGTGCGTCGGCCGATACGCTTCGTCATGTACTACAAGATCTACAACCTGCCGGTACTCAATTTCATCTTCCGCACCGCCGGTACCGTGCCGATTGCCGGGCGCAACGAGGACCCGCTGATCTACGAGGCGGCGTTCAAGAAAATTGCCGAGTACCTGCGTAACGGCGAGCTGGTGTGTATTTTCCCGGAAGGTAAGTTGACCGCCGATGGCGAGATCAACGAGTTCAAGAGCGGGGTGGAGCGCATCCTCGAGGAGAACCCGGTGCCGGTAATTCCTCTTGCGCTACAGGGGCTGTGGGGCAGTTTCTTCAGTCGCGACCCGCATAAGGGCTTCTTCAAACGGCTGTGGTCGCGCATCGTGCTGGTGGCCGGCGCGCCTATCGCCGCCGAGGCGGCCAAGCGCCAGGTGTTGCAGGCGCAGGTGGCCGAGTTGCGTGGTGAGGTGCGTTAGTACGGACTTACCTCGGATGGCGCTTTGGTAGCCCGGATGCAATCCGGGGCAGCGGTGGCGGCTTTAACATCGCTCCCCGGATTGCATCCGGGCTACGAGGCTGTTTCAACGCATAAAAAAACCGCTCACTGAGCGGTTTTTTGTGCCTGGCAGGGCTTAGATCCCCTGCGGAATCTCTTCGCCGCCCAGGGCTTCGAACAACGCCGGGAGGAAGTCGACCAGGGTCAGCATCATCAGGGTGAAGCTGGCGTCCTGCTGGCCGAGGGCATCGTCGCCGCCGTCCTGTTCGGCTTGATCCTGCAGCAGGTCTTCGAAGCGCAGGCGCTTGATCACCAATTTGTCATCGAGCATGAACGACAGCTTGTCCTGCCAGGCCAGCGACAGCAGGGTGACCTGCTTGCCCGAGGTCATGTGCAGCTGGATTTCGTCGCTGGTCAGGTCCTGGCGCTTGCAGCGCACCACGCCGCCGTCCTCGTGGGTGTCGCGCAGTTCGCATTCGTCCAGCACGTGGAAGTCGGCGGCGGCTTGCTGGGTCTTGACCCAGTCGGTCAGGGTCGCGCTCGGGGCGATCTTCACGGTCAGCGGGCGTATCGGCAGCGAGCCGATGGCTTCGCGCAGGGTGGAGAGGAGGTCTTCGGCGCGCTTCGGGCTGGAAGCATCGACCAGGATCAGGCCCTGTTTCGGTGCGATTGCGGCGAAGGTGGCGGATTTGCGGATAAAGGCGCGCGGCAGGAAGGTCTGCACGATCTCGTCTTTGAGCTGGTCGCGTTCCTTCTTGTAGACCTTGCGCATTTGCTCGGCTTCGATCTCGTCGACCTTCTCCTTCAGCGCATCGCGCACGACGCTGCCCGGCAGGATGCGTTCTTCTTTACGTGCGGCGATCAGCAGAAAGTCGCCGCTGGCATGCACCAGCGGCGCGTCGCCGCCCTTGCCGAACGGGGCGATAAACCCATAGGTGGTCAGTTCCTGGCTGGCGCATGGGCGCGCCGGTTTAGCCGCCAATGCCGCTTCGAGAGCCTCGGCATCGAAAGGGATGTTCTGGGTAAGGCGGTAGACCAGCAGATTTCGAAACCACATGAGGGGGTGATACTCCAGGTGAAAGTCGCCAGGCAGCGCGTCCTTAAGGCCTTCTCCTTCAGAGGGGGAAGGGGCGCGCAGCGACGGATAAAGAATGCGGCCATACCGCGAGAAGCGTTTACGGCGTGCCGCTTGCGGTAGGGCCGTTAACGCAAAGCGCGCATTATTGCCCCCTTGGCGGCTCAGGCCAAGCCTGCGCTAAGCCTTTGGCGCGCCGATAGAAATTTTTTAAAACAGTGCTTGCCAAGGTGGGATTGGCTCTCTAGAATGCGCCCCACTTCGAGAGTGAAGGGTGATTAGCTCAGCCGGGAGAGCATCTGCCTTACAAGCAGAGGGTCGGCGGTTCGATCCCGTCATCACCCACCAAACTCGCTTTTGAGGTTACGCGCAGCGGTAGTTCAGTCGGTTAGAATACCGGCCTGTCACGCCGGGGGTCGCGGGTTCGAGTCCCGTCCGCTGCGCCATTTTTCTCCTCGCTTCATCTCCTCTAGCAGTTCCTCGCAATACCCATCCGATTCTCCTCATTTATCTTCTAAACACCTGAACTTATACGCATTTCCTTGTTCGTATGGCGGTAGCCATTGGTCGCGACAGCCTGCTAAGCTCGCGTCTTCACTCGTTGCCCTAGGGCGTACCGGACAAGGAATAAGCATGAAACAGCATCGTTTAGCGGCGGCGGTCGCCCTGGTTGGCTTGGTTCTCGCGGGTTGTGATCCGCAGCCCAAGGAAGTAAGCCTGGAGACCCCGGCGCAGAAGGCCTCCTACGGCATCGGCCTGAATATGGGCAAGAGCCTGGCTCAGGAAGGCATGGATGATCTGGACTCGAAAGCCGTGGCCCAGGGCATCGAAGATGCAATCGGCAAGAAAGAACAACGTCTGAAGGACGAAGAGCTGATGGAAGCCTTCGCCTTCCTGCAGAAGCGCGCCGAAGAGCGCATGACCGCAATGAACGAGGAGTCGGCCAAGGCCGGTAAAAAATTCCTCGAAGAAAACGCCAAGCGTGAAGGGGTGGTTACCACCGAATCCGGTTTGCAGTATGAAATCGTCAAGAAAGCCGATGGCGCTCAGCCCAAGGCCACCGACGTGGTGACAGTTCACTACGAAGGCAAGCTGACCGACGGCAGCGTCTTCGACAGCTCCATCGAGCGTGGTAGCCCGATCGAACTGCCGGTTGGCGGCGTGATTCCGGGTTGGGTCGAAGGTCTGCAACTGATGCATGTCGGCGAGAAGTACAAGCTCTACATTCCGAGCGAACTGGCCTATGGCGAGCAAAGCCCCACGCCGGCCATCCCATCCAACTCGGTGCTGGTATTCGATCTCGAATTGCTGGGCATCAAGGGTGCTGAAGAAGCACCTGCCTCCGGTGCGGAAGCTGGCGAGGCCGCTGCCACCGAGCAGTAAGACCGAGCCGTTCACACAGCGCCCCGTTTCGACGGGGCGTTGTCGTTTCAGGGGGGAATAAAATGTCGATTCGGGGTTGACTTGGTGGTCTGAAAGTACTGCGGAGGCGGGTTCGATGTTACGGTTATGCACATTTGCCGCAGTCTGCGCGCTGTCTTGACACGGCACCGCATATAAATCTTTTGCAATTATTAACTTATTGATTTATATGGATTTTGTTGGCTGAGTAAAAAATGCCCGATCTGTGCAGAAGCCGCATGGGCTGGGCGTTTGCTAGGCTAATGAAGAATCTGTTCACAAGGTTATCCACAGATTCGGTGGATAACCTGAAGCAGCCCAGTCGGCATGCGGGCTGAGGAGGATGAACCATGAAATCACCTTGGAATTTCCCCCGTTACCTGCCCCTGGCGCAGAATTTTTTGAGCCGCGGCCGGTTACCTTTTTTGCTTCAGGCAGTGGTACGCAAAAGCGATAAGCAGGGGAATCGCTTTGCCACCATCAAGGACGATTTGCGCCTTTTGCAGAGCTTGTGCGTGGCTTGGTGGCGCGGCGAGTACCGGGCTATCAGCCGTCAGGCGCTATTGGCGGTGGTTGCTGGGCTGATTTACCTGGTAACACCCTTGGACGGCGTGCCGGACTGGTTGCTGGCGGTGGGCTTTATCGACGACCTGGCGGTGTTGGCCTGGGTGTTACGCACCTGGAGCGATGAATTGCAGGCGTTTCGTGTCTGGCGCGATGCGCAGACGCCCGAGCATGTCGCGCTGTTAGAACATCTGCCGGAGCTGGATCAGGCCGAGGGTTGATCGACAGGGGCTTGCCCGAACTGTCGAGTAGGCGCCGGCGAGTGATATCGCAGCGCTGCAGATGGCGCCCCGCGTGAAGGCGTTGGCCCGGTCCAGCCCCTGCAAATTCGCGTGTGGCAGCAAGACACGCCCTTTATGGCACATGGCTGTTAATATTGCCGCCTGCAAGGACGGGGAGGTAACGATGAAGGTGCAAGTGATCGAACGCGACGGCGAGCCGGAGTACGCGGTGCTGTCCTGGGCGGATTACCAGGGCTTGCTGCAGGCCGCTGGTCGTGATGCGGGCAAGGCGGAGGTCATTTCCGCCAGCGGTTGCCCGGCGTTGAGCGAACTCAAGCGTTTACGCGAAGAAAAGGGGCTGGCTGCCGAGCAACTGGCACGCTTGGTGGGGATCAGCCCGCACTACCTGGCGATGATCGAAAGCGGCGAGCGCGAGCCCGATGCGGCCATTCGCCGTTCGCTGGCCTGGCACCTCGGTATCGCGGGCTGGGAGGCGGATTCTTGAGCGTGCGTATTAGCCGACAACATTGGCAAGCCCTGCTCGATGAATTGGAGACCGCCCGCCGCCAGCGCCATTTGCTGACGTATCGCGCTTTGATCGAGCGTTTGGCGCTGCCCAGCCCGGCAATGCAAACCTTGGCGGCGGCTCTGGAGTATCTGGCCACCCTGGACGCGCGGGCGGAGCGCCCGCTGCGTAGCGCCCTGGTAATCAGTCAGGGCGCCAGCCGTCTGCCGCGTACCGGGTTCTTCGACTGTGTGACCCGTTTGGGGCGCTTCAGCGGCGCATCTGATGGGGTCGCGGCGGCGTCCTGGCATGCCGCCGAGGTGGTGCGGGTGTTCGAATTCAGCTATCCCGATGACATTTAATCGGCGGCGGCAACCCTCACTTATGACTGGAACCTCGATGCTGCTCCATCTGCGGGCCCGTTTGAGTTATGCCGTGGCCCGACGGCTGTTCCATTGGCCCTGGTTGGTCAAGCAGCCGCGGGCGTGGCGCTGGATGGAAGGGCAGTTTGCGCGCACGGCCAACCTGGGCAATGTCGCGGCGCAGAGTTTCTATGGGCATATTCTGCTGTTTCGCGGTCAAGGTTTCGGGGCGCGGGAGGAGGGCATACGTTTGCTGCGTCTGGCCGCCGGCGCCGGCGATGCTAAATCCGCTTATCAATTGGGTGTGTTGAGCCTGGCCGGCGATAGCCGCCAAGCGCCGGATGCTGGCGAAGCGGCGCGTTGCTGGAAGATCGCCGCCGATGCCGGCCACCCCTTGGCGGCGCACCGTCTCGCCGAACTCTATCGCCAGGGTGCGCCGGGCGTACCGGCAGATGCCAAGCAGGCTGCGCACTACGGCGTCAAGGCACGTGAGCTGGGGCTTTAGCAGGCCGTTGAAAAACTACCTGCGTTGGCAATACCGCGTTAAAAACGGCCTCGCGTGCGAGCCCAGTCCGCTTTTTCGGCCGTTTTTGTGGGGACGCCTAGTCCTTGTCTTGCCTGCCTCGCCTACGTTTTCAACGGCCTGTTAGCCCTTTATTCCACCCCGACAAAACCGCCGGTCTGGTGCTGCCACAGGCGCGCGTAAAGACAGCCCTTGGCGATCAACTCGCTGTGGCTGCCGGTTTCGACGATCTGCCCCTTGTCGATGACCACCAAACGGTCCATGCGCGCAATGGTCGAAAGACGGTGGGCGATGGCGATGACCGTTTTGCCCTGCATCAGGGTATCGAGGCTTTCCTGAATCGCTGCTTCGACTTCCGAGTCGAGCGCCGAGGTGGCTTCGTCGAGCAGCAGAATGGGCGCGTTCTTCAGCAGCACGCGGGCGATGGCGATGCGTTGGCGCTGCCCGCCGGACAGCTTGACCCCGCGTTCGCCGACCTGGGCATCGAGGCCCAGGCCGCCCTGGCCGTCGTCGAGCAAGGGGATGAAACTGTCGGCGCGGGCCTTGCGCGCCGCTTCCAGTAGCTCCGCATCGCTGGCGTCGGGTTTGCCGTAGCGCAGGTTGTCCCGGATCGAACGGTGCAACAGCGAGGTGTCCTGGGTGACCACGCCGATTTGCGCACGCAGGCTTTCCTGGGTGACCTCGGCGATGTTTTGTCCATCGATCAGGATGCGTCCATCCTGCACGTCGTAGAGGCGTAGCAGCAGGTTGACCAGGGTCGACTTGCCCGCGCCCGAAGGGCCGACCAGGCCAATTTTCTCGCCGGCGTGCACCTTGAAATCCAGGCCGCCGATCACCCCCTCGGCCTTGCCGTAGTGGAAATGCACGTCATTGAAATGCACGGCGCCCTGACTGACCGCCAAGGGTTTCGCCTCCGCGCGGTCGAGCACATGACGGGGCCGGGCGATGGTCTGCATACCGTCGTGTACGGTGCCGACGTTCTCGAAGATGCCATTGACCACCCACATGATCCATTCGGCCATGTTGTTGATCCGGATCACCAGGCCGACGGCCAAGGCGATGGCGCCGGTGCTGATGCTGCCCTGGCTCCATAGCCATAACGCCAGTGCCCCGGTGGTGACGATCAGCAATCCGTTGAGGGCGGTCACGGAAAAATCCAGGGCGGTAACGGTGCGGGTTTGGATGCGCACCTTGCCGAGCACTTCCTCGATGCCTTCGCGGGCGTAGTTTTCCTCCTCCTGGGTATGGGCGAACAGCTTCAGGGTGGTGACGTTGCTGTAGCCGTCGACGATCCGCCCCATCAGCTTGGCGCGCGCCGCCGAGGCGATGCTCGAGCGCTGTTTGATGCGCGGCACGAAGTACCAGAGCGTCAGGCAGTAACCGCCGACCCACAGCAGCAGCGGCACGATCAGCCGCAGGTCGGCTTCGGCGAACAGGTAGAGGGCGCTGCCGGCATACACCAGCACATGCCAAAGCGCGTCGGCCACCTGCATCGCCGAGTCGCGCAACGAGGGGCCGGTTTGCATGATGCGTTGGGCGATGCGCCCGGCGAAATCGTTCTGGAAGAAGCCCAGACTCTGCTTGAGCACATAACGATGATTTTGCCAGCGGATCAGGTTGGTCAGGCTCGGCGAGATCGCCTGGTTGACCAACAGATCGTGCAGGCCGAACACCAATGGCCGGACGATCAGCGCGACCAGCAACATCCACAGCAACTCGTTGCGGTAGCGTGCGAAGAACTCGCCGCTCGGCGTCGCCTGGGTCATATCGATCAATTGACCGAGAAAGCTGAACAGCGCGACTTCGATCAGTGCGGCGAAGAAGCCGACCGCCATCACGGCGAGCATCAGCGGCCAGACCTGGCGCAGGTAGTGGGCGTAGAACGGCAGTAGGGCCTGGGGCGGTTCGACGTCGGGGGTGGCTTTGAATACGTCGATCAGCGCTTCGAAGCGTTGGAACAGCATAAGGTCGGGCGTCCTGCCGAATGGTGAGTGGCGATTCTATCGCTTAATCACCGCGGCCAAGCGCGCATTGCCCATTTCTCGGGATAGGGACTGGGGGCCGGCAAAGTGAGTAGGTGGGGCGGGCTGCATGGCACGATGCTAGGCAAGCTGCCGCGTAACCCAACAACGGTATCCACTACCACGATGGGTTACGCCGCACTTAAATGGATGGCTCGCCTGAGTACTCGGTTGGCGGCTAACCCATCCTACAGGTGGACTACAAACGTTTGGCCTCGACGATCAGCACGGGTTCGCGCGGTACGTTCTGGTGGCCGCCGCGGTTGCCGGTCGGGACCTGGGCGATCTTGTCGACCACATCCATGCCGCGGACCACTTTGCCGAATACCGCGTAGCCGAAGTCGCGCGAGCCGTGGTCGAGGAAGGCGTTGTCCTTGTGGTTGATAAAGAACTGGCTGGTTGCCGAGTCGCGGATCTGGGTACGGGCCATGGCCAGGGTGCCGCGTACGTTGTGCAAGCCGTTATCGGCTTCGTTCTTGATCGGCGCCAGCGTTTGCTTTTGCTCCATCTGCGCGTCGAAACCGCCGCCTTGCACCATAAAGCCGGGGATTACCCGGTGAAATTGGGTGCCGGCGTAATAGCCGCTGTCGACATAGGCGAGGAAGTTGGCCACGCTGATCGGGGCCTTTTCGGCTTCCAGTTCGATTTCGATTTCGCCGAGGCTGGTGCTCAGCAGCACTTTCGGATTGTCCGCAGCCATTACGCTGGCGGTCAGCAGCAGGGAGCAGGCGGCGAGGGCGAGTTTTTTCAGCATTCTCGTGGGTCCTTTCAGTGTTGGGGGGAATGGGGGGAGGTCGCTTGCTGTTCGGCGAGGAACGCCAGCAGGCTGCTATTGAAGCGTTCGGGTTGATCCAGCGGTGTGCCGTGGCGCGAATCTTCGATCACCAGCAGGCGGGCATTGGGCAATTCTTTGACGTACGCCTCTTTTCGCGCGACCGGGGTGTAGTCGTGGTCGCCGGTAATCACCAGGGTCGGGCAGGTGATGCGCGCCAGGCGTTCGCGCACGCCCCAGCCGATGATCGCATCGAGGCTCGCCAGGTAGGCGCGCTTGTCGTTCTGTGGCCAGCGTTCCTCGATCTTGCGCCGCAGTTCCGCTTGCTCCGGTTTGGGAAACAGCAGTTTACCCAGCGCCTTGGCGATGCTGTCCAGGCTGAACAGGCGTGACAGCGTCCAGCGCTTGGCGACTTCCAGGTAGTCGCGCGGGCTTTTGGCCTTCACTTCCGGGCCGCTGTTGACGATGCACAGGCTTTTCAGCAATTCAGGACGGTCGACGCCCAGTTGGAAACCGATCATGCCGCCCATGGATATGCCGACCAGGTGCACGGGCCCCAATTGCAGGTGTTCGATCAGGGCGAGTACGTCCGCCGCGAAACCGGCAATGCTGTAGCGCTCGCGGGGTTTGTCGGAACGGCCATGGCCGCGGACATCGAGTGCGATCACCCGGTAGTGCGCGGCCAGTTCGGGTATCTGGTACTCCCAGTCGCGGGTGCTCGAGCCCAGGCCGTGGAGCAGCAGCACGGGAGTGCCCTGGCCGTATTCGTCCTGGCCATAGTCTTCGTAGTGCAACTGGCAACCGTCGTTATCGAAATAGGGCATGTGCAACGTCCTGTCAGGCTGAGGGCTGGGAGGCGGCGATGGCTGCGTTCAAGGGCACTGCATCGAAGCGCTTGATCAGCTCCACGAGTATCTGGGTGGCGGGGCCGAGGGGTTTGTCCTTGCTCGAATAAAGATGGAACAGCGGGTTGCGGCAGCCGCCCTGATCGAGCGGCAGCGGTTTCAGCAAGGCTTCCCTGAGTTCGCGTTCGATCATATGCCGTGGTAGCCAGGCGAAGCCCAGGCCATTGCTGACGAAGGACACGGCGGTGGCCAAGCTGCCCACCGTCCAGCGGTGCTCGGCGCCGAGCCAGCCGACGTCGCGAGGCTGCAACCGGCCAGAGTCGCGAATCACCACCTGCATCTGGGTTTCCAGGTCCTGGAAAGTCAGCTCGCGCTGTAAACGGTGCAGCGGGTGATCGGGGTGGGCGACCGCGATGAATTCCACCGCACTCATCTCCGCGCCGAGAAAACCCTGGATATTCAGGCTGCTGATCGCCAGGTCGGCGATGCCTTCCTTGAGCACTTCTTCGACGCCGGACAGCACTTCTTCGCGCAGGCGCACCCGGCAACCGCGGCTTTGCGGGATAAATGCGGTCAACGCTTGCACCAGGCGCGCGTTGGGGTAGGCGGCGTCCACCACCAGGCGAACTTCGGCTTCCCAGCCTTGCTCCATGTGATGCGCGAGGTCTTCCAGTTGGCTGGCTTGCTTGACCAGTTGCCGCGAGCGGCGCAACAGCACATCGCCCGCGTCGGTGAGCACCGCTTTGCGTCCGTCGATACGCAACAACGGCACGCCCAGTTGTTCCTGCATGCGTGCGACCGTATAGCTGACCGACGATTGCGAACGGTGCAGAACCTCGGCCGCCTGGGCAAAACCGCCCTGATCGACCACCGCTTGCAGGGTACGCCACTGGTCCAGCGTGACGCGTGGGGCTTTCATAGTGTTTCCTTTATGACCGTCTGGCGCGGCAGCCGGGATGCAATCCCTGGCGCACTCGCTCTACACTGACATCCCCTATTTGGAGACCGCCGGATGAAAAATTACTGCTGTGCTGTGCTCGCCTGCTTGCCGCTGACTGCTTTCGCCTATCCCATCGAGGTGGAAAAACAGCTCAACGGCGCGGAAGTTTCTGCAACTACCGTGGAGATCGATCACAACATGGGCGCGGTGCGTCTTTACAACTATGGTCAGGCCGCAGCCGAGTGTTCGGCGATTTTCCGCAATGGTCCGGAAACGCCGCGTACGCGCAAAGCCTCGCTAGCAGCCGGGCAGAGCCATAATCTGACCTACAAATCCAACCGTAGCATCATCCGCCTGCGCGTCGAGTTGACCTGCGAGCCGCAATGAACGCGCCACGAGACTAATGTGCGGATTTGCATAAATCAACGTAGTCGATATGTTCCGGCTTTTTAGTGCATCTTCGTATCGATTCGGGTGCGGCTATACTGCACCGCGCAATATCCCCGTCATAGGGCACGCCGTTGGTCGGCTGCCAGGCCGATTCGCGGGCGCTCCTGAAGCGCTTGGCGGCGTTTTCCTCATTATTGCTGCGCATAACCCTGCGCATTCGCTCAAGGTGCCGCAATGCAGTTGTCCGGACGTGGTGTGTCGCTATCGGTCTTCGCATCGATTCTATTCGCCCTGATTCCCGGCTACGTGCAGCAACTGGCGCCGCTCGATGGCGTGCAGATTTTCGCCCAGCGCGTGCTCTGGTCGATCCCCGCCGTGCTGTTGCTCGTCACGCTCTCCAGACAATGGGCGGTGTTGTGCGCGGCCACTGCGCGTTTGCGACGCGAACCCGGGTTGTTGGCCGCCTTGCCGCTGGCCGCCGTGCTGATGGGCGTGCAATGGGCGCTGTTCGTCTGGGCGCCTTTGGCGGGGCGCATGCTCGAGGTTTCCCTCGGCTACTTTCTGCTGCCGCTGGCGATGGTACTGGTGGGGCGGGTGTTTTATGGCGAGCGCTTGCGCCCGCTGCAACGGCTGGCCGTGGCTTGCGCGTTCGCCGGGGTGGCCCATGAGTTATGGCGCACCCAGGCGTTCTCCTGGGTGGTGCTGGTGACGGTGCTGGGCTATCCGCCGTACTTCATGTTGCGACGCTGGATGCGCTTGGACGCCCTGTCCGGTTTCGTCCTGGAAATGCTCATGCTGGCGCCGCTGGCAGTGTGGTTGATCATTGTCTGGGGGCCGCGGGCGGTATTCGAGGCGGCGCCGCAACTCTGGTGGTTGTTGCCCGGCCTGGGCTTGCTCAGTGCGCTGGCGTTCGCCGCGATGATGGCCTCAAGCCGGCTGTTGCCCCTGGGGCTATTCGGCATTCTCAGCTATGTCGAACCGGTACTGCTGTTTCTCACGGCCTTGTTGTTTCTGGGCGAAACCTTCGACCCTGGCCAGTGGTTGACCTACCTGCCGATCTGGCTGGCGGTGGTGCTGGTCGGTTGGGACAGCGGGCGCTTGCTGCTCAAGCAGCAGCGCCGCTAACCCGCCGGCGTCAATCCAGTACGTTTCTCAGCACTTCATAGACGATGCCCGTGGCGATCGCCACCAGCACCACGTCCGTGCCGATCTGCTTCCATTCGTAGCCTTCGTAATTCGGCAGCTGGCTGCTCACCCGGCTATCGAAATTCTTCGCGATGCCCGGCGGCAGCGGCTTGCCGCGCGCCAGGTTGTTGGCGATGCCCGGTGGTAACGCGGAGGCCGGGGCGATCAGGTCGCGGTTCTGCCCCAGCACGATGCGTACCCGGCCTATATCGATCGACGGGCCGCTGAGGCTGACACTGACGTCGCCGTGTTTGGCGTCGGCTTGCTTGCCGGGATTATCGTGCTTGGGGGCGGCGGATACGCCTTGCGTTGCCAGGGCGGTCATCAGGGTAAAAGCCAGAGTGGAGCGGGTCAGCATGATACGAAATGGCCTGTTCATCGTGATCTCCATGCCAATCGTGGCGATTGGCTCGGCTGATTTAAACCCTTGGGCTGGGCACCGTTCAAGTATGGCCGAGCAGACGAATGCAAAGAAATTCGGCCATAGCGCCGGAACGGGTTACGCTATGCGGCTGATTTTATGCTTTTCGTCGAGGTCGCCCCCGTGTTTTCCCAATTCGCCCTGCATGAACGCCTGCTCAAAGCCGTGGCTGCGCTGAACTTTACCGTGCCTACGCCTGTGCAGGTGGCGGCCATTCCGCCGGCGCTGCAAGGGCATGATTTGCGGGTAACCGCGCAGACCGGCAGCGGCAAGACCGCGGCTTTCGTGCTGCCGATGCTCAACCGCTTGCTCGGCACGGGCGCTTCCACGCAGCGGGTCAGTGTGCGTGCGGTGATTTTGCTGCCCACCCGCGAGCTGGCTCAGCAGACGCTCAAGGAAGTCGAGCGTTTCGCTCAGTTCACCTTCCTCAAGGCCGGCTTGATCACCGGTGGTGAAGATTTCAAGGTGCAGGCCGCCATGCTGCGCCGGGTCGATGTGCTGATCGGCACGCCTGGGCGCCTGATTGAACACGCCAATGCCGGCAATCTGCTGCTCGACGAAGTCGAAGTGCTGGTGCTCGATGAAGCCGACCGCATGCTCGACATGGGCTTTGCCGAAGATGTGCAGCGTCTGGCCGGCCTGTGCAACGCCGCGCGTCAGACCCTGCTGTTTTCCGCCACCAGCGGCGGCGCCGCCCTGCGCGAGGTGGTCGACAAGGTGTTGAAGGAGCCGCAGCACTTGCAGCTCAACCGCGTCAGCCAGCTCAGCGAAGGCACTCGTCAGCAGATCATCACCGCCGACCACAATCACCACAAAGAGCGTCTGGTCGAGTGGCTGTTGGCCAACGAGACCTACGAGAAGGCGATCATCTTCACCAACACCCGGGTGCAGGCCGACCGCCTCTACGGCAAGTTGGTGGCCAAGGATGTCAAGGTGTTCGTGCTGCACGGCGAGAAGGATCAGAAGGACCGTAAGCTGGCCATCGACCGCCTCAAACAGGGCGCGGTGAAGGTTCTGGTGGCCACCGACGTGGCCGCCCGCGGTCTGGATGTCGAGGGACTGGACCTGGTGATCAACTTCGATATGCCGCGTTCCGGCGACGAATACGTGCACCGCATTGGCCGCACCGGGCGTGCCGGTGCCGAAGGTCTGGCGATCTCCTTGATCTGTCATAACGACTGGGCGCTGATGTCGAGCATCGAGCGCTACCTCAAGCAACGCTTCGAGCGCCGCAATATCAAGGATCTGAAAGGCATTTATCAGGGCCCGAAAAACCTCAAGGCGTCCGGTAAAGCGGTCGGGCCGAAGAAGAAAAAAGTCGATCCCAAGACCGGCAAGAAAATCGCCAAGAAGCCGGCCGCCAAGGCACCGAGCAAACGCAACACGATCAACAAACCGAAAGCCGAGGCGCCGGTGTTGGTCAGCCAGGATGGGTTGGCGCCGTTGAAGCGCCGCAAGCCGGCAGCAGAATAACCCGTAGCTCCCATGTTCTTGGGCAAGGCCCACAACGTATCGCCTAGGGTAGGTCGGGTTAGCGGCGACTATCGCATTTTGAGTAGCGACATCGCCGTCGGCCGCCGCGTAACCCAACAAGATGCTATGCGGTGTTGTTGGTAGCGGCGGTGCACGCACCGCTTTCCCCCCGGATTGCATCCGGGAGTTCTGTAGGGTGGATCGGGGCGCGTAGCTGATGCCTTTTCATCCGCCATCGCAGTTAGTGGATGGGTGAAGCGTCATCCACCCTACGAGGCTGAATAGCCTCGGCGCAATCCGGGAGCTGTGGTGGATACACCGACTTTCCCCGGATTACATCCGGGCTACAAAAGCGCCCGGCAGGCCGCCGCGTCCCGTTACTTCGGTACGATCAGAATCTTGCCGTCGCGCTCGCCGCTGGCGGCCGCGGCCACGGCTTCCTTGATCTGGCTGACGTCGTAGGTCGCCGCCACGCGGGTGTGCAGCTTGCCGCTGGCGATCAGTTGGGTCAGCTCGCCGAATACCTTCATCTGCTCGGCCTGGCTGGCGTTCTGGAACCACTTTGCCAGCCAGAAACCGCGCAGGCTGACATCGCGGAACACGAAGGACGCCGGTGATACCTGGCACGGTTGGCGGCTCATCATGCCGTAGTTGACCAAGACGCCGCCCTCGCTGAGGCACGCCGCCAGATGGTCGGTGGACTCGCCGCCCACCGCGTCGATGCCCAGGCGTATGCTCGCGCCGCCGGTCGCTGCGCGCACGCGTTTAGCCAGGTCGGCACCGTCGACCAGTACCAGATCACCGCCTTCGGCTTCGACGCCGGCGACCGCCGACTCGCGGCGCACCACGTTGATCGTCTTGAAACCGCGCAGCTTGGCCAACTGAATCAGGTAGCTGCCCACGCCCGAGTTGGCGGCATTCTGGATCACCCAGTCGCCGGGCTTGAGGTCGACGAATTCGCTGAGCATCAAGGACGCGGTAGGCGGGTTGACGGTCATCATCGCCAATTGCTGCGGGTCGGCTTCGGGCAACGGAATCAGTTTGTTGGCCGCGGCGTTGAGGTGGCTGACCCAGGTGCCGCAACCGACCGGCAGCAGGACCATCTGGCCGACTTTCAACTGGCCGACGCCTGGTCCCACTTCCTCCACACGGCCAACGCCTTCGTTGCCGCCAACCGCGGGCAATGGCGGCAGCATGCCGTATTCGCCGGTCAGGGTAAGGACGTCGGATGGGTTGATCGGCGCCGCCAGTACCTTGACCCGCACTTGACCTTCGGCGAGCTCGGGGAGCTGCAACTCGACGGCGGCAATGGACTCGTAGGGCACCGGGCCGCGTGTTTGGTATTCGGCTTTGAGCATGAAGATTCTCCAGGAGGGTGATGATTAGGCTGGAGATAGAGTCTAGACCTGCCTGGCAGCGTTGCGACGAATCCCCTGTTATCGATCCCGGTGATCGGCTATCAGGCGGTTGAGAACCTATCCGCGTGGGCGAACCCGCGTTGAAAATGGCCTGCTATGCGTTATTCGTCCGCCGCGCCGATTTCCTCGCCGATCTTTTCGAGTTCGCGCAAGCGTTGGTCATAGGCCTCGCAGCTGTCTTGCAGTTCCTGGGCCGAGGTCTCCGGTGACAGAGCCTTGAGCTCCTGGCGTAGCTGTGCGGCGCGTTGCGGATCGTCGAGGGTCAGGGCGTCAATCTTGTTGGCTAGAAGTTCGGCCTTGGCCGTCGCTTCCTCCAAGGTGCAGGAGGCGTACGCCAGGGTGTGGGTCGATAACAACAGTGCGGCGCAAAGGCCTGGGCGAATGTGCATGGTTACCACCTCGCAATTCGAAGAGGGCTATCCGTTCGGTTGATTGCCGCCAGTGCGGGAAAGTTCAGTGAGCAACAGGCTCGAACCTTAAGCCCGTGCCGGGGGTCGAATTCGATGGAGCCGGGGCATCGAGAGGCTCCACGTTCGGCGCTGTCGCGAATATGCGAAAGCGTGGCGAGGGTTGCCGCGCGCCGTTCAACTGCCGCATAGCCAAGCGCAGTGTTTTCTGTTGTCTAAACACAAGGGAGAAAATGGCATGTCTTATCACTGGGATCTTATCGAGCGGTTACTGCACGAAGTGCAAAACTCGGCGGGCAAGAGTTTCGCTCCACGCGCCTATGCCGAACAGCTCGCACAGGAATTGGAGCGCGCCGGCGAGCACACCGACGATCTTGATCGGCTTAAAGCACAGGCTTCCGAATATGAAGCGCAGTTGCTCAACGGCGGGTTTATCGCGCCACGGCCGGAAGAGGAAGGCGGCAACGGTGAAAATTTCGTATTGACCGAACGCGGCTTGCAGTTATTGAGCATGATCGACAGCAGCATTCCCGGCGGCGAACACTCTCGCGAGGTTCTCGAGCAAAAAGGCTCGGCGGCATTGGTGCCGGAAGTGTTCGACGAAGTGGCCAGCGAGGCGAATCTGGTGTGATGGGTGGTCGGCGAGTCGTGACGCACAGCACGGCTCGCTGTGAAACGCAGTCATTCGGCATCTGGAACTCAGTCGCCGAAATTGGCTCATCGCTACCCCCGGAAACGGATTGCCGGGGGGCATCATGGAGAGGAGGCATACAGGCAGATGGCCTTACCTTAAGCGTGCACCATACTAAGAACTTGCCCGGCTCGATAACGCCCGCTGCGTAGAACATCGGATTCGGTTGTTTTCCGTCTACCCCGCAGTTTATGGCGCGAGGAAGCTTCGGCGTGGGTTGCGCCTGCGCATGAGTGTCCAAGTTCGATAGATGTTCAGTCGGTTTTTCACTAGGTTGATAGGCGACTTTCAATTGCCGACAACCGACGCTGCCCCGTTTAAGGTATTGGCATGAAGTGGTTAACCGCACTGCTATTACTGTGCTCCAGCCTGGCGGCCATCGCGGCGCCGGTGCGCTTCGGTTTCGGCACGCATAAGCCGCCCTATGTGTTCGAGGACGAGGCCAGAGGCCTGGAGTTCGAGATCGTCACCGCTGCTGCAGCCAAGGCCGGGTTCGCCGTCGAGGTGTTGTATGCGCCGATGGAGCGTCTGCATTTATTGCTGCGCCGTGGGCAGATCGATGCGATTGCCACCACCAATGAGCGCAGCGGCGTGCAGGGTTTTTATTCCGAACCCTATATCCATTACCAGAACGTTGCGCTGGCTTTGCGCGAACGGGGCTTCAGGATCGAGCGCATAGCCGATCTGGCGCACTATTCGCTGAGCGCTTTTCAGCGTGCGCGTTTCTTGCTCGGTAGCGAGTATGCGCAGGTGGTGGAAAACCATCCGCGCTATCGCGAAGAGGCGCACCAGATCGCCCGTAACCGCTTGCTCTATAGTGGCCGTGTCGATGTGGTGGTCGGCGATATGCGAATCTTCCGCTATTTCAATCGCGAGGTCGGCGATCAGGTGGACGTCAGCCAGCCGCTGACGTCGTATCCTCTGTTCGAACCGACCGCTTACCGTGTCGGCTTCGTTTCCCGGGCTTTGCGCGATCGATTCGATAAGGGCCTGGCGGCATTGCGCGAGAGCGGCGAGTACGGGGCGATCGAGCGCAAGTACGAGAGCTATTGAACGCTGGCGGTAAGCCGGCGAAGGAGAAACGTGTGGCCTATCGACAGCTAGTGGCTTGTATCGGGTTGTGGGTGGTGGCGGTATCGGCGGCATCCATGGCGCAGGCTGAAAGCCTGCAGCTACCGAGCGAGCAGGGCCGATTGCAGGTCGAGACGCTGGCAACGGGGCTGGAAAATCCCTGGGCGTTGGCCTTTCTGCCAGATGCCCAAGGCATGTTGGTGAGCGAACGGCCGGGACGTTTGCGCCTGGTCGGTTACCAAGGCGCGATATCCGAGCCCATCGAGGGTGTGCCCGAGGTCTATGCCAAGGGGCAGGGCGGTTTGCTCGATGTCGCGCTGTCGCCGGATTTCGCCAATGACCGCCTGGTTTACCTGGCCTATGCCGAAGGCGGTCACGAGGGGCGCGCCGGTACCGCGGTCGGGCATGGCAGGTTGTCCGCGGACAATCGCCAATTGGAGCATTTCACGGTGATTTTCCGGCAGGCGCCGAAACTCTCCACGGGGGTGCACTTCGGCTCGCGGCTGGTGTTCGACCGTGACGGCGATCTGTTCGTCACCCTCGGCGAAAACAACGAGCGACCCACTGCGCAGCACCTCGACAAGCTGCAGGGCAAGGTGGTGCGTCTGCACGCGGATGGCCAGGTGCCGCGCGACAACCCCTTTGTCAGCCGGCCCGGGGTGCGCCCGGAGATATGGTCCTATGGCCATCGCAACCCTCAGGGCGCGGCGCTCAACCCCTGGAGCGGCGAACTCTGGGTTCACGAGCACGGCCCGCGTGGCGGCGATGAGATCAATATTCCCCGGCCCGGCAAGAACTACGGTTGGCCGCTTGCCACCCATGGCATCAACTATTCGTTCTTGGCGATTCCCGAAGCCGAAGGCGAGTGGGTGCCGGGGACCGAGCGGCCCCTGTATGTCTGGAAGAAGTCGCCGGCGATCAGCGGCATGGCGTTTTACAGCGCGGAGCGGTTCCCCGAGTGGCGGGGCGATCTCTTTATCGGCGCATTGGCTGGCCAAGCGCTGATCCGCCTGGACTTGGACGGCGAGCGGGTCGTGCATGAAGAGCGTCTGCTCGAAGAGCTGGGCGCGCGCATCCGCGATGTGCGCCAGGGCTCCGACGGTTACCTCTACGTATTGACCGACGAGGCCAATGGCCGCTTGCTGCGCCTGGGCCTGCTAAAGCCGCAATAGCGCGATCAGGGCATTAGCGCCTGGCTCTCCTCGATATTCTTTTGCGCCGCGAGCAAGCGTTCTTCGAGCGGCTCGCTGACGACACTGAAATCGACGATTTCGATACTGCCGCGCCCCTGGCCCAGCAGATGGAAGGAAAACGCCTTGCGCGCCGCGAGATTGTCGAAGGCGAAGCTGACTTCGACGGGGCGATCGCGGGTCAGCAGCGGCAAGACCGGTAGCGGTACCAGCGAGTCGCGGTCGTATTCCTTGGTTTTCAGCTGCAACTGGGCGCCTTGCCGGTCCAGACGCACGGCGCGTATTTTCAGGCTGACCCGGGTGCGGGTGCCCTTGGGCAGTTCCAGGTACTGGGCGCCGACCAGGTTGTCGGCCCAATCGTCGCCGGCGCTGGTCTTGAGCTTGATCGGCGTGCGTTGGGCGAACTGGTACTGCGAGTCGGGCTTGCCCGCGCGTAAAGATTGATCGAGCAATTCGGCACGCTGGCTGAGCAGACGCGCCATACGGCCGCCGAGCCGGCGCAGATAGCGCGCACTGTCGGCGATGAACCCCGGGCTGGCGTACTGGCGGCAGACCTGACGGAAATCGCATTCGGTGAAAGTGCCCTGGCCGTCGTGTTCGCGCAGCAAACCGTTGGTGTAGGAAATCATCGGCCGCCCGCCCGCGTAATCGCGCAGCAACGAACGCCCGGCGATATCTGTCGGCATCGGCAGAGCCAGGTAATCGAGCACCGAGGCGGTTAAATCGACATGGCCGTAAACACCGCTTTTCAGTGCCGGCAATTGCGCCTGTTCGGGGGCGAGCAGCAGGTTGAAGCCCCAGGCCGAAGCCAGGCGAACGTTCTCCAGGCCATGGGATTCATCGGAGGTGACGATGACCAGGGTGTCCTTGAGTACGCCTTGGTCTTGCAGCGCTTGCAGAAAATCCGCCACGGCATCGTCGAGGTAGGCGATGGCCGCTTGTTTGGCGGTCGGGAAGCGAGCGAGGTAGTCGGCCGGCGCCGAGTAGGGCTGATGAGTGCCGACGGTCAATAGGGTCAGCATCCAGGGCTTTTTCTGCTTGCGCAGTTGTTGCACATAACCCAGGGCTCCTTCGAAGTAGGCCTTATCGTCCATGCCCCAAGGGAATTCCAGATAGGGCTCGTTGCGAAACCAGCTGCGGCCGAGGGTCTTGTCGAAACCCATGCGCGGCATGATCTGGTCCTTGGCCATAAAACGTAGCCCCGCGCCTTGCAGGTAATGGGTGCTGAAGCCGTTTTCGCGCAATTGTGCCGGCAGGCATTGCTCACTGCGTTCGGGGTTGTTGAGCAGTTCGATGCCTTTCGGCGTGCCGGAGTCGAGTTTGCTGTAATCACCGCAGAGCATGGCGTAGAGGCCGCGAATGGTCTGGTGGCTGTGCAACACGTAATCGGGGGTGAGCATGCCGCGCTCGGCCCAAGCGCTCAGTCTGGGCATCGGCGCTTGCTGATAGCTGCTGCCGATGGCCTTGCGGCTGGCCTCGATATAGGCGCCGGGAACCCCTTCCAGCGTTACGATCAGCACATTGCGCGCCTTACCGGCCTGGGCCAGTAGCGGTGTGCCCTGCAGGTCGAGCGCGGTGAGGTCGTGGATATCCGGCGGGCTTTCCGGCGAGCCGGCGTCCAGCCAGTCCTCGGTTTGCCGCTGGGCCGCACTCAGGCCCTCGGCCAGCAATTTATGCGGCAGGTTGAATTGCAGCCATTGGTCGGCGTCGCTGGGGGCACGGTATTGCAGGGCCGCGTGGCCGATCAGCAGCGCCAATCCAGGGATCAGCCACACAGCGCGGAGCGCAGGTTTGGGCTCGCTCTGGCCCCAGCGTGCGACGCCATAGCACACCAGGCAAAGTCCCAGGGCCAATGCCAATAACGGCTGGCTCAGGCCGCTGCCTCCGGTCGAGAGACTGATGAACTGCGGGTCGGTCAAGTAGTGCAGATCGGCAAACTCCGGCATACGCCCGACGGCGTTGACCAGTTCGACGGTCCCCAGGGTGAACAGGCACCAGATCAGCAACAGCGGCACGCTCAGCAGCCAGCCGCGTCGATGCAGCAGCACCAGCAGCAGGCTACCGATGGCCACATCGGAGAGCAGGCCGAAAGGATGTCCCCAGCCCAAAGCGAAACGACTGGCCAGGGGCAGAGCTATTAACAGAAACCCCAGCGCCAGTGCAGGCACAACGGGGTGGCGCAGCCAATGGCTGAAAAATCGCACAACAACTCCTGAGCTAGTCGCTAGCAATGCGCGCGGAATACCGTGAATCACGGCCGTTCATGATTTTGAAACATGATTGTGCTTAGACGCTAGTAGCGCCAGCCAATTCAGCGGAGAAATAAATTTGTAGTGAAGCGGGGAGGGGAGTAGCGGGAGGCGACCCAGCGCTTTGTAGAAACGGCAAAGCGCTGTGGGGCTCGATAGGCGAGATTACTTCTTGCCGATGGTGATTTGCTTGGACGTGCCGTAGACCTGACCGCTGACACCCTTGGCGATCTGCTGGATCTCGCCGCCGGACTTCAGAAAGGCCGCGACCTGCGCATCGATCGAGGCGCTGGTTTCAACGGCTGGGGCGGGTTTCGGCTTGCTGTTGGAGGCTTTTACGCGCATGGCAGTCATTAACCTTTTTCAAAATTAAATTGGTCGGGGATTGTACGCGAATTACTTGACAATTGCTTGGTTGATAATGGCCGATGTCGCTTTTATATCATGCGAATAATCGGCGATATGCCGTTATATATGGCCAATAGGCCGCTTAAGTTGTTGTTTAGTCTTGGCATATCGGCATTGCGTCGTTTGTCGGGTGCGTCGCTATTTTTTTCGTGGGGTGGGGCGTGGGTGCGGTGCGAACGGGGTTCTACCTCCAGCGAGCGAGGCCGAGAAACCCGGCGGTAACTCAGGTAGAATGCCGGCCTCGCAACGAGGGTGGGCACCATGGCTGTAATTGGACGAATGAATAGTTTGCAAGTCGTTAAACACACCGACTTCGGCTTGTATCTGGATGGCGGCGCGGATGGCGAAATACTTCTGCCCAAGCGTTACATTCCCAAGGACACGCCGAGCGAGGTGGAAGACTGGCTCAACGTATTCATCTACCTCGACAGCGACGACAAGCTGATCGCCACCACGGAAAAACCTAAAGTTCAGGTCGGCGAATTCGCCAGTCTGAAAGTGGTGGATATCAACCGCGTCGGCCTGTTCCTCGACTGGGGCTTGCCGAAAGACCTGCTGCTGCCGCATTCCGAAGAGAAGCGTCCGCTGCAGATCGGCGACTACTGCGTGGTGCATGTGTTTCTCGACAAGCGCAGCAAGCGCATCACCGCCACCGCGCGCCTGGATCGTTACCTCGATAACCTGCCCGCCACCTACAAGGCCGGCCAGGAAGTCGACCTGCTGGTGGCCGATGCCACCGACCTGGGTTTCAAGGCGATCATCAACGGCAAGCACTGGGGCCTGATTCACAAGAACGAACTGTTCAAGTTCCTGCGCAGCGGTATGCAGGAAAAGGGCTTTATCAAAGAAGTGCGCGTCGACGGCAAGATCAGCCTGAGCTTGCAGCCGGTCGGCCAGGAGGCCGCGAGCAGCCTCGGCGAGCAGATCCTCGGCAAACTGCGCGAGCAGGGCGGGGTGCTCGCCCTCAATGACAAAAGCTCGCCGGAAGCCATCAGCGCGCTGTTCCGCGTGAGCAAAGGCAACTTCAAAAAGGCCATCGGCGGTTTGTACAAGCAGGGCCGCATCCTGATCCACGAAGACCGTATCGAACTGGTCGACAAGTAAGGGATTCCGCTTGCCTGGTTGGTAAAACCCGCTTGAGCCTCGCCTAGCAACGTTGAATAATACGCCGGCACCCGTGCCGGTGTAGCTCAGTCGGTAGAGCAGCGCACTCGTAACGCGAAGGTCGTAGGTTCGATTCCTATCTCCGGCACCATTTGAAGTTCCAGAGAAAGCCAGCAAAGTCTCTGAACCCCCCGAAAAACCTGCCTTCTGGCAGGTTTTCTCGTTTTGGCGTTCCGTCGTTTTCGTTTCAGCTACAGGACGCCGTTTTCCGCTGCGGCCACGCCTGAACATCACCGGGCAGTGCGAACAATTGCTTAAAGCCTTCAAGCATGACGGCGTGGTCGTCGGCGATCATTAGTTTGATCATGGGGTTTCGGGGTCTATTTGAAAGGGAATACACACCTGCACACAGACTCCCCGCCCCGGGGTGCTGTCGATGGTCACCGTTCCGCCGAGCATGTGTCCGCGCTCATGCATGCCGAGCATTCCCAGCGTGCCCTTGGGCAACTGACTTGGATCGAAGCCTTTGCCATTGTCGGCGACTTTAATCAGGACGTGTTCGGTAGAACATTCCAGGTGAATGTCCACCCGGCTCGCCTGCGCATGTCGGGCGACGTTGGTCAGCGATTCCTGGATGACACGAAAGACCGCAGTGGCGCGCTCGTCATCCAGCTCCAGTCTGGCCTCGGGTGCCCTGAGCCGACAGGTGATGCCAGTGTTGTTCGAAAACTCGGAGACCAACCATTCGAGTGCTGACGTCAACCCCATATCGAGGGATGAGGGCCGCAAGGCGGTGGCGACGTTGCGAACGACTTGAATGATTTCGTCGATCCGCCCCATCAATATCTGGATCCGCTCTACCAATAACGATTGGCCTTCGCCGAATTGCAGGCGCAGTAGCGAAAGGCCCATGCGCAGCGCGGTGAGTTGCTGGCCCAGTTCGTCATGGATTTCCCGCGCGATGCGTTTACGCTCTTCTTCACGCATGGCTTCCCGGTGAGTGGATAGCTGGCGCAGTTGTGCATGGGACTCCTTGAGGCGCTGTTCGGCTGCATGCATGGCACTGACGTTGCGTCCGACGGAAAGGATACTCACCAATGCCCCGTGTTGATCGCGTTCCGGCACCAGGCGTACTTGGTAACTGGCAATCTCCGTGCGCCGTTTTACCGGGATGCTGATCGATACTTCTTCTTCGGACGCGTTATTCGTACCGATAAGATGTTCGAGCTTGTGCTGAAAGAAGCGCGCTACATCCGAATCCGGGAAAACCTCGTGCAAATTCTTGTTTCGCAGGAAGTCCAGCGAATGGCCAAGTACTTTTTGCGCTGCGGGGTTTGCATAGAGGCAACGGCACTGCAGATCAAAGCGTGAGATAACATCGGGGGTGTTTTCCACCAAGGCCCGGAATTCCTGCTCGCGGGCCAGCAGCAACGTCTCGGCACGCTCACGTTCCTTGGCAATCGCAGTCAGGTGGCTGGTCTGACGTGTAAGCTCTTGTACCTTGAGTTCCAGATGCTCCTGTGCGTCCTGGACCCGCTCGGCCATTTTGGCAAAGGCACGGGCCAGCTCACCGATTTCGTCTTCGGACTGGATGGGGAGGTGCTCAGGGCACAGGCGCGTCTTGCCGACGCCCAAGAGCCGTGTAGCCTGGACGAACCGGAACAGTGGGAGGGCCACCTGCTTTTGCAAAATGGATCGCAGGATAAAAATTTCCACCAGCAGGGTCAGCAAACCGAGAGCGACGACGATAACCAAGTTGTCGTAAATGGCCGGTGTCATCAGCGTCCGCGGATAGTGCACGGCAAGCACCCAGGGGGTCTCGGGAATGAAACCCATCGCGACGATGTTGTCCTCTGTCTGGACGATTCGCGCCTGGCCAGGCGTGAGACCAGCAACGGCGTCGAGCAGCGGGTAATCCTTAGCCATCTTGAGCGAGCGGATGGACGCCTCGCCCGCGGTGCTTTTGACCTGTTCCATCGCGGTGGGATGGTAAATCAGCGTGCCGTCCCCGTCGGCGATGAACAGTGAGCTGTACGCACCCTGTATCGCGGGCTTGGCAATCCGTTCCATCAGATCATCAAGCAGCACATCGACACAGGCCAGAATAGCGTGCTTTCCAGAGGCATCGGCCACGTCGGCGGTAGCGACGGTCGTCATCCAGGCGTTATTGGAGTAGTCCCAATACATGCGAGTAAACAGCGTGTCGTTTGCCGGCGTACCGAAACCCCGCGCATAGAATTCATAGGTTTCAAGTTCCAGGGCGTCCGGCCCCGAGTAGGTGAACACCTTGGCGATATCGGCCTCCTGGTAGATGGGGAAGCCTTTTTCCGGCACCACGCCGTAGAAGTTGAACAACCGGCCCTTGGCGCTCGAACCGTACTTGTGGGATAGCAGATACGACAGGGCAAATCGCGCCTGGGTGTTTTCGTCGGGCGCAATATCGGGCGCGTAGGTCGCCGACATTCCAGCAAAACGCCGCCCGTCGGCCAGCGGCTGGCCTTCGAACAGCTGCGGACGTTGCGTATAAGAACCATCCTCGTGACGATAGAAAATCTGTCGAAAGTCGTTGACCAGCGTGGCCTCCATGCCCGGACGGCTCAGAGTCTCCTTGAACTCCATGAGGAAGTTCTGCTGCAGGTCCTTGATTTCACGAAACGGCAAGGACTCGCGTTGCAAGGATTGCTCGGTAGACAGCAGCAGTTGCCCAGTCACTTCTCGCTCGATCGAGGATGAATTGACGTGGTAGGAAATCGCCCCCGCGGCCAGGGACACCAGACCAATGCGTATTACAGCAAGGCGCAGGGCGCGTGTGGTCAATGAATGCTTATGGGATACGACGTTGGGATTGTCTCGCACCATCTATCGAACTCCTCTACCGCCATCTCCCGATGGTGGCGGTTGACTGCGTGAAGTCCTGTGGCCAAGGTCGCGCCACGGCAATCGCCAGCTATCGCTCAAGGGGCTACCCCAGGCCATTGCTGCGCCAAGCGAACGGGAACGAATAGAAAGCGCCATCCACCATGGCGGCGATATCGCCGAATCGGCGCAGGCTGGCCATACCAAGGGCGCCCGATGCTGCGCGGGTAATGCCATCACGCCTGTACCGCCAGGGTTTTCGGCATCGTCGATGCGGTCGACGCCACCCAATACAGGCCACCAGGACGTATCGATAGCTGCTCGTCCGGAATGTCCCGGACGGCTAAACGAACATGACTCAAACATACACACCTCCCCTTTCAATGCCCGGGGGAGTCACTCGTTATCCCAAGAAAAAGCCATGAGCCGACATCCAAGCCATTCGAGTGAATCAACCCGTTAGCGACACTGCTTAGCTTTTCCGTATTCGGAATCAGTAATGTCGAAACAGTGGCTTATGATGAAGGTGCCAAGACACAGTGCCTATCGGGGAATACTGAATTTAAGTAAGCCTAATGATGATGTCGGTAGGGTGCCCCCTACCGGCGGGCTCGGAAGTGGTTGAATAACTGGTTTTTTTTGGCACTCACAACAATGAGTTAGCTAAAAAGGCGCCCAGATGGACGCCGAACAATTAAACGGACGATCATTGTTTTCCTGTCATGGTTCTCAAATAGCCGAACTGCTGAATGGAAAGGGCAGGGGCTTGCCTGGCAGATCCGCATGATAATGAGCCAAAATCATGCATTCCCCTCATAGCAGTCAGGCCGAGTACGGTATAGGAAGATGGACGGGAAACTGATGCATGTGCTGATCGTCGAGGACAACCCGGATATCATCGCGAACCTCTTCGGATATCTGGAACCACTCGGCTATACGCTGGATGTGGTGCGCAATGGCAATGCCGGTGTGGCCCGCGCAACGGCTGCCTTTCACGACGCGATCATTCTCGATCTGTCGTTGCCGGGCATGGATGGCGTGGAGGTATGCCGAACGCTCCGCCAGGAATATCGGCTGGCGACGCCGATCCTGATGTTGACCGCGCGCGATACGGAACACGACAAATTGACGGGTTTCGAGGTCGGCGCCGACGATTACCTGGTCAAGCCCTATTCCCTCCCCGAGTTGGATGCGCGCCTGAAGGCTCTAGTGCGCCGCTCGCGCAACGAGCATGTGCAATCGGTGCTGAGCTTCGGCGAGCTGCGGCTGGACGCGGGCACCGGCCGGGTGACACGTGCCGGGCAGTTGCTCGACCTGACGCCGACGGGTTACAAGATACTCACCGCGCTGATGCGTGCCGCACCGACACTGATGACGCGTGAAGCGGTCGAGCGTGAGGTTTGGGGCGATAGCCCGCCGGATAGCGATGCCTTGCGTACCCATATCCATACCTTGCGTCAGGTGCTCGACAAGCCGTTTCCCTATCCCATGCTGCTGACCCTGCCGGGCACCGGCTATCGACTGGCGGCACCCGGTGAAACCTAGACTTTCGCTCAAACAGAGTATTTCGCTCACCTATATTCTGTTGGCGGTCATAGTGGCCGGCGCCTTCAGCCTGGTTTCCTATATTTCGGTGGAGGTCATCGAAGAGCAGGTAATCGATGCGCGCTTGTCCAAGATGGCGGACAGGTTGATCGAACTCCAGCCGGGTGGGCGCATGCCGGATGCGCCGCCGGACATACGCTTCATGATCGACGACAGGATTCCCGCCGAGTTGCGCCAGCTACCCGCCGGTTCCCATGAAGTGGGGCTCGGCAATCGACACGTGCATGTGCTGCTACGCGATCACGGCTCCAGCCGCTACGCGGTGGTGCAGGAGGTCGACGAACTCGAGCACACGGAACTGGTGATTCTCCTGTCTCTGGCAATCGGCTTTGCCGTCAGTCTGCTGCTCGCCGCTGTACTCGGGGTAGTGTGCGCTAAGCGGATAATCGCCCCGGTAGCGGCGCTTGCCGAAGCGGTCGGTCGCAACGCCGGGCCGACTGAATTGCCTTCCCTTTCCGCGCAAGACGAAATCGGTATCTTGGCGCGCGCCTTCGCCAAGCGCACCGACGAACTCCAACAGTTTTTGCAGCGCGAGCGACTGTTCACAGGCGATGTCAGCCATGAGCTACGCACGCCCTTGACCATCATGTTAGGCGCAGCCGAGGTACTGACCGCGCAGCTGGCCGACCGCCCGGCACAACTGGCCACGGCGGAACGCATCCGGCGCGTCGCGGCCGAAGCGGCGCAAGGGGTCAGTGCATTGCTCCTGCTTGCGCGTGTTCCCGAATCTCTGGATGCGCCACGCATCGTTCTCAACAGCATCATCAAGTCGGAAATCGAGCGCTGCCGGCCTCTGTTGCACGGCAAACCGGTCGAATGCAGATTGGATTGGAGCGAGGAGGTCTCGGTCCATGTGCGGCCCGAGCTGGCTGGCATCGTGATCGGCAATCTGCTGCGCAATGCCTGTCGACACACCGAGCAGGGCCAGGTCCTGGTTCAGCTCGCTGCTGGTCGGTTGGTGATTGAAGACACTGGCTCGGGCATTCCCCAGAAGGTGCGCGAGCGGCTGTTCGAACGATTTGTCCACGGCGACGACTTGCCGGCACACGAAGGCACTGGCCTGGGCCTGTCGATCGTCAAACGTGTGGTCGACCATGTCGGCTGGGACGTACGCCTGGAAATTCCGCAAGCAGGGGGCACTCGCTTCGTCCTGACGTTTCCGATAGTGCGCGATTCTTAACGTGTTCTTAACGCCCGTCCTTCTATCGTGCCGCTTCCGTCGATAAGGCATTCACGAGGTAGAACCATGAAAAGAGCATTGATTGCAGCCGGTATGTTGTTGTTTTCAAGTTTCGCATTTTCCAGTGATGGCGCCGCTTGGGACTACACTGGCGACGCAGGGCCCGATAACTGGGCAAAACTCAGCCCCGAGTACAGCTCATGTGCCGGGAGCAATCAGTCGCCGATCAACTTGACTGGCTTTATCGATGCCAAACTGAAGCCCATTGTTTTCAACTACAAGGCTGGCAGTTCGGAGATTCTCAATAACGGCCACACCGTTCAGGTAAACGCTACCCCGGGCAGCACCATCACCGTCGATGACATCGAATTCGAATTGAAACAATTCCACTTCCATGTGCCGAGCGAAAATCAGATACATGGCAAGTCCTATCCCATGGAAGGGCATCTCGTCCATGCCGATAAGAATGGCAACCTGGCCGTAGTCGCCGTGATGGTTACCGAAGGAGAGGCAAACAAGGCACTTGCAAAAGCCTGGGCGCAAATGCCGAAGAAGGGCGAAAAAGTAGCGCTGTCGTCAGATATCTCCCCCCTGGAAATCCTGCCTGCTAAGCGCGACTACTACCGCTTCAATGGTTCGCTGACCACACCGCCTTGCTCTGAAGGCGTGCGCTGGCTGGTAATGAAACAACCGATCTCCGCATCCAAAGAACAAATAGATCAGTTCCTGCATGTGATTCATCATCACAACAACCGCCCCGTACAGGCTGTTAACGCACGTCCTGTGTTGGAATAATCGGCTCGAAGCTGAGTAAAAGGGGGCCGTTTATAACGGCCCCTTTTACTTTGAAGGCTGATCAGCAGCGCGAATCGTACACATTTCCGTACAGCGCTATGCGGGACAAAGGCTTATCAAAGAAATGCACGCTGCCTATGTTTGCAGCTGGCCCAGCAGAAGACCGCGATTAGCCTCGAATCTTCTACCCCCTAGACACAGCCACCCAGCCGGCTTCGCTTGAAAGCCTGTGGCCTTGAATATAGATCTTCCAGTCGGCCTATCCAGCCTGCATATGCAGGGCTGTGCAGTTAAGGCCATTCCCCATTCTCAATAGACGCATTCGGCATGAATAGAGTAGTGTTCGGACGAATCTGCTCGCGCATCTGCGCGAGCAACCGGGGCTTTCCGTCCATGGTGTATAACTCCCTTATAGGGTCATTCGGCCGCTGCAAGGCCCAGGCTAGAGCGCTCGCCAGAAAGGACAAGGAATGTTATCCACCAGTCCCGTTCGGCAGGTTATGCACCAATTGGTGTCTATATTTATAGTTATGCATAAGGAAATCCGATGACATCTAAAGCACTGAGCAGCCTCCATGAGCGCCTAAAAGATATCGATCAATTGATCAAGGCGCACTCTGCCATTACGAAATTTAATAATGCAGAGTCTGCGGCTCAAAAGGCCGGTGGAGAGCTCGCCAAAATATCTTCGGTCATGCATGCGCTAGTAACTGACCCTGGCCGCGGAAAACCCAAAGAGGTAGATGCAATTAATAGAGCTGCTTTTGTGCTACTAACCGCACATTTCCAAGGCTTCGTAGATGACCTCCATGCAGAGGCAGGAGCTGTAATTCTAAAGGGTAAGGCAAACGATCCTACAGCTGTCATAAAACTAATCAAACCGCCGCGCAGCAATCCGCATGTAAATGTCATCAATCAAATGTTTTCAGGGCTAGCTATATACGAAGTCATGGACTCAATCAGCTGGCAGAAATGTGACAACAAGTCTGTAAAGTCACGCCTAACAGGTTACTTGGAAACAAGAAATAAGATTGCTCACGGCAAGAAAGAAGCAATAACAAAGCAAAAAGTTACATCACTTAAGCAGTTCATCGAAACTCTTGCAAAAAAACTTGATGAAAAAGTCGGTGAAAAAGCCGTCCTTGTTATCGGCAAGAGTCCTTGGTAAGCATAACAACTGGTTCAAATCGTTCGCTTCGCTCACTGGGACGGGCTAAAGCCCGCCCCTTAACCAAACGTTAGGCCTCTCATGCACCCACTGGTAGCGCAAGCAATCGACACGGTTTGCCTGAGTCGAGATGAGGGCGGCTGGAAATCGCTTGATGAGGACGTCTTGTCCGCGTTAGTTGAGGAATTTGGCGAGGATGGTCTCGCAGACCGTTTGTATAGCGAAATTCCCCGTTCTGTGCGTTACGAAGTAGTTTGTGACCTGTTCGACCTGCTTGCGTGGCGCACCAACGACAATGGCGCAAGCGTCACGCGCGCCATTGAAGACTGGCTTCGAGAGGGCCTAGACAACCGAAAACTGCGTATTGCCCTTCATTTGGAGGTCTACCCGTTTATCGACGAACACGAGATGGAAGCAGTGCTTTCAGGATTGGCTGACAAAAACCACTGGCTTGCATATCGTTGCCGTGAGCTTATCAAGGACAGAGCAGGGAAATAACGTGCAATCCAGCACTCGGCCTAACACCGCGGTCAAGGCCGCTCCCTCTGGACGCTGCGCGATAAAGCGCCGCGCAGCGCCCCTTACCTACAACGTTATGCCTAATCAAAAAAATGAAGCCACCAGAAAATTACAAAATAGAAATTGAAGCCCGAATTCAAGAACAGATTCAGGCTGAAGTCACAGGGGATGCTGCCGCGCTATATGATCTTATCTTGCCGGCCATACGCGAGAAACGAGAGCGGGAGCGAACCGATGAGCCTCAGCTGACAATAGATTCAATCACAGATTTTTTAGCTTCAATCGAAACTGCAGAATTGGGAGCTTTTCAAATTGCGGAGTTTCATCCAAAATCAGAATTATACGGTTCTAATCCAGCAATAAAAGTTGAATACTCAGTTTATTATAATGAGCAAACCAAGACATCATTTAGCTCTATTTGGGTAAAATATTTAGGCCAGTGGTACTCCACTGCACTGGGAAAATTTCGGCTTCCAAAAAATGCATAACATAACAATTCTAAATTACCAATCAGAAATTTGAGCAGCATAACAATTGTATATGGACTCTCCCCGCAAGCGGTGAGGAATAGCTTTTCGAGCCTGTCGTCAGCGCGGTTGCATTCGTATATCTGGCCTGTTTTGGGCTTTTAGCCCTGGCCACTCTGTCGTTCGCGCAGCTGGGCAAGTGTTCAAGGCTGTTCGTTTTTCTCACCCAAAACGCCCACAAGCTTCGCTTGCGTCCCTTAAACTGTCCGATCACGCAGGAGGTTATATGCAGCAATACAAGGGAAGTTGCCATTGCGGTGCAGTAAAATTCGAGTTCTCGGCCCCAACCATTGAAAGCGGATTGCGCTGCAACTGTTCTATTTGCCAGCGAAAAGGTGCCATTATGAGTGCATTCATTTTGGCACCTAATGATTTGCTTATCACTGCAACTCCAGGCTCTCTGTCAACCTACGAATTCGGTAGCCACATTGCAAAGCACCACTTTTGTAGCAAGTGTGGGATCTATCCATTTCACCAAACAATGAGAAAGCCAGGTCACTATCGCATAAATCTCGGATGCATAGAGGGAATGGATTCATCAGCGCTGCCTTTTCAGGTATACGATGGTGCGTCCATTTAGGCTTGATCTAATCGGTCGTTCACTGGGGCGCGCTGACACACTCCCTTAACTTTATTGTTGATGTTTGTAGTTTGTTATTTGTCTTAAAGACAATCCTAGGTAATCAAAGTGAAAATAATAGCCGTACTTCTATCGATACTATTTGCTGCTGCCCAATCCTTGATCGCTTGGTATTGTTCGGAAGTGACTGTTAGGCAATTTGAAAATGTATTCGCCTCAATGTACGGCGGTGTTCCAGCTTGGTCCGCTATGGCATTTTCCATCGGGCCTGGCTGGCTTGTCTCGCCGCTGCTTATTGGCGCCTTTCTGATCGCTACTTTCTTTAATAACAATCTAAGGGCTTACTTGGGGCGTGTTTCGCTGGCAGCCTGTTTAATTACGGGCCTGATGGTGTATGCCATGTATCCTATTCATTTAATGCTTTCAGTGCCGGTTTAAGCGCTCGCCAAGCTGCTATTCTTTCGCGAAGTGCTCAAGTAGTCTTTGCCCTTATAGGCTATGGCTGGTGTCGGTATTGCGCGTTGCTCTGTTCGCTCACCCAGCTACGCAATGAGCAGGTAGCCACACTCCAGATCGCATGATGCAGAGGTTGCCATGACAGTTTTTGTTCGCCTATTGGTCATTCTCGGCGTGGCGCTGGTATCGCCGGTTTATGCCGACTCCCAGGCCCCACAGGAGATTCGTGTCATCCCGAAAACCTACATCAGCCCAGGTGCCAGTGGCAGCATCGGCAGCTCGCAGCACTACGAGCAACATAATCTGTATGGCGGCCAACGCTTGCCGGGCGACGGTACGCTCAGGCGTTATGAAAGCCACTCAAGCAGCCAATCGGTAGAAAGCCGCGGCGCTATTCGTCAGAGCATCGAGTATCCCAACGGTTATGAGGTGCAGACATTGCCGGGGCAGGGTAGCCAGCAATACCAGCGCAGCCGTTAGGCCGCCAAGCCAACCCACCAACGCAACGCGAGAAACGCCAGCAGGCCCAAGGGGCCGAACATCAGGGTCAGCAGGTAGCAGGGCAGCAGCGCCCAATGGCTGATGCCGGCGATGGTGCCTTCGCTGCGGATGTACAACCCCACCATCAGGTCGAACGCCAGGATATGCACCCAGGCCGCCAGTGCGGCTGTGGGTTGGCGCAGCAATGCCAGTACGCCGCTGAGGCTGAAGAAGCCCGGTCTGCCGCTGCCGGGCTCGGGGCGTTGGCGCATGGCGGCGATCAGCAGCCAACTGTAGATCAGCCCGAGCAGCACCACGGCGATGCCCAGTACCACTTCGTCGGCAAGCTGCCAGAAGGGCAGGCAGACGAGCAGCAGCCAGCCGCCAAGGGCGACGAAGGTGGCCAGTTTGAACAGGGGTTTCAAGGAAGGCATAGGGGCTGCTCGCGAAGCGGGTAAGTAGTGAAACTAACCCAGGCGCAGGCGCAATGCCGCTTCGAATCAGCGGCTGAATACTTCGGCATCAGCCGCCGTTTCGCCAGCTGATGCCGAGCAGGTCAGGGCTTTTTGCCCCAGAGCCTTTCCAGCCGTGCATCGCGGCCGCAACCGTTGCGGTAGTAGGCGTAGCGCAGCGGGTTTCGCTGGTAGTAGTCCTGGTGGTAGTCCTCCGCAGGATAGAAAGTCGTCATCGGCAAAATCTCGGTGACGATGTCCCGCTTGAAGCGCCCGGAGGCTTGTAGCGCGGCTTTCGACGCCTCGGCCTGGGCCTGTTCCTCGGCGTTGGCATAGAAGATCGCGCTGCGGTATTGCGGGCCGTGGTCGCAGAACTGAGCGTTGGCGGTGATGGGGTCGATGGTGGGCCAGTAGGCTTCCAGCAATTTGGCGTAGCTGGTTTTGCTGGCGTCATAACGCACTTGCACCGCTTCGATATGCCCGGTCGTGCCGGCCGACACTTGTTCGTAGGTGGGGTTGTCGACGTTGCCGCCGATATAGCCGGAGGTGGTTTCGAATACGCCGGGGACTTTGTCGAAGTCCGATTCGGTGCACCAGAAGCAGCCGCCGGCGAACACCGCGACTGCACTATTCGCCGGTATTTCGCTGGCGCTGGCCGCGGTTTTCGGGGCTTGCGCCGAACTCTGCCCGCAGGCGACCAGCAGCGAAGCGAGGATCAGCGCGGCGGCGACAGTCGGCGCGCGGGTGAACGAGGGCATGCGCATACTCAACTCCTCAATTCCGGCAGGCTTTCGCCCGCGACGATAAAGCGCAGCGCCAGACCGTTGTTGCACCAACGCTCGCCGCGCGGTTTCGGGCCGTCGTCGAACACATGGCCCTGGTGCCCGCCGCAACGGGCGCAGTGATACTCGGTGCGCGGGAAGAACAGTGTGCGGTCGCTCTTGAGGCCGACATGGCCTTCGATCGGCTGGGTGAAGCTCGGCCAGCCGGTGCCGCTTTCGTACTTGTGTTGGCTGTCGAACAGCGGCAGGTAACAGGCGGCGCAGACGTAGGTGCCGCTGCGTTTCTCATGGTTCAAGGGGCTGCTGCCCGCGCGTTCGGTGTCTTCTTCGAACAGCACCGCATAGGCCTGCGGCGACAGCAGTTCGCGCCAGGCGCTGTGCGGTTTGTCCAGCGGGGTAACGCTGGTCGCGCCGCTGATGGCCGCGGCGAGGCTCGAGGGTGCATGGCTGCCGAGCAACGGCAGGGCGGGAAGCAGGGCCAGGCCCCGGATAAAGTTACGTCGTTTCATCGCGATTCCCAGGTGGGGGGAGTGTGCTGAATAGACTGGGCAGTTGTCCGTTTGTTACAGCGTGGCGTTGACGTCGTTCGCCACGCTTAGAACAGGTTCGACAGCACGGGTGGAAGGGCTTGCGAGGCGTCGTCGGCAACGGTGCAGTTGCGGCCCGCGGCCTTGGCGCGATAGAGGCGTTGATCGGCCCGTAGCAGCCAGCTTTCCCAGTCCTCACCGGTGCGTAGAATGGCGCCGCCGATCGACATGGTTACCGGCCCACCCGGGCCGAGCAGGTGTTGCGCGACCTGGCTGTGCAGGTGCTTGGCCGCCGCCAGCAGGCCGGCTTTGTCGGTGTTCGGCAGGAGCATGAGGAATTCTTCGCCGCCGAAGCGGAACAGCCGATCCTCCTTGCGCGAGGACTTTCTGATCAGTTTGACGAAGTCCATCAGCACCTGATCGCCGGCCTGGTGGCCGAAGGTGTCGTTGATCCGTTTGAAGTGATCCAGGTCCATCACCAAAATCGCGAACATGCTGCCGTGCCGGCGATTCAGCGCCACGGCGATTCTCAGTTCTTCGTTCATCGCCCGGCGATTGCGCGCGCCGGTCAATGGGTCCTGGATCGCCAGAATCTGCAGCTGATCGCGTTGGCGACGGGTGCGGTAAGCGAAGATAAAGGCCAACAGGCCAGCGACCGAGCTGGTGACCAGAAATGAAGTCATCTGGTAGCTGCTCTCGAACACCGAACCCGGTACCAGCAGGGCATGGCTCACCAGGGCCAGCAATACCAGTGCCGTGGCCAATACCGCTTTGCCGGGTGTCACCATGAAGAAGTTGAAGAGAATAAGCGGGTACAGCCAGAACACCCCGTTGACTCCGAGGTTGGTCGCCACCAGGGTTCCTCCCACTGTGAGTACGGTGGCCAGATAGATGCCGGGCTTTTCCGTATCGCCGCTACGCCAGGCGTAAATCACCGCGACCAGGGTCGAGAACACGATCACGCAGTCGGCCAAGCCAACCAGATAGTTGCCCTCCAGCAGCCGGTAAATCGCGTAGGGCGAAATGCCCAGGACGCCGATCAGCCCCATCAAGGTGATGATGGACAGCTGGAAGTCATTGCGCAGGCGCGTAAGCATTCGCCGGATCAGCATTGCCATAGCGGATTCTGTAGTTGTTATGCGCTCAAGGATGCCGAGCTTTGTCGATGCCTGGCAAGGGCGAAAGTTGAGCAAATTGCCAGTATTTGTGCCAAACGGCGGGTGAAGTGGCAGTTATAGACGAGCAGTCAGGGTAAAGCCGCTCTCGCCGCATCCGAATCCACGGAAACCTGCAATTCGGTAGCCCGAATTGGCCTTTGGTGCACTCCGGGAGCGGTGGTGCATGCGCAAGCTTTTCCCGGATTGTCTCCGGGCTACCCAGTGCTGCTAGGAAGCTTGCCGCTGAAACGCCTCCCACCGCGTGCTGTTGTAGCCTGGATAAGCGCCAGCGCAATCCGGGAGCGGTCGTTTGAGCTCCCCCGGATTTCATCCGGGCTACACAAGCTAACGGATCACTTCCAGCTGAGAATCGGCCAGCCGGCTTGTTCGGCGTGCCGGCGCAACACCGGGTCCGGGTTGACCGCATAGGGTTGGCTGACCAGTTGCAGCAGTGGCAGGTCGTTGCGCGAATCGGAGTAGAAGTAGGCGCCGTCGAGGCTTTCGCCCTGTTCTTCGAGCCAGGCCTGCAGGCGCGTGACCTTGCCCTCGCGGTAGGTCAGCACGCCGCGGGTGCGGCCGCTGTAGGTGCCGTGTTGCTCTTCGATGTCGATGGCCAGCACATCGTCGACTTTCAGGCGTGCGGCGATGGCGCTGACCAGAAAGTGCGCGGAGGCGGAGATGATCAGAATGCGGTCGCCGGCGGCGCGGTGGGTGGCCAGGCAGCGGGTGGCGTCGCTGTAGAACAGCGGCTCGATCACATCCTCGACATAGGGCTCGACGACGAAGGCGACTTCCTCGGCGCTGCGCCCGACCAACGGCGAGAGACTGAAGGTCATATAGTCCTCCATGGCCAGCTTGCCCTCGGCGTAGAGCGCCATCAGCTCATGGTCTTTCTGAAGAAAGCTGTCGCCGTCGACCCAACCGAGCTTGGCCATCTCCTGGCTCCACAGGCTGGCGCAGTCGCCGTGGATCAGGGTTTCGTCGAGGTCGAAAATCGCCAGGGCCATTACGCCACCTCCCGGATCGCGTCGGCGTCGATGCTCAGCGCGATGCGCTGGCCGCTGCCGTGCATGTCGCTCGCGGTGCGATTAAGTACATCGACCAGCAACTCCACGCCGCGGGCCTCGACCCGGTAGCGGATGACGTTGCCGAGCAGGCTGTGGCTGCGGATCTGCCCCTCTATACCTATACCGTTTGCGCCGCCTTCGCCGTCGAGCCGGATAGCCTCGGGGCGGATGGCGATACGGCTGTTTATCGGCCGGTCGAGCAAGCGGCTGGCGGCGTCGGCGTCGAGCAGGTTGTAGTTGCCGATAAAGCCGGCGGCGAAGGCGTCGACAGGCGCGGTGTAGAGGGTTTCCGCATCGCCGCTCTGGACGATCTTGCCGGCGTTCATCAAGAAGATCCGGTCGGACATCACCAGCGCTTCTTCCTGATCGTGGGTGACGAAGATGGTGGTCAGGCCGAGGTCCTGCTGGATGCTGCGGATTTGCTCGCGCAGGTGTTTGCGAATCCGTGCATCCAGGGCCGACAGCGGTTCGTCGAGCAGCAGCAGGCGCGGGCGGGTGACCAGCGAGCGGGCCAGGGCCACGCGCTGGCACTGGCCGCCGGACAACTGATGCGGGTAGCGCGTGGCGAAGTCGCCGAGTTCGACCATGGCCAGGGCTTCGCGCACGCGCTCGGCGCTCTCTTCCTTGGCGACCTTCTGCATGCGCAGACCGAAGGCGACGTTCTGCTGCACGGTCATATTGGGGAACAGCGCATAGCTCTGGAACACCATGCCGATGCCGCGTTTCTGCGGTGCTTGCGGCACCAGGTCGTCGCCATCCAGAAGGATCTGCCCGCCGCCCACTTCGGTGAGGCCGGCGATGCAGCGCAGCAGGGTGGATTTGCCGCAACCCGAGGGGCCGAGCAGGGTGACGAATTCGCCCTTGCCGATCTCGCAATTAATATCGCTGAAGATCGAGGTGTCGCCGTAGTTTTTGTGCAAGCCGCGGATGCTCAGGTAACTCATGACTTGTCCTTGTTCAGGCGGTTGGCGGCCCAGGTGAAGACCAGCACGAAGAAGAAGTAGGAAATCACCAGGGCGCTGTTGAAGTGGCCGCTGCTGTTTTTCATGTTGTTGAGGTAGACCTGCAGCGTCTCGTAGCGGGTGCCGACCAGCATGTTGGCGAACACGAACTCGCCGAACAGGAAGCTGAAGGAGAGAAACAGCGAGACCATCAGGCCCTTGCGCAGGTTCGGCAGCACCACCAGAAACGCCGCTTTCCAGGTGCTGGCGCCGAGCAGGTGGGCGGCGTCCATCAGGTCCGGCAGATTGATCGCCTGCAGGTTGTTGGTGATCGCGCGGTACATAAAGGGCAGGGCGATGGTGAAGTAGCAGCCGATCAGAATCCACGGCGTGCCGGTCATCGCCAGCGGCCCCGAGCCATACAGCTGCAGCAGGCCCACCGACGACACCACCGGCGGCACGGCGAACGGCAGCAGAATCAGGATGTTCATCAGCCCGTCGAGCTTGGGGAAGTGGTAATGCACCACAAACAGCAGCGGCAGGATCAACAGCACCGACAGCGCCAGGGCGCTGAAACACACCAGCAACGACTGGCCGAAGGCGTCGAGAAAGCGCGCGTCGCTCCACAGCGCCAGGTACCACTTGAAGGTCAGGCCGTCCGGCAGGATGGTCGCCGACCAACTGGTCGACAGCGAATAGAGCAGGGTGCCGGCCAGCGGCGTCAGCAAAATCAGAAACAGCAGCCAGACCACGATGCGGTGGTACAGCGCTGCCGGGATGGCGTCAGCGCGCGACATGGCGGTTCCTCTTCAGCAGCAGTTGATGGGCCACGGTGATTACCGCCATCAGGCCGACCAGGATCATCGCCAAGGCGCTGGCCAGATTCGGGTCGAGGGAAATGTCGCCGGAAACCAGGCCGGCAATGCGGATCGGCATCACGTTAAAGTTGCCGGTGGTCAGGTAGTACACGGTGGCGTAGGCGCCGAGGGCGTTGGCCAGGAGGATGACGAAGGTGCCGAGCAGCGCCGGGGTCAGCACCGGCAGGCCGATATGCCGCCAGAAGTCCCAGGTGCCCGCGCCGAGCAGCGCGGCGGACTCGCGCCAGTCCTCGCGCAGGGCGTCGAAGGCCGGGTAGAGCAGCAGCACGCCGAGGGGAATCTGAAAGTAGGTGTAGAGCACGGTCAGGCCGTTCTTCGAATAGAGGTTGAAGCTCTCGATCAGCCCGGCCTTGATCAGCAGCAGGGTCAGCGCGCCGTTGAAGCCGAGCAGGATGATAAAGGCGAAGGCCAGCGGCACCCCGGCGAAGTTGCTGGTCATGTTGGAGAAGGCCATGACGAAGTCGCGCAGCTTGGAGTCCACCTGGTGCAGCGAATAGCTGCCAACGATGGCGATGGCCATGCCGAACAGGCTCGACCAGAAGGCGATCTGCAGGCTGTGCTTGATCGCCTGCAGGTAGAACTTGGAGCCGAGTATCTTGGCGAAGTTGGCCAGGCCCCAACCTTCGGCGCTGTTCAGGCTGTTGATCGCCACCCATACCAGCGGCGCGATCTGAAAGACGATAAAGAAAATCGCGAACGGCAGCAGGCACAGCGCCGCCAGCCATTTGCCCCTGAGCTGTGGCGACAGACGTGCGCGTGGCACGGCCAGCGGCTGCGCCTCACCGGGTAGTTTGGCGCTTTGTTCGAGTGGCGCGCTCATTTCAGTAACTCTCTACAGACGGGTTTGTCGTGGGCCACGCCGAGCAGTTCGCAGACGGTGCCGCACAGCTCGGTCTGTTTGGGCTGGGCATCGCGATTTAGGCTGAACGCCGAACCCAGCACGAATAGCGGTACTTCGCGTTCTTCGGCGAGCAGGCCGTTGTGCGAACGGTCGTTGTTCATGCCGTGGTCGGCGGTGACCAGCACCTGGTAGCCAGCCTCGAGCCAGCCTTGCAGGTAGTCGGCCAGGAGGATATCGGCGACCCGCGCGCTGTTGCGGTACTGCGCGCTGTCGAGGCCGTGCTTGTGACCGGCGTCGTCGATATTCATCGGGTGTACCAGGAGGAAGTTCGGGCTGTGGCGCAGACGCAGGCTTTCCGCGTCGGCGAACAGATGGGAATCGGGGTAGTGATCGGCATAGTAGAAGTGGCCATGCTGAATCGGCAGTTCGAGGTCATCGGTATGGCGGTCGCGGACCGCAATGAAAGGCGCGCGGTTATACAGCTCGCTGACCCAGTGGTAAGCCGCGGCGGCGGTACAGAGGCCGGCATCGCGGGCGTAATGAAAGATGCTGCGCTTGTTGGACAGGCGCACCACCTGGTTATGCACCACACCGCTGTCGATAGGCCGGGTGCCGGTGAGGATGCATTCGTACAGCGGGCGCGACAGCGACGGCAGCTCGCAGTCGAGCTTGTACAAGGCCGCGCGCTCGGCGCCGCAGTAGGCCTGCAGATGCCCCAGCGCATGGCGGGCCACCTCGTAGTTCAGGCCATCGAGAATGACGAGGATGACGTTGCACGCCATGGATTGTCCTGTGATCGCTAAGTGAGTCGTAGCCTGGGTTGAGCGCCGCGATACCCAGGGCAGATTTCCCGGGTGTCGCTGCGCTCGACCCGAGCTACGGTACGGCATTCCTCAAGGGCGTAGCCTGGGTTGAGCGAAGCGATACCCAGGGCAGGTTTCCCGGGTGTCGCTGCGCTCGCCCCGGGCTACCGTACCGCATTCCTCAAGGGCGTAGCCTGGGTTGAGCGAAGCGATACCCAGGGCAGATTCCCGGGTGTCGCTGCGCTCGACCCGAGCTACGGTACCGCATTCCTCGAGGCCGTAGCCTGGGTTGAGCGGAGCGATACCCAGGGCAGATTTCCGGGTGTCGCTGTGCTCGACCCGGGCTACGGATCTGGCGTTACTCCATATTGATGATGACGTTTTCCTGCCATTGCTGCGGCAGAGCCTTGGAGGTGGCTTCCCAGGCGGCGGCATCCTTGATCGGTTGAACCTTGGCGTATTGCTCGTTCGGCAACAGCTTGGCCTGAACCTCGGCCGGCAGGGTCAGGTGCTCGGCGCGGATCGGCCGGGCGTTGCCTTTGGCCAAGTTGATCTGGCCGGCGTCGCTCAAGATGTACTCGCGCGCCAGTTTGGCGGCGTTGGGGTTCTTCGCGTATTTGTTGATGATGGTGCTGTAGCCGGAGATCACCGAGCCGTCGGATGGGATCAGCACTTCGAAGCGGCTCGGGTCGATCTGGTCGCGGTAGCTCAGGCCGTTGAAGTCCCAGACCACACCGACTTCCACTTCGCCTTTCTCCAGGGTCTGGATGGTCGGGTTGGCCAGCGACAGGCGGCCTTGTTCGGCGATGGCGGCGAAGTAGTCGAGGCCCGGCTGAATATTCGTCTCGTCGCCGCCGTTGGCGATGGCCGCTGCCAGCACGCCGTTGACCGCCTGCGCCGCGGCGCTGACATCGCCAATGGCGACACGGTATTTACCGGCTTTCACATCGGCCCAGCTTTTTGGCACATCCTTGACCAACTGCTTGTTGACGATAAAGGCGATGGAGCCGGTGTAGGCGAGCATCCAGTGGCCATCGGCATCCTTGGCCCAGCTCGGGATCTGTTCCCAGGTGCTCGGTTTGTAGGCCTGGGTAACACCTTGTTGCACCGCAATGGGGCCGAAGGCCGCACCGACGTCACCGATATCGGCGCTGGCGTTGTCTTTCTCGGCGGCGAATTTGGCGATCTCCTGGGCCGAACTCATGTCGGTGTCCATATGCTTGAGGCCGTAGAGTTTCTCCAGGTCGACCCAGGTGTCCTTCCAGTTGGCCCAGCTGTCTGGCATGCCTACGCTGTTCACCGCGCCTTCCGCACGAGCGGCTTGTTCCAGCGCTTTTACGTCCGTTTCGCTCGCCATGGCCGATGCCGCGAGGGCGATGGTCGAACCTATCAATGAAGCCAGCAGTCGTTTTTTCATCGAAAACTCCGTTACGGTGAGTGTTGGTCTAGATCAGCAAGAACCCAGCCAATCTAAGCCATCGGCATGACATTTTTATGTCGTCTCTCGCCTTGCGCCTCGCTTTTACGCCAGGGCAGACTAAACATACCCAGCGTAGACTACTGTTAGCGCCAAGCAACGCCGGTAATTCCACGGAGCCAGCGTGCCGTCTGTCGAAAACTGTCATCTATCAGTCATCCAAACTGCTTAGGATCGCCACAAAGTGCGTTCTAACAGCCTCGCTACAGCACATTTATTAATTTGGACTAGTCCAATAGAGGGTAATCAATGGGCGATACAGCGCCTCGGGCGGTCACCGCTATTTGCCGGGCTTTGCAAGAACAGATCGAACACGGCTTATTGCCCTCGGGCAGCCAGTTACCCGCCGAGCGTAAGCTCAGCGAAGTATTCGACACCACCCGCATTACCCTGCGCGAAGCGCTCGGCCAGTTGGAAGCCCAAGGGCTGATTTATCGCGAGGAGCGTCGCGGCTGGTTCGTTTCCCCGGCGCGCATCACCTACAACCCGCTGGTGCGTTCGCACTTCCATGCCATGGTCGGCGAACAGGGGCGGGTGCCGGCGACCGAGGTGCTGAGCGCGCGGCTGATACCGGCCAGCGCGGAAATCTGCCAGATCCTGGCGTTGCCGGCGTTATCGAGCGTCTACCAGATACGCCGTGCGCGGCGCATCGACGGGCGCCTAGTGCTGTACGTCGAGCATTACCTGAACCCGGCCTACTTTCCCGGTATTCTGGATTTCGACCTGACCCTGTCCCTGACCGAGCTGTACGCCAGCGAATACGCCATCCACTACGGCCGGGTGCGTTTCGACATGGTGCCCACCGCGCTGCACAGCGAAGCGGCGGCGGCCCTCAGGGTCGCGGTCGGCAGCCCGGCGTTGCGCATCGTGCGGGTCAACCGCGACCAGCACGGCCGCATCATCGATTGCGACCTGGAGTTCTGGCGCCACGACGCCCTGCATGTCAGCGTCGAGGTGCCGGAGTGAGCCGCTTACACCGCGATCAGCCCTGACATTTCTACCGAGAACTCCAGGGTCTGCCCATCCAGCGGCACCCGTAAACGCTGCTCAAGACCTCGCTGAGCGGCCGCTTGCAACAGCCCAGCGCGGGTCGTCGGGCAATGGTCGAGGGCTTCCAGGTGGTTGGCGATCACGATGCCCTCGCTCAGTTGCAGCGCCGCGAGTATGTCCGCCTGGCCCATGATGATTTCGCCGCCGACATCGAACCGCGCCCCGCCCGCCGGCAGCACGCTGAGCGCCGGTGCCAGCTCGGTCAGGCATTGGCGCACCTTGGCGGTGAGCAGGGTGTCGCCGGCTATATAAAGGCTGGGTTCTCCGGGTATCTGGATAAAGTAACCGTAACCGTGGGCCATCAGGCGGCCAATCAGACCCTCGCCATGCAGGCAGGGGATCGCCTGGATGCTGCCATTGAAGAAGGCGCCGCCCGCGCGGTCAGGCAGCACCTGCACGTTCAGTCGGCGCTTGCGCAGGTAGTCGGCATCCTCCGCCATGCACAACACCGGAATGTTGCCAGCGCGCAGCCAGCGGATCGCGGCGCGGTCGAGGTGGTCGAAATGGCCTTTCTGGCAATGGGTGATCAGGCAATGGGTCACGCCTTGCAGGTGTTCGTTGGCATTGTCCGGCAGCTCGACCAGCGGGTTGCGCCGACGGCGGGCGAGATACTTGAGGGCCGGTAATTGCCCCTTGGCGGCCAGCATGGGGTCGACCAGCAGGCGTACTTGGCCGAACTCGACGATCAGGGTGGCATTGCGCAGTTGAGTGATCTTCATGGCGAACTCCGGGATAGGAGTGACCATTGTAAAAATTGCGCGGCGGCATAAAGATGGCGAGGATTGCCATAAAGCGGACATTTCATGCCTACCCAGAACATCGGCCTTTTGTTGTATCCCGGTTGCATGCCTGCGGGCCTGTTCGCCTTCGCCGACTTGTTGGTCGCCGCCAACCAACGTGTCGGCCAGCGGCATTTTCAACTGCGCTGGTTGGGGTTCGATACCCAGCTGGTGGAGTGCGCCCAGGGTCTGCGTTTGCAGCCGCAAAGCCGCCTGGCGGAGGGCGCGTGCAGCGCCGTGCTGATTCCAGGGCTCTGGGCGGACTCGGAGGCCATGATCGCGCAGGCGCTGGAGGCCAATCGTGAGGTGATTCGCGGCCTGGCCCAGTTGCCGCGCACGACTCAGTTATGGAGCTACTGCACCGGCGTCTGCCTGTTGGCGCAAAGCGGACGCTTGAATGGCGAGTCGGCGACGGCCACTTGGTGGCTGGCGTCGAGCTTGCAAACGCGCTTTCCCAAAGTGGATTGGCAATTCGAGCAGGCCCAGGTGACCAATCGCCTGAATATGACGGCATCCGGTGTCAGCGGTTACCTGTCGATTGCCCGGGCGCTGATAGAGCGGCAGCTGGGGGAGGCGATCTACCGCGATATCGCCAGGCTGATGGTGTTGCCGCGCCCCGAGCCCACTACTTCGGTGTTCCGCGCCATCGGACTGCTGGAGAATGCCGACCCGCTGCTACGCCGGTTGCACCTGTTGGTGGAACGCTTGCCGGCGCAGCAACTGAGCGTGCAGCGCCTCGCCGACGAGCTCGCGGTTTCCGCTCGCACGCTGGCCCGCAAAGTCCAGGCGCTGACGGGTAATGCGGTGTCCGATCAGGTGCGCCTGATCAAGCTCAATCAAGCCGCGGAGCGCCTGACCATGACCACCGATTCGATCGGCCGCATCAGCGGCGCACTGGGCTACAGCGACGAGTCCAGCTTTCGCCGGACGTTCAAACAGGTCACCGGGATGACTCCGGCGACCTATCGGCAACAGTTCAAGCGCTAAGCGTCTGCGTCAGGGCAACTCGGCGCTGGCGTAGAAGGCGCTCAACACCTTGACCAGATGCGCCAGGTCGTGGCTGCCGGCCAGTTCGCGGATCGAGTGCATGGCGAAGGTCGGCAGGCCGATGTCCACAGTTCGCACGCCGAGCTGGCTGGCGGTGATCGGGCCGATGGTCGAGCCGCAGCCCATGTCGCTGCGGGTGACGAAGCTCTGCACCGGCACTTCGTTTTCCAGGCACAGATGGCGGAAGAAACCGGCGGTTTCGCTGTTGGTGGCGTAGCGCTGGTTGCTGTTGATCTTGATCACTGGGCCGGCGTTGAGCTTGGGGCCGTGGTTGCCGTCGTGCTTGTCGGCGTAGTTGGGGTGCACGGCATGGGCGTTGTCGGCCGAGACCAGCAGCGAGCGCTGAATGGTGCGGACGAAACCATCACCTTCCGGCAGCACGCGGCGCAGCACCTGTTCGAGCATCGGGCCGTCGGCGCCACAGGCCGAGCAGGAGCCGACCTCCTCGTGGTCGGTGCAGACCAGCACGCAGCTTTCCTCGTCCGGCGCGGCGAGCAGGGCTTGCAGCCCGGCGTAGCAAGACAGCAGGTTGTCCAGCCGCGCCCCGGCGATGAAGTCGCCATTCAAACCCACCACCGCGGCGGCCTGGGTATCGTAGAAGCTCAGTTCGAAGTCGAGCACCGCATCGGCGTTGAAGTCGTGTTCGCGCGCCAGTTGTTCGGTGAGCAGGGCGCGGAAGTCGGCGGCTTCGGGATCGGCGAGCTGGGCGAGAATCGGCGGCAATTCGGTTTGCGCGTTGATCGGCCAACCCTGGTTGGCTTCGCGGTTGAGGTGAATCGCCAGGTTGGGGATCACCGCGATTGGCGCCTGGAAGTCGATCAGCTGACTTTCCACCTTGCCGGCGCGGCGGTAGGTCACCCGTCCGGCCAGCGACAGATCGCGGTCGAACCAGGGGGCGAACAGCGCGCCGCCATAGACTTCCACACCGAGTTGGAAGAACCCTTGTTTCTGCAATTCCGGTTGTGGCTTGACCCGCAGGCAGGGGCTGTCAGTGTGCGCGCCGACCAGGCGGATGCCGCCTTCCAGCGGCGAGCGTTTGCCGAGCTTGAAGGCGATGATCGAGGAGTCGTTACGGGTCACGTAATAGCGGCCACCGGCTTCGGTATGCCAGGTTGTGCGCTCGTCGAGGTGCTGGAAGCCGGCGGCTTCGAGGCGCTGGGCCAGGCTGGCGGTGGCGTGAAAAGGGGTGGGCGAGGCCTTGAGGAAATCGATCAGGCCTTGGTTCAGTTCTTCGTGCATGGGGCACTCCAGGCGGCAATCGCCGGAGTTTATCGGAATTGGCCGTCGCAAGGGGCCGCGCGCTGCAATCGGCCGGGGAAAAGCGATATCAGGCGGAAATCCTCAGGCGGGAATCCCGACCAGGCTGAGCAAATGGCCGTCGAACTCGGCGAACTGCCCTTGCAGCTGGCTACCGGCTGGCCAGTCGGCGTGCAGGTCGATCAACAGGCGCAGGCTGGCGCGGCCGTTCGGGTCCGAGTCGATCAGTTCGGCATCGTGAAAATAGAATTGGCGCAGTACCAGGGGATAGAGCGCTTTGAACAGGCTTTCCTTGAGCGAGAAGGTCAGGCCGATGCGCGCGGCGCGTTGCGCGGCGGGCAAGTTCTCCAGTCGCGACAGCTCGGCCGGGGTGAGGATTTGCTCGGCCAGGCGCTCGGCGCGTTGCTCCGGCAAGTGCTTTTCCACATCCAGCCCCAGGCCGCGCCATGCACTGCGCTGAGCGACCACGGCGCCGGCCCAACCGGCGCCGTGGGTGATGGAGCCGGCTATGCCGGCCGGCCATTGCGGTGCGCGATCCTCGCCAATGGCCGGTATTTGCGCTACGCCGGTCAGGGCGCGCAACGCCTCGCGCGCGCACAAACGCCCGGCCAGGTGCTCGGCCTGGCGCTTGGCCACGCCGTTCACGCTTGGGACGCCGCAGCGCTGAAAATCCTCGGGGTGCAGCAGCGCCACATCGAATCGCGTGCTGAGCATGTGCACCTCGGGCAGGCGCAGGGGTTGCGGCCAATCCGCGCTCAGGGCGCTGCAATACGCCGGTAGGTAGAAGTCGTTCATGCCGGCATTCTGCCGTGCACCGCCGCGCGCGGCCAGCCAATGCTGCATTTACATTTCTTTGCAAAGCGCTAACAAAGCAAAACGGTTTGTAGGCGGCGCTTTTGTCACACTAGCGCCGCGTTTTTCGAAACGCAGGTGAGGTTATTTGTTGGAGCTCCGGTTCCGATTTAAATGCGGGAGCCCGATAGGGGTCCCGTTTTTTTTGCCCGCAATTTTTAAAGCTCGACCGGCACCAGGCGCAACCGGGGCGATTGCTCGATCCGGCTGCGGGTGGCGACAAGGCGGCGGTCCAGGTCGCCCCTGAGGGTTTCGAACAGATCCAGGGTGAAAACCCGGTTGCCGATAAACCAGGAGTGATTCGGGTTACCGAGAAAGCCCTGGGGCTGATCGCTTCGCTGTAGGGTCGGGTCGAGCAACAAGGCCTGGTGATAAGCCGTGCAATCGATATCCACCGCCTTGATCGGCGTAGGCGTCGCTAAACCGATGCGGCCTGCGCGCGGTGCGACCCCGACGCGTTTGACGTTGGATAATTTCAGCATGCTGTCGCCGAGGCTGAAGTAGTTGGTCAGGCGGGTGCAGTGCCGGTACAGCGAGTCGCTGCTGGCATGGCCCGCGCTGAGCGAGGCGGCGGAGACGTCGGCGCCGATCAGGCACAGTTGGCTGATCATCCAGCTGTTGTCGGCCAGCTGCGCATCGTCGGCGTCATCGAAGGCTTCACGGACCACATAGGCCCCCATCGAGTGGGCGATTATGTGGGTGTTCACCGCGCAATCGTGGGTTTGCTTGGCGGCCAGCAGGGCGATCAGGTCGGTGACCAGGCGCATCGCCGAGCGCTTGGCATCGTGGCGGTCCTCCAGATAGCCGATCGTACGTTTGTCGCTCGGCCAGTCGAAGGAAACCATCGCGCCTTTCCAGCCGATGCTTTTGAGGTCGGCCTCGAGGCGGCGGTGGCGCGCCAATACCACCTCGGCGCTGTTGTTGTAGCCGTGTACGTACACCAGGATGTCGCCGCGCGGGGTACCGGTGCGCTCGTCGGTGCCCCAGATCGCCTCGTCCAGCAGTCGCTGCACCCATGCATTTGTCCAGATGGCGCCCGTGCGGCCATGGCTGGGTAAAGGCGCTCGCGCGTCATCGGGTACCAAGAGCATGCGCGAAGGGCCGGGTTCGGCTTTGAAAATGCCCCGCCTGACTTGGCGGGCGCTCACCACGAAATCGTTCATGATCGGGTTCTCCTGCGTGTTCCGGTGTGAGGTAACTCAGCGCAGTCCGCATGCAAGGGGAAGGCAGATGATCACGCAGAGGAACGACAGGGACGGCAGGTTTCCTTACCTCTGGACGACTGGTCGTCAGGCCCGGCAGGCAGCGCAGCTGACTCCATAGGACTATTGATTCCAGGCTAGACCGGGCATGGGTTAAAGGCATAGCACTGGGCCTGGATCAGGACGGGCGGTCGATATCGGTTCTTCTGGGCGCGGTATCCGTCGCGCCGGTCGAGCGCCGCGATGCTGAACGGAGTTGACCCTAGAGTTCGTCGCTGCGTTTCGATCTGCTGAAAGAAATTTTCGCTCGTCCGCACGGGCGCGGCGTAAAAGGGACGAACCAGGCGCCGCCGTGTTTGACGCTATGGCGATGTCGCAAGCTCGTACCCGAGTCCCGCCAGGCGATGCGCAATCCCATGCAATACCTGCATTTCGCATTACAAATCGCAGCATATATGCCTGTCCGCGCCGCTTCTCTTAAGGCATCGAGAGACTACACTGCGAGCAACAACGAAAATAAAAAATGCCGCCGACTGGCCGCTAACGGAGACGTCATTCCGTGCATCTGAACCGGGCATTTACCATCCTGACCGCCATTCTGGTTACGTGCCTGAGTTTCAGGGCTTTGGCGCAACCAGAGCCGATCGAGATCACTCCAGCGGCAAACATCCAGGCGCATTTCCAGTTCTGGGAAGACACCACGGGCGAGGCCTCGATTGATCAGGTTATCGCCTTGCCCGATGAGCGCTGGTCGTTGGTAGCCACTGGCAGCGACACCTTCGGTCTTACAGAGTCCGCATACTGGCTGCGCTTCGCTATCAGAAATCAGACGCCGCTCAACCTGAACTTGATTGCCGAACTGGGCTATTCCCAGTTGGATGACGTGGTGTTCTACGAGTATGCGGGGAGCACCCTGCTAAAAGAGCTGAAAACTGGCGACAGCCGGCCTTTTTATCCACGTGACGTGGACCATCCGAGCATGTTGTTGCGTGTGGCCCTGGCTCCTGAAGAAATGAAGACTGTCTTCGTTCGGGTCGCGACGGGCGGCTCGATGATCGTGCCGCTGCGTATCTGGCGCGAGCAGGCGTTTTTTGAAAGCGCCGCCTATGAGCTGAAACTGCATTTTTTCTACTATGGCTGCATCTTCGTCATCATCCTGATCAATCTCGCGGTGTACCTGAGCCTGCGCGAGAAACTCTATCTCTACTACGCCCTGGCGCTGTTCGGCTATCTGCTGTTTTTCGCCTCCATCAAAGGCTTCAGTTTCCAGCACCTCTACCCCTATGCACCGCAACTGCATGCCAGGGCGCTGCTCGTGTCGATACCCGCCCTGGCGCTGTTTTCACTGCTTTTCTGCCGGGAGTTTCTCAACACCAGAGTTCATAGCCCGCGGTTGGATAAAGTGCTGATCGCGATGATGGTGTTCGAGTTGCTGTATCTCTTCTCGGCGCCTTTTCTCGACTATCACACGGGCATCCAACTGGCGTCGTTTTCCGCGCTGATCTTTTTTTCGTTGCTGCTGGTCGCCGGTCCCGTCGTCTGGATAGAAGGCGTGCGGGCCGGAGCATTTTTTACCCTGGCCTGGACCCCGCTGACCATCGGCGTACTGGCAACGGCCGGCAGGGCGCTCGGGGTCTTTCCTGAGCACTTCTTTACCGAGAACGCCATGCAGATCGGTTCTGCACTCGAAGCCTTTATCCTGACGTTGGCGCTGGCTGATCGGCTTTATCGCGAGCGCGAAGACAAAATCATCGCCCAGGCCGCCAGCCTGCAGGAGGCGCAGTCGCGCAACATCGCGCAGAACCTGCTCACCGAAGCCTTGACCCACGACCCGGTTACCGGGCTGCCCAACCGCAACCGTTTCGAATGGATGGTGGGGCAGCAACTGCAACAGGCCCCTGAGCGCCGTTATATGGTGGGGTTGGCCCGGATCACGCGGCTCGATGAGATCAATCGCACCCTGGGCCTGGCCAGGAGCGAATGGATAATGAAACGCGTGGCTGAGCAAATGCTAGAACTGGCCGCCGGCCTACCCTTCATTCAGGCCGTTCGCGACGATCAAGGCCGGGAAGAGCGGGTTTATCAGCTGTCGGGCGATTGTTTCTGCTTGCTGGTCGACGTGGATAAAGCGGGGAACGATTTCTCAGCTCTCAACACCGCGCTAAGGCAGTTGACCGAACCTATCTCGCTGGACCACCTGGCCATAGAACTGCACCCGCGCTTTGGCGCCGCCAGTTACCCGGAGCATGGTCGCTCCGCCGCCGAGCTGATCCGCAACGCTCATGTTGGCATGGAGATCACGCCCCAAGGCGGTAACGAAACCGGCATCTATTCCCCTGCACACGATATTTACAACGAGAGTCGGCTGACGTTGATGGCGGACTTGCGCAAAGCCCTGCAACAGAACCAGCTCATGCTCTATTACCAGCCCAAACAGGAGCTCGAGACCGGGCAAATTGTCGGCGTGGAGGCTTTGATTCGATGGCGCCACGATGAGCGCGGCTGGGTAAGCCCGGCAGATTTCATCCCCCTGGCGGAAGAAACGGGCGTCATCACCCAACTGACCCGATGGGTCATCGGGCAGGCCACGAAAGACCTGGCGGACTTGCACAACGACAACCGGGAATTGACGGTCGCCATCAATATTTCTGCGCGGGACCTGGAGTCCGCCGAGCTTAAGGGCGTATTGGAGTCGGCACTTCAGCAGAGTGGATTGCAGGCTTGCTCGGTGATCCTTGAAATCACCGAGACAGCCGCCATGCTCGACCCTGCCCGCAGCCTGCAGGCGCTGAACGTCTTGGCCGATCTGGGCTATCGGATATCCATCGATGATTTTGGTAGCGGCTATTCCTCGTTGTCCTACCTCAAGCAACTGCCAGCCTCGGAGCTGAAACTGGATCGCTCGCTGATTCACGATATCTGCATCAGCGAAAGCGCCGACGTGATCGTGTCCACCGCCATTCAGATGGCGCGCAGCCTCGGTTACCGGGTCGTGGGCGAAGGCATTGAGGCCGCCGAGACCGCCAGCCGTTTAAAGGCAAAGGGCTGCGATTTACTGCAGGGTTTTTGGCTGTGCACGCCCAAGCCGATCGCTGAGCTCAAACAGTGGTTGAAAGACTTCGACGCAGAAGAACGCGCGGCTAGCTCCTTGCTTCTGTAAGTCAGCCCGTTCTCGCATGCTGTTCTGTTAATCAAAAGCAACAGCCTTGCGCATCGGCGTAGGGTTGAAAACTGCGAAGCGTTTTCCACCGCAGCAATCTGAAGGGTATCGCGTTGTGCCACCTGCGCGGCCCGATCCTACGGACTTAAGGCACGCCACCGGCCTTGTAGGAGGGGCTTTAGCCGCGAGCTTTTGCTGTTGATGCTTCTGTTCGGGCTATGCGACAAGTCCCTTTAGCCCTAACCCTCCTGCGCCCGATAAGCGCCCGGCGTCAGCCCCGTCCATTTCTTAAACGCCCGATGAAATGCCGAAGGCTCGGAGAACCCCAGATGCTCGGCGATATCCTGAATCGCCAGTTCGTCGCGTCCCAGGTGGTAAATCGCCAAATCCCGGCGCAGATGGTCCTTGAGTTCCTGAAAGCTCGAGCCTTCTTCGCGCAGATGGCGGCGCAGGGTTTGTGGGCTCATATGCAGCTGTTGCGCGACCGCTTCGAGGTCCGGCCAGTTGCAGCAGTCGCGGCCCAGTTGGCGGCGGATCTGGCTGATCAGGCTGTCGCCGCCATCGGGGCGGGAGAGCAGGTCGGCCGGGGAGTGCAGCAGGAACTGCTTGAGCGTGCGTTCGTCCTGCAGCAGCGGCATCGCCAGGTAGCGGGCGTGGAACAGCAGGCTGGTGCCCCCGGCGGAAAAGCGTCGGCTGCAGGGGAACAGCAACTCGTATTCGCTCGAGTGGGGCGGTTCGGCATAGGCGAAGGTGGCTTCCTCCAGGCGGATGCGCTGGCCGATCAGCCAACTGCCGAGGCGGTGCCAGATCACCAGCAGGCTTTCCACCAGGAAATGGTCCGGGTCGCAGAGCATCGAGTGGTCCAGCGACAGGCGGGTCCAGTCACCCTCGCGCTGCAGAACGATGCTCGGCGCCTCGGGAAACAGGCCGTAGAACAAGGCGCCGCGGCTCAGGGCTTTTTCCAGCGAATGGCAGTGGATGATCGCATGGCACATCATGGCGAAGGTGCCGCGCTTGCTGCGCTGTCGGTTAAAGCCCAGGTACTCGTCGTCGAGGCTTTCCCAGAGCAATTGCAGCAGACGGGCGAATTGCTCCGGCGCGACCCGGGCGCGCGGCTCGTCGAGCAAGGCCGGCTGGATTCCGGCTTGGCGCAGTAGCGCCGCACAGTCGTGGCCCTGGCGCTCGGCCCCGCATATGGCGGCGCGGACAAAATGGCTGGCGATGGTGCGTTCGCGCATAACTGCTCCTTGGGGTTGCGCGATGGTAGGCAGCTTGGGCTGCCGAGGACAAGGTGGATTCAGGCCCGAGACGAGGGGGTTTGCGCCACGTTTTGGGTTTGCGTTTGCGCTTTCAGTACCGCCGTCACCTCATTCGCCGGCAACGGTTTCGCATACAGGTAGCCCTGTACTTCGGCGCAGCCCAGGCGTCGCAGCTCATCGGCGGTACGTTCGTCCTCCACACCTTCGGCGAGGGTCTTCAACCCCAGCGACTGGGCCATGTGCAGGATGGCGGTGACCAGGGTGATGCCATCGCTGCTATTGAGCAGGTCGCGGATGAAGGATTGATCGATCTTCAGCTTGTCCACTGCCAGGCGGCGCAGGTAGGCAAGGCTGGAATAGCCGGTGCCGAAGTCGTCGATCGACAACATCACCCCCAGGGTCTTGAGTCGCTGCATGGTGATCAACACCTGCTCGGTGTCGTCGATCAGGCTCGATTCGGTCAGCTCCAGTTCCAGCGCCGAGGCGGGCAGGCCGCTGGCGGCGAGGGCGGCGATCACCACCTGCTCGATATTGCCCTTGTGCAGTTGCAGGGGCGACAGATTGACCGCGATCCGCGGGATCGGCAGCCCCTCCCGGCGCCAGGCCATGGCTTGATGGCAGGCCTGGTGAATGACCCACTCGCCGATGGGAATGATCAGTTGGCTTTCTTCAGCCACTGGAATAAAGCGCATCGGCAGCACCAGGCCCCACTCCGGGTGTTGCCAACGCACCAGCGCCTCGGCACCGACGACGCGGCCGCTGTGCAGATCGAATTGCAATTGATAGTGCAGCAGCAGTTGCCGGCGTTCGAGAGCATGGCGTAAGCCATTGATCAGGTTGAGCCGTTCGACCATTTCATCGTTCATGGTCGAGTCGTAGAAGCACCAGGTCCGGCCACCGGCCCCCTTGGCTTTGTACATGGCTGTTTCGGCGTTGCGCCGCAGGGTTTCGAAATCCTGGCCATCGCTCGGTGCCACGGCGATACCGATAGTGGCCGAGATGCTGATGTTCTGGCCAAGGACGCTGAAGGGGAGGGTCAACTGAGCGGCGATGGCTTCCGGCACCGCGGCGATTTCTTCGGTGTCGTCCATATCGGTCAGGAGGATGACGAACTTATCGCCACCCGGCCGGCAGATGGTGTCGGTGCTGTGCACGCAACACTGCAGGCGTCCGGCGACGCCGCGCAGCAGGTTGTCGCCGCAGGAGTGGCCGAGCGAGTCGTTGATCAGTTTGAAGCGATCGAGATCGAGATAGAGCAGCGCCACGTGGTTACGGTCGCGGGCGGAGGCGGTCAGTGCCTGCTCGGTGCGATCCTGCAGCAGGGTCAGGTTGGGCAGGCCGGTGAGGCCGTCGTAGAACGCCAGCACTTCGACCCGCTGCTCGGCCGCTTCGCGTTCGGCGATTTCGATGCTCAGGCGTTCATAGGGGGCGCGCACACTGGAGATGAACACCACGCGGTAGATGAAGCAGTAAGCGATGACTTTGTAGACGTGGCCGAGCAAGCTGAATAGGTCGTGGACGTTGCTGTAGGCGGTAAAGCACAGCTCCGAGAGAATCGACAGCAGCACCGCTACCAGCATGCCTTGGGCATCATAGGGCTGCTCCTCGCTTTGCAGCCGGTTGAAGCGCAGCGCTGCCACCACGAGCAGCGCGATGATCAACCATTCCATGGCGACCTTGAATGGGGTCAGTCCGGAACCGGCAATAAAGGTGCGCGGCCACAGGTGCGGGAAGCCCAGTTGCAGTATGTAGACGCCGGCAACCAGCAGCAGCGCCGCTGCCAGCAGCAGATAGCGGCTGTTCGCCGCAGCCAGCGGTTGCCAGGGGCGAAAGGCGATGACCAGCAGGGTTGCGGCAGCCACCAGGCGCGCGGCCAGCCAGAAGTCGATGGCTTTTTCTACCGAGGCCGGGGTGACGAAGGTCGGCATGCCCAGGTAGGACAGCGTGTGGGCAAAATCCAGCAGGCCGACGGCAAGAAAGCCGCAGGCCAGCACGATCAGGTTGGCCGGTCGCTCCGGGCGATAGGCGTGCCAAGTGACGGCGAATACCAGGATGGCCACGGCCACCGCGAAGGACTCGGCTATGGTGTGCAGCGCAACCGGAAACCAGGCGATGTCCAGCCACTGTTTGGCGCCCGACGGCAGCATCCACACCGCCAGCAGCAATAGCGAGAGACCACCGAGCAAGAGGATGGGCAAGCGATTGCTGGAAGGGGGAATGTGGAGCGACGACTGTTTGGGCATGACTGTCTCGCCGATAAATGGGCGCGATAAACCCTGGTGAGTATAGGGTTTTTCTGCTTGCTGAGATGTCCCTGCCACTAAATGCTTAGAGCCTGCGCGGGCTGACCGAATGGGTCAATCGAGCCTGAGCGTATGGGTCATTGAGCCGGCGGGGCGACGGCGCCTAACCTGCGGGACGACTCATCAGGGGAGCGACTCTGCCGTGCAGCGCACTATTTTCGACAGCGAACACAGGATGTTCCGCGACGCATTCAACGCCTTTCTGCGTAAGGAAGTGCTGCCTTATCAGGAGCAGTGGGAAGAGGCCGGGATGGTCAGCCGCGAGGTGTGGAAAAAGGCCGGCGAGATGGGCTTCCTGCTGCCCTGGGCTGACGAGGAATACGGCGGCGCCGGGCTCAAGGATTTTCGCTACGAGCAGATCATGTGCGAGGAACTGGCGCTGATCAACGAGGCGGGCTTTATGCTGCCGCTGCACTCGTCGCTGTGCGGCCCCTATATCGCCGAATACGGTAATACCGAGCAGAAGGCGCGTTTTATGCCGGGCATCGTCAGTGGCGAGACCATACTCGCGGTGGCGATGACCGAGCCGAGCGCCGGCTCCGATTTGGCCGGCATGCGCACCACAGCGGTGGACAAGGGCGGTCACTACGAACTCAATGGCTCCAAGGTGTTTATCTCCAACGGCATCCTGGCCGACCTGGTGATAGTCGCGGCCAAGACCGATCCGGCCAACAAGCATGCCATGGGCCTGTTCCTGGTCGAGCGCGGCATGCCCGGTTTCGAGCGCGGCACGCCACTGAAAAAGCTCGGCATGAAGAGCCAGGACACCGCCGAGTTGTTCTTCAACAAGGTCAAGGTGCCCAAGGAAAACCTGCTGGGCGACGCCAAGGGCGGCTTCTTCTACCTGATGAACATGCTCGCCCAGGAGCGCCTGACCAACGCCTGCGCGGCTGTGGCCGGCGCCGAAGCGGCGTTGCAGGTGACCCTCGACTACGTGCGCGAGCGCAAGGCGTTCGACCGGCCGATCTCGCAGTTCCAGAACACCCGCTTCAAGCTCGCCGAAATGCGTACCCAGATCGACGTGGCCCAGGTTTTCGTCGACCGCTGCGTGATGGACCACAACCAGAAGAAGCTCACCCCGGAAGTGGCCGCCGAGGCCAAACTGTTCACCACCGAACTGCTCGGCAAGGTGGTCGACGAGGGCGTGCAACTGCACGGCGGCTGGGGCTATATGTGGGAATACCCGATCTGCAAGATGTACGCGAATGCGCGTATCCAACGCATCTTCGCCGGCACTTCGGAGATCATGAAAGAGATCATCAGCCGCGGCATGAAGCTCTGAACAAAGGTAGGGCGGGTGCAACCCGCCAGCCGACATCCCCGCCGTCAAGGAGACCGCTATGTCCACTGCCATCGGCGCCATAGACGCCTGGGCTCAGCCCGCCAACGGGCGCGCGCGCCAACTGTTGCCGGAAGTCGTTCGGCTATTCGAGAAGTCCGGTTCCGCCCAGTTGCTCGACCAGCCCTTGAGCCCGGAGCAAACGGTCGCTGAGATGGACCGGGCCGGGGTGGACAAGCTGATGCTCGCCGCCTGGTGCCGGCCCGAGGGCTGGGTTTTCAGCAACGATGAAATAGGCGAATACACGCGCGCCTACCCCGAGCGTTTCGTCGGCGTCGCCACTGTCGACCTGAGCAAGCCGCTGGCTGCGGTGCGCGAGCTGGAACGGGCGGTGCACGAATTCGGCTGCAAGGCGCTGCGCATCGTGCCCTGGCTGTGGAAGTTGCCGCCCAATCACCGTCTCTACTACCCGCTCTACGTGAAGTGCATCGAACTGGATATCCCGTTCTGCACCCAGGTCGGCCATACCGGCCCGCTGATGCCCTCGGAAACCGGGCGGCCGGTGCCTTATCTGGACGAGGTGGCGCTGGATTTTCCCGAGTTGCGCATCGTCGCCGGGCATATCGGCCACCCCTGGACCGACGAGATGATCGGTGTGGCCTGGAAGCACGATAACGTCTATATCGATACCTCGGCTTACCTGCCGCGTTATTACCCGGCGCAGCTGCTGCAATTCATGCAGAGTTACGGCCAGGACAAGGTGCTGTTCGGTTCCAACTTCCCGCAGCTGTCGCTGGAGCGCTGCATCAATCAGGTTCGCGAGCTGGGGCTGAGCGCCGCGGTACAGGCCAAGTTTCTTCACGACAATGCCCGGCGGGTGTTCAAGCTCTGAAGAAGCTTTTCGTAGCCCGGATGCAATCCGGGAATTTTGTAACAGGCGCCATCGCTGCCCCGGATTGCACCCGGGCTACCTGCCAAACGCTAATTCGCATCAAGGATCCCTTATGAACGGCCCGTTGTCCGCGCTGAAAATCCTCGATTTCTCCACCTTGCTGCCGGGGCCATTCGCCTCGCTGCTGCTCGCCGATATGGGCGCCGAGGTGCTGCGCGTCGAGTCGCCCAGCCGGGTCGACCTGGTGCGGCTGCTGCCGCCCTATGACGGCGGCGTCTCCGCCAGCCACGCCTACCTCAATCGCAACAAACGCAGCATCGCCCTGGACCTGAAACAAGCCGAGGCGGTGGCGTTGGTCAAGCAGCTGGTCGCCGAGTACGACATCGTTCTGGAGCAGTTCCGTCCGGGCGTGATGGACAAGCTCGGCGTTGGTTACGAGGCGCTCAAGGCGATCAACCCCGGGCTGATCTACGTATCGATCACCGGTTACGGCCAGACCGGGCCTTACAAGGACCGCGCCGGCCACGACATCAATTACCTGGCGCTGTCTGGCGTCGCCAGCTACACCGGGCGCCGCGACAGCGGCCCGTTGCCGCTGGGTATCCAGGCCGCCGATATCGCCGGCGGTTCCCTGCACGGGGCGATCGGCCTGCTGGCCGCGGTGATCCAGCGGCAAACCACGGGGCTGGGTCAGCATGTGGATATCAGCATGACCGATTGCGCCTTCAGCCTGAACGGCATGGCCGGTGCCGGCTTGCTCGCCACCGGTGCCGAGCCGCAGATGGAAAACCAGGCGCTCAACGGCGGCAGCTTCTACGACTACTACCGCAGTCGCGATGGCCGCTGGTTCGCCGTGGGCAGCCTGGAGCCGCAATTCATGCAGCAGCTCTGCGCCGCCATCGGCCGCCCCGAGCTGGCGCCGCGCGGGTTATCGGCCAAACCGGACGAGCAGCAGGCGCTGAAGCGCGAGATCGCCAGCGAGTTCGAGAAACGCGATTTCGCCGACTGGAGCCGGGTATTCGCCGAACTGGATGCTTGCGTCGAACCGATGCTCACGCTGAGCGAAGCGACCGAGCATCCCCAACTCGTCGCCCGCGAGTCGGTCTGCGAAGTGCCGCGCGCCGGCAGCCAGCCGCAACGGCAGATCGCCTGCCCGATCAAATTCTCCTCCGGCCTGCCCGCGCCCCGGCATATAGGCGCGGCCCTGGGCGCACATACCGATGAGGTGCTCGCCGAACTGGGTTGTTCGCCCGCGCGCATCGCCGAACTGCGCGCGGCAAAAGTGGTTGGCTGACCAGAGCGCGGACTTCGCAGGGCAAACACAAGCTGGCGCCTAGGCATCACCTTGCGCTTTCCGGTAGCCTGTCGGCCGAACGCGCACGAGCGCCTTGTTGGCAGCAGTTTTTGCCATCGCCATGATTCTGGTCGAAGTGGAAAAACATGTATCACGGTGAACGACTCAACGCCTGGACCCATTTGGTCGGCGCTGTGCTGGCCTGTATCGGGGCGGTCTGGTTATTGGTATTGGCGAGCCTGGACGGCGAGCCGCGCAAGATCGTCAGCGTGGCGATTTACGGCGTTACCTTGATCCTGCTGTACAGCATCTCGACGCTCTACCACAGCCTGCAAGGCGCGGCGAAAGTGCTGATGCGCAAGCTCGATCACCTGTCCATCTACCTGCTGATCGCCGGCAGCTATACCCCGTTTTGCCTGGTGACGCTGCATGGCGCCTGGGGTTGGTCGCTATTCGGGGTGGTCTGGACGTTGGCGCTGATCGGCATGCTGCAGGAGATCAAGCCGCGTTCCGAAGCGCGGGTGTTGTCCATCGTGATCTACGCGGTGATGGGCTGGATCGTACTGGTGGCGGTCAAACCGCTGATCGCTGCGCTGGGTACGGCGGGTTTCGCTTGGCTGGCCGGCGGTGGCGTGCTCTATACGGTGGGCATCATCTTTTTCGCCTACGACAGTCGCTTCCGCCACTGGCACGGTATCTGGCACCTGTTCGTGATGGCCGGCAGCCTGACCCACTTCATTGCTGTGCTGTTCTACGTGCTCTAGCAGGCCGTTCGTTTACCCGCTTATTCGACGCGCTGTTCGCCGGTAAAACTCAGGGTTTCCTTGCAACGTCGGCAGAAATAGCGTCGCCCTTTGGCGACCAAAGCATGGCGCTGGGCGGAGAAGGGGAACTCGCCTTGCGGGCAGTCGCAGCGGTAGATAAAACGGCTGGTTTTGCGGCGTTTGACCGCATAGCTGTGGCAACGGTTTGGCGGCAAATGGTAGACGCCGCGCATGATCAACTGCCATTCCTCGCCGTGGGGCTGAATCTTCAAACCGAACAACTGATGGGCGATCAGATGCGCCACCTCATGGGGCACCGTCTGCTTGAGGAAGTCCTCGCGATTTTCCACATACAGCTGCGGGTTGAAACGCAGCTTGTTTTCCGTGAGGTGCGCCACCCCGGCCTTTTGCCCGCGTAACTTGAAGCTGACTTCGGCGCGTACGAAGGTTTGCTTGAAAAAGGCTTCGGCCTGTTGATAGCAGGCTTCGACGCGGGCGTGCAGATGTTCGGGCATAAGGTCATTGCTGGCTTGAGTGTGCGGGCGATTATGCCGTAATCGCTTGTGCCGGGCAGTTACCGTTCGCCGGGTCCGTCCTGCGGGCGCTGCTCCTGGGTGCCGTAGCTCTGGTCCTGCTGCACGGTGCGTTGGTAGTCGGGTTCGAGCGCCAACAGCCAAAGCAGAATCATCCCGACCAGCAGATTGACCAACACCAGCAAGCCGACGCTCCAACTCGAGACGGCGTAGAGAAAGGCTTGTTGGTAGCCGATGTGCATGAACTTCGGCAGGCCGACATGCAGCAAGTAGCTGGCGTACAGGCCGGCGAGCAGCAGAACCGTGATGGCCACCCAGCGCGTTGGGTAGAGCGCACCGAGCCCGGCGATGAAAAACGGCGTGCACAGGTAAGCGACGAAACCCACGCATTGTTGGTAGCTGGGGTGGGCCTCGAAGGTGCGCGACATCCAGCGCAGAAAAGCGCCCATAACGAATACGCCGGCGATGATGGTCAGATACAACAACAGGCTCAGTTGCAGGGCGCTGGGGGTATCCAGGCGGATACGCTCGTCCTCGACCAGGCTCCAACCGACCCAACGGGTGCCGACGAACAGGCAGACCGCAGGGAGCAGGGCGAAGAGCAGCAGATAGACGAGATGGCCGAAGTTGCTGCGAGTCTCTTCGCGATCTATTTCGACCCAAGCGCGCTCGGGACGGGTCAGCAGGGCGAAAAAATGCGAAATCATAGGAAGTCTCCATCTGTCGTACAGGCATGCGATACGCAAACGATGGAGTTTTGAATGGTGGATGCCGGCGTCGGTTCCCTGTAATCGCAGGGCGCTGTGGCGGTCGCGCGGCGGGCAGCAAAAGGCCGCCCGAAGGCGGCCTGCCGAGAGATGGATGCTCGGCTGACGTTTAGCTGGTGTAGACCGGGCCTACACCGAAGCCCCAGAGGATCACCGAGCAGGCGATCATTGCGACCAGTACCACCAGGCCCACGGCCAGTACCGAGCTGGAGAACATGAAGCCCTCATCATTCGGTATGCCCATAAAGGTCGGTATGCCGACATAGAGCAGGTAGACCGTGTAACAGATGGCCGCGGTACCCACCGCCATGGCCAGCCACAGGTTGGGGTAGAGCGCCGCGAGGCCGCCGATAAACAGCGGGGTGGCGGTATAGGCCGCGAATACCACGCATTGGGTCAGGTTGGGGCTGGCATCGTAGGTGCGCGCCATCCAGTGGATAAAGGCCCCCATCACGGCGATACCGGCGAGCATCGCCAGGTAGGACATGATGGTCATCTGCATGGCGCTGGCTTCGGTCAGCATCACCGGCGTTCGGTCGCCGATCGACCAACCGACCTGGGTGGTGCCGATAAAGGCCGAGAGTGCGGGAATAGCCGCGAGAATCAAGACATGGGTGAGGTACATGTGGCTGATGCTTTCTTCTTCGCCACGGATTTCTTGCCACTCCTGGTCGGGGTGGGTGAAGAGCCCCAAAACGTGATGAATCATGCTAATACCTCCATTTATTATAATGATCGCCCCCCAGCGAAGTGCCCGGCGCGCGTGGACAGCGTGACCGGGTACTGGGCCGAACTTATGCGACCTTATGCCGCAGTATAGGTGGGGATTGTTCGGGTGGAGGGGGCGGTTTTAGAGCAAATTGGACTCTCAAACTCACCCGTAATAGCGTTCTAGGATTTCCATCGCCTTATTGATCGATTGCAGGCGCGAAGTGCTGCCGCCCCGATCGGGATGATGGATGCTCACCAACTGGCGATAGCGGTGCTTGATCACGCTGAAGTCGAGCGCTTGTGCGTCGTCGGCCAGTTCGAACAGTTCCAGCGCCGCGCGCTTTTCCTCGCCGCCCTGCATACGCGTCCAGAAACTGGCCAGCAGCTTCTCCACGTCCTGCTCGTCGGTGCTGCTCAACTGGCTCATGTCCAGGTAGTAGTCGCGCAGCGGGTCGTGCTCGCTGACCTCGCTGCTGCCGGTCTGGTAGGGCAGCAGCTGGACGCACAGGGGGCTGATATGAAGAAAGGCGCTTTGCTCGGCCAGCAGCTGGTCACGCAGCCGGTAAAGCGCGTTGAACACCAGGAAATGGGTGCGGAACAGCACCAGCTTGTCGGTCAGCGGTAGGTTGGGGATGTGCGTGCAATGGCGATCTTTAAGGTGTTGAATCAACTGGTACTCGCTGATTCCGCCGGGCGCTTCGCGCAGTAAGCGATGCAACTGCTGGGCTAGATCGTCGTAAGGATAGAGTTCGTCGTTCATCGGTCGAGCCTAACATTTCAGGTTTAATAGGGTAGGGCTCGCGGAGCTTTCTGCGTAAAATGCCGCACTTTCGTAAGCTTCCGGATTTCAGCGCACCATGGGCAGCCTCTCGGTCAGTCAGAACAAATTGCAAAAACGCCTGCGTCGTCAGGCCGGCGAAGCCATTGCCGATTTCAACATGATCGAAGACGGCGACAAGGTCATGGTGTGCCTATCCGGCGGCAAGGACAGCTACACCATGCTCGACGTGCTGCTGCACCTGCAAAAGGTCGCACCGATCAAGTTCGAGATAGTCGCGGTGAACATGGACCAGAAGCAGCCGGGCTTCCCCGAACACGTGCTCCCGGCCTACTTGGAATCCATCGGCGTGGCTTATCACATCGTCGAGAAGGATACCTACTCGGTGGTCAAGGAGCTGATCCCGGAAGGCAAGACCACCTGCTCGCTCTGCTCGCGCCTGCGCCGCGGCACGCTCTATACCTTCGCCGACGAGATAGGCGCGACCAAAATGGCCCTGGGGCATCACCGCGACGACATATTGGAGACCTTTTTCCTCAATATGTTCTACGGCGGTACGCTCAAGGCAATGCCGCCCAAGTTGCGCGCCGACGATGGCCGCAACGTGGTGATCCGCCCCTTGGCCTATTGCAGCGAGGCCGATATCGAGGCCTACAGCCAGCTCAAGCAGTTTCCGATCATCCCCTGCAACCTCTGCGGCTCCCAGGAAAATCTGCAGCGTCAGGTGGTCAAGGAGATGCTGCAGGAGTGGGAACGGAAAACCCCCGGCCGCACCGAAATCATGTTCCGCGCCTTGCAGAACGTGGTGCCCTCGCAGTTGGCCGACCGCAATCTGTTCGACTTCCAGAGCCTGAAAATCGACGACAGCGCCACGCCGCGCTTCGTCAATGTGATGAATTTGTAGAGACGGCGACAGACGATGCGCGACTACAAATGGCTTAACGAATACTGCCTGAACCGCTTCGGCTCGGCCGAGGCCCTGGAGGCGCGTCTGCCGCAGCCGCGCAGCGCGGATGAGCTGCGCGCCCTGAGCGATGATCGCTACCTGTCGCTGCTGAGCCTGCGGATCTTCCGCGCCGGCCTCAAACACAGCCTGGTCGACGCCAAATGGCCGGCTTTCGAGGAAGTGTTCTTCGGCTTCGATCCGGAGAAAGTCGTGCTGATGGGCGCCGAGCGCCTGGAAAATCTGATGCAGGACGCGCGCATCATCCGCCACCTGGGCAAGCTCAAAAGCGTGCCGCGCAATGCGCAGTTCATGCTCGACGTGGCCAAGGAAAAAGGCAGCTTCGCCGCACTGATCGCCGACTGGCCGGTGACCGATATCGTCGGCCTGTGGCAGTACTTGGCCAAGCACGGCAGTCAGCTCGGCGGCCTGTCCGCGCCGCGTTTTCTGCGCATGGTCGGCAAGGACACCTTTATCCCCAGCGACGACATGGTCGCCGCGCTCAAGGCGCAGAACATCATCGACAAGGCGCCGACCAGCCAGCGCGACCGCGCCGCCGTGCAGGCGGCGTTCAACCAGTGGCACGCGCAGAGCGGCCGGCCGCTGTGCCAGCTGTCGGTGATGCTGGCGCATACGGTCAATCATTAGCAGCAGGTGCTGCAAGCGAGGGGCTCTGGCGCACGGTGCACCCTGCGAGAGATCGAGGAGAGTGCGATGGAACAGGCCATCATCCGCGTCGCTCAGGCCATCGAACAGGCCGAACGCATTCTGATGATCACCGGCGCCGGTCTGTCCGCCGATTCGGGATTGCCCACATACCGCGGCCTGGGCGGCCTGTACAACGGTCATACCGACGAAGGTTTGCCGATCGAGGCGGCGTTGTCCGGCAGCATGCTGCAACGCGATCCGGCGTTGTGTTGGAAGTACTTGGCCGAGTTGGGAAAAGCCTGCTTGAGTGCGCAGCCGAATGCCGGGCACCGGGCCATCGCCGAGTTGCAGCGGCGTAAACCCGAGTGCTGGCTACTGACCCAGAATATCGACGGTTATCACCGCGCCGCCGGCAGCCCGGCGGAGCGCCTGATCGAGATCCATGGTGAGCTGGCGCCGCTGTATTGCCAGTCCTGCGGCGCCGTCGACCCGCAGTTGGCCGAGCACCTGAGCCGGCCTTTGCCGCCCAAGTGTCGGCAATGCGGTGGCGTATTGCGTCCGCCGGTGGTGCTGTTCGAGGAAATGCTGCCCGAGCGGGCCATCGGCACGCTCTACGCCGAGCTGCGCAAAGGCTTTGCGGTGGTCATCAGCATCGGCACCAGCGCGAGTTTCCCCTACATAGTCGAGCCCGTGCTGCGCACCCGTCAGGCCGGCGGCTTTACCGCCGAAATAAATCCGACCCGCACCGACCTGAGCGCTGCGGTGGATGTGCATCTGCAGAGTCGGGCCTTAGATGTTTTGCCGGAGCTACTGCGTCACATCCAATGACATGAAATTTGCAAATGGCGGCCATGGAAGGCATAGTCGCCGCTCAAATTTCGCTTCTCGACACGGTCGTGCCCATGCTCAAACGCCTCGCACCCCTCGTGCCTCTTGCACTTACCCTGGTTTTGGCCGCCTGCGCTGGCCATGCACCGCAATCGGAGTTGGCAACCCAGCCCGAAGTGTTCTCCTCGACAAAGCTTGCCGAGTTCGACGAACAAGCCAAAGAAGCTGCCCTGGGCGACTTCACTGAAGAAAAATCCTACAAACTGCCGCAGTTGGCCGAAAGCATCCTGTCTCACGGTTTGTCGCTGGTTGGTACTCGTTACCGTTATGGCGGCAGTTCGGTGAAGTCGGGCTTCGATTGCAGCGGGTTTATCGGTTACTTGTTCAAGGAAGAGCTGGGCATGCAATTGCCGCGCTCGTCCCGCGACATGATCAACATCGATGCGCCGCTGGTCGAGCGTGATGAGCTGGAACCGGGTGATCTGCTGTTTTTCAGCACCAATGGCCGTAATCGCGTCAGTCATGCCGGTATCTATATGGGGGATAACCAGTTTATCCATTCCTCCAGCAGCCGCAGCGGTGGGGTGCGCGTCGATAGCCTGGAAGACCGCTACTGGAACCGCACCTTTATCGAGGCCAAACGCGCCTTGGCGCTGGCCCCGAGCGAGTCGCCGGCCCGGCAGCCTTAGGTCGCCGCCTAACCGCAAAGGTTGCGCGGCGCTCGCCAAGCCGGCAGAGTAGAGCCCACTCACAGGCTCTGGATCGCCTCGCTCATGCCCGTCACGACCCGTGTTGTCCTGCTGTTGCTTCTAGCCTTGCTGGGCGCCTGCTCCAGTCCCGGTCGTGCGCCCATCGCGCAAGCACCCGTTTATTCCTCCGATAGTGACTATCGCGGCGGTGCCGAAGATGTGTTGTTCCGTGCGTTGGGGCTGGTCGGCACGCCTTACCGTTATGGCGGCAATACCCCGGCGGGCGGCTTCGATTGCAGCGGCCTGATCGGTTTCGTTTATCGCGATGCAGCGGGTATCAGCCTGCCGCGTTCGACCCGCGAGTTGATCGTCATGCGCGCACCCAGCGTGGGCCGCGATGCGTTGCGCAGTGGTGATCTGCTGTTTTTCGCGACCAACGGCGGGGGTAAGGTCAGCCATGCCGGCATCTATGTCGGTGAAGGGCGCTTCGTGCACGCCCCCTCCAGCGGCGGCACCGTGCGCCTGGACAGCCTGAGCAACAGTTACTGGCAGCGCAGCTATCTGAATGCCAAGCGGGTGTTCAGCGCGGATCTGGCCAGCAACCCCTGATCGTCAGGCGCGCGTCATCCATGGAGAGGCCATGACCAACCGCACCCTCAATCTCGACGACAACCTGTATCGATACCTGCTCGATGTCTCCTTGCGCGAGACGCCGCTGCTCGAGCGCCTGCGCGCCGAAACCGCGCAATTGAGCAATGCGCGTTGGCAGATCGCTCCGGAGCAGGGCCAGTTCATGGCGCTGCTGGTGCAGTTGATCGACGCCAAGCGGATTATCGAAGTCGGCACCTTCACCGGCTACAGCGCGCTGTGCATGGCCCAAGCCATGGGCGAGGCGGGGCGGTTGATCTGCTGCGACATCCCTGGCGACTACAACGCCATAGCCGAGCGCTATTGGCGCGAAGCGGGGGTGAGCGCACGTATCGAGCAGCGTCTGGCACCGGCCCTGGAAACCCTGGCCGCGCTGCAAGCGCAAGGCCTGGCGGGGTGCTTCGACATGATCTTTATCGACGCCGACAAAGCCAACTACCCGGCCTATCTGGAACATGCCTTGCGCCTGGTGCGCCAAGGCGGTTTGGTGCTGTTCGACAACAGTCTGTGGAGTGGCCGCGTACTCGAGGAAGATCCGCAGAGTGCCGACACCCGCGCGATCCAGGCGCTCAATCGGGCGCTGAAGGACGACCAACGTATCGATTTGTCGCTGTTGCCGCTCGGCGACGGCCTGACGCTGTGTCGCAAGCGCTAAGTGCGGCGGGTACAAAGCCGGCGTCGCTGTGAACCTTTCACGTTAGACTTGCGCGCTTCCCCGGATTGCACCGGGCTACTGTTCAGACCGCCGTTTAATCGTTTCCTATGCCCGAACCCATTCGCCTTCCGCCTCAACCCGATGTGTGCGAACTCTGCGCCCGCGCCGTGCCGCTGACCCGCCATCATCTGATCCCCAAGGCCCTGCACGACAAGCCCTACGTGCAAAAGCGCTATGGCAAGAGCCAGCGCATCACTGCGACTCTCTGAGTATGCCGCGCCTGCCATAACCAGATACACCGGCTGTTCAGCGAGAAGGAATTGGCCCTGACCTACAACAGCCGCGAGGCATTGCTCGGCGATGAGCGCCTGCGTACGTTCGTCGAATGGTTGGCGGCCAAACCGCCTGGGTTCACACCCAGGCACTGAGAGTTCTTTCAGCGGATCAGGCAGTAATTGATCAACTGCTCTTCGATGCTTTGGCGTTGCCGCAGGATCAACGCGACTATCAACAACTGCGCGACTTCGCCGTAGCTGTAAAGAATGCGGTACTCGTCTACATTCAGCTCGCGGTAATGGCTGATACCCAGCAAGGCCGCTTGCTGGCAAACTGGGGCGGCCAACGGGTGAGCCTTGAGACGCTTTTCCAGCGTGTCGATCAAGGTAGCCAATCTGGCCTGTGCCAGTTCGACACCCAGGTAAGGGGCCAGATGGTGAATCTGTGAAATCAGGCTTTCTTCGGCGGTGGTTGCGTAGGCGATCTTAATCGTCTTGCTCATCTGCGGAGGCTCCTGCCATTCCCTGGACAGTTGGGCTGCGCTGTTTCAGGCGTTCCAGCAGGGTATCCCCCGAGATCAAGCGGCCTTCAGTCTTGTCGCGCTCGGCGAAAGACAGCAGTTTGATCAGCGCCAAGGCCTCATCGCGGCGCTTGCGCTCGGCGTAGGACTCGACCACATAGGCCGGCACGCCATTCTGGGTAATCACCATCGGCTCGCTTAAATCCAGCGAAGCAGCATGCTGCTTCAGGTAACTAATGGTTTGGACTTTCATGGCTGTCTCCTGGTGGTGGAAGGAAGGAAGGCCCGAAATGGGCATGGCTGCCTTCAAGAGAGTGAACCGCTTGCATTTTGGTGGGCTGAATATGGTCTGTATATAGATTGATCGCAACCCATGGTTTTCTTTTCCGATGGTGGGACCTCCATCTACGCCCCAAAGCAATCCTCGTTTGACGCCTAAACCCGAACTCTCTACCCTTCGCGCCTTGCAACAGGTGCCCCTGACGCTGTGCGTTCAAGGGGTGAAACAGGGAAGTCGGTGCGTTGTGCCCTGCAGGCCAACTATTCCGACGCTGCCCCCGCAACGGTAGGCGAGTCAACGACCGCATCACAGCCACTGTGCTCACGCATGGGAAGGCGCGGTTGGAACCTTCGGGTTCACTCGCAAGCCCGGAGACCGGCCTGTCGCAGTCCATGGCATCGCGGAGGGCGTTGCTTGGCGTAGGCGCCGCAGTAATTGCGGTGCCTGCGTGCCTGTTCTCCGCCTGCCTATCCCAGCCTATGTCGCGCGGGTGGCACGACGGAGAACCTATCTTGATTCGCAAACCTTTTGCGCAATCGGCAGCCTGTGCGTTGCTGAGCCTATTTCCCTTTTCTTCAGCCTTTGCCGCCAGCCAGGCGCTGACGCTGGATAAACAGCTGGTGACCGCCACGCGCACCGCGCAAACCGCCGAGCAGAGCCTTGCCGCGGTGAGCGTGATCGACCGCGCGCAGATCGAGCGCAGCCAGGCACAATCGCTGCCGGAGCTGCTCAGGCAGGTGCCCGGCGTGTCTCTCAGCAACAGCGGCGGGCCGGGCAAGTCCACGGCGCTGTATATGCGCGGCAGCAATTCCAACCATGTGCTGGTGCTGATCGACGGCATCAAGGTCGGCTCGGTGACGTCCGGCGGCGCTGCGCTGCAGGAGCTGCCGGTGGAGTTGGTCGAGCGCATAGAAGTGGTGCGCGGGCCGCGTTCCAGTCTGTACGGTTCGGAAGCCATTGGCGGGGTGATCCATATTTTCACCCGCAAGGGTCGCGGCGAAGGGGCCAAGCCGTTCTTCTCCGCCGGCTATGGCACCCATGACAGCTACAGCGGCAGCGCCGGCGTCAGCGGTGGCAGCGAGCGGGGCTGGTACAGCGTCGGCCTCAGCGGGCTGGATACCGACGGCATCAACGTCAAGCAGCCGGGCGCCAGCGGTTATGAGAACGATGCCGACGGCTTTCGCAGCCTGTCCGGGACGCTGAGCGCTGGTTATCGCTTCGACAATGGCCTGGAGCTGGACGGCAACCTGCTGCGCAGCAAATCCCATAGCGACTACGACCAGGTTAGCAGCAAGCGCACCAGTGGCTTTGGCGCCAACTCCGATGGCGTGCAAAACGTCGTCGGTGGCCGCGCACGCTTCGCGCCGCTGGATGCCTGGCTCGTCACGCTGCAGGCCGGGCGCGGCGAAGACAAGGCCGATCATTATCAGGACGGCGAATTCGATTCGCGCTTCGACAGCCGCCGCGACAGCCTGAGTTGGCAGAACGACCTGAGCCTGGCCGACGGCCATACTCTAAGCCTCGGTGTTGATTACCAGCGCGACGAGGTTAACGGCACCACCGCCTACGCCGTGGACAACCGCGACAACAAGGGCGCCTTTGTCCAATACCTCGGCGGATACGGGCGCCATGACTGGCAGCTGTCCCTGCGCCGCGACGATGACGAGCAATTCGGCCGCCACGATACCGGTAATATCGCCTGGGGCTATGCCTTGAGCGAGGCGCTACGGCTGACCGCCAGCTACGGCACGGCATTCAAGGCGCCGACCTTCAACCAGCTCTACTTCCCCAATTTCGGTAACCCGGACTTGCAAGCCGAGGAGTCGCAGAGCGTCGAACTCGGTCTGGCCGGGAAGCACGCCTGGGGCCACTGGGCGGTGAACGCCTACCGCAGCGAGATCGACAACCTGATCGCCACGGTGCGGGTCAACGGCATCAGCCAGGCCCAAGGAGTCGACCAGGCGCGTATTCGTGGCCTTGAGTTGCTGGTCGGCAGCGAGCTGCTGGGCTGGCAATGGAATGCCAACTACACGCTGATGGACGCCGAAAACCGCTCGCAGCGTGCCAGCCGCACCGGTATTCCCTACTACGGCAAGGAGCTCAATCGCCGGCCGAGTCAATTGTTCAACCTGGATATCGACCGTGCCATCGGCGACTTCAGCGTCGGTGCCAGCCTGCACGCGCAGAACTCCACCTACGACGACCTGGAAAACCAGAGCGAGCTGGCCGGCTTCGCCACCCTCGACCTGCGCGGCGAATACCGCCTGAACCCCGAGTGGCGTCTGCAAACGCGGGTGGCCAATCTGCTGGATGCCGATTACCAGACCGCCGAGGGCTTCAACCAGCCTGGCCAGGCGGTTTATTTCACTGTGCGCTACCAGGCGCTTTGATCGAGCCGAGAGGAAACCCCGATGCTCAAGTTATCCCCCCGCGCCCAATTGGCGATCGGCCTGGCCCTGGCGCTGCTGATGGCCATGACCCGCGGCCAACATTTCGCCACGCTCAATCTGCCCAGCGCGTCCTGGGCTGTGTTCTTCCTCGCCGGTGCGCTGCTGCGGCCGCGTTGGCTGTTCCCGGCGCTGTTTATCGAGGCGTCGTTGCTCGACTTCGCGGCGGTGCAGTGGGCCGGGGTCAGTGACTGGTGCCTGTCGCCGGCTTACTGGATGCTGCTGCCGGCCTACGGCTCGCTGTGGCTGGGCGGGCGGTTGTATGCCGCTTGGCATCGCGAGCACCTGAGCAGCCTGGCGCTGCTGATGGCCACGGTAATGATCGCGGCCCTGGTCTGCTACCTGTTTTCCGGCGGCGGTTTTCTGTATTTCTCCGGGCGTTACCCGGAGCCGAGCCTGGAGTTGCTGGCCGAGCGCATCGGTATTTACTACCCGCGTTACCTGGGCGGTTTGGCGCTCTATGTCGGCCTGGCGGCATTGTTGTACAGCGGCATTCGCGCGGCGCGATTGGCGCCCAGCCGCGAGGCGCGCAGATGAGCGAGCCCGTGCCCGCTCCGCGTCACTGCCCGGCGTTATTGATCGCCGCGCCGGCGTCCGGCCAGGGCAAGACCACGGTCACCGCGGCCCTGGCGCGCCTGCACCGGAATCAGGGGCGGCGCGTGCGGGTATTCAAGTGCGGCCCGGATTTTCTCGACCCGATGATCCTCGCCCGCGCCAGCGGCGCGCCTGTTTATCAGCTGGATCTGTGGATGGTCGGCGAGGCCGAGAGCCGGCGCTTGCTCTGGGACGCGGCGGGCGAGGCTGAGCTGATCCTGATCGAAGGGGTGATGGGGTTGTTCGATGGCTCGCCGTCCGCGGCCGATCTGGCGCGACGTTTCGGCGTGCCGATCATGGCAGTGATCGATGGCTCGGCCATGGCCCAGACGTTCGGCGCCCTGGCCCATGGCTTGGCGACCTTTCAGGCGGACTTGCCGTTCTCCGGGGTGCTTGGCAACCGCGTTGGCAGTACGCGCCACGGCGAAATTCTGCGCGCTTCGTTGCCGCCGTCGATCCGCTGGTACGGCGCCTTGCCACGCAGCGCCGAGGTCGAATTACCGAGCCGTCATCTCGGTTTGATCCAGGCCGAGGAACTCAGCGATCTGGATGCGCGTCTGGATGCCGCCGCCGATGCCCTGGCGGCCAGCGCCGATGTAGAGTTGCCGCCGCCGGTGGCCTTCGCCGCGCCGAACTCTCGCGCTATTGAGCAGCTGCTTAAAGGCGTGCGGATCGGCGTGGCGCGCGACAGCGCCTTCGCGTTTATTTACCAGGCGAACCTGGATCTCTTGCGCCAGCTGGGCGCCGAGCTGCGATTCTTTTCGCCGTTGGCCGACAGCCAATTGCCCGAAGTCGACAGCCTGTACCTGCCCGGCGGTTATCCCGAGTTGCACCTGGCGCAGCTCGAAGCCAATCACGCCATGGCGACGGCGATCCGCGCCCATCATGCCGCGGGAAAACCGATCCTGGCCGAGTGCGGCGGCATGCTCTATCTGCTCGACCGACTCACCGACCAGCAGGGCGCCAGCGGCCGGATGCTCGGCCTGCTCAGCGGCGAGGCGACCCTGCAACCGCGGCTGATCGCCTTGGCCTTGCAGGAAGTCGAACTGCCGGAAGGGCGTTTGCGCGGCCATAGCTTTCACCATTCGGCGCTGACCAGCGCGCTTGCGCCCATCGCCCAAGGCGAGTGCCCGAACTACCGGCGTACCGCCGAGGCGGTCTACCGAAGCGGGCGGCTGACCGCGTCTTATATCCACTTCTATCTGCCGTCCGACCCGCGGGCGGTGGCCGCGCTCTTTCTGCCTCGAGAATTTCTATGAGCGAGCATGCCTTCAGCGCCGAAGAACGCGCGGCGGTGTACCGGGTCATCGCCGAGCGCCGCGATATGCGCCATTTCAGCGGCGGCGAGGTGGCCCCGGAACTGCTCGCGCGGCTGCTCGAAGCGGCGCATAGGGCGCCCAGCGTCGGCTTGATGCAGCCTTGGCGGTTTGTCCGCATCACCCGCCCGGCGCTGCGCGAATCGATCCACGGCCTGGTGGAGGCGGAGCGGCTGCGCACCGCCGAAGCCCTGGGCGAGCGCGGCAGCGAATTCATGCGGCTCAAGGTCGAGGGCATCCGCGATTGCGCCGAGTTGCTGGTGGTGGCGTTGATGGATGGCCGCGAGGCCCATGTGTTCGGCCGCCGTACTTTGCCGGAAATGGACCTGGCATCTCTGGCCTGCGCCATTCAGAATCTCTGGCTGGCCGCCCGCGCCGAAGGTTTGGGGATGGGCTGGGTGTCGCTGTTCGACCCCCAGGCCCTGGCCGAGTTACTGGCCATGCCGCCCGGTAGCAAGCCGTTGGCGGTGCTCTGCCTGGGGCCGGTCGAGGCCTTCTATGAGGCGCCGATGCTGGTGCAGCAGGGCTGGGCCAGGCCGCGGCCGCTGCATGAGCTGCTATTCGAGAATCGCTGGGGAGAAGAACAAACGTGAAACACCCGCAAGCCAATCGACACCCGCTCGCCCCGAGGGCGGGGCGGTGAGCCTGGTGCTGGCCAGCGTCGCCGGCGTGGCCCTGGACGCGGCCCTCGGCGAGCCGAAGGGCTGGCATCCGCTGGTGGCGTTCGGGCGCATGGCCGAGCGACTGGAGCAGCGTTTCAACCCGGCCGGCGGCGGTTGGCGCAGCCATGGGGTGAGCGCCTGGTGCCTGGCGGTGTTGCCGCTGACACTGCTGACTTGGCTGCTCAGCCAGGTGTCGGCGCTGGGCTGGGCGGTGGAGATCATCGCGTTCTATCTGGCCCTCGGTTTGAAGAGCCTCGGCGAACATGCGTTGCCGGTGGCCCAGGCCCTGCGTTTGGGCGACCTGGCGCTGGCGCGCGAGCGGGTCGGTTATATGGTCAGCCGTAATACCGCCGAGCTGGACGCCACCGGCGTGGCGCGTGCCGGTACCGAGTCGGTGCTGGAAAATGGTTCGGATGCGGTGTTCGCCGCGTTGTTCTGGTTCCTTATCGCCGGGGCGCCGGGCGTGGTGTTCTACCGCCTGAGCAACACCCTGGATGCGATGTGGGGCTATCGCAACGAGCGCTTCGAACGTTTCGGCTGGGCCGCGGCGAAAATCGACGACGTCTTGAATTACCTGCCCGCGCGGTTGGTGGCGCTGACTTACGCGCTGCTCGGGCGCACTTGGTCGGCGTTGCAATGCTGGTACGCCCAAGCCCGCCAGTGGGACAGCCCCAACGCCGGGCCGGTGATGGCCGCCGGTGCCGGCGCCCTGGGCGTGAGCCTCGGCGGTGCGGCCGAATACCACGGCGAGCTGCATGAGCGCCCGCAATTGGGCGAAGGCCCGCCGCCGCGCGCGCGGGATATCGAGCGGGCGTTGAACTTGGTCTATGGCGGCGTGCTGCTGTGGCTCGCGCTGTTGCTGGTGTGGGCGCTTTTCCGTGCTTGAGCATGGCGGTCGCTTGCGCGCGGCAGCGCTGCGCCACGGTATAGCCCTGGCGGATTGGCTGGATCTGTCCACCGGCATCGCGCCCTACGGCTGGGCGTTGCCGCAGATTCCCGCTACGGCCTGGTCGCGCTTGCCCGAGACCGACGACGGCCTGGAAGCCGCCGCCCGCGACTACTACGGCGTGGCCAGCCTGCTACCGGTGGCCGGCTCCCAGGCGGCGATTCAGGCGTTGCCGCGGTTGGTCCGCAACGCCCGGGTTGGCATCGTCTCGCCGGCTTACGCCGAGCATGCCGCGGCCTGGCAGCGCGAGGGCCATAAGGTGCTGGCGCTCAGCGAGGCGGCGGTCAACCGCGCCCTGGATCGCCTCGATGTGTTGCTGCTGATCAACCCGAATAATCCCAGCGGGCGGCGTTTCGAGCGCGAGCAGTTGCTGGTCTGGCATGCGCGCCTGGCCGAGCGGGGCGGCTGGCTGGTGGTCGACGAGGCCTTTATCGACTGCACACCCGAGCAGAGTCTGGCGCCGCACAGCGACTTGCCGGGGCTGATCGTGCTGCGCTCGTTCGGCAAGTTCTTCGGCCTGGCCGGTATCCGTCTGGGCTTCGTCCTGGCGCAGCAGACGCTGCTCGATCAATTGGCCGAACTGCTCGGGCCCTGGGCCGTCAGCGGGCCGAGCCGGGCGGTGGCCACGGCTTTGTTGCAGGACCGCGGCGGTCAGCAGGTGCAGCGCCAGCGCCTGCTCGCCGATGGCGAACGTCTAGCGACTTTGCTCGGCGATCAGGGCCTGGCGCCGACCGGTGGCTGCGCGCTGTTCCAGTTCTGTTGCACCCCGGCGGCCGCGTTGCTGCATGAGTTTCTCGCCGCCAACGGCATCCTCACCCGGTTGTTCGACAGCCCCAGCAGCTTGCGCTTCGGCCTGCCGGCGGACGAGCCGGGCTGGCAGCGTTTGCAACAGGCGCTGGCCTTATTCGCCAAGGAGTCCCGATGACTAGTTTGATGGTGCAGGGCACCACCTCCGATGCCGGCAAAAGCACCCTGGTGACCGCGCTGTGCCGCTGGCTCAAGCGCCAGGGCGTCGGCGTGGTGCCGTTCAAACCGCAGAACATGGCGCTCAACAGTGCGGTGACCGCCGATGGCGGCGAGATCGGCCGCGCCCAGGCGGTGCAGGCCCAGGCCGCCGGGCTGGCGCCGCACACCGATATGAATCCGGTGCTGCTCAAGCCCAACAGCGATATCGGCGCCCAGGTAATCATCCATGGCCGCGCGCTGAGCAGCATGGACGCGGTGGCCTACCACGATTACAAGAAGGTCGCGATGAACGCGGTGCTGGAGTCGCACCGGCGCCTGTCCGCCGCCTATCCGGTGGTGATGGTGGAGGGCGCCGGCTCGCCGGCGGAGATCAACCTGCGTGCCGGCGATATCGCCAATATGGGTTTTGCCGAGGCGGTGGATTGCCCGGTGATCCTGATCGCCGATATCGACAAGGGCGGGGTGTTCGCCCACTTGGTCGGCACCCTGGCGTTGCTCTCGGAGAGCGAGCAGTCGCGGGTCAAGGGCTTTGTGATCAACCGTTTTCGCGGCGATATCGCACTGTTGCAGCCAGGGCTGGACTGGCTCGAACAGCGCACCGGCAAACCGGTGCTCGGGGTGTTGCCCTATCTGATGGATTTCCATCTGGAGGCCGAGGACGCGATCGACGTGCGCCAGACCGCCAAAACCAGCGAAACCCTCAAGGTGGTGGTGCCGGTGCTGCCGCGCATCAGCAACCACACCGATTTCGATCCGCTGCGCCTGCACCCGCAGGTCGAGCTGACCTTCGTCGGTCCCGGCCAGGCGATCCCGCCCGCCGATCTGATCATCCTGCCCGGCTCGAAGAGTGTGCGCGCCGACCTGGCGTTTCTGCGCGCGCAGGGCTGGGAGGCGGCGATCCACAAGCACCTGCGTTATGGCGGCAAGTTGCTGGGCATCTGCGGCGGCTTGCAGATGCTCGGCGAGCGCATCGACGACCCCCACGGCCTCGAAGGCTCCGCTGGCAGCAGCGATGGCCTGGGGTTGCTGGCATTCGCCACCGCGCTCGAGCCCGAGAAGCAGCTGCGCAATGTGCAAGGGCGTTTGTGCCTGGAGAATGCCGCGGTCGGCGGCTACGAAATCCACGCCGGGGTCAGCGCCGGGCCGGCCCTGGAGCGCGTGGCGGTGCAGCTCGACGACGGCCGCTGCGATGGTGCCCTAAGTGTCGATGGCCAGGTGCTCGGCACCTACCTGCACGGCCTGTTCGAATCCAGCGAGGCCTGCGCCGCATTGTTGCGCTGGGCCGGGCTGCGCGAGGTGCAGACGGTCGACTATCACGCCCTGCGCGAGCGCGATATCGAGCGCCTGGCCGATATGGTCGAGGCGCATCTGGATACGCGGAAATTACGCGAGCTATGTGGCCTGTAGCCCGGATGCAATCCGGGAATGGTATGTGCGCCGAGACGATTCCCCGGATTGCATCCGGGCTACGAAGAGCCTGTAGGGTGGATCACGCTTTATCGATCCACCATTTAGGGCGTGATGGTGGATGTAAAAAACGACATCCACCCTACGGGAGGCAAGGTGAACCATGCTTGAACTGATTTTGGGCGGTGCCCGTTCCGGCAAGAGCCGTCTGGCCGAGAAGCTGGCGGGCGAGTCGGGCCTGGCGGTGACCTATATCGCCACCAGCCAGGCCCTGGATGGCGAGATGAGCGCGCGCATCCAACAGCATCGCGCCCGCCGGCCCGAGCACTGGGCGTTGGTCGAGGAGCCGCTGGCGCTGGCCCAGGTGCTCGGCGAACTGGCCGCGCCGCAGCGCTGCCTGCTGGTCGATTGCCTGACGCTGTGGCTGACCAATCTGTTGATGCTCGACGACGAGGCGCGCCTGGCCGCCGAGCGCGATGCGCTGCTCGCGTGCCTGGAGGAGTTGCCGGGGCGGATCATTCTGGTCAGCAACGAAACCGGGCTGGGCGTGGTGCCCATGGGCGAGTTGAGCCGGCGCTATGTCGACGAAGCCGGCTGGTTGCATCAGGCGCTGGCCGAACGCTGTGGGCGTGTGGTCTTTAGCGTGGCGGGTTTGCCGATGGTTTTGAAAGGAGCGGCACTGTGAGCGAGCAATGGTGGCAACACAGCTGCTGGGCGGCGGATGAGCGGGTACGCGAGCAGGCCCTGGCCCGTCAGCAGCAACTGACCAAGCCGGCCGGCTCTCTCGGCAGGTTGGAGCACTTGGCGGTGCAACTGGCGGCGCTGCAAGGCGAGCAACGGCCGGGCGTCGAGCGCATTGCGATCAGCATCTTCGCTGGCGACCATGGCGTGGTCGCCGAGGGGGTTTCGGCATTTCCCCAGGCGGTGACCGGGCAGATGCTGGCGAATTTCGTCGGCGGGGGCGCGGCCATCAGCGTGCTCGCGCGGCAACTGGGTGCGACCCTGGAAGTGATCGACCTGGGCACCGCCACGCCGCTGGAGCCGCTGCGTGGTGTGCGTCACCTGCAGATCGGCGCGGGCACGCGCAACTTCCTCCATGAAGCGGCGATGAGCGCCGCCCAGCTGACGCTCGCCCTGGGCGCCGGCCAGGCCGCCGCCGTGCGCGCCCGCGAGGTGCGTAGCCAGCTGTTTATCGGCGGCGAGATGGGCATCGGCAATACCACCGCGGCCACGGCTTTGGCCTGTCTGCTGCTGGATTGCGCCGCAACCGAGCTGGTCGGCCCCGGTACCGGCCTGGATCACGCCGGGGTGGTGCGCAAGGCCGCGGTTATCGAGCGGGCGCTGGAGTTGCACCGTTCGGCCAGCGGCGACCCACTGGAGGCGCTGCGCCGCCTGGGCGGCTTCGAGATCGTGGCGCTCACCGGCGCCTATATCGCCTGCGCGCAGCAGGGCATCGCGGTGCTGGTGGACGGTTTTATCTGCAGCGTCGCCGCGCTGTTGGCGGTGCGCCTGAACCCGGCATGCCGTGACTGGTTGCTGTTCGCCCACTGCGGCGCCGAGCCCGGTCACAAGCGCGTGCTGGGCGAAATGCAGGCCGAGCCCTTGCTCGACCTCGGCCTGCGCCTGGGCGAGGGCAGCGGTGCAGCCTTGGCGGTGCCGCTGCTGCAACTGGCCTGCGGCCTGCATAACGAAATGGCCACCTTCGCCGAGGCGGCGGTATCCGAATCGCCGGCATGACGGTTTATCTGGAATTGCTGCGCCATGGCGAGACCGAACTGGGCGGCGGCTTGCGCGGCAGCCTCGATGACGCCCTGACCACCGGCGGCTGGACGCAATTGCGCGCCGCGGTGATCGGCGGCGGGCCCTGGGATCGGCTGATCAGCTCGCCGTTGCAGCGTTGCGCGCGTTTCGCCGAGGAGCTGGCCGCGCAGCAGTCGTTGCCGCTGAGCCTGGAGCCCGGCTTGCAGGAGCTGCATTTCGGCACCTGGGAAGGGCGCAGCACAGCCGAGTTGATGCAGACCGCGGCCGAGGACCTCGGGCGCTTCTGGGCCGACCCCTATGCCTTCACCCCGCCGCAAGGCGAACCCTTGCCGGCATTCGAGGCGCGCGTGCTCGGCGCGTTGCAGCGTTTGCACAAGCGGCATGCCGGCGAGCGTCTGCTGCTGATCACCCACGGCGGGGTGATGCGCCTGCTGTTGGCGCGGGCCCGTGGTCTGCCGCGCAGCGATTTGCTGCAGGTCAACGTTGGCTATGCTGAGCGTTTCCGCTTGAGCCTCGATGGCACGGGTGCGCTGAAGGAGTTGGTATGACGCCGTTACTGATCGCCCTGCAATTTCTCACCCGCCTGCCGATCCGCCTGGCCGGTATGCCGACGCCGCGGCAGATGGGCCGCTCGCTGCTCTGGTTTCCGCTGGTGGGGCTGCTGATCGGCCTGTTGCTGGTCGCCGCGCACGGGTTGCTCGGCGACACGCCGGCGCTGTTGCAGGCGGCTTTGCTGCTGACGTTCTGGGTGGCGCTGAGCGGCGGCCTGCACCTCGACGGCCTGGCCGACAGCGCAGACGCCTGGGCTGGCGGTTTCGGCGATCGCGAACGCACCCTGACGATCATGCGGGACCCGCGCAGCGGACCGATTGCGGTGGTCGTGTTGGTGCTGCTGCTGTTGCTCAAATTCGTCGCCCTGGCCACGTTGCTCGACGCCGGGGCTGCGTTCAGCGCGTTGCTGCTGGCCCCGCTGCTCGGCCGCGGCGCACTGCTGGCGCTGTTTCTCGTCACGCCTTATGTGCGTCCCGGTGGTTTGGGCCAGGCCATGGCCGATAATCTGCCGCGCACAATCGGCTGGCGCGTGCTGATCGCCAGCGCGCTGTTCTGCCTGCTATTGGGTGGGCGTGCAGGGCTGCTGGCTATCGCGGCGGCGCTCGGAGCGTTCTGGCTATTGCGGCGGCTGATGTGCCAGCGCCTCGGCGGCACCACCGGGGATACCGCCGGCGCCCTGTTGGAAACGCTCGAATGCGTGGTTCTGCTGGCCTTGGCTCTCAGCCTGTAATCACTGGCTCAAGCCAGGGTCAGCGAATTGCATTCGTCGGCGCAACGCTGACAAGCCTGGGCGCATTGCTGGCAATGCTCGTGATGGTGCTTGAGGCACTCTTCGGCGCAGGCCTGGCAGACGATCGCGCAGAGCCTGCAGAACTCGTCGACCAAGCCGCTTTCGCGGGCCATCAGTACTTCCGCCAGGTGACACATGTCCGCGCAGTCGCGGTCGAGTTGAATGCAGGTGGCCATTGCGGTCACGTCGTCTTCCCGGAGGCAGGCCGACGCGCAGACCTCGCAGGCGATGGCGCAGGCGCTGCACGCTTGCATGCAGGATGCGTATTCGGGCGAACTCATGCTCGATTCTCCAATCATGGGTGACTTGCGGTTGACCGGCGCGCGGGCGGGCACGTTCAGGTTTTTTCCGGGAAAACCAGGTGCCAGGCACTTCTTATGACGAGCTGCTAACGTTTGAAAGTGGCTATCCGGAAAAGGCGCTTTTGTGTGATCAGGTCATTTAAGTTCGCACTGCTGGCCATGACACTCGGCTTGTTGCCCGCGGTGCCGCTGGTACAGGCCGAGCCGTTGGTCTGGGGCGTGGTGCCGTTGCCCGGTGCATTCAACGTGCACAATGGCCAGGTGACCGGCGGCATCCTGTTCGATTCCATGCGTTTGCTCGAAGCGCAATTGCCCGAGTTGCAGATGCGCTACAAGGTATTGCCCATGAGTCGTATCAAACAGCACATGGATGCGCTGGATAACCTATGCAGCAACGGGCATTTGCAAAGCGCGGAGCGTGACCGCGTTGGCTATTTCGTGCCCCTCATGCTCTTTACGCCCATTCATGTGTTGGTCCGTCGACAAACCCTCGATCAATTGTTGATCGAGGACGGCAAGGTCAGCCTCGACTGGTTATTCGGCAGAACCTATCTACGCGGTGCCTTGGCGAAGAGTCGGGTGTATCCCGAGGAAATTCGCGAGCGGCTGCATCAGGCTCAGGTCGAGGGGCGCATTCAGGCACTGGGCGGCAGTATGGCGGGCGAAAATTTGCTGCTGATGGTCAGCCATGGGCGTTTGGATTATGTATTCGATTACCCGTTGATCTACACCGAGGTCGCGCGACACTTCAGTCTCAGCGAGCCACTGGTCAGCGTGCCGCTGCGCGAGAGTCCGCATTTGGTGCAGGTGGGTATCTATTGCCCGCGAAACGCCTGGGGCGCGCGTATGGCCATGCATTTGGACCACGCCATACGTGAGATTTCCGCGCAACCGGAGACGCTATTGGCGCTTTACCGGCGCTGGCTACCGCCGCAGGTTTATGGTCACTACCGCGAAGAGCTATTGCGCTTCTTTCAGCAGCGCGCGGCGGCCTCCGCGCTGGTTCTCGATTAGTCGATGGTCGACTTGTTTTAAGTGTTGCCGGGCGTCAATCTTAGCGACCTGATCGTTCGATCAAGATTGAGCAGCCTGGAGACTGGAACATGAGGACAATAGGACGCGCCGGGCTGGGGATACTTCTGGGCGGGTCGTTGATCCTGGCGCTGTCGTTGGGCATTCGTCATGGCTTCGGTTTGTTTCTGCCGCCGATGAGCGCCGAATTCGGTTGGGGGCGCGAGGTGTTCGCTTTCGCCATCGCCCTGCAGAACCTGATCTGGGGCCTGGCCCAGCCGTTCGCCGGTGCTGTGGCGGATCGCTTCGGGGCGCGGCGCACGATCATTCTCGGCGGCATCCTCTACGGCCTCGGCCTGCTGACCATGGGGTTGGCGGATTCGCCATGGTCGCTGTCGCTGAGCGCGGGTTTGTTGATCGGCCTGGGGCTGTCCGGCACTTCGTTTTCGGTGATTCTCGGCGCGGTCGGCCGCGCGGTGCCGGTGGAAAAACGCAGCCTGGCGATGGGCATAGTCGCGGCGGCCGGCTCCTTCGGTCAGTTCGCCATGTTGCCCGGTACCCTCGGGTTGATCAGTTGGTTGGGCTGGTCGGCGGCATTGTTCGCCCTCGCTCTGCTGGTCGCGCTGATCCTGCCGTTGGCGACGATGGTCAAGGACCGGCCGTTGCCGAGCCTGGGCCAGGAACAGACACTGCGCGAGGCGTTGCGCGAAGCCGCCGGGCATTCCGGGTTCTGGCTGCTGGGCCTGGGGTTCTTCGTTTGTGGCTTCCAGGTGGTGTTCATCGGCGTGCACCTGCCGGCGTATCTGGTCGATCAACATTTGCCGGCGCTGGTCGGCACCACGGTGTTGGCGCTGGTCGGGTTGTTCAATATCTTCGGCACCTATGGCGCCGGCTGGCTCGGCGGACGGATATCCAAGCCGCGCCTGCTCAGTGCGCTGTACCTGGCGCGCGCGGTGGTGATCACGTTGTTCGTGCTGACACCGCTGACGGCTTGGAGCGCTTATGCGTTCGGCATCGCCATGGGGTTGTTGTGGCTATCCACGGTGCCTTTGACCAACGGTACGGTGGCGACTCTGTTCGGCGTGCGCAACTTGTCGATGCTCGGCGGCATCGTCTTCCTGTTCCATCAGCTCGGGGCGTTTATGGGTGGTTGGTTGGGCGGTTATTTATATGACCGCACGGGCAGCTACGAACTGGTCTGGCAGATCGCGATCCTGCTCAGCCTGATGGCCGCGGCGCTGAACTGGCCGGTGCGCGAGCAGCCGGTCGCGCGTCTGCGCAATCTCGAGGTCGGGGCATGAACACACACTACTGGTTGAATAGCGCACTGGCGCTGGCCGGCGCAGCCTTGCTCGGCTTGATCTGGTGGGCTTGGCTGCAAAGCGGCTTGGCATTTATGCAGTTGGGCATAGGCGTGTGTTAAGCCCGATGCCTGTTGCCACTGCCTTGGCAGGCGCGTAGCGTCGGGTTTTCGCCTTCGTTCAGGAGCTCGCCATGTTGCTGCGCGCCTTCGCCATTTCGCTGTTATTGAGCGCTATCGCCGTCCCCGCGCTGGCCGATGAATGCTCAGCGCTGCTGCAGGGCGAGCTGACCCAGTTGCGTAGCAAGGACAGCATCGATCTGTGCGAGCGCTTCGCCGGCAAGCCGTTGCTGGTGGTCAATACCGCCAGCTTCTGCGGTTTCACCCCGCAGTTCAAAGGGCTGGAGGCGCTTTATCAGCGCTACAAGGGGGAAGGCCTGGAGGTGCTCGGCGTGCCGTCCGACGACTTCAAGCAAGAGGCCGGCAGTAGCGAAGAAACCGCCAAGGTCTGCTATGTCAATTACGGCGTGACCTTCGCCATGAGCGAACCGCAGCGGGTCAGCGGTGCCGATGCCATCGGCCTGTTCAAGGGCCTGGCGGCGCAGAGTCAGGCGCCGGGCTGGAACTTCTTCAAATACGTGGTCGACCGCCAGGGCCGGGTGCTCGCCAGCTTCCCCAGTACCACCCTGGCGGATGATCCGGCGTTGCTCGCCGCGGTCGAGCAGGCGATCGCCTCGGCGCCAGCGGCGAATCGCCAATAGCCCATCGCCAGTCACCCATCTGGGCGATGGGATAGGTTTTCCCTCCTGCTTACACTTGTTGCACGTCGGACGCAGTCTCCCGGCGCCAACAATAATAATCAGGAGGCATCCCATGCGTCGTACCTTCACTACTGCTCTTGCCGGTCTGGCTCTGCTTGGCGCCGTCGAGGCCCAAGCCGGCACCTATACCCAAACCAAGTATCCGATCGTGCTGGTGCACGGTGTCACCGGTTTCGACACCATCGGCGGCTTGATCAACTATTTCCACACCATCCCCTGGAACCTCGAGCGCGACGGCGCCAAGGTCTATGTCGCCAGCGTTTCCGCGCTGAACGACAGCGAGCAGCGCGGGGCCGCGCTGGCGCAGCAGATAGTGCCGTGGGCCGGTGCCAACGGCGGCAAGGTCAACCTGATCGGCCACAGCCAGGGTTCGCCGACCTCGCGTGTCGCCGCTTCCTTGCGCCCGGATCTGGTCGCCTCGGTGACCTCGATCAATGGCGTCAACAAGGGTTCGAAGGTGGCCGACGTGCTGCGCGGGGTGATTCCGCCCAACAGCGCTATCGAAGGCGGCGCCAATGCCCTGGCCAATGCCCTGGGCGCGGTGATCAACCTGCTGTCCGGCTCCAGCAACCCGCAGAGCGGCATCGATGCCCTGAAAACCCTGACCACCGCCGGCACCGCTGCGCTCAACAGCCGCCACCCGTGGGGCGTCAACACCAGCAGCTACTGCGCCAAGTCCACCGAAGTGCACAACGTACGCGGGCACAACATTCGCTACTTCTCCTGGACCGGCAACACCTCTTACACCAACGTCTTCGATGCCGTGGACCCGTTCCTTGCCATCACCGGCCTGGCGTTCGGTAGCGAGAAGAACGATGGTCTGGTCGGCGTCTGCTCCACCTACCTGGGCCAGGTATTGGGCGACAGCTACAACCTGAACCACGTCGATGCGATCAACCATCTGTTCGGCATCCGCGGCTGGACCGATCCGGTGTCGCTGTATCGTCAACATGCCAATCGCCTGAGAAACAAGGGCGTCTGATTGCCATCAGACCATTGCGACGCGAAGCGCCTGGCCGATCTTGCATCGTGCCAGGCGCTCTGCGTTTGTCGTCGATAGTTTTCCGGAGGACGCATGACTCTGCCTTATCGCACCATCTGCTCGGTTGCCGGGCTGGCGATCGCCGCCAGCGCCGCCACGCTCTACTGGCAATGGCCCACAGCGCCGACGGGCGAATTCAAGGCTGCCACCGCGCCTACCCGGGTGCTGGATGAGGTCTCCGCCGGTGCGCTGCTGCGCAGCCAGCCCAAGGCCCCGTCGCCGAGCCCCGTCGCCGGGCCTGCGCAACTGCCGGGTCTGCAAGGCACCGAGGTGGACGGCGAGCTGAAAACCGATGCCGCCGGCAACCTGGTGTTGCAACTGGCGCTACGCGATTACTTCGATTACTTTCTCAGCGCCGCCGATCAGGCCGGACTGGAAGCAGCGGTCGAAGCCTTGCTGGCCGATGCCAACTCGCGCTTGCAGGAGCCGGCCTTGGGGCAGTTGTTCGGTTTGCTCGGCAATTACCTGGATTACAAGCGGGCCAGCCTGGCGCTGATGCAGCAACCCTTGAGCGCGCAACAGCAAGCACGCCCGGAAAACCAGCTGGCGGCCCTGCAGCAGGCGTTCGACGGTTTGGCGCAATTGCGCCGGGCGCATTTTTCGTCCGCCGAGACCGAAGCGCTGTTCGGTGCCGAAGAGGCCTATGCGCGTTACACCCTCGACAGCCTGGCGCTGCAGGCGCGTGAGGATTTGAGCGAGCAGGGCAAAGCCGATTTGCAGGAACAGTTGCGCGCACAACTGCCGGACGCCATGCGCGCCAGCGAAGAGCGGCAGCAACAGGCGCTCGCGCAACAGGCGCAGAGCGAGCGACTATGGCAACAAGGCGCCAGCGAGCAGCAGCAACGCGAATTTCTGACGCAGACCTATGCTGCAGAGACGGTGGAGCGCTTGCTCGTCGAGCAACGACAGGAGCGCGACTGGCAGCAACGCTATGCGGTTTACCGCGACGAGCTGGCCAAGCTGCAAGGCGATGGCCTGAGTGCGGCGGATCGGCAGCGCGAGCAGCAGCGTTTGCGCCAACGTCTCTTCAGCGACACCGACCAGCACCGAGTCGATACCTATGACGCCATCGCCGCCAAACAGCAGGACCCGCAAGACTCCGAGATGTAAGCGCTGGGAGCGGGCGTGATGACCCAGACGCGCGAGGAGCGCTTGCTGTTGTCCCAGCAGCGCCGTGGCTATCGCAACCTGCGCTTCACCCGGATGCTGGAAGCGGGGTTCCTCGAACACCGGGTGCAGCGCATGCGCCGCCGACTGTTGTTGATCGTCGGCACCGCGATTGCCTTTCAGCTCATCTATACCGCGCTCGATCTATGGTTGTTGCCGCTGACGGTGAGCCTATCGGTCATCCCGCTACGGCTGCTGGCGATACTCGGCGTGGCCGCCGGCTATTTCTATTGCCGCCGCCCGCAGGCGCCGCCGCGTCGGGCCTTGCTCGCCTATATCGGCGTCTACGCGCTGAATGGCGTCTGTGTCGTGCTGATCATCTACGTGGCCTGGGCACGCGGCGAGCCGATGCCTTACGACGGGCTGTTTCTGATCCTGTTGTTCGGCTATGTGCTGCTCGGGGTTTCGTTCCGGGCGATCAGCGTCGCGGCTTGGGGATTTTGTCTGTTGTTCCTGTTGATCGGCGTGTCGTTCGGTGAAGGCGGCCCGACGCTGGCGTTTCAGGGGTTGTTTCTGATTTGCGCGAACCTGATCGGCAGCGTCGGCGCCTATTTACAGGAACATGGCCAGCGCGGCGCCTGGCTCAACCTGCGCCTGCTCGATCTGGCGCGGCAGCGCGCGGAGGCCGACGATGCGCGCAAACTACGTCTGCTCGCGGCCGCCAGCCATGACCTGCGCCAGCCGCTGAACGCGATGGGCCTGTATGCCCAGCATCTGCTCGAACAAAGCCAGGAGCCGGAAATCCGCCGGGTCAGCAGCCGCCTGGCGATATCGGTCGAGCAGCTCGGCCGTCTGCTGCAATCCTTGTTCGATTACACCCGTCTGACCCTGCCGGGCGGCGTGCAAGTCAAACCGGAAGTCTTTCCTTTGCGGCCCCTGCTCGAACGGCTCAGCGTGGAGACCCGCGACGAGGCCAAGGGGCAGGGCGTCGAGCTGGAACTGCACTGCGCCGATCTGTGGGTGCGCAGCGACCCGCTGCTGCTCGAGCGGGTGTTGCGCAATCTGCTGACCAACGCCCTGCGCCACGCCCAGGCCTCGCTGGTCACCCTCAGCGCGCGGGTAGAAGCGGGCGGGGTGCTGCTGGATGTCGCCGACGACGGTTGCGGCCTCAGCATCGAGGAGCAAGGGCAGGTATTCGAAGAGTTCAACCAATTGGATAACCCGGGCCGTAACGCCGAGCACGGTCTGGGCTTGGGCTTGGCCATCGTCAAGCAACTCGCCGCTTTGTTGGAGCATCCCTTGAGCCTGCATTCCAGCCCGGGTGCCGGCGCTTGCTTCAGCCTGCGCTTGCCGCTGGCCGATGCCGGCGAGCACCAGCCGCGCAGCCCGCTGGCGACGGCGTTGCAGGGGCGAATTCTATTGCTCGAGGACGATGCCGCCAGCCGCGAAGCCCTGGCAGGTCTGTTACGGCGCTGGGGATGCCAGGTATGGGCCTGCGCCGATCTTGAAGCAGCCCTGCAATGCCTGAGCGAAGCGGCGCCGCACTTGCTGATCAGCGACTACCGGCTGGCCGCCGCGGAGGATGGCTTACGGGCGATAGAACGTTTGCGCGAAGAAGCCGGGCAGATGCTACCGGCGTTGTTGGTCACTGCCGATATCAGCCCGCAGTTGCAGGAGCGCTTCACTTCCGCCCATATCAACCTGCTGGGTAAACCATTGCTGCCGGCCCGTCTGCGCCAGGCGCTGGCGGTGCTGCTGCCGGCATCGGCCGAGGCGAGTAAGGCGCGGAGTAAATCGGGGGAGTCGAGTAGGTTGGGTTAGCGGCGATTGCCGCGGTTCAAGCAACGACATCTCTATCGGCTGCCGCGTAACCCAACAAGGTCTTTATGCGGTGGATGGGTAAGTCTCGTAGGGTGGATCGGGGCGCGTAGCTGCCGCTTCACCCATCCACCAACTGCGATGGTGGATGAAAAAGGCCTCAGCTACGCGCCCCGATCCACCCTACAGAACTCCTGTAGCCCGGATGCAACCCGGGAAAGGGGCGGGCGGCAAACACCGCTCCCGGATTCCATCCGGGCTACTAGATGCCCCGTCCTAGAGCCAACCGCGTTGCCGCGCCGCGCTGACGCACGCGGTGCGGTTATGGGCGTCGAGTTCCTGGAACAGGGCCTTCAGGTGGGTTTTCACCGTGTCCTCGGAAACCCCCAACTGGCGGCTGATGGCCTTGTTCGGCAAACCGTTGGCCAGTAGCAGGAGGATTTCCTGTTGCCTCGGGGTGAGCTGGGATTTTTCGCTGGGGGACGGTGGCGGCAGGGTTTCGCCGAGTAGCACCCGGGTAACGGCCTGGCGCAGTTCGTCGCTGTTGGCGCTCTTCGGGATAAAACCCAGGGCGCCGGCAGCGATTGCCGTTTGTGCGTCGAGGTTGGAGTCGCTGGCGCTGAGAATCGCCACTGGGGTCATGCGGCCCTGTTGCTGCCAGCGCTGCAGCAGCTCGATGCCGGGCACATCGGGCAGACGCAAGTCGAGCAGAACCAGGTCGAATTCGTGTCGGTCGAGCCAGGCTTCGGCTTCGGCCGCGGTTTCCGCCGTGTGAATGAGCAGGTCCGGACATAACGGCGCCAGGGCCAGACTGAGACCATCGAGGAAGATTCGATGATCGTCCACCAGCAACAGGCAAAGCTGCGCTGGCAAGGCAGTACAAAGTGCAATCATGGTTGTCTCACGCAGCTTTTTATTGTGTTTTAGCGTCGCGGCGCGAGTGTAACGCAAATCGCTCAGGCAATTGGATGCCATAGATCACGTGTGTGGCCAAAGCATGGCGGGCGGTGAGCGAAGACGGAACCGACGCCGCTTCTCCGGGAAATGCGGGGCATTGGACAAGCCGACCGAGCGCAGAATTCAACCGCGCGCCCGGCATCGGTCAGGCGACTTGGCTGACGTTGCCCACGCAGCGTTTCCAGGCTTCGATAAAGTCGCGCAGACGGCCCCGAGGCTGAAACACCTGTTGCCATACGCGGGCCAAGCCGAGCAGGTCGTCGGCGGCCGGCAACGGGCTTTTCTGCGCTTCGACCATCAGCCAAGCAATGGCTGTGGCGTAGCGCAGGTTGACGGTCAGCTCCAGGTGCGGTGCGGCGAGAAAGGCGTGTTGGCTGGCCAGGCCGCGTACCTGGCTGGCCAGTTCCGGATCGAGCGCCAGATGCCGATCCCAGAGTTGTTGATGGCGCAGCGCGGCGATGCGGTACAGGCCATAACCGCGGCTGTCGTCGAGGGCCGAGCCCAGATCGGATTGGCTGGCGGCTGCGCCCAGTAGCAGCGCTTCGGCGGAAGGTGAGTGGCGCCCCAGGTAGATCAAGGTGGGGCGGATAACGTGCTGTGACAAGTCGTAAGCTGCAATACCCATATGGCCCTCGCAAAAGGTAGCCGCTGGGGCCGGGTGTTGGCAGCGTCTGACTCGTTTTGATAAAGCCCCACCGGAAGCGGGGGTTAGCCGCTTGTGTTCAAGTGTAGTGCGATATGTAGGCCGTAAAAGCCTGTTTTTTAACTGTTTTTAAACTGTTTTCAGCTTTCGGTTATTACCTATATTCCGCTTCGCAATTAGCCCCGATCAATCGCCGCTGGTCACGGGTCGCGCCGGATCGGTGATCCATTCGCTCCAGGAACCGGCATACAGCGGCGCCAACGGATAGCCGGCCAGGCACAACGCGAACAGGTTATGGCAGGCGGTCACCCCGGAACCGCAATAGGCCACCAAGTCGCTGGCCGGGCGCTGCTCCAGCTGCGCGGCAAAGCGCTGACGCAGTTGTTCGGCGGGCAGGAAGCACCCGTCGCCATTCAGATTGTCGGTGAATACCGCGCAGCGGGCGCCGGGGATATGCCCGGCGACCGGGTCCAGGGGTTCCACCTCGCCGCGGAAACGCGGCAGGGCGCGGGCGTCGAGCAGGGTCAACCGCGGGTCGTGCAGGCGTTGCTGCAGCTGCTCGGCATCGACCAGTAGAGTGGCGTCCGGGCTGCCGGTGAAGTCGCCGGCACCGCTCGTTGCCGGGTCTTGACTCAGCTCGCCAGCGGCTTCGCGCCAGGCCTTCAAACCGCCGTCGAGCAGGTAGACGCCGTCGCGCTTGCCCAGCCAGGCCAGCAACCACCAGGCGCGGGCGGCGAAGGCGCCGGGACCGTCGTCGTACAGCACCACTTCGCTGTCATCGTTCAGCCCCCATTCGCGCAAGCGCTGCAGCAACTGCGTGGCGTCCGGCAAGGGGTGGCGGCCGGTCACGCCCTTGTGGATAGGGCCGGAAAGATCGCGCTCCAGATCGGCATATTGGGCACCGGGGATATGGCCTTGCACGAAGCTACGCTGACCATAGGCCGGGTCGTCGAGGGCGAAGCGGCAATCGAGAATCAACAGGTCGGGCTGGTGCAGGCGTTGCTGTAGTTGCGTGGCACTGATCAGTTGGGCGAGGGGCATGCCGGTCATCCTGTGGGCAAAGAGGCAGCGGGCATGATAAACCCAGTTTCTTGGCCATCGGGAGGCCAGGTTAAGAAGATTTTCTGCCGCTAGGGCGCTGCATCTTCGGCAATTTGTGTGCATGCTGCCTGCCGTTTTTATCGACTCAGGCAGCAACCACCCATGAAGCGCTTTGTATTGCTTGACACCGTCCCGATCCCCGACAGCACCGGCGCCCTGTGCCTGTTCGAGTACGGCGAGGATTTCGTGATCAAGATCGCCGGCGGCGATGGCGGTCAGCTGATGAACACCCGCATGCACGGCTCGGAAGACGCCCTGGCGGCGATTCCTTGTAAAAAGGTCGCCGGGCGAGCGGATTCGCGGGTACTGATTGGCGGCCTGGGCATGGGCTTCACCCTGGCGGCGGCATTGCAGAACCTGGGCAAGAGCGCCGAGGTGGAGGTCGCCGAACTGGTGCCAGGGGTGGTCGAGTGGAACCGCGGCCCGCTCGGCGCCAAAGCCGGTTATCCGATCCTCGATCCGCGTACCCGGGTGGTCCAGGACGATGTCGTCAACTGCCTGAAAAACGCCGATCAGCGCTACGACGCGATCATGTTGGATGTCGACAACGGCCCCGAAGGCCTGACTCAGAAACGCAACAGCTGGCTGTACTCGGCGCAAGGCTTGCAACGCTGCCATCAGGCGCTACGGGCAAAAGGCGTGCTGGCGGTATGGTCGGCCAGCGCCGACCGGCAGTTTTCCGACAAGGTGCGCAAAGCCGGCTTCAAAGTCGAGGAAGTGCAGGTCTACGCCCACGGCAACAAGGGCACTCGGCATACCATCTGGATCGCCGAGAAGCTCAAGTAAGCGCGACCATGAACGATCCGTTGCTGCGGTTTTTCGACTGTTGCGAAGCGGTGCTGCGGGGCGACGCGCAGCTGCTCGCACAACTGCGCGCCCACGGCTTTGTCTGCGAACCGGGCCACTGGACATTCGGCCTGCCTGAGCTGCACCGCTATCTGGATGCGGGACAGGGCACCGAATATCGCCTCTGGCTGAAGCAGCTGTACGCCAGCGATATCAATACGCGCTTGCGCCGGCTCGGCGCCGAAATCGTCATTGTCGATAACCGCGGCAAGGTCGACGCCAGCCTGTATGGCCTACGGCGTCCGTAGCCCGGATGAAATCCGGGGGCATCGGTGGCGGCCATAAGATTGCTTCCCGGATTGCATCCGGGCTACGAAAATCTATCAGTTGGCCTGCGGTGCGCGGTTGAACAGCCAGGTTGGGTTGGCGGCGATTATCGCGGCTTGAGCAGCGACATCGCCGTCAGGGTGCCGCGTAACCCAACAAGGTCGCTATGCGATGTTGTGGGTGAAAGGCGACAACGGTGGACAAGGCTTCGCCATGTCCACCCGAAAGCGCAACCCGTAGCCCGGATGAAATCCGGGGGCATCGGTGGCGGCCATAAGATTGCTCCCCGGATTGCATCCGGGCTACGAAAACCGATCAGTTGGCCTGCGGTGCGCGGCTGAACAGCCAGGCGCTGATCAGGCCGAGGGCGGTCCAGAACAGCGCGTTGACCAGCAGCGAGGCGTAGACGAAATGCTCGCTCAAAGCTGCCGGTACCAGGCTTGCGTGCACCTCGGGCTGCGGTGCGCCGACCAGGTGCGGCAGGGGCAGCAACAGCACGCCGAGGGCGCGCAGCCACCAGTGTCCGCCGAACGCCAGCAACGCCAAGCCGGCGGCGGTGGTCGCGGCGGTGCCGAGCCACCAGTATTGGCGCAACGCCAGTTCGGCCGCGGCGCTGCCCGGCAGTTCCGGCGGCAGGCCGATGCTCGGCGCCAGGCTGAAGGTGGCGAAGCCGGCCAGCCCCCAGAGCAGTCCCTGCCAGGTCCGGCCGGGTGCGCGCAGGCTGTAGAGGCCGGTGAGCATCAAGGCGAAACCGAGCGCCACGACCAGATTGCTCAAGCCGGTGAACAGGGTGCGCTGCGCGCCGTCCTGCGGCGCCCAGGTGTCCTCGTCATGCTGGTGCTCATGCGCCGCGCCAGCTGCGTGGCTGTGTTCGGCCAGCGGCTCGGCGTTTTCGTAGGTCTCCGCCTCGAGGATCAACGGGGTGACCCACAGGCTTTGCAGCAGGGTCAGCAACAAGGCCGCGAGCAGCGCGGAAAATCCCGCGGTCTGGGCGATTCGCTTGATCATGTCGAGACCTCAGTGGCAGGGGAAGGCGGCGCTGTGGCGGGCGTCGTGGGCGGCGTTATGCAGGACTTCCATCGGCGCGAAGCCGGCAAAAAAGATCAGTGCGGCGCCGAGCAGGCAACTGCCGATGGCGAGAATCAGACGTTGGGATAGCGGCAGGGCGAGCGCGGGGCTGGCGGACAGCGTGCTGGTGGACATAGATGAACCTTCCTGGGAGTCGAAAAACGGCCACGCGAGGAAGGGAAGCAGCACAAAAGCGGGGGCGAGCGCGGACAGCGGAACCAACCCGATTTCGGCGCGCCCCGCCCACCGCGGGTTGCCAAACAGGTTCCAGGCCGGTCTCCGGGCTTACGACGACTGTCGACTGGACAGTGAGAGTCAGCCTTCCCATGTCCGAGGACACAGTGGCGATGACGACCCTTGCGTGCGCTTACCGTTGCGGGGGCAGCGCCGGACTCGTTCGACCCTGTCGAACCCACCGGCTTCCCGTTTCACCTCGCGCGCATGACGCGAGACACCTGAAACAGGCCGCTAGCTGACCATGATGCGCGGAGGCCGTCAACCGCCACGAATTGCCGGAAGGTGCCGACTGGGGTACCCTGCCGGCCAACGAACAGGTGGCTCATGCGCAATCGCGCCATGGGCTGAAACGGGAAGTCCGGTGACCTCTGAGGTAATTCCTCGAGCATTCCGGCGCAGCCCCCGCTGCTGTAAACCTGACGAAGCCGTCATATGCCACTGGGCCAACCGCCCGGGAAGGCGCGGACTTCGAATGAAGGTGAGCCAGAAGACCGGCCTGATCGAAACAAGGTGCGTACCCCGGGGTGTGGGTGGTTGCCGGTGCTGTTGCATGCCCGCGTTTCGGGCGGTCTTCCCTCAGTAGTCGTCATCAGGGTTCGAGGCTTATCGCCGCGCGCCTGCTCCCCGTGGTTGCACTAAAGCGTCGCGCTTGCGCGAGGAATTCGCCATGGCCGTATCCGGCCCGGGCAGGAGTGTGACTGATGATCGACGATGAGAAAAAACAGCGCCACGCCGAGCGCATGCAACGCAAGAAAGCCGTGGTCGATGCGGGTATCGAGAGGGCCCAGGAAGAGCGCGGCATAGTCGTGCTGATCACCGGCAACGGCAAAGGCAAGACCACCTCGGCCTTCGGCACCCTGTACCGCGCCCTGGGCTATGGCCACCAGGTCGGCGTGGTGCAGTTCATCAAGGGCACCCAGGCCTCCGGCGAAGTCACCTACCTGCGGCAGAACGCCGTGCAGGTCGCTTACCACGCCATGGCCACCGGCTTCACCTGGGACACGCAGAACTGGGACGCCGACAAGGCCGCCGCGGACGAGGCCTGGGTGCATGCCGCGCGTATGCTCGCCGACCCCAGTCTGAACCTGGTGCTGCTCGACGAGCTGACCTACATGCTCAAGTACAACTACCTGGACGCGGCCATGGTGATCGAGGCGATTCGCGCCCGCCCGGCCGGCCAGAGCGTGATAGTCACCGGCCGCGCGGCCAAGCCCGAACTGATCGAACTGGCCGATACCGTCAGCGAAATCCGCGACGTCAAACACGCCTACAACGCCGGCGTCAAAGCCCAGGCCGGTATCGACTTCTGATGCTGCGCGCCTGCGCCCTGGCGCTGTTGACGCTGTGCGCTCCGCTGGCCGGAGCCGCGGCGTTGCCGACTGTGGTCTCGACCAATCTCTGCGCCGATATGCTGGCGCTGAGCCTGGCCGCGCCCGCGCAGCTGCTTTCGGTATCGCGCAAAAGCCAGGACCCGCGGGTTTCCTCGATGGCCGAGCGGGCCCAGGCTTTTCCGGCGAACGACGCCACGGCGGAAGAAATCATCGCGCTGAATCCGGATATCGTGCTCGCCTCGCGGCGCTGGCAGGCGCACAACCAGGCCGAATTGCTCAGCCGCCACGGCATCAAGACGGTCGTGGTGCCTTACCCGACTACCTGGCAGCAGATTTTCGACAGCACCCACTGGGTCGCCGGGCAGATCGGCCGCGAGGCCGCGGGCAGCGAGCTGGTCGCCGAGGTGCGGGCGCGCCTGGCGCATTTGCAGCAGCGCCCAAGGCCGCTCAGCGCGCTTTACCTGCGCGCCAACGGCGGCAGCGCCGGGGCCAATACCTACGTCGACACGGTGTTCCAGGCGGTCGGCTTGCGCAACCATCTGGCCAGTCTCGGCCGTTCCGGCTGGAGCCGCTACGCTCTCGAAGACCTGGTCGACAGCCCGCCGGATCTGTTCGTTGTCGCCGATATGCTGATCGACAACGGCTACGCCAAATCCGCCTATTCGCGCCATCAACGTCTGCAGCAACTGATGGCTACGCGCCCGGTGCTGAGCATCAGCGGCAACCGTTGGGGCTGCAGCGACTGGCAATTGATCCACGCCGCCGAAGAGCTGGCCGCGCAGCTGGATGCCCTGAGCCTGGCCAGCGGGGCGCAGCCATGAGGCGTTTTATTCCCGGCCCGCTCAATTTGCTTCTGGCGCTGGCCTTGCTGACGCTATTGCTGCTGTCGCTGAGCATCGGTTCGGTGCCGTTGGCTATCGCCGATATCGGCCGCGCGCTGCTGACTTCTGCCGCGGCCGGCGCCGACCTGGCCGACGTGCGGGTGCAGCAGCAGGTGATCGTCAACGAGATCCGCCTGCCGCGGGTGCTGCTGGCGATTCTCGTCGGCATGTCGCTCGGTGCGGCCGGCGCGGCGCTGCAAGGCCTGCTGCGCAATCCGCTGGCCGAACCGGGGCTGCTCGGGGTCAGCTCCAGCGCCAGCCTGGGCGCGGTGCTTTGCCTGTATTACGGCCTGAGCAGCCTCAGCGCCTGGCTGGTGCCGCTGTCGGCGATGGGCTGCGCGGCCCTGACTACCCTGGTGCTCTACGCCATCGCCCGGCGCAGCGCGAGCAACCTGACGTTGATCCTCTCCGGCGTCGCACTGTCCGCCCTGACCGCAGCGCTGACCTCGCTGGCGATCAATCTGGCGCCGAATCCCACCGACGTGCAGGACATCGTCCTTTGGCTGATGGGCTCGCTGAGCGATCGCAGCTTCGCCGATATCCGCCTGTGCCTGCCGTTTATCGCCGCCGGCCTGTTGCTGCTGTTCGCCTGCGGCCCGCAACTCGATGCCCTGACCCTCGGCGAGGACGAAGCCAGCAGCCTGGGCGTCAACCTGCCGCGGCTGCGCGTGCAGATCATCATCGGCACCGCGTTGTGCGTCGGCGCCAGCGTGGCGGTGACCGGCGCCATCGGCTTTATCGGTCTGGTGGTGCCGCACCTGCTGCGCAAATGGGTCGCCTACCATCCCTCGCGCCTGCTGCTGAGCAGCGCCCTTGGTGGCGCGGTGTTGCTGCTCGCGGCGGATATCCTGCTGCGCCTGGTCAGCGGCGAGCAGGAGCTGATGCTCGGCGTGGTCACGGCGATGATCGGCGCGCCGTTCTTTCTGCTGCTGGTGCTGCGCCAGCGGATGGGGGCGGCATGCTGAGCCTGGACGGTATCTGCGTCGAGATCGACGGCCGACGCCTGGTCGATGAGGTGTCGCTGAGCCTGGAGCGCGGCGAACTGCTCGGCCTGATCGGGCCCAACGGCGCCGGCAAGAGCAGCTTGCTCAAGGCCCTGGCCCACCTGCTGCCGTACCGGGGCGAGGTCCGTCTGGATGGCGAGCTGCTGAGCGAGCTGTCGCCGCGTCAGCGCGCTTTGCGCTGCGCCTACCTGGGGCAGGGCGATCAGAGCAGCTGGCCGCTACGCCTGCGCGATTACGTCGCCCTCGGCCGCCTGCCACATCGGGGTAGCTGGGGCTTGTCGCAGCGCTTGCGCCCTGAGGATCAAGTGGCCATCGATCAGGCGCTGGCGCAGATGCACCTGGGTGAACTGGCGCAGCGGCGCTTCGATCAATTGTCCGGTGGCGAACGCGCCCGCGCACGCCTGGCCCGCGCCCTGGCGGTCGGCAGCCCGCTGTTGCTGGCGGACGAGCCGGTGGCCGCGCTCGACCCTTTCCACCAGTTGAACGTGATGCAGCTGCTGCGCCAGCAATGCGCCCAGGGCAAGGCCGCGCTGGTGGTGCTGCACGACCTGACCCTGGCCAGCCGCTTCTGCGACCGCATCCTGCTGCTCGACCAGGGCCGGGTGGTCGACTGCGGCACCACCCGCCAGGTGCTGACGCCGAAGAACCTGCAGCAGGTCTATCAGGTCCAGGCGATGCTCGGCGAGCACCAGGAGCAGCGCTTCGTCCTGCCCTGGGCCTGTCGCCCGCCCACCGCGCCGCCGCAGGGTGCGCCACTTCAGCCTCCACAATTGCAGGAACAACCATGACCACCACGCTGCTGCTCTGCGAAACCTGCGGTCAGGACGCCGCCGCGCCCGATGCCGTGCGCAAGGGCGAACGCTTCGCCGCCGAGGTCGAGGGACTGTTGCAGGCCCAGCTCGAAGCCGGCGCGCCGCCACTGACGATCAAACGCACGCGCTGCCTGATGGCCTGCCAACGGCATTGCACCGCCGTGCTGCAAGCGCCCGGCAAGATCGCCTACGTGTTCGGCGACTTTCAGCCGGAGCGCGAGGCGGCGGAGGCATTGCTCGATTACACCCGCAAATACCAGCAGTCGGACACGGGACAGGTGCCGTTTCGCACCTGGCCGGCCGGCATCAAAGGCAAGTTTGTCGCCCGTATTCCGCCGCTCTCCTGAGTTCGGTGCAGTCCCCTTACCCTAATTGGAGCAGTCCCATGTCGGTCACCACCAAGATCCCCGTCACCATAGTCACCGGCTTTCTCGGCAGCGGTAAAACCACGCTGCTGCGCCACATCCTCGAAAACGCCAACGGCCGGCGTATCGCGGTGATCGTCAACGAGTTCGGCGAGCTGGGCATCGACGGTGAGATCCTCCGCGGTTGCGGCATTGGTTGCGACGAGGAGGGCAAGGAGGCGGCCGGGCAACTCTACGAACTGTCCAACGGCTGCTTGTGCTGCACGGTGCAGGAGGAGTTCTACCCGGTGATGCGCGAGCTGATCGAGCGCCGCGGTGAGCTCGACCATATCCTCATCGAAACCTCCGGCCTGGCGCTGCCCAAGCCTTTGGTGCAGGCCTTCAACTGGCCGGAAATCAAGAACGCCTGCACCGTCGATGCGGTAGTGACCCTGGTCGATGTGCCGGCCACCGCCGCCGGCCTGTTCGCCGCCAACCCGCAGGCGGTCGACGAACAGCGTCGCGCCGACCCCAATCTGGATCACGAGTCGCCGCTGCACGAGCTGTTCGAAGACCAACTGCTGGCCGCCGATCTGGTGGTGTTGAGCAAGACCGATCTGGTCGATGCCGCCGCGGTCGAGCGGGTGATTGCTCTGGTGCGCGAGGAACTACCGGCCCAGGTCAAGGTACTGGCCAGCGACCGCGGTCGCCTCGACCTCGATCTGCTTCTTGGCCTGTCCCACGCCTCGGAAGACAGCATCCACCTGCGCGAAAGCCATCACGACCACGGCGACGACGAGGAGCATGATCACGACCATGACCAGTTCGACTCTGTGGTGGTCAAGCTGCCGTTGGTAGACCGCGAGCGTCTGCTGGCCTGCCTGCAAAGCCTGGTCGAACAGCAGCGGATCTTCCGCATCAAGGGCTTCGTCGCCCTGAAGGACAAGCCGATGCGCCTGGTGGTGCATGGCGTCGGTCAGCGTTTCGACAGTTATTACGACCGCCGCTGGCAGCCGGGCGAAACGCCGGGTACCCACCTGGTATTGATCGGCCAGCAGCTGGATGCCGAGCAGCTGACCCGCGCCCTGCAAGCCGCCGTGATCGAGGCCTAAGCGATGCACATGTTGTCGGCGCTGCCCGGTGGTTATATCGACGAGAGCGGGGCGACCATCACCGTGGTCGAACAGGACCCGGCGGATATCGTCATCCTCAGCGCCGCCGACACCACCCTGGCGTTGCTGGCCGCCGCCCATCCGCAGGCCCAGCCCGGCGGCGAAGCGCTCGTCTACCCGTCGGTGCGCCTGACCAACCTGCTGCACCTGCGGCAGAACGCGTCCATCGATCTTTATCTGGATCAGGTGCTGCAACACGCCAGGCTCATCGTCATCGACCACCTGGGCGGCGAAAGCTATTGGCCCTACGGCACCGAGCAGGTGGTCGCGCTGTGCCGGCGCAAGGGCATCGCCCTGGCGATGTTTTCCGGCGATATGCAGGAGGACCCCAACCTGACCGGCCAGAGCACCGTGGATGTGGACTGCTGCCATACGCTCTGGCGCTACCTGCGCGAGGGCGGCGCGGCCAATGCCGGCGAGTTGTACCGCTTTATCGGCGCGCGCTTCTTCGATTTGCCAATGCAAGCGCGGCCGCCGCGGCCCTTGCCGCCAGTGGCGGTGTTCCATCCGCAGCAGACCGATGCCGCGGTCGATAGCTGGCGCGAGCAGTGGATCGAGGGCGCGCCCTGCGTGCTGGCGCTGTTCTACCGGGCGCATTTGCAGGCCGGCAACACCCAGGTATTTGCCGAGCTGTGTACGGGTTTGCTCGCCGAGGGCCTGAATCCGCTGCCGATCGCGCTGCTTTCGCTAAAGGACGCGCTCTGCCTGCAGACCCTGCGCGAACTGTGCATCGAGCATCAAGTTGCGCTGATCCTTAACACCACGGCGTTTTCCCAGTCGGCGATGGACGACCCCGGCGATCACGCCCTGGCCGGCGATATCCCGGTGCTGCAACTGATCCTCTCCGGCGGCAACGAGCAGAGCTGGCGCGACGATCCCCAGGGCCTGCAACCGCGGGATATGGCCATGCATGTGGCGTTGCCGGAAGTGGACGGACGGATTATCAGCCGTGCGATCAGCTTCAAGGGGCTTGGCCAGCGCTGCGAGTTGACCCAGAGCGATGTGGTGCAGTACCAGGCGCTGGGCGATCGCATCGCCTTTGTCAGTCAGTTGGCGCGGCGCTGGTGCCGGCTGCGCAGCCTGGCCAACCCGGACAAGCGCCTAGCCCTGGTGCTGGCCAATTATCCGACCCGCGAAGGCCGCCTGGGCAATGGCGTGGGCCTGGACACCCCGGCCTCGGTGATCGAAATCCTCCGCCGCCTGCAACAGCAGGGATATGGCGTAGAGGATATTCCCGCCGATGGCGACGCGCTGATGGGCCTGCTCAAACAGGGCGTGACCAACGACCCCGAACAATGGGCGCTGCGCCCGGCGCGGCAGAGCCTGGCGCTGGCTGATTACCTGGCGTTTTTCGCCACGCTGCCGACGGCCAACCGCGAGGCCATCACCGAGCGCTGGGGCGCGCCTGAGCAGGACCCGATGCTGCGTCAGGGCCGCTTTATGATCGCCGGCTTGCGTTTGGGCCAGGTGTTTGTCGGCATCCAGCCGGCGCGCGGTTACCAGCTCGACCAGAAGGCCAACTACCACGACCCGGATCTGGTGCCGCCGCATTTCTACCTGGCCTTCTACCTGTGGCTGCGGCAGAGCTGGGCCAGCGACGCCGTCGTCCATGTCGGCAAGCACGGCAATCTGGAATGGCTGCCGGGCAAGAGCGTGGCGCTCAGCGAGCAGTGCTGGCCGGAGCTGATCTTCGGCCCCATGCCCCATCTGTATCCCTTTATCGTCAACGATCCGGGCGAGGGCACCCAGGCCAAGCGCCGCGCCCAGGCGGTGATTATCGACCACCTGATGCCACCGCTGACCCGCGCCGAAAGCTATGGGCCGACCCGCGATCTGGAGCGCCTGGTCGACGAATTCTACGAGGCGCTAAGCCTCGACCCACGCCGTGCCGCGCTGCTGCGCAAGCAGATACTGGCGCTGATCGTGCAGCACAATCTGCATGCCGATTTGGGCCTGGCAGCGCCCGCCAGTGAAGAACAGGAACAACTGCTGCTTAACCGCACTGACAGCTATCTGTGTGAACTTAAGGAAAGCCAGATCCGCGATGGCCTGCATATTTTTGGCCGCTCGCCCCAGGGCCGCCTGCAACGCGACACCCTGCTGGCCCTGGCCCGCCATGGCGTCGGCGATGGCCTGGGCAGCAATGCCAGCCTGGTGCGCGCGCTGGCCGAGGATCTGCTGGCCGATGCCAGCTTCGATCCGCTGGACGCCCACTGGGCGCAGCCCTGGCAGGGCGCGCGTCCCCAAGCGCTGGCATCGGTCAGCGAGCGGCCCTGGCGTACTCTGGGCGACTGCCGCGAGCGTATCGAGCTGCTGGCCTTGCAGCTGCTGGAGCAGGGCCTGGCGGATGAGGACTGGCCGCGCACGCAACTGGTGATGCAACGGGTTGAAGGCGATCTGCGCCCGCGTCTGGTCGCGTGCGGCGAGCAGGAGCTGTATCAGCTGTGTCGCGGCCTGGCCGGGCGCTTCGTGCCGCCGGGGCCGAGCGGCGCGCCCTCGCGCGGGCGGCCGGACGTGCTGCCGACCGGGCGCAACTTCTTCTCGGTGGACACGCGGATGATCCCCACACCGACCGCCTGGGCCCTGGGCGAGAAATCCGCGGCGCTGCTGGTCGAGCGTTTCGTTCAAGACAACGGCGACTACCCGCGCAGCATCGGCCTCTCGGTATGGGGCACCGCGACCATGCGCACCGGCGGCGACGATATCGCGCAGGCCTTTGCCTTGCTCGGGGTGCGGCCAAAGTGGGCTGAGGGCAGCCACAGGGTCAGCGATTTCGAGGTGTTGCCGGCCAAGCGCCTGGATCGCCCGCGGGTCGACGTGACCCTGCGCGTCTCGGGCTTCTTTCGCGACGCCTTCGCCAATGTGATGCAGATGTTCGACGCCGCGGTGCAGCGGGTCGCCGAACTGGACGAGCCGGAAGAGGTCAACCCGATCCGCGCGCGCATCCTGCGCGAAAGCGCCGAGCTGCAAGCCCAGGGCCTGGACCCGCAGAGCGCGCGCCAGCAGGCCGGTTTCCGTGTGTTCGGTGCCAAGCCGGGTGCCTATGGTGCCGGCCTGCAGGGCCTGATCGATTCCCGCGACTGGCAGGACGACAGCGACCTGGCCCGCGCCTACCTCAACTGGGGCGGCTACGCCTACGGGCAGAAGGTCTACGGCGAAGACCGCCGCGACACCTTCGCCCAGCGCCTGACGCAGATCCAGGCGGTGGTGCAGAACCAGGACAACCGCGAACACGACCTGCTCGACTCCGACGACTACTACCAGTTCCAGGGCGGCATGAGCGCCGCGGTGCGCCACTACAGCGGCCAGCAGCCGAGCCTGCTGTTCGGCGACCACAGCAACCCACAGGCACCGCGCATCCGTTCCCTGGCCGAGGAAATCAGCCGGGTGATGCGCGCGCGGGTCAGCAATCCCAAGTGGATCGACGGGGTCAAACGCCACGGCTACAAGGGCGCGTTCGAGATGGCCGCGACCGTGGACTACCTGTTCGCCTTCGATGCCACCACCGGTGTGGTGCGCGACGACCAGTACGCTAGCGTCACCGACGCCTACCTGGGTGACCCGGCGACCCGCGAGTTTCTCCAGCGACACAACCCCGACGCCCTGCTGGAAATCAGCGAGCGGTTGCTCGAGGCGATTCAGCGCGGCCTGTGGCAGGAACCGGGCGACTACCGCGAGCAGATCGAACAGCACCTTCTGGCCGCCGAACAGCACTTGGAATAAGCCGATGAACTCCAGCAATCGCCCGCATTTCCCGTTCTCCGCCGTGCATGGCCAGCCGCAGTTGCAGCTGGCGCTGCTGCTCGCCGCCATCGACCCGCAGATCGGCGGGGTGCTGATCGAGGGCCCGCGCGGCACCGCCAAATCCACCAGCGCCCGCGCCCTGGCCGACCTGTTGCCGAGCGGGCTTTTCGTCAACCTGCCGCTGGGCAGCAGCGAGGAACAGCTGGTCGGTTCGCTGGATATCCAGGCCGCCTTGCAAGACGGCCGCGTGGCATTCAAGCCCGGTCTGCTGGCCCGCGCCGATGGCGGCGTGCTCTATGTCGACGAGGTCAATCTGCTCGCCGACGCCCTGGTCGACCTGCTGCTGGATGTCTGCGCCAGCGGGGTCAACCGCATCGAGCGCGATGGTATTTCCCATCAGCACGAGGCGCGCATCACCCTGGTCGGCACCATGAACCCGGAGGAGGGCGAGTTGCGCCCGCAACTACTGGATCGCTTCGGCCTGTTCGTGCGCCTCGACCCGCAGATCGACGCCGCCACCCGCGAACGCATCGTGCGTAGCCGCCTGCAGTTCGACCGCGACCCGCAGGGTTTTGTCGAGGCGCAGCGCGATGAGCAGCAGCGCCTCAGCGAACGCCTGGAGCAGGCGCGGGCGAGGGTCGCCCGCCTGGAATTCGGCGATGCGCTGCACCGCCAGGTCAGCGCGCTCTGCTATGCAGCCGGGGTGGAAGGGGTGCGCGCCGACCTGGTGCTGCTGCGCGCCGCCTGCGCCCACGCCGCCTGGCAGCAGAAGGACGAGATAGGCGCGGCGGATGTCGAGGCGGTGGCCGAGCTGGTGCTGGCGCACAGACGCAAGAATCCACCGGATGCACCGCAGTCGTCCGCCCAGGACAACCCAGGCAACGGCGCGGCCAATGACCAGCAGCCACACGATGGCGGCAGCGATTGGGGCGAGCTGCCGCCGCAGCCCATACCGACTCAGCATCTGGCCGGGGCGAGGCCGCTACCGACAAAAAAGCTCTGAGCCAACGGCCTGCGAGCGGGTCGCTGGCGGGGAAGGGCAAACAGGCAGGGCGCTTGCGCGCGATGGGCAGCGCCGCCAGCCCGCATATCCACTGGCCGCGCACGCTGTTGAGCAAGGGCAGCGCGGCGCTGCTGGCGGAGCACCTGCGTTTTCATCCGCAAGCGAGCGAGAGCGGCCTGCTGCATTGCCTGTTGCTCGATTGCTCGGGCTCGATGCTCAAACGCAGCAACCTGGCCCTGGCCAAGGGCCTGTTGCTGTGCTGGAGCGAGCAGATCTACCGGCAGCGCGGCGAGCTTGCGGTGATCGGCTTTGCCGGCGGCCAGGCGCGGTTGCTGCAACGCCCGCACAAGGCCGTGGCCTACAACGATGGCTGGATAGCCGCGATCGGCGGGGGCGGCGGTTCGCCGTTGGCCAGCGCGGTGGACCTGACCGAGCGCACCCTGGCCAAGGTGCGCAAGTCCGCGCCGGGCAAGCGGATCGGCCTATGGCTGCTCAGCGACGGGCGCTTCAGCCAATTGCCGGCGCGTCCGCAGCATGCCGATTTCTGCGTGGTGGTGGATTTCGAGAACCAACCCGTACCGCTCGGCCGCGCCGCGCAGATCGCCCGGCTATGGAACGCCGAGCATCTGCGCGCGGTGGATCTGCTTGGCGAGCAATAGGGCAGCGCTTTTGTAGCCCGGATGCAATCCGGGGAAAATGTCCGGCGTCACACCGCTCCCGGATTTCATCCGGGCTACAAGAGCATGCTCCGTGCTACGGGGCTAAAACACAGGTAATCCGTAGCCCGGGTCGAGCGAAGCGACACCCGGGAAAGGGTGCCCCGGGTATCGCTGTGCTCAACCCAGGCTACAAGTTACATGGAGGCTGTCAGCGAATCTTCAGCTTGCCGATGCGGTCGTTGTCCAGGCTGCCGAAGTACAGGTAATCGCCCACCGGCTTGACCGAGGTGACCATGCGCAGGTGTTCGCCGCTGCTGTCGTGCAGGCTCTGGGTGATTTCGCCTTGCTCGTTGAGCGCGATGGCGAAGCCGTAGGATAACGGCTTGGGCCAGAAGGCCCGGGGCAGCTTGGCCATTTGCGCTTTCACCCAGGGCGCGCGGTGCAATTTATCGATATCGGCCTTGCGCGGGGACGGCAGGGCGACCCAGAAGGTGCCGTTGCGGTCGCCTTGCAGGTTGTCCGGCAGGCCCGGCAGGTTGTCGATAAAGATGTCGTGAGTGCCGGCCTTTTCGCCTTTCAGCCAGTAACGGGTGATGCGGTAGCGGTAGGTTTCGTTGACCAGCACGAAGTCCTCGGCCGCCGACAGCGCCACGCCATTGGCGAAATACAGATCCTTGAGCAGCACCCTGGTTTGCTTGGTCGCCGGGTTGTAGCTGAGCAGACGGCCATGGGGACGGGCTTCGAGCAGGTCGAGCAGGTATTGCGGCTGCTCGAAGCGCGCGGAGGCGTCGCTGAAATAGATGGTGCCGTCGCGGGCGATATCCAGGTCGTCGGTGAACTTGAACGGCACCCCTTCGGCTTCGGTGGTCAGCACTTCGATCTGCCCTTGCGGATCGAGGCGCAGCAGGCCCTTGTAGGCATCGGCGACGATCAGATTGCCATTGGCGTCGAAATCCATGCCCAGCGGCCGGCCTTTGGTGTCGGCGAAGGGCTCGATCTTGGTGTCGGCGCCGATACGGACGATGCGCCCGTCACGCAGGCCGGCATAGACCCGGCCCTGGTCGTCCACCGCGGTGTCTTCCGGGCCATGCACCTGGCCGCGGGCGAGCAATTCGGCATCCTTCAGGCGCTCGTTGGCCTGCAGGGGACCGGTCAACGCCGGGCTCGCGGGTGCGTCCCAAGCCAAGGGGTCGATCGGGCTGGGGGTGATGAGCAAATAGGCCGCCAGCGCCACGACCAGCGCCAGGACGAGGCCGAGTAGTTTCTTCATATCCTTGATTCCCTGAAAGTGTGGCTCCGGTCCGAAGCCTTGAACGAACCGGCTTTTTAGCAGGCGCGGACGGCCAGTACCAGGGTTGCTGGTCTGTCGAATGCTATTAGTTGCGCTCGACGCGGTAAGCCCATTTGCGACGCACCATCGGCATTGACAGGAACGCATCCGATTTAGCAGTATCCAGCCTCAATCGCTTGCACCGAGCTCGACAATGCCCGCCATCGCCATCGCCTCTGTTTACGCCCTGGACCTCAGTGCCCAGGCGCAGGCGTTCGCCGCGGGTAAATCGAAGAAACAGTCGCTCATTTGACCGGGGCGCGCTGTCCCGTCAGATGGGTTGACGGGATACGGCGGGCGCGAAGGTCGAACCTTTCCAGCAGCACAATTCCCAGCAGCCTTTTTGACGGCGACTTTTACGGTCACCTCAAGGAGATTTGCCATGTCTGTGTTTTCTGGAATCTGGGTCCCGCTGGTTACGCCGTTCGATGCCGGCGCCATCGACTTCGTCGCCCTCCGGCGCCTCGCTACGCACCTGCTCGATGCCGGTGTGGCCGGGCTGGTGGCGTGCGGTTCGACGGGCGAGGCGGCGGCGCTGAGCAAGGCCGAACAACTCGCCCTGCTCGATGGGTTGCTCGAAGTGGTGCCCGGCGAGCGACTGGTGATGGGGCTGGCGGGCAGCAACCTGGCCGAGGTGCTGGCCATGCAGCGCGAGGTGCAGCGCCGGCCCATCGCCGGTTTGCTGGTGCCGGCGCCGTACTATATCCGGCCGTCCCAGGCGGGGTTGTCGGCCTGGTTCGCCGCTATCGCCGATGCCGCCGAAGTGCCGCTGATCCTTTACGACATTCCCTACCGCACCGGCTCGCGTATCGAGCTGGCGACTCTGCGCGAGATCGCCCGGCATCCGCGGGTGGTGGCGATCAAGGACTGCGGCGGCAATCCCGAAATCACCCAGGCGTTGATCGCCGACGGCGTGCTCGATGTGCTCGCCGGCGAGGATGCGCAACTGTTCAGCACCCTGTGTCTGGGCGGCAGTGGCGCTATAGCGGCCTCGGCGCATAGCCATCCGCAGCAGTTCGTGCGCCTGGCCGAGTGCGTCGCAGCCGGCGATATCGCCACCGCGCGGTCGATCTTCCAGCGTCTGTTGCCGCTGATCCAGCTGTCGTTCGCCGAAGCCAATCCGGCGCCGGTGAAGAGCCTGCTGGCGCTGCAAGGGCTGATCGGCGATGAGTTGCGTGCGCCGATGCAGCGCAGTTCCGCCGAACTGGTGGTGCGCTTGCGCGAGGCCCTGGCCGTCGACCACGAGGCCCGGGTATGACGCCAAGCGGGTAGCGAGGCCGCTTGCGATATATACTGCGCGGCATTCTTGATGGGAGAGCCGCGTGGCTATTGATATTCACTGGATCCTCGACGACGCCAGCCTGGCGCAACATTGCGCGAGCTGGCGCGGTTTGCCCTTTGTCGCGCTCGATACCGAGTTCATGCGGGTCGACACCTTTTACCCGATCGCTGGCCTGTTGCAGGTCAGCGAGGGCGAGCGGGCCTATCTGATCGATCCGTTGCAGATCGACGACTGGACGCCCCTCGCGCAGTTGCTGCAAGACCCCGCCGTGGTCAAGGTGCTGCATGCCTGCAGCGAGGATCTGGAAGTCTTCATGCGCCTGACCGGTAGCCTGCCGGCCCCGCTGTTCGACACCCAACTGGCCGCCGGTTATCTCAATCTCGGTTTCTCCATGGGCTATTCGCGCTTGGTGCAGGCGGTGCTGGACATCGAGCTGCCGAAGGGCGAAACCCGTTCCGATTGGCTGCAGCGGCCGTTGTCCGAAACCCAGGTCAGCTATGCGGCGGAAGATGTGCTGCACCTGGCGGAAGTCTATGAGCGACTGCAACGGCAGCTGTCCGCCGACAAATACGCCTGGGTGCTGGAGGACGGCGCCGAGCTGGTCGCCAATCTGGGCCGCGAAGTCGCCCCGGAATTGACCTACCGCGAAGCCAAGCTGGCCTGGAAACTCTCGCCCCAGCAATTGGCCGTGCTGCGCGAACTCTGCGCCTGGCGCGAACGCGAAGCCCGCGCGCGTAACCAGCCGCGTAACCGCGTGGTCCGCGAACACTCGTTGTGGCCCCTGGCGCGTACCCAGCCGGACAATCTGGTGGCGCTGGCGCGGATCGAGGATATGCACCCGAAAACCGTGCGCCAGGATGGCGAGACCCTGTTGCGCCTGATCAAGCAGGCCGCGGCGACGCCGCAGGATGAGTGGCCGCAAGCACTGCCCGAACCCCTGCCGATAGAGGCCGCGGCGCTGTTGAAGAAGCTGCGGGCGATCGGCCAGCGCGAAGGTGAACGCCTGAACATCGCCCCGGAGCTGATGTTGCGCAAGAAAACCCTCGAAGCGCTGCTGAAAACCGGCTATCCCAACGGCCCTTACCGGTTGCCGGAATCCCTGCGCGGCTGGCGGCGCGAATTGATGGGCCAGGCCTTGCTCGATTGCCTGGCCGCCGAAGGAGAATCCGTGTGAAACGCATTTGCTCGATCTACAAAAGCCGGCGCAAGAACGAAATGTACCTCTACGTGCTGAAAAGCGACGACCTGAGCCGGGTTCCGGAGCCGTTGCTGGCCGCGTTCGGCCCACCGGAACTGGCCTTCAGCATGGTGCTGACCCCGGAGCGCGCACTGGCCCGCGAGGATATTCAGGTGGTGCTGGAGAACCTCGACAAGCAGGGCTACCACCTGCAGATGCCGCCGCCGGAAGACGACTACATCGAGCACCTGCCCGAAGAGCTGCTGCGACGCAACGACCCGGTATAGCCGCCATGCGCCTATTGATCGCCGAAGCCGCGCACTGCCGCTATACCGACTTGCTGCGCGAGGCGGCGCCAGAGCTGCAATTGGAGATAGTGGCCGGCGCCGATGTCACCGAATTGACCCGGCATGCCGGCAGCTGCCCACTCTGGTTGGGCCAGCCGGATCTGCTCGCGGCGTTGCTACGCCAGGGGTTTAAACCGCAGTGGTTGCAATCGACCTGGGCCGGGGTGACGCCCTTGCTGGCCGCGGATTTGCCCAGGGACTATGCCCTGACCCGCGCCGTCGGCATCTTTGGCCAGGTGATGGCCGAGTATGTGCTCTGCCATCTGCTGGCTCACGAACGGCAACTGTTCGCCGCGCTCGCCGACCAGGTGGTGCGGCATTGGCAGAATCGCGCGCCGTGCAGCCTGCGCGGGCGCCGGGTGCTGATCGTCGGCACTGGCGATATCGGCCTGAGTGTGGCGCAGTTTCTCGCACCCTTCGGCGTCGAGCTGCTCGGCGTGGCCAGCACCGCGCGTGCGCTACCTCCGTTCAAGGAAGTAGCCGGACTTAAGCAGTTACTGCGTTTGGCCGCCGAAGCCGATTACCTGATCAACCTGCTGCCGGACACCCCGGCCACCCGTGACCTGTACGACGCGGCCTTGTTTGGCGCGCTCAAGCCCAGCGCACTGTTTATCAATGCCGGGCGCGGCGTGGCGGTGGTGGATGACGATCTGGTGCAGGCTTTGGAGCGACGGCAGCTGGCCGGCGCGGTGATCGATGTCTGTCGTCAAGAACCGCTGCCAGCCGATCACCCATTTTGGAACACTCCCCAGCTGCTGCTGACCGGGCACAGCTCGGCACCGACCGACCCGCGCTTGCTGGTGCAGTTGTTTATCGACAATCTGAACAGTTGGCGCGAAGGTTCGGCGCTTAACGGACGCGTGGACTTTGCCCGCGGTTATTAAACTGTGTAGCCCGGATGAAATCCGGGGCATCGATGGTGGCCATAACACTGCTCCCCGGATTGCATCCGGGCTACGGGGTGCGCTTTTGTAGGGTGGCCATGGCGAAGCCTTGTCCACCGCTGGCAGCGCAGATGGCGGACAAGCCTTCGGCATGTCCGCCCTACGAAGTTGTAGGCCCTGCCATGAACATGGGGTCTGCGGGACGATATGCCAGCAACCGAACACCACTCAGCTCATCATCCTTGGCCGCGCTTGGCGTGCACGCTAGACTGCCGGCCTTTTCGCCAATCAGCGTAGTGCGCACCATGGCCGCCAAAGTCGAACCCTTCTGGAAACGCAAAACCCTCGCCCAGCTCGATCAGGCGGAATGGGAGTCGCTGTGCGACGGCTGCGGCCTGTGCTGCCTGCAAAAGCTCGAAGACGAGGACGATGGCAGCGTTTACTACACCCGTATCGCCTGCAAGTTGCTCGATCTGCAAAGCTGCCGCTGTACCGATTACGCCAACCGCACCCAGTTCGTCCCCGATTGCATCCAGCTCACCCCGGCCCAGGCCGATCAATTCCAATGGCTGCCGCCGACCTGCGGTTATCGTCTGGTTAGCGAGGGCAAGGATCTGCCGCTATGGCACCACCTGGTGTGCGGCGACCCCGAGGCGGTACATATCGAGCGGATATCCCAGTCCGGGCGCATGCTCAGCGAGAACAGCGTGGCCGAGGACGACTGGGAAGATCATTTGATCTTCCGCGCCGGCTGAACGATCCCTTGCGCGCGGTCGCGCTGCATCTTGGCGATTGCGTAGCGTCGCACTGATATTGAATTGCCCGTCTGGTCGAGGGTCTATGCTGGGTCTGTCCTGTTTTGGAGTTGTCCGCATGTCGATTTACCGCACGCTGTTATCCACCGCACTGCTGGGGCTGAGTGCTCCGCTATGGGCTGCGGAGAAAGTCGACCTGGATTATCACGTGAAGTTTTTGCCGAAAAGCGATCAGGCCGAAGTCAGCCTGACCCTGGAAGATGGCGAGCGGGTCCGCAGCCTGACTTTCAATTTGGGCGATGAACAGGCCTACAGCAACTTCAAGGCCGATGGGCAATGGACTGAGGATGGGGTGTGGAAGCCGGGCAAAGGGCAGGCCAAGCTCAGCTATCGGGTGCGTATCAACCATCAGCGTAAAAACGACGGTTTCGATGCCCACATGAGCGAGGATTGGGTGCTGATGCGCGGTGACGATCTGGTGCCCAGTGCGGTGTTGCGTCAGCAGAAGAAAACCGAATTGGTTTCACGAGTGACCTTCGAACTGCCCGAAGGCTGGAAAAGCGTACAAACCGGCTGGCCGCGGATCGGCAAAAACCAATTCCGTATCGATGTGCCCGAGCGCAAGTTCGATCGCCCGACCGGTTGGATCATCGCCGGCAAACTCGGTACCCGCCGCGCCAAACTTGGCGACACCGACGTCACCATAGCCGCTCCCATCGGCGAAGGCATGCGCCGTATGGACATCCTGACCATGCTGACCTTCGTCTGGCCCGAAGCCCAGGCGGTATTTCCGCGCGATCCGGGTAAGTTGTTGATCGTCGGTGCCGGTAACCCGATGTGGCGTGGCGGCTTGTCGGCGGGTAACTCCTATTACATGCACGCCGACCGTCCCCTGGTCAGCGAGAACGGCACCAGTTCGTTGGTGCATGAGTTGGTCCACCTGTTCAGCCGTATTCAGTCGCGCGATCGCAGCGACTGGATCACCGAAGGCCTGGCCGAGTACTACGCCATCGAGCTGATGCGCCGTGCCGGCGGCCTGAGCGAAGACCGCTACCAGAAGGTGCGCGAGCACCTGATCGACTGGAGCAAACCGGTGAAAAGCCTGCGTACCGCGCATTCCACCGGGCCCATCACCGCCCGCGCGGTATTGCTGCTGCAGGAGCTGGACCGGGAAATCCGCCAAGCCACCAAGGACACTGAACCACGCTCGCTGGATGACGTGACCCGCGGCTTGATGCGTCTGGATAAAGCCACCACCAAGGATCTGATCGAAATCAGCGAGAACATCATCGGCGGCCCATCCAAGGCGCTCGACAGCAAGCTGTTGGAGTAGTCGGCTATTTGAATTTCGGCCCTGACTTGGTGTTGTTGCCTTTGGCCAGGCGGTCGTAAAGCACCACATTGACCGTGGCCGCGAGGTTCATGCAGCCCTGGGTCGGTACGTAGATCACATCCTCGCACCAAGCGCGAATGCTGGCGTCCAGCGAGCCGTCTTCCGGGCCGAAGATATACAGGGCGCGATCCGGGTGAGTGTATTCCGGCAGTGGCCGGGCGCCTTCCACCAACTCCACGGCGACCGGCGTGCAGCCCAGCGGGATTATCGCTTGCAGGTCCTCGACGCCGATCAATGGAATATCCATATAGACGCGCTTGGTGTCGGTGACGAAGTCGCGGGCGCGCTCGTAGCGCTTGCCGGTGTAAAACACCGAATTAACCCCATAGCAGCCCGCGGCGCGCATCACCGCGCCGACGTTTTCCGGGGACTTGGGGTTGAATAAACCGATGCAACTATATCTTTTGTTCGCCACGAAACGAGGGCCTCTGCGCAAAGAGGCGGCAGTATAAGGCCTGGAGGCGGGGAGGCCACGGCAATCTGCCCATTGCGTGTTGCATGGATGGAGTACGCCGTGCGTACCAGAAATTTGCGCTGGCGCCGGTGCGCGTGGCGCACCCTACGCAGTCAGCGACACCTGAGCACAATAGAGTGGGGCGTAGCCTATTCCTTGCTTTTCAGCAGCGCGGCCAAATCGGCGAAGGCCTTGTGGGTCGATTTCGGCCCTTGTTGGCTGGCGGTCGAGCCTTCGCTGAAATACTGCTGGTCGGTGTAGCGCGCGTGTTCGTTGTCGTGGCAGTACAGGCACAGCAGTTCCCAGTTGGAACCGTCCTGGGGGTTGTTGTCGTGGTTGTGGTCGCGGTGGTGCACGGTCAGCTCGCTGAGGCGCTTGCCGGAGAACTCGCGGGCGCAGCGGCCACAGACGTGCGGGTACATTTTCAGCGCCTTGTCACGGTAGCCTTCTTCGCGCGAGCGCTGAGCTTCGGCGAGGATGCGGTCGAGTTTGGCGGTGGCGGCTTTGTCCGTGCTCATGAGCGGTCTCGTGATTGTGCGTGGCTATCGGCAGTTTAGCCCTGCTGGCGGTCGCTGGGAACAACGCTGCGGGCACTTATGCGAAGGGCTGGAGCCTAAAGGTCGTAGGCCTTTGAAGTCGAGGTGTCGGATGCGTCTGTTACTTATCCTGCTCATGGCCGCAATGGCCTATGGCACTGCTGCGTATGGAGAAAACGCCACAGAGACGGAGCGGCCCGCCGGCTCGCCGGGTACGGCCACACCCCATCCTTTCGTGCCGCCGGTGCCGCGCGACCGCGTTGAACCCCGGCCGGGCAATCCACCTCTGCTCAAGCACGGCCCACAGGGCCCGCGCGACGGCAACTTGGCACCGCGCGATGGCGACCTGCCGTTGCTCGAGCAACAGCGCCAACGCAATCAGCAGAAGCCGAAAGTCCGCAGCTACGACTGAATTCCTGGCAGGCCATCTTTAAGGTTATGTGCCAATTACCTGTTGTACGCAGCTTTTGTAGGGTGGGTCGGGCCGCGCAGGTTAGCGACGCCGAACACTGCTCGATAATCCAAATGCGATAGCGGCGCGTAACCCACCAGGCGATAGAGCGCGTTGCGTCGATGGTGGGTTACGCCGCGGCCCGAGTGGCGTGATGCTTGGCGGCGCTGGCATGCGGCTAACCCACCCTACGAATTACCGCGGCCTAGACATCGGGGCAGGCCCGCATGATTCAACACATAACGGGGACATAGCCATCTTTAACGCAGGATTGCCCACGCAGGTAGTTTTCAACAGCCTGCTAGAGCTGTTGCTCGACCAACTGCCCATCGGCCATGCGCAGGCGTTTGGACATGGCCACGGCGATCGCGCGGATCACTTTGGCGGCCGCTTTGGGCGCGTCATGCAGCATTTTTTCCAGCGAGTCCTTGGCCAGGATCAGCAAGGTGCATTCGCTGATGGCCACGCAGCTGGCCGAGCGCCGTTCACCGTCGAGCACGGCCATTTCCCCGAAAGCCCTGCCTTTGCGCAGTTTGGCGATTTCCACGGCGTCGCCGTTGGAGTTGGTCTTCAGCACCGATACCGCGCCGAAATGGATGATGCACATAAAGGTGCCGGCATCGCCCTCGTTGCAAATCACCTCGTTCTGCTCGCAGCGGCTGATGCTGAAATAACCCGCCGCACATAGCAGATCGCTCGCCTGCAGGCTATTGAACAGGCCGCAATCGAGCAGCATGTCGTGGATTTCATGAATTAGGGAGGAGCTAGCGTCGGACATGGTATTCAATCGCTGGGTAAGAGGAAGGTGACGCACAGGTAGCGACGTTAGCTGGCTGGCAAGGGCTTGCCAACTGCCGCTTGCCGGAAGCAGCTATATCAGGATGCGGTTTCCTCGAGTTAAGCGGCTATGCCGACGCCGATTCTACTCTGTGTTTGGGCGCTAGAAAGAACAGCGGCAAGGCAATCAGCAGAGCGGTGCTGACATTCAAATACACATGAATAAGCAAACCGTGCCGAGCTGAAATCAGGCTATCGACTACGCACCAGATCAGCAACGCGGTGTACAGGCCGTATTTGATCCAACTGTGCCCATGCTGGCGATAGAGCACGATCAGCAGGGTGAAGAGCGCGCCCCAGCTGGCCACGGTGGGGCCGAACAGCTGCACCATGCTTTTCAGCAGGGTCTGGAATTCCGGGGTCGGCCGCTCCTTCGACACGCTGGCGAGCAGGTAGTCGAAGTAGGGTTGCAGAAACCCGGCATGGGCGGTGAAGGCCAGCAGCAAACCGAGCGCGACGTGGCCGACGCCGACCAGCAACAGCCAGCGGTAGAGATACGTTTGCATGGACAAGTCCCTTGAGTGTTTCAGTCCAGTTCCAGCGCCTTGAGGATAAAGGCGTATTCCAGTGCCACGTCCTTGAGCGCCTGGTAGCGTCCGCTCATACCGCCGTGGCCGGCGCCCAGGTCGGTCTTCAGCAGGAGCAGCTTGTCGTCGGTCTTGCTGGCGCGCAGCTTGGCCACCCATTTGGCGGCTTCCCAGTACTGCACACGGCTGTCGTTGTAGCCGGCCACGGCGAGAATCGCCGGGTAGGCTTGGGCTTCGACGTTTTCGTAGGGCGCATAAGCCTTGATCCGTGCGAAGACTTCGGGCTCGTTGGGGTCGCCCCATTCGTCGTATTCGGTGACGGTCAGCGGCAGATCGGGCTTTTGCATGGTGTTGAGCACATCGACGAAGGGCACCTCGGCGACGGCGGCGGCGAACAGCTCGGGGCGTTGGTTGAGCACTGCGCCGATCAGCAGGCCGCCGGCGCTGCCGCCGCTGATGGTCAGGCGCTCGGCCTTGGTATAGCGGAGGCGGATCAAGTGCTCGGCGCAGGCGATGAAGTCGCCGAAGCTATTGTGTTTGTGTTCCAGTTTGCCGGCGCGGTACCAGGCTTCGCCCAATTCTCCGCCACCGCGCACATGGGCGATGGCGAAGACGAAACCGCGGTCCAGTAGGCTCAGGCGTGCGTGGGAGAACCAGGGGTCAAGGCTTTCGCCATAGGCGCCGTAGCCGTAGAGGTAGAGCGGGGCGGGCACGCCGCCGCCGAGCAGGTCGCGCCTGGCCACCAGGCTGATCGGCACCTGGGTGCCGTCGCTGGCCGTGGCCCAGAGGCGCTGGCTGATATAGGCGTCGGCGTCGAACGGGCCTTCCACCGGGGTTTGTTTGAGCACCACCTGGCTGCCGTCGTGCAGCGCCAATTGGCGGATCTGCGCCGGGCGGTTGAGCGCTTCGTAGCGCAGGCGGATCACCGGGCTGGCGAATTCCAGGTTGTCCTGCACATGCAGGCTGTAGGCCGCATCGGGCAGCTGCACGCGGTAGCTCGGCTGGCCCTGGGGTTGCACTTCGATGATCGGCAGGCCGCCTTCGCGCAGGCTGAGGATCAGCGCGCCGGCATTCAAGCTGATGTCTTCGAGCATCACCTGCGGGTCGTGGGCGCGCAGCGCCCGCCAGTGCTCGCGGGTCGGCGTTGCGTCGTCGGCGCAGAACAGGGCGAAATTGATCCCGCTTTGATTGCTGCGGATCAGCCAGGCCCAATCGCCATCAAGCTTGCCATGGTCGACGTAATACTCATGGCCGTCTTCGCGTGGCGCCAGGCAGCGGAACGCAGCCTGCGGCGCATCCGCGTCCAGCACCCAGGTTTCGCTGGTGGTTTTGCTGCCGAGCAGGACGATCAGCTGGCGTTCTGAGCTGCTGCGGTAGCAGTTGAGAAAGAAGCGGCCGTCGGCTTCATGAAAGGCCAGTTCGGCGCCTTCGCTGCCCAGACGGTAGCGATAGAGCTTGTGCGGTCGATGGCAATCGTCCAGTTCGCCGAAAAACAGGGTCTGGCTGTCGTTGGCCCAGGTCATGCTGCCGTCGCAATCATCGAACGGCAGCTCGCGGATGGTGCCGGTACTCAGCTCCTTGACGAACAAGCGGTAAATCTCGTCGCCGCTGCAATCCAGGCTGTAGGCCAGGCGCTGCTGGTCCGGGCTGATGCTGAAGCAGCCGAGCGAGAGAAAACCCCCGTCGGCCAGGGCATTGGGGTCGAGGAGCAGTTGTTCGCTGGCGTCGTCGACCGCGAGTGAGCCGTCGGCCGGCTTGCGGCAGCGGTAGTGTCGCGGGTATTCGTCGCCGGCGGTGGTGCGTTGGTAGTAGAGGTAGTCGCCCCAGGGTGTGGGCAGCGATAGATCGGTTTCGCGGATGCGCCCCTTGATCTCCTGGAACAGGGTTTCGCGCAGTTCGCGCTGATCGGCGAGCTCGGCCTCAAGGTAGGCGTTTTCCGCGTGCAGATAATCGAGCACCTCGGCGGCGTCGCGGTTTTCCAGCCAGCGATAAGGGTCGCTGCCATTCTCTCGGCGGGCGATAGGGGCATGGGACATGAGGCAAACTCCAAAGAACACGGCCAACAGCGGGGACGCCGAGCCCGGCAAAAGCCGTTATCATAAGCCGCACTTCGTAAGCCGGCCGTTGAAATATTCGGCGACGCTGGGTTTTTTCCCCCGGGCTGTAGCTCCGCTTCGATATGGACGCGCTGTTTGATGACTGAAAACGACTATCTACTCGCCTGGAGCGCCTATGCCATCGCCGCGCTCGGCTGCCTGTTGGTGTGGTTCCGCCTGACCCGCTGGATGTGGCGCTACCTGCGCGAGCCGTTGCGCGTGCTGGTCGCGGTCCTGCTGTTCGGCCCGACCATCGTCGACCCCGCAAGGGAGCTGTTCGCTCCGGCGATAGCCGTGACCGCCCTGGACATGATCTTCCAGGTCGGCAATAACGCCTGGCGCGCGGTGGCCGACCTAGCCATGTACGGCTTGATCGCCTTCGCCCTGTATCTGCTTTTCGTGGCGGCACGCTGGCCGGTGGAGCGTTGGCTCAGAGAGCGTCGGGGCCCGCGTGAGGACGATTACGAGCCGACCCTGCGTGAGCGGATGGCTGACGAGCGCGCCGATCTCGGCGATACCCGTTACGACCGTAACGGCAATCGGCGTCTGCGTATGGAGCCCAGGCTTTAGCGGGCGCTTGCGTCCGCTGCGTCAGCCCGTCAGCATAAGCCCACTGCATTCAAGGAGGGCTTATGGACTGTGTGTTCTGTGCAATCGTCGGGGACCGGCTACCTGCCCATCGGATTTATGAGGACGAAGATTTCATCGTCCTGCTGGATATTTTCCCGCTACGTCCCGCCCATGTATTGATCGTCAGCCGCGAACACGCGCCTCTGCTCAAAGACCTATCGGCCACCGCCCGCGACCGCTTGCTGCTCCTTGCGGGGCGTATCGCCGAGGCATTGCGCGCCAGCGGCTACGCGGCCCCCGGCCTGAACTTCGTGATCAACGACGGTCCCTCGGCCAACCAGCATGTGCCGCACCTGCATCTGCATTTGATTCCACGCCGCGCTGGCGACCTGTCGTCGCTGCTTTGGCGTGCGCTCACGCGTTTCCTGCCTCTCGGGCGCAAGCGACTGGAACAGGGCTTTGAGCAGCAGGCGCAACGTTTGCGCGATGTCTTGGCCACTTTAGGCGATGGGCCCGAGCATGTGTGAATTGCTCGGCATGAGCGCCAATGTGCCCACCGATATTGTCTTCAGCTTTACCGGCTTGATGCAACGCGGCGGGCGCACCGGGCCGCACCGCGACGGCTGGGGCATAGGTTTTTACGAAGGCCGCGGCTTGCGCCTGTTCCAGGATCCGCGGGCGAGCAGCGAGTCCGAAGTGGCGCAGCTGGTGCAGCGCTACCCGATCAAAAGCGAAGTGGTGATCGGCCATATCCGTCAGGCCAACGTCGGCCGTGTATGCCTGGCCAATACCCATCCGTTCGTGCGGGAAATGTGGGGACGCAATTGGTGCTTCGCGCATAACGGCCAGTTGGCGGGTCTGGTCCCGCTTCTGGACTTTTATCGACCGATTGGCGACACCGATAGCGAGGCGGCGTTTTGTGATTTGCTCAACCGTCTGCGCGGCGACTTTGCCGAGCCCGTGGCGGTCGAGGCGTTGTTGCCGACCCTGGTCGACGCCTGTGCCGGCTACCGGCAGAAAGGTGTATTCAATTGCTTGCTCAGCGATGGCGATTGGTTGTTCAGCTTCTGTTCCAGCAAGCTGGCGCATATCACCAGGCGTGCGCCTTTCGGCCCGGCGCATTTGAAGGATGCCGATATGCAGGTGGATTTCCAGGCGGAAACCACACCCGACGATGTGGTTACGGTGGTCGCCACCGAACCACTGACCGATAACGAGAACTGGGATCTATACCAGCCGGGCGAATGGCGCCTGTGGCGCGGCGGCGAATGCATCGCCCAGGGCATCGCGGACTGAGGTCAGATGCATTGTTTTTGCGGTTTTATCAGTAGGGGGATCGATGTTTAGAAGTTATCTGCGGTTGGCGTTATTCGCCCTGGGGTTGTTGGTCGGGGTGCAAGTGCCGGGCTTTATTGATGACTACGCCAAGCGCGTCGAGGCCCATCGTATCGAGGCGGAGAAGGGCCTGAAGGGCTTCCGGCAAACCGCCAGCCGCTTCTTCAAGGGCGATCTCGATGCCCTGGTGGCGCACTACCAGGTCAGTAAAGACCCGGTGATGCGCAGCGACGCGCAAAGCGTCGGCGAGCTGGTCGAGCGCTCGCGCTGGCTCGAACGGGAGTGGCAAGCCATGCAGGGTGGCTGGTTCGCCCAGGTCTGGCACCTGACGACCGCCGCGGATCGCGAGCTATTGGAAGAAACCGTGGCCGCCTATCGCTACCAAGTACTGCTGGCGCCCGAGGCGATTGCCTGGGGTATCGCTTGTGCCCTGCTGCTGGCCCTGGTGCTGGAGAGCCTGGCACTGACGGTCGGCCTGCTGCTGGGCATCGGACGCAGCCAGCAGGTGCAGCAGCGCCACTGGCGCTAGTCAAACATGGCCCTGGCGCTTAGGGCTCGAAGCGCTCATCGCCCTGGCGCAGGCTGGTGGCAAGGGCGAGAAAACCGTCGTGGAGTCGCTGATCGTCGTGGATCGCGTTACTGACGCTGGCGCGAACGAACTGCGGCACGGCATTACGGCCTACGGCGAAGGCTTCCGCCGGGCTGATCAGATACTGCTTGTGCCTGAGTTCGGCTTCGATCGCCGAGGCGCGCCAGGGCTCGGGCACCTCGATCCAGAAATGTGGGCTCTGCGGCTGACTGCGGTAATTCAACCCTTCGAGCAGGCCGCCGACCAGTTGCTTGCGCCGCTCTATCTCGGCGATCTGCTGGCGCAGCAGGGTTACCGCGGTGCCGTCTTCGATCCATTGGCTGGCCAACTCCTGGGTCAGCGGTGTGGCCATCCAGCAACTGGCCCTCAGCGCGGCGGACAGACGGCCGATCAGCGCGGCAGGTGCATGCAGATAACCCACCCGTAAGCCGGCGGCGACCGCCTTGCTCAAACTGCCGATCAGAATGCTGCGCTCGGGCGCGAACAGGCTCAGCGGGGGCGGCCGGCGTTCGAGTAGCACGGCATGGGCTTCGTCTTCGAGAATCAGCAGATTGTGTTCGCGGCACAGCCGCGCGATGGCCTGCCGGCGTTCGCTGGAGAGCACCGCGGTGGTCGGGTTCTGCAGCGTCGGCGTGCAGTACAGCGCCGAGACCCGATTGCTGCGGCACAGCTCGTCGAGCGACTCGGGGATAAGCCCCTGTTCGTCCATCTCGATGCCCAGCAATTTGATCCCGAGCAAACGCGCGGCACCGATCAGGCCGGGGTAGCTGAGGTGTTCGGTGACCAGCGTATCGCCGGCGCGAAACAGCGCGGTCAGGGCGCAGAGCAGGCCGTGTTGGCCGCCGTTGACGCAAAGGATCTGCTCGGCCTGGGGCACGAAATCCTCATGGGCCAACCAGCGTGCGCCCGCTTCACGGTGGCGCGGCTGACCCGGTTCCGGGCTGTAGAGCGCCAGCGCTTGCAGGCGCTGCGGATCGTCGGTCAGCTCGCGCAGGCTGTGCGCGAGCAAAGCCGTTTCCTGCCCCGGGATATGCATGTTGCGGCTCATGTCGTAGTGCTGCTGCGGCGCTTCGCTGACGTTGCGAAAGCCGCTGTCGCGCTGGCGCTCCAAGCCACGTTGGCGCACGAAGGTGCCGTCGCCCACCCGCGCCACCACCAGACCCATACGTTCCAGTTCGGCGTAGGCGCGGCTGATGGTGCCGATGGTCACCGCCAGTTTGTCCGCCAGGTTGCGCTGCGGCGGTAGCTTGGCCCCGGCCTCTAGGGTGCCGGCGAGGATGCCCGCTTCCAGCGCTCGGGCCAGGCGCTTGTATTTCACGCCCTGGCCGTTCTGTAGAGCGTTTCTGAGAATTGATACCGTGTCAATAATTGTTTTGACAGTCATTTTTCGTCCGAATAGTTTGTTTTTACGGTGTCAATTTCAGCGAGATTGTCACCTTTCTAAGGATCGAACAAAGATAAAGGATGAGCCATGCCAACCTCCACTGTCCTCGTTAGCAGCGCAGCTGCGCACAAACCATGGCTGGCCGGTTTTATCACCAGCCTGCTGTTTCTGATCGTTTGCTTGAGTTGGGGCACCACTTGGCTTGGGATCAAGATCGCCGTCGAAAGTGTGCCGCCGCTGACCGCCGCCGGGCTGCGCTTTCTGATCGCTTTTCCGCTGTTTCTCGCGTTCGCCGCCTTGCGCCGCGAGCCGATCGCCTTTCCCCGTGGCCGTCTCGGCTTCGGTGTGTTCGTCACCCTGGCCTACTTCAGCCTGCCGTATTACCTGCTCAACTATGGCGAGATGCACGTGTCGTCGGGGCTCACCGCATTGCTGTTCAGCAGCATGCCGGTATTTATCCTGATTTTCTCCGCCGCGTTGCTGCGTGAGCGGATTCACCTCGCCCAGGTGGTCGGCATCCTGATCGGCTTCGCCAGCCTGTTTATGATCATCACCGGCCAGGGGCTGCACGTGGAGCGCGCGGAGTTGTTCGGTGTGCTGGCGATTCTCGCCGCCGCGGTGATGCATGCGCTCTGTTATGTGGTGACCAAGCAGAAGGGCGCGGCCATCGGCGTGATCACCTACAACTGCCTGCCGATCGGCTGCGCCGGCTTGATGCTGTTACTGGCTGGCCTGTGGCTCGAACGCCCCGATTTCGGCGCCATCACTCCGCGCTCCTGGGCGGCATTGAGTTACCTGGGGCTGGTTGCTTCGGTCGGCGGCTTTATCGTCTATTTCTTTCTGCTCAAGCGGCTCAGCCCGATCGTTCTGTCGTTCGTCTTCATCATTTTCCCGGTCTTCGCCGTGGTGATCGGCGCCTGGTACGAGGGCACGCCGCTGTCGGCGGAGCTGTTGGTCTATTCGGCGATCTTGCTGGCGGGATTCGCCATCACCAAGCTGCCGGCGGAGCAGCAGTAGGGCGGTTTTGTGAAAATGTTTCAAAAAGCGTCAAGAAGCAGCCGACAGTTCAGTTTCGGCGTGATAGCGTTGCGCCTCCTAATCATTCCGCTGTAATGGAGCGTTGTTATGTCGATCAAGGATCTGATCCTGGTAGCCCTGTTGGCTGCTGCCCTGCCATTTGCCCACGCCGAATCAACCGAGCCGCAAACGGAACCTGCGACTCCAGCCGAGCCGATGGCAGAGCAACAAGAAGAGCAGCCCGCGCAAGAAGAGCTGGTCGAGGAGCAGGAAGAGCTGGGCATGAGCGAAGAGGAATTTCTCGCCAGCCTGAACTTTCAAACCGGCAAAGTGGTACTGGGCGACAACCTGGCGAGCCTGAACCTGCCGGAAAACCTGGTGTTCCTCGATGGCAACGACGCCAACCGGGTATTGGTCGATGCCTGGGGCAACCCGCCGACTGACGAGGCTCCGCTGGGCATGATTCTACCGGCCGGCATTTCGCCGCTGGCCGAGGAATCCTGGGCGGTGACCGTCGAATTCGAAGAAAGCGGTTTCGTCTCCGATGAAGACGCCGCCGATATCGATTACGCCGAGATGCTCGAGCAACTGCAGGAAGAGACGGTCGAGAGCAATGCCTGGCGCGCCGAGAATGGCTACGAGCCGATCGAGTTGCTGGGCTGGGCTGCCCAGCCGCACTACGACGAGCAGGGCAAGAAGTTGCATTGGGCCAAGGAGCTGCGTTTCGGTGACAGCGACATCAATACGCTGAACTACAACATCCGCGTATTGGGCCGCAAAGGTGTGCTGGTACTGAACTTCATCGCCAATATGGACCAGCTGCCGGAAATCCAGGCCAACGTGCCGGCGGTGCTGGCCATGACCGAGTTCAACGACGGCAACCGCTACGCCGACTTCAATCCGGATATCGACCAAGTGGCCGCCTACGGCATCGGCGCGTTGATCGCTGGCAAACTGGCAGCCAAAGCCGGCCTGTTCGCGACCATCTTGTTGCTGCTGAAGAAGTTCTGGCTGGTGCCGGTGCTGCTGTTCGGCTGGTTGGCCAAACGCCTGACCGGTAAAAAATAAGCTGCATCCTGATCTTATGTGCGCCCGCATAGCGGCGCGCGTGATCTGTAGGAGCCAGCTCGCTGGCGATGCGTCCCCGGCTCCTACCAAAAGCCCTGCTGTGCAAACCCCACCGTCCACGAAACCGATAGGGTCTCCTGGGCGGAGCGGGGGCTGCTCATTTCGACAGGAACTTCATCCCGTCTTCCAACCCTTGCAGCGTCAGCGGGTACATCTGCTCTTCCAGCAGTTCGCGCATGATGTTGGTCGAGGCGGTGTAGCCCCAGGTGTCCTTGGGGTAGGGGTTGATCCAGATAAGCTTCTTGTATTTCTCCATAAAGCGCTTGATCCAGACGTAGCCCGGTTCCTCGTTCCAGTGCTCGACGCTGCCGCCGGCCTGGGTGATCTCGTAGGGCGCCATTGCGGCATCGCCGACGAACACCACCTTGTAGTCGGCGCCGTATTTATTCAGCAGGTCCTGGGTGGAGAAGCGCTCCGAAGTGCGCCGCAGGTTGTTCTTCCACACCGATTCGTACACGCAGTTATGGAAGTAGAAGTACTCCATGTGCTTGAACTCGGTTTTGCAGGCCGAGAACAATTCCTCGCAGACCTTCACATGGGCGTCCATCGAGCCGCCGATGTCGAACAGCAGCAACAGCTTGACCGTATTGCGCCGCTCCGGACGCATCTGGATATTCAGCAGGCCGCCGTCCTTGGCGGTGTGGTCGATGGTGCCGTCCAGATCGAGTTCGTCCTGGGCGCCCTGGCGGGCGAATTTGCGCAGGCGGCGTAGGGCGATCTTGATATTGCGCGTGCCCAGCTCGACCTGATCGTCGAGGTTCTTGTACTCGCGCTGATCCCAGACCTTGACCGCCTTGCCCTGGCGATTGCCGGCATCGCCGACGCGGATGCCTTCCGGGTTGAAGCCGCCGGAGCCGAACGGGCTGGTGCCGCCGGTGCCGATCCACTTGTTGCCGCCGGCATGGCGTTCCTTCTGTTCTTCCAGACGCTTCTTGAATTCTTCGATCAGCTTGTCGAGGCCACCAAGGGATTCGATCTTGGCGCGCTCCTCGTCGCTCAGCGAACGCTCGAATTCCTTGCGCAACCATTCATCGGGAATCAGCGCCTCGATGTGCTGGTTGAGGTTTTCCAGGCCCTTGAAGTAGGCGCCGAAAGCGCGGTCGAACTTGTCGAAATGCCGCTCGTCCTTGACCAGGATGGTGCGCGAGAGGAAATAGAATTCGTCCATATCGGCGAACACCACGTTGTGCTTCAACGCGTTGATCAGGTCGAGCAGCTCGCGCACCGAGACCGGTACTTTGGCGGCGCGCATTTCGTTGAACAGGTTGAGTAGCATGGTGGATGCCTCCCGATTACCCGTAGGGTGGATGACGCTCTTTTCATCCACCGGGACTATACGGAGTAGGTGATGGGCAAGGTGGAAAACGCTTCGCGGTTTTCCACCCTACGGAGCGATCAACGACTGGCGCGGCGACTCATAAAGGCCAAGCGCTCCAGTAGCTGTACATCCTGCTCGTTCTTCACCAGCGCCCCGGCCAACGGCGGGATCGCCTTGGTCGGGTCGCGCTCGCGCAATACCGCTTCGCCGATATTGTCGGCCATCAGCAGTTTCAGCCAGTCGACCAGTTCGCTGGTGGAAGGCTTTTTCTTCAGGCCCGGCACCTTGCGCACGTCGAAGAACACGTCGAGCGCTTCGGCCACCAGGTCCTTCTTGATATCCGGGTAGTGCACGTCGACGATCTTCTGCAGGGTCGCGCGATCCGGGAAGGCGATGTAGTGGAAGAAGCAGCGACGCAGGAAGGCGTCCGGCAGTTCCTTTTCGTTGTTCGAGGTAATGATGATGATCGGGCGTTGCTTGGCCTTGATCGTCTCGTTGGTCTCGTAAACGTAGAACTCCATTTTGTCGAGTTCTTGCAGCAGGTCGTTGGGGAACTCGATGTCGGCCTTGTCGATTTCGTCGATCAGCAGAATCACCCGCTCCTCGGATTCGAAAGCCTCCCACAGCTTGCCCTTTTTGATGTAGTTGCGTACGTCGTGGACTTTGTCCGAATCCAGTTGCGAGTCGCGCAGACGGCTGACCGCGTCGTACTCGTACAGGCCCTGGTGGGCCTTGGTGGTGGACTTGATATGCCAGGTGATCAGACGGGCGCCAAAGGATTCGGCCAACTGTTCGGCGAGCATGGTCTTGCCGGTGCCCGGTTCGCCCTTGACCAGCAACGGGCGTTGCAGGGTGATGGCGGCATTGACTGCGAGCTTGAGGTCGTCGGTGGCGACGTAAGACTGGGTGCCTTCGAACTTCATCGGTGAAAATCCTCGTACAGGAGCGCGCAGGGCCATACCCGCGAGTTCAGTATTTGAAAAACTCGACTATAACGCGCGAGCCGGGTGACTGTGAACGCAGACGGCTTATTCAGTCACTGAATGGTCCGTCACTCCTCGACCTGTTCGCCATCTTCCGGCGTATTTTCGAAATGCGCGGAGAACGCTTCGATAAAACCGTTGCGCAGAATCGCCAGAAACGCCTGAAAGGCACTGATGTCTTGCCGATGCACGCTGCCGTTGAGCTCGACGCGAGTGGCGAATTGATCCTTCGACTGGTTTTTCAGCGCGGTTTCGCCTGCGCCGACCAGCGCCTCCCAGATCGAGCGGAAGAACCCCTTGTCGTCATTGGCGACGTCCTGCTGCCAGTCGAACACTTCGACATTGTGCAGCAGGGGTTTGATATAGCCGCTGAGCTGGCCGTCATCGGCGCTCGCCTCTACGACCAGATCGCCGCTACCGGCCTTGAAGTCGAAGCCGCCATAGGCCGAGGAAAAATCGTTGAGTCGGGTCAGGTCGATATCGGTGACGCGCAATTTAAACTGAAAATCTTCGAAATCCTGCAAGGGATCGAACGAGGCGCTGCTTTCCAGCGGTGCGTGGCCCAGTAAATTTGCGGTGCCTTCGAAGAGCGCTGCTCGCTCCTGCTCATTGGTGACGTTGGTGAGGTTGTAGATGCTTGCGTTGACCTCGGTGGCTCGCAGGTCTACCGGTGGGGTGGAGGTGAAGTTGTGAAAATGCACGACACCATCGATTACCCGAACCTCATTGAGGGTAATGGGCAGCAGCTTGGTTAGTTGCTCGCGCCAGTCGGTACCCTGGCCGGTCTGTGAAGCCTGCTGGTCGCCGCCACCGTCGACAAAGTTGACCTGCGGTTGCTCGAATACCACCTCGGCCACCACGGCGCGCTCATACCAGAGTGCCTTCCAGCTGACGGCGAGATCTATGCGCGGTGCCTCGACGAATGGCAAGGGTACTTTGCCATCGACTTTGACGATGCTTAGGTCATTGATCCGGTACGCGCCGCGCCACCAGGCCAGATCGACGTCGTCGATATGCCCGCGGTAGTCGCCCATATCGGCGAGCTTGTCGTTCAGATAGTCGCGTACCAGCACGGGCAAGGCGAGGTGCAGCGCCACCAGGGCGACGACGATGCCCAGAAGTATCCACTGAGGAATGCTGTAGCGTTTCTTCATAAGAGAAAGACTCCCTAGCGGCACCAAGGGTTCAGATTAAGCAAACGGCCGGACTGGACGGGATAGCCCATGCGTCATAGGCTGATAGCCTTTTCGGCAACCTACGCACAAGGACATCGCCATGAGCCGCATCTATGCAGACAACGCGCAAGCCATCGGCAATACGCCGCTGGTGATGATCAACCGCCTGGGCCCCAAAGGCGTCACCATTCTGGCCAAGATCGAAGGGCGCAACCCCGCCTATTCGGTGAAGTGCCGCATCGGCGCGAGCATGGTCTGGGATGCGGAAGAACGCGGTGTGCTCAAGCCCGGCATGACCATCGTCGAGCCCACTTCGGGTAATACCGGTATCGGCCTGGCTTTCGTCGCAGCGGCGCGCGGCTACAAGTTATTGCTGACCATGCCGGCCTCCATGAGCCTGGAGCGGCGTAAGGTATTGAAAGCCCTGGGGGCCGAGTTGGTGCTCACCGAAGCGGCCAAAGGCATGAAAGGCGCGATCGAGAAAGCCGCGGAAATCGCCGCCTCCGACAGCAGCCAATACTTCATGCCGCAGCAGTTCAATAACCCGGCCAACCCGGGAATCCATGAGCAGACCACCGGCCCGGAAATCTGGAAGGACACCGACGGCGCCATCGACGTGCTGGTGGCGGGGGTCGGCACCGGCGGCACCATCACCGGGGTGTCGCGCTATATCAAACAGATCCAGGGCAAACCGATTCTTTCGGTCGCGGTCGAGCCGATCGGCTCGCCGGTGATCAGCCAGACCCTGGCCGGCGAAGAGGTCAAGCCCAGCCCGCACAAGATCCAGGGCATCGGCGCCGGCTTCGTACCGAACAACCTCGACCTGGCGATGGTCGACCGCGTCGAACTGGTCAGCGACGACGACGCCAAGGCGGTGGCGCTGCGCCTGATGCGCGAGGAAGGCATCCTCTGCGGCATCTCCTGCGGCGCGGCCATGGCCGCGGCGCTGCGCATCGCCGAGGAACCGGAAATGCAAGGCAAGACCCTGGTGGTGATATTGCCCGACTCCGGCGAGCGCTACCTGTCGTCCATGCTCTTCGCCGATATGTTCACCGAGCAGGAATTGCAGCAGTAAGCCGTATTCGTCGCAGCCAAGCCGCCTGACCAGGCGGCTTTTTTATTGTGTTTGCGGGCGGTTGGAGCACGGGAGGCGTCATCCACCCTACGAGGCTTTGGTAGCCCGGATGCAATCCGGGAGCGGTATCCCCGAACCCTCCGGCTTAGCCTGCCTTTACCGGCGCCAATGTAGCCGTGGGCCGCACCACCAACCACAGCGCAATCGCGATCAGCACGCCGCCGTACAGGTAGGCCCAGGACAGCGGCTCGTCGAGCAACAACCAGCCCCAGAGCACGCCGAACGGCGGAATCAGAAAGGTGGTGGTCGAGGCTTTGATCGGGCCGATATCGTTGAGCAGGCGGAAATACAGGACATAGGCGAATGCCGTGCAGCCCAGCCCCAGCCCGGCCAGGGACAGCCACACATCCAAGCCGCCCCAATCGGCCGGTGGCTGCATCAGCAAGGCACCGCCGAATACCGGCAGCAGGAACAGGCTGGCACCGCACAGGCTGGCAAAGGCCGTCAGGCGATTGTCCAGGCCGCCTTGTTCGGCGATCCAACGGCGGGTGAGAAAACCGGCGAAGCCATAGCAGGTGGTCGCGACCAGGCAGGCCGCCGCACCGAACAGCAGTTCCCGGTCGAACTCGACCGGCCCGGTGCGAGACAGAACGGCGACGCCGAGCAGACCCAGCGCCACGCCGGCCGCCTTACTCAAGGTCAGCGCCTCGGCGAAGAACAGCATGCCGATCAGCACGCCGACCATCGGCGTGGTGGCGTTGAAGATGGCCGAATACCCCGCCGGCAACACCAACGCGGCCAGGCTATACATCGCCGCCGGCAAGCCGGCGCTGAAGATGCCGAGTATCAGGCACTGCTTGAGTTTGCCGCGAAAATCCCAAGGCACGCGCATCAACAGCAGAATCGCGAGCAAGCCGAGCGCCCCCAGGCTGGCGCGAAAGAATGCGGTCGGCATGCTGCCCAGCACCGGCGCGATGATGCGCATGAACAGGAAGCTGGCGCCCCAGATGGCGGCAAGAAACAACAGACGCAACAGATCGGCGAGGCGCACGGCGAATTCCAACTTCGCGGAAAGGGCAAGCAGTGTTGCCGGGCGCTTGCGCCAAGGCAATCCGAAAACAACTTTTAAATCTGACTTCCCCATGCAGGTAGGAGCCAGCTTGCTGGCGATCCTCTGTTCAACGCAGCTCTTAAATCCGCCAAATCAGCGAATTGCCGATATTTCGCCGCAACTAAAGCCATTTAGCGACATTGCCCGCTTTTCCTCGGCGATGGCACTGGCTAAGCTCGCCGGACTCGTAATCTTTTCCTCAGTGTTCATTCAGTAGAGGTTCGTTCATGCCACAGCAATGGCCCGCCACCGCGATCGCCCAGCTCATCCTCGATGGTTTCGACGATTACCGCGAACGCTTCCGCCAGATCACCAACGGCGCGCGGGTGCGCTTCGAGCAAGCGCAGTGGCAGGAAATCCAGAAGGCCGCCGCGGCGCGTATCGCACTCTATGAAGAATGTGTCGGCGAAGTCGGCGAGCGCCTGCGTCAGGCCTACGTGGACGGTGTACTGCTGGATGTAGGTCAGTGGCCGCTGGTCAAGTCGGCCTATATCGCGCTGATCGACCTGCGTTGCGACGACGAACTGGCGGAAACCTGGTTCAACTCGATTTTCTGCGGGCTGTTCAGCCATGACCAGATCAACGACGGCTGCATGTTCATTCACACCACGCGCCCGGCGCTGCGCCCCAACACGCCGGCACCCTTGACCCGGGTGTACCGGCCCAAGGGCGATATCGAGCAGGCGCTACGGCAGATCTTCGAGGACTACCGCTTCGAAGTGGCCTACGAAAACTTCGAGCGCGACTTGGCGCGCCTGATCAAACAAATGCGCGAGAACCTGCCGGATTGGGTGTGCAAGGACCCGGAGCTGAGCATCGAGCTGTTCTCCTCGCGCCTGTATCGCAACAAGGGCGCCTACCTGGTCGGGCGGATCAATACCCGCGACGAGCAATGGCCGTTGGTGATCCCGCTGCTGCACCGCGAGGGGCACGGCATCCAGATCGATACCCTGATCACCGACGAGGCGGAGGTGTCGATCATCTTCTCCTTCACCCGTTCCTATTTCATGGTGCGGGTCGGCTACCCGGCGGAGTTCGTCGGCTTCCTCAAGGGCATCCTGCCGGGTAAGCATATCGCCGAACTCTATACCTCGATCGGCTTCTACAAACACGGCAAGTCGGAGTTCTACCGCGCGTTGATCAACCACCTAGCCAGCACCGACGATAAGTTCATCATGGCGCCGGGTGTGCGCGGCATGGTCATGAGCGTGTTCACCCTGCCGGGCTTCAACACCGTGTTCAAGATCATCAAGGACCGCTTCTCGCCGTCGAAGAACGTCGACCGTGCCACCGTGATCGAGAAGTACCGCCTGGTGAAAACCGTCGACCGGGTAGGGCGCATGGCCGATACCCAGGAGTTTTCCGATTTCCGTTTCCCCCTGAGCAAATTCGACCCCGAGTGCCTGGCCGAGCTATTGGAAGTGGCGCCGTCCACGGTCGAAGTGCACGGCGATACGGTGCTGGTGCGCCACTGCTGGACCGAACGCCGGATGACCCCGCTGAACCTCTATGTCGAAAGCGCCAGCGAAGCCCAGGTGCGCGAAGCGCTGGACGATTACGGCCTGGCGATCAAGCAACTGGCGGCGGCGAACATCTTCCCCGGCGACATGCTGCTGAAGAACTTCGGCGTGACCCGCCACGGCCGGGTGGTGTTCTACGATTACGACGAAATCTGCTTCCTCACCGAAGCCAACTTCCGCCGCATCCCGCCGCCGCGCTATCCCGAGGACGAAATGGCTTCCGAGCCCTGGTATTCGGTGGCGCCGCTGGATGTGTTCCCCGAGGAGTTTCCGCCGTTCCTGTTCGCCGATCCCAAGCAGCGCAGGCTGTTCAGCGAGTTGCACGGCGATCTCTACGACGCCGATTATTGGAAGGGGCTGCAGGAGGCGATTCGCGCGGGCAAAGTGATCGACGTGTTTCCTTACCGGCGCAAGACCGAGCAGGTGGAATAGAAGAGTGCGCCGCGGCCTGGATTAACGCATCGATTGCAGCACGGCGCGGCGCTGCCGATAAGCTGGTTACCCGGCGCGATGGGCAACCGTTCGTCTCGACAGTGTGTGAGCTGCGCCGCGGTTAATCTACGCTGACAGAGGGTGCATCTGGCACCTTGTCGAAGCCCTTGGCAGGAGGAATTCCCATGTTCGCCAAGTTGCATAACGTCTTAGAGGACATGTTGGTTGCCCTTGGCCTGCTCGACCGGCCGAAGCTGCAACCCATCCCGGTACGCCACGACGACCCGCGCGCGCCGAAGGCGCCGCGCCAGCGTCCGCGTCGCTAGGCTGGCCTCTCAGCCAGTCATCTAGCGCGTAAACCATGCCGGCCTTGGCATGGTTCGCGCACAGTCGTTCGATCGCCGCCAGCCGTTAAGGATGGAACGGCGGCGCTTCCATTATTTCAATCAATAGCGGGCGATCCTGCGGCGCATCGCGCAGCAGCTGCGCCAAATGCGCATGATCTTCGGCGCGCTCGGCCATGCAGCCGAAGCCGCGGGCCAGGGCGATAAAGTCCGGGGTGTAGATATCCACGCCCAGCGGGGTGATGTCGCGCCGCTCCATATAGCGCTTGATCTCGCCGTAGCCGCTGTTGTTCCACAGCAGCACGACTATGCCGACCTTGGCTTCCACCGCGCTGGCCAGCTCCGGCAGGCTGAACTGCAGGCCGCCGTCGCCGATCAGGCAGACCACCGGGCGACCCGGCTCGGCTAATTTGGCGCCGATGGCCGCCGGCAGGCCGTAGCCCAGGGTGCCGTAGCCGGTGGATGAGTTGAACCAACGCCGCGCGCCGTCCAGCTCGACCAGGTGATTGCCGCTGTACACCGTTTGCGTGGAGTCGCCGACAAAGCGCGCCTCGGGCAAAACCTCCAGCAGCGTATCGAACAACTGGCGGTAATGCGCCCAGCCGGCCAGCTCCTCGCGCAGCTGCGTCTGGATTGCCGCGGTACGTTGCGCGCCGTTGCTGCGCGGGTTGGCTTCGGCCGGCGCCAGATCGGCCAGCAGCAGGCGCATGGCCAGGCGCGCATCGCCCTGGATCGCCAGGTCAGGGGTGAAATTGCGTTGCAACTGCTGGGCATCGATATCGATACGGATCAATTGGCCGCCCAGTTTGAAGTTACCGTCGAACACCACGTCGTAATCGGTCTCGCCGAGCTCTGTGCCGATCGCCAGCACCACATCCGCATCCAGGGCCAACTGCCGCACTGGCCGCAACGACTGGTTGCTGCCCAACAGTAAAGGGTGGTCCGGCGGCAGCAGGCCCTTGGCGTTGATGGTCAATGCCGTGGGGGCGTCCAGGGCAGTCGCCAGCGCGCGGGCTTCGGCTTGGGCCTCGACGCAGCCGCCACCGAGCAACAGCAGCGGCCGTTTGGCGCTCTTCAGCATGGCCGCGGCTTCATGCAGCAACGGACGATTGGGCGCCGGACGCTGGATGCTCGGCCGCGGCATCAGGCGCATGGATGCGGCATCGGCGGTGATGATGTCCAGAGGCAGCTCGATATGCACCGGGCGCGGCCGCTCGCCCTCGAATACCGCGAATGCGCGAGCCAGCACGCCGGGCAGTTCCTCGACGCTCATCAGGGTATGGCTGAAGGCCGTTACCCCGGCAGTCATGGTGCGTTGGTTGGGCAGCTCGTGCAAATAACCTTTGCCCAGGCCCAAACGGTCGCGCTCGTTGACGCTGGAAATCACCAGCATCGGGATCGAGTCGGCATAGGCCTGGGCCATGGCCGTGAGGATATTGGTCATTCCCGGCCCGGTGATGATGAAGCACACCCCAGGCTTGCCGGTAACCCGCGCGTAGCCGTCGGCCATAAAACCGGCGCCCTGTTCGTGACGCGGGGTGATATGGCGAATCTTGCTGTGCGGCAGACCGCGGTACAGCTCGACGGTATGCACGCCGGGAATGCCGAACACCGTATCGACGCCCCAGGCTTCCAATTGTTTGACGAGAAATTCGCCGCAAGTGCTCATGTCTTGAATCCTTGATTCGGGCTACAACGCGCGTTTTGTCGGGTGGAACCGAGTCCACCCAGGTGGCGGACAAGCTCTCGGCATGTCCGCCCTACGGATTTGTTATCCGACTATCCAATGCGCCATCAGCGCGATGATCGGCAGGGTGATCAGGGTGCGGATGATAAAGATCGCAAACAGCTCCAGCACATTCAGCGGCAGCTTGGCCTTGATGATCAGCACGCCGACTTCCGACATATAGATCAACTGGGTCAGCGACACACAGGCCACCACGAAACGGGTCAGCTCGCTCTCGATGCCTTTGCCCAGCACCGCCGGCAGGAACATATCGGCGAAGCCCACCAGAATCGCCGGGGCCGCCTTGGCCGCTTCCGGCAGTTGCAGCAATTCCAGCAACGGCACTATCGGGTAGGACAACCAGTTGAACACCGGTGTGTACTCGGCGATCGCCAGCGACAGCGTGCCGATGGCCATCACCAACGGCAGCAGGCCGAGCCAGATGTCCACCACGTTGTGCACGCCGACGCGCGCCATTTGCATGGGCGAGGGGTTGCTGTTGGCGCGTTTCACCGCCTGGGCGACGCCCCAGCGCAGCAGCGAAACGTTGCCCGGTACGTCCTCGTTGATCTGCTTGCCGACGCCGACCATGTAATCGTCCTTCTTCCGGGACAGCGGCGGGATGCGCGGGGTGATGATGGCCGCGGCCAAACCGGCGACCACCACGGTCAAGTAGAAGGGTACGAACAGGTGATCGAGCTTCATGAAGTTGGTGATCAGCAAGCTGAACGCGATCGAGGCGATGGAGAAGTTGGTGGCGATCACCGCCGCTTCCCGGGCGCTGTAGAAACCCTTGTGGTACTGCTGGGCGGTGATCAGCACGCCGACGGTGCCGGAGCCGAGCCAGCTGGCGATGGCGTCGATCGCCGAGCGCCCCGGCAGGCCGAAAACCTTGCGGAAGATATTGCGCACCAGGGTGCCGCAAAACTCCATCAGGCCGTAGTCGGTGAGCAGCGGTAGAACCAGGCCGGCGACCAGGAAGAAGGTGATCAGTACCGGTGCCAGGTCGTTTAGCACCACGCCGCCGGTATTGGCGTTCCAGATCCATTCCGGGCCGAACTGCCAGAATGTCATGGCGGCGAACAGGGCGCCGGTCAGGCGTAGGCCGAGCCACAGCGGGTGCAGGTTGAACAGCTCGTTGAGGGCGCGGCGTTCGGTGATCCAGCGCGGTTTCAGCAGGCTAGCGAACAGGCCGATCAGCGCCGAAGTGCCGAGGAGGAATACCGCGATAGCCGGCAGATAGGCAGCGGTCGCGGCCTTCAAACCGTCGGCGAGCAGGCCCAGGCCGATCGTCACCTTTTCCTCGTAAACGATCGGGGTGAGGAATAACAACACGCCGAGCAACGAGGGGATCAGGAAGATCAGCAACTGACGCAGGTTGTAAGCGTGTGCAACGGCGGTTGCTGCCGGTGGCTGGTCGTCCAGCAACGGCATGGGTTCTTCGCGGTTCATGGATACACCTTAGTTGTTGTTATTTAAGTGTTGGGCGCCATGCGACGCCCGGCCGGAACAAACAGCCCGGTTGCGCTCAGCGGCGCTGCACGCCGGGTAGAACGCAGAGCATTTCGTAAAGCAGATTGGCGCCGAGCAACGAGGTGTTGCCGGTGGTGTCGTAGGGTGGCGAGACCTCGACCAGGTCGCCGCCGACCAGCTCCAGACCTTGGCAGCCGCGGATGATCTCGATCGCCTGGATGGTGGTCAGGCCGCCGATTTCCGGGGTGCCGGTGCCCGGCGCCCAGGCCGGGTCGATGCCGTCGATATCGAAGGACAGGTACACCGGGCCGCCGTCGACCTTGGCGCGCACTTCGGCCATCAGCGGGGCCAGGGACTTATGCCAGCATTCCTCGGCCTGGACCACGCGAAAGCCCTGCTTGCGGCTCCAGTTGAAATCCTCGGCGGTATAGCCCTGGGCGCGCAGGCCGATCTGCACCACGCGGTCACAGTCGAGCAGGCCTTCTTCCACGGCGCGGCGGAAGGTGGTGCCGTGGGCGATTTTCTCGCCGAACATATGGTCGTTGACGTCGGCATGGGCGTCGATATGCACCAGGCCGACCTTGCCGTGCTTCTTCTTCAGCGCGCGCAGGATCGGCAGGGTGATGGTGTGATCGCCGCCGAGCGTCAGGGGGATGATGCCGTAGTCGAGAATCTCGTCGTAGGCGGCCTCGATGATACGAATGGCCTCGGCCATATTGAAGGTGTTGATCGGCACATCGCCGATATCGGCCACATTCAGCGAATCGAAGGGCGCCGCGCCGGTGGCCATGTTGTAAGGGCGGATCATCACCGACTGGGCGCGGATTTCGCGTGGGCCGAAGCGGGTGCCGGAACGCAGCGAGGTGCCGATATCCAGGGGGACGCCGACGAAGCCGACATCCAGGGCGCGTTTTTCATCCGGGGTCTGGATATGCGGCAAACGCATCATGGTGGCGATGCCGCCGAAGCGCGGCATCTCGTTGCCGCCCAGGGGCTGGTGCAAAATCTTCTCCACGGGAGGGCCTCACGGTTGTTTTTATTGAGTCGTGGGCCGGATTGTTGGGCAGGCAGGCGCCAGGAAAAATCGCTGCGGGCAAAAACTTAGTTCAGAGATTTCTAAACTAATGGCGGCGACTGTAGGATGGGGCGGGCCGCGCAGGTCGGGCCGCGCAGGTAGCGGCCCCGGAGCGTGTGGTAACGGCCGTCACGAACTCGCCGCGCCGCGTAGCCCATCGAGGCGGAACGCCGCGCATATGGATGATGGGTTACGGCGCAACCGGATTCTCTGCAGGCCGAGACCCTGACGCCACGCGCCTAACCCATCCTACGAGAGGCCCGCGCCCATGACCCAAGCCTTGCCCGACCTGAAACTGCTGCGCATCTTCGTCAGCGTGGTGCGTCACCAGGGCTTCGCCGCGGCGCAGCAGGAGTTGAACCTGTCGACCTCGGCGATCAGCACCTATATGAGCCAGCTGGAAAGCTTGCTCGGCCTGAGCCTGTGCCACCGCGGGCGTGGCGGCTTCAGCCTGACCAGCAAGGGCGAGCTGTTCCATCAAGAATGCCTGCGCCTGCTCGGCGAGCTGGAAGGTTTCGAGCGTTATGCGGCGGCGCTCAAGGGCGAGTTGCGCGGCACCCTGAACCTCGGTGTGCTGGACTCCACCGTCAGCGATCCGGCCTTGCCGCTCGCCGAGGTGATAGGCGCCTACAGTCAGGAACACCCGGCGGTGCACCTGCACCTATCGGTGATGAGCCCCTACGAACTGCAACTGGCGGTGCTGGATAACCGCCTGGATCTGGCCATAGGCGCGTTCTCCACGCGGATGAACGGCCTGGTTTACCAGCCGCTGTACCGCGAGCAGCACTGGCTGTATTGCAGCGAGCGCCATGCGCTGTTCGGCGAGCGACGCATCCCCGAGGAGGTGATCGCCCAGCAGCGCATGGTCGGTCGCGGGTATTGGAGCCAGGCCGAATTGGCCCGGCATGGTTTCAAGCACAGCGCCGCGACCGTGGAATCGATGGAAGCCCAGCTGATTCTGATCCTCTCCGGCGCCTATATCGGTTACCTGCCGGAGCATTACGCGCAATCCTGGGTCGAACAGGGCCGCCTGCGCGTATTGCTGCCGGCGACCTTCGGCTATCAGGCACCGTTTTCCCTGATCCTGCGCCGCGGGCGTTCCCGCGAGGCCTTGTTGCAGACCTTTCGCGACCTGTTGAAAGCGCAGCTCAACGCCGCGGACTAGCCCTCCAGGTTCTCGACAACCTGACCGGCCGTGCGCCAACCGGCAAAGCCATCGATCAGGTAGCGTGCATCCAGGCCCATGGCGGCCAGGGTCGCGGCGCAGCCCTGGCTGATCTCGTGGCCATGGGCGCAGTAGAGAATCGCCGGCCGGTCCCTGGGGATCTGGTCTTTCCAGCCGAACAGCGCGTCGGGGTCGCGCCACTGCGCGCCCGGGATCTGCGCCGTATCGGCCAGGCGCACGCTGGCCCGGCGCACGTCGATCAGGCTGAAGCCTTGGCCGGACGCTTGCCAGTGGGCCAGTTCGCTGATGGTGATTCGGTTCATCGCTCGGCTCCTGTTCAGCCCCAGATGTCAGTTCAGTCCCAGATGCACCAGCAAGCCGATCAAGGCGCAGGCCGCGATCGTCTCGATCACCCCGCGCTTGAACCACAACAGAGCCACGGCCGCCGCCAGGGCGATCAGCGCCGAAGGCCAGTCGAAGCTGCCGGCGAAACCTTGCGGCCAGAGCACGTGATAGCCGAAGAACAACGCCAGGTTGAGGATCACCCCGACCACGGCGGCGGTGATGGCGGTCAGTGGTGCGGTGAATTTCAGTTCGTTATGGGTCGATTCCACCAGCGGCCCGCCGGCGAGAATGAACAGGAACGACGGCAGAAAGGTGAACCAGGTGACCAGCATGGCCGCCACGGCGCCGGCGAGAAACACCTGTTCGGGGCCGAACACCTGCTGCACATAGGCGCCGACGAAGGCGACGAAGGCCACCACCATGATCAGCGGCCCCGGCGTGGTTTCGCCGAGGGCCAGGCCGTCGATCATTTGCGTCGGCGTCAGCCAGCCGTAATGGCCGATGGCGCCCTGATAGACATACGGCAGTACCGCATAAGCGCCGCCGAAGGTCAGCAACGCGGCCTTGGTGAAGAACCAGGCCATCTGCGTCAGGGTGCCGTCCCAGTCATACAGCCAGATCAGCAGGCCCATCGGCAATAGCCAGAGTGCGGCGCCGATGGCGGCGATTTTCGCCAGGTGCAGGGCGCGAAAGCGCGCATGGGCAGGGGGCGGGGTGTCGTCGTCGATCAGCGCCGGGCCGAAGGATTTGTCGCTGGCCGCATGGCCGCCACCAAGGCTGAAGCGTTCCGGTAGCAGGCGCCCGCCGATATAACCGAGCAGCGCCGCGCCGAGCACGATCAGCGGGAAGGGCAGTTCAAGGGCGAAAATGGCCACGAAGGACGCGGCGGCGATCGCCCACAGCCAGTTATTTTTCAGCGCCCGCGAACCGATGCGATAAGCCGCCTGAACCACGATGGCGGTCACCGCCGGCTTGATCCCGTAAAAGATTCCCGCCACCAGCGGCACGTCGCCGAAGGCGATATACAGCCACGACAAGGCGATCAGGATAAACAGCGACGGCAGCACGAACAGCCCGCCGGCGATCACCCCACCCCAGGTGCGGTGCATCAGCCAGCCAATATAGGTGGCCAGCTGCTGCGCTTCCGGCCCGGGCAGCAGCATGCAGTAGTTCAGCGCATGCAGAAATCGCCGCTCGGACAGCCAGCGGCGTTTCTCCACCAACTCCTGGTGCATGATGGAAATCTGCCCGGCCGGGCCGCCGAAGCTGATCAAACCCAGCTTGAGCCAGAACCAGAAGGCTTGCAGCAGGCTGACGGGTTCTGCAGCGGCTGGTGCCTGCGTCTGGGGTTCATTCGTCACGGGTTTCTTCCTTTACGAAGGCTGCCAGCAAACCATCGAACAGGCTGCTGGCGGCGTTGAGCAATTGGTCGTCGTCGGTCAGGGTTTCGCGCAACCCGGCCAGCACCCGCTCGACACCGGCGGCTTCCGGCGGCTGCGCGCCGCCGATATCCAGGTAGTGCACCAGGGCGGCGACGCGTTGCAGGCCGGGTTCGGCAAGGGCGAAGCTGGCGATCAGGGTTTCGCAGGTCACGCGTTGGCCGACGTGGCTGAAGGACGCGCCGTCATAGTCGAAACCCAGGGCCTCGGCGGGGCACTCCTCGGGCGAGCGCAGCCAGACGAAGCGTGCTTCGGGATCGATAAAGCGCCGGATCAACCAGGCGCTGGCCAGCCGATCGACCCAGGGCCGCCGGCGCGTGGCCCAGAGACGGCCGCGGTAGTCGCGCCTGTGCAATATCGCTATCGGTAAGTCCTGGCTGCTCGGCTCGTCCGCGCAGAGGGCGCGGCTGACCGCGCTTTCCAGGCGTTGCAGGGCTTCCTCGAGTTGCTGTTTGGCCGGGCCGGGGAAGAAGTCGATGCTCGCCAGTTGCGCGAAGGCTTTGCGCAGTTTGCGAATCTGCTTGGTGCAGGCCAGCGCATTCTCGGCATGCAACCCGGCATGGCAGGCGTCGACTTCGCCCAACAGCTTGGCGTAGTCGGCGCTGCGCTCGAACAACGGGATAAAGCGCTCGCCTTCGGCATCGTCGATCGGCAGCAGATAGGCGGTGCCGTTGATCGCCAGGATGTCACGTTCGATGGCGACCATGGCCTCGCGACAGGCCGGGTTGTCCGGCAGCAAGTAGACGCCATCGCGCAGCACCGCGGCGCCGCTGGCTTTCAATGCGCGCCAGGCCCGCATGCGCGCGGTGGCATTGGCGGTGGGCAGGCCGAGGATCAGGCTGAGCCATTTTTTCATCGCGAGTACTACATAATTGGTAGCTTTCGAGACATTACTCTTGATCGCGCCGCAGGAAAAGCCTGTTAAGGCCATGCGCGGCCTTGTGGCAAACTGCGCGACATCAGGAGAGACCGATGTCACGCCCCCAATGCCCTCGCTGTTGCCGCCCGCTCGAACGCTGTTTGTGCGCGCTTATCCCGCAACTGCATAGCCGCACCCGACTGCTGATTCTGCAACACCCCAGTGAGGTCAAACATGCGCTGAACACCGCGCGCCTGGCCGCTCTTGGCCTGTGCAACGGCGAACTCAGGGTGGGTGAGGTATTCGAGGATTTACCCGAGTTGCTGGCGCAGCCGGGTTACCAGGCTTGCCTGTTGTTTCCGGGGGAGGGTGCGCAGGCGCTGGCGTACTATGCCGAGCAGGTGGGCGAGCAGCCGCTATTGCTGGTGGTGCCCGACGGCACCTGGCGCAAAGCGCGCAAATTGCTGCATTGCAATCCGCTGCTGGCGGCCTTGCCGCGGGTCACGCTGGCGGCCGGTCTGCAGTCGCGTTATCGGCTGCGCAAGGCGCCGATGCCCGGCGCGTTATCGACCATCGAAGCGATCGCCTGCGCCCTGGATATCCTCGAAGCGCCGCAGCGTTTCGATGCCCTGTTGCAACCTTTCGAAGCGCTGATCGAAGGGCAGATCGACGCGATGGGCGAGCAGACCTATCGGCGCAACCACCTGGGCGAACGTCTGGACAGCTAGTCCGGCATGGCCATTGGTTAGCTCGAAATGTGCTAACCCTTTCTGGGTTATGAAAAAAACGGTCTTAATTATTGGTTAAACCAAGTCTTCGATCTGGCTGCCTAACGCCTGTTGTATTGCCTTGGCAGCACTACAGATCGGGTCGGGTACGCCTGTGGTGCTGCTCTGTCGCTTATCTAAGGAGAGAGAACGCATGGCCAGTTCCATTGGTGTGGTTACCCAGGTTGTTGGTGAAGTCTCGGCTGTCGGTAGCGACGGCTCTACGCGTCTGTTGGTCGAGGGCGATCGGGTGTTTCTCGGCGAGCAGGTGGTTTGCGCCAATGACGGCGCAGTAGCGATCCGCTTCGATCATGGCGGTGTTTTAACCATGGGTCGCGCCAGTAGCCTGGTGCTCAGCACGGAGTGGCTCGCGGGTCAGGCTGTGGAGGCATTGCCGCCCGAGCCCAGCGCCGAGCAATTGCAGGAAGTGGCGGCGCTGCAACGCGCCATCGCCGCCAGCGAAGACCCCACCGCGATCGCAGAGGCGCCGGCGGCCGGGCCCCAGGCAGGTGGCAATGGTGCTGGCGGCGGTGGCGGGCATTCGTTCGTGCTGCTCAGCGAGACGGGCGGCCAGTTGCAGCCGGATATCGGTTTCGACACCGGGCCGCTGGCTTTTGCCAGTCCGGGTACCATCGGCCCGGCGGCGGCCCCGGGCACCGCAACGCCGCCAGTCGATCCGCTCACGCCGGTGGATCCCTCTTCGCCGCCCTTGCTGGTGGTCGGCAGCAATGCCGACGACCAGGCGGGTTCCGCTGTGCCTCACCTGGTAGCCAACCCGTTGGACGTCGATGGCGCCGGTAGCCTGACCGGCAGCGCCGGCAACGATGTGCTGGTCGGCGATGCCGGTGGGGTGCAGAACCTGATCATCCCCGGCACCAACTACAACATCGCGCTTATCGTCGACGTTTCGGGCAGCATGGCCCGCGATTCCGGTTCGGGGGTGTCGCGTATCCAGTTGACCAAGGATGCCTTGAGCAACCTGGCCAACCAGATCAAGGACCATGACGGTGTGATCAACGTGCAGTTGTTGCCGTTCAGCAGCACGGTGGGGGCCGTGACCACCATTTATGGACTCAACGCCAGCAACGTCGGCTTGTTGCTGTCCGCGATCGATGCCATCAGCCTGAGCGGCCATACCAACTACGAGGCGGCTTTTATCCAGGCCACTCAATGGTTCAACGAGCAGATCGTCGATGCCGGTGCGGACAGCGCGAACAACTTCGAGCAACTGGCGTTTTTCCTCTCCGACGGTCAGCCCACCATGTACCTGGACGAGTTCGGCAACCCGGTGGCGGCTACCGCCAATGTCTCCAATTTCCGCGATGTCGACGAAGCCCTGCAGGCCGCCAATAGCATGTTGCATACCGGCATTGGCGGTGACCCGATCCAGGTGCATGCGATCAGCATAGGGTCGGCCAGCACTTCGGCGGTATTGGATATGTTCGACAACACCGGCCCGAACGGCACCGGCACCGTGTTCCTGCCAGATGGCAGCACAGTCACCGCCCCGACCGGCGACTCGCAAATCGTGCACAGCGCCGAGGAACTGCAGGTGCTGCTGATCGGCGACTCCACAGACATCATCCCGTTGCCGCTCGGCGACGATGAGCTGAATGGCGCTGCGGGTGACGACATCATCTTCGGCGACAGCCTCAATACCGACCATCTGGCCTGGCCCGGAAATCCCGCCGGAAGCCACGACGGTCAAGGCTATCAGGCCCTGCTCGATTTTCTGCAAGCCGGCAATGGCGGGGTTGCGCCGAGCGTGGCGCAGGTGCGCGACTACATCGCCGAACATGCCATTGAGTTCAACCTGAGCGGCGACCCGCGCGGTGGCGACGATTCGCTGGCCGGCGGCGCCGGAAACGACCTGCTGTTCGGCCAGGGCGGCGCCGACACCCTGATCGGGGGAATGGATGATGACCTGCTGATCGGCGGTAGCGGCCAGGATGCGTTCGTCTGGGGCGCGGGTGAGCAGGGCTCCGATCGCATTCTCGATTTCACCCCGGGCGGCGGTGCCGGCGATGTGCTGGATCTGCGCGATCTGCTCAGCGGCGAGACGCCCGACAGCTTGGCCGATTACCTCAACTTCGCCGTGGTCGATAGCGGCGGGGCGCTCAGCACCCTGGTCTCGGTCAGCCCCAGTGGCACAGGCCCGGCGACCCAGAGCATCGAACTGTCCGGTATCGACCTGGCCGCGCACTACGGGGTTACCCCCGGCGCAGATGGCGCCGTCAGCGGCGGCGTGGATACCGCGCGGATAATCAACGGCTTGCTCGGCGACAACGCGCTGCTGGTGGATACGGTGTGAGGTGATTGGTGCAGACCGGGATTAGGTTCCCCGGAGTGCGCTGGCGCCTTCCCAGGCTACGGGGGCACGCTCCGTTATCCGCAAGACCTGCATCTTCGTAGGGTGGATGACGCTTTTTTCATCCACCACCGCAATTGGTGGATGGGTAAAGCGTCATCCACCCTACACAGCTCCGGTAGCCCGGATTGCGTCCGGGGCTTACCGAAGACCGCTTCTAGCGTTCGCGCAACGCTTCGGCGCGGGCTTTGAGGACCGGTTTCAGCAGGTAATCCAGCACGCTTTTCTCGCCAGTGATGATGTCCACGGTGGCGATCATGCCGGGGATGATCAGCAGTGGATGTTCGTCGCTGCCCAGGTGGTTTTTATCGGTGCGCACCTGGATCAGGTAAAAGCTTTTACCTTCTTCGTCGGTGATGGTATCGGCGCTGATCAGCTCCAGGTTGGCTTTCAGACCGCCGTAAATGGTGAAGTCGTAGGCGCTGAATTTGACCATGGCTTTCTGCCCGGGATGGAGGAAGGCCACATCCTGGGGACGCACCTTGGCTTCGATCAGCAGGTTGTCTTCCAGCGGCACTATTTCCAGCATGTCGCTGCCCGGCTGGACGACGCCGCCGATGGTGTTGATCTTCAGCTGTTTGACGATGCCCTTGACCGGGGAAATCACCGTGGTGCGGCTGACGCGGTCCTGGATGGCGGAGCTGGTGGCGTTGATTTTTTTCAGCTCGGTGCGCAATTCGTTGAGCTCTTTGAAGGCCTCGGAGCGAAAGGCCAACTCGGATTCTTCGATCTTGCTCTTGATTTCGCTGACCGCGGATTCGGCTCTGGGGATCGCCAGGTTGGTGGCGTTCAGCGAGCCGCGTACCTCCACGGCGCTACGTTGCAGGCGGAGGATTTCCACCTGGGAAATCGCCCCGGTGGCGACCAGCGGTTGCGACATGTTCAGCTCTTGCTGCAGCAAACCCAGGCTGGAGCGGTATTGCTGGGCTTTGGCTTGGAATTCGGCGAGCTCTTGGGTTTTCTGCAGCAACTGTTCGCCGAGCGTGCGCTGTTCGCTTTCCAGGCGCTGCTGCCGCGAGTGGTACAGGGCCAGTTCGTCTTCGGCCAATTGCGGGGCCAGGCGCTTTATTTCCTCGGGAATCACCAGGGGCCGGTCTTCCGCTTCGGCGCTCAGACGCTCGATGCGGGCGATCAGGGATAAGCGGTCGGCTTCGGTTTCCCCTTGGTTGGATAGGAAACGCGTGTCGTCGAGACGCATCAGTACATCGTTCTTTTCCACCACCTGGCCTTCGCGCACGAATATTTCGCTGACGATGCCACCTTCCAGATTCTGGATGACCTGGATTTTGCTCGACGGGATCGCCTTGCCTTCGCCGGTCGTCACTTCCTCGAGCACGGCGAACTTGGCCCAGATCAATGCCGCGATCAGGCAGGCGCTGACCAGCCAGACGGTGATCCGGGCGAACCAGGGCGAGTCTTCGAGGATGGTGCCGTCGACCTCCGGCATGAATTCGGTGTCCTGCCGTTTGCGGCGCAGGCTGGCGAAGTAGGCGCTGATCGAATAACTCATAGGGCTGACTTCCTATACCGCTGCCGGGCCGACCCGGCCTTTGCGCAACGCCTCGATCACCGATGCTTTCGGGCCGTCGGCGACGATGTGGCCGTTGTCCAGCACCACCAGGCGGTCGACCAGGCTGAGCATCGAGGCGCGGTGGGTGATCAGCAGCATGGTTTTGCCCTGAGCCCAACTTTGCAGGCGGTTGCGCAGGATTTCCTCGCTGGTGTTGTCCATCGCGCTGGTGGGCTCGTCGAGCAGCAGGATGGGCGGGTCGAGAAGCATGGCGCGGGCCAGCAGCACGGCTTGGCGCTGGCCGCCGGAAAGCAACTGACCGCGTTCGCCGACCGGGCGATCGAAGCCTTGCGGGTGTTGCCTGGCCAGTTCGCTGACGCCGCTCAGTTCGGCCACTTCGAGCATGCGCACGTCGTTGACGTAGCGCGCACCCAGGGTCAGGTTGTCGCGCAGGCTGCCGGCCAGCAGCGGTAGATCGTGGGCGACATAACCGATCTGGTGGCGCAGGTCGGCGACGTCGAGCTGACGCAGGTCGAGGTTGTCGAGCAGGATCTGCCCCTCATCGGGCGTGTAGAACGCCATCAGCAAACGCGCCAAGGTGCTTTTGCCCGAGCCGCTACGGCCGATGATGCCGACCCGTTCGCCCGGCGCCAGGCGCAGGCTGACTTTACTCAGCGCCGGCGTGCTTTGCCCCGGATAGCTGAACGTCACCTGGCGCACGTCCAGTGCGCCGTGCAGTTGCGTGCGTTCCAGCGGTCGTTGCTTGTCCTGGCGCTCCTGGGGCAGCGCCATCAGCGCATCGGTGCTGGTCATGGTCAGGCGCGCTTGCTGATAGCGGGTGATCAACCCGGCGATCTGCCCGAGCGGCGCCAGTACCCGGCTGCCGAGCATGTAGCAGGCGACCAGGGCACCGACGCTGAGGTCGCCGGCGATGATGCTGTAGACCCCGGCGACTATGATTGCCATGCCGGCGAATTGCTGGAAGAACAGGGTGCCGTTGGTCGCCAGAGACGACAGGAAGCGCCCATGGCTGTCCAGGCGGGTGAGGGCGCCATGGGTTTTTTCCCAGGCGTGTTGGCGTTCGCTTTCCGCGCCGCAGGCTTTCAGCATCTCCAAACCGCCGAGGGTTTCGATCAGCAATGCTTGGCGTTGCGCGGCCAAGGCCAGGCTCTTCTGCACGGTATCGCGCAGGCGCGATTGGATGATCAGGGCGAACGCCGCGGTCAGCGGGAACGCCAGCAGGGGGATCGCCACCAGCCAGCCACCGAGTAGCCAGATCACCAGAATCATCAACAGGGCGAATGGTAGGTCGATCAGGCTGGTCAGGGTTACCGCGGTGAGAAACTCACGCAGGCCCTGGAAATCATGAATGCTCTGCGCGAAGCCGCCGACGGTCGCGGGACGCGCTTTCATCGACATGCCGGTGATGCGTTCGAACAGTGTGGCGGACAGCACCACGTCGGTTTTCTTGCCGGCGTTATCCAGCAAGTGCGCACGCAGCACGCGCAGCAGCAGTTCGAACGTGGTACCGACGAACAAGCCGATGGCCAATACCCAGAGCGTGGCGGTGGCCTGGTTGGGTACCACGCGGTCGTAGGTCTGCATGATGAACAAGGGCACCATCAGGCCCAGGACATTGATCAGCAGGCTGGCCAGAACGGCGTCGGTATACAGCCAGCGCGACAGCTTGAGGGTGTCGCGGAACCAGGCGTCGATACGCGGTACCAGCGGGGTGCGCGCATCCTCCAGTTCATGCCGTGGGCGGGCGAAAAACGCCTGGCCGCTGTACTCGCTGGCCAGTTGCTCGCGGCTGACCCACTGTTCGCCGCCGTCGGCCTCGCTGGGCAGAATCAAGGCTTGGCGCTTTTCGCCCCACTTGCGCAACACCGCGCAACGCCCGCCCTTGAGCAATAGCAGCACCGGCAGGTTCAGGGGGGAAATGGCGGAAAGTTCACGGCGTAACAGGCGCCCCTGCAAGCCCGCGCGGGCGGCTGCGCGGGGCAGCAGCTCGGCGCTCAAACATTGCTTGGGCATCGGCAAGCCGGCGCTCAGGCTGCCACGGCTGGCGGAGCAGTCGTGCAGCTTGCAGAGGATCAATAACCCGTCCAACAACGGATCGTCGTGGCTCGCTCGCGGATCGCTGGTGGCGCCAGCCCGCTCCATGGTCGTCACGTTGTGCGGCTCCTCAGCAGGCTGTTGAAAAATTACCTGCGTTGCCCCTCTTCTTGAAAAGCTCGGGGCGTTAAAACAGGCTCGGCAAGCTGCCTGCGGCTGACGCGTTTCAGCGCAACCCCCTAGGAGTCTGTCGGACTCAACGCGGTCCTACTACGGGCGCGCGAGTCCGACGGTCTCCCAAGGCGAGGGGCGTCTGGTTCTTTTTGTCTCGGCTGCCTCGCTTGGGTTTTTCAACGGTATTACTTCATTGTTGGCAGGCGCGCCTCGCTTTTAACTTCCGACAAGGCGACGGCTTCGGCCGGTACGACAACCTGTTGCTGGCGGAGCAAATCCCCCATGGCCGCGACGACGCGGTACATGGAAAACTCTTCGGTATAACGCACCTCGGTGTAACGACGGTTGGCGGTGAACAGTTCGTTTTCGCTGTCGAGCAGGTCGAGCAGGGTGCGTTGGCCCAGGCTGAATTGCTGCTGATAGGCTTCGCGCACGCGCGCGGTGTAATCGGCGTAGTCACGCGCTTTGGGGGTTTGCAGGCGGGCGTTCTCCATCGCGTTCCAGGCCAGCGAAAGGTTTTCGTTGAGCACCCGCAGCGCGTTGTTGCGGATATCCATCGACTCATTGATCTGGTGGGCGGTGGCCTGCAGGCGCGCTTTGTCGCGCATGCCGTTGAACAGGTTGTAGTTCATCACCACGGCGGCGCGCCAGCTGTTGCTATGGCCTTCGTCGCCTTGGGTGTTGTCGTTGGCGGTGGTGGCCAACTCCAGGTCCAGACGCGGATAGAACGGCGACTTGGCCACCTCGTACTGTTTCTCGGCGGCATGCACGTCGGCTTGTGCGGACTTCAGGAAGGGGTTGTTATCCATGACCGTTTGGCGTGCGAGCGCCAGGTCGGTGGGCATCGCGCCTTTGATGGTCGAGGGCGCGACCAATTCATCGGGGCTACGCCCGGTCACGCCGATGAAGTTGGCTTCGGCGTCGGCCAGGTTGACCTGTTCGGTGAAGTAGTTGTTTTCCGCCAGGGCCAGGCGGGCGCTGGATTGATCGAAGTCGGCAGTGCTGCCCACACCTTGGCGGCTGCGCAAATCGATCTGGTCGTTGATGCGCTGGTGGGCCAGCAAATTATTCTTCGCCAGGGCGACCATTTCGCGGCGTTGCAATACATCCAGATAGACCTCGACGGTACGCAGCGCCAGGCTCTCCGAGGTGCCGAGCACGCGATAGGCGCGCGAGTTCACCACGGCCTCGGTGCGTGCGACTTCATTGGGTGTATTGAAGCCATCGAACAGCATCTGCCGCAGGCGCAATTCGGAGGTGCCGTAGGTGAGTGTCTCGGTGTTGTGGTTGCCCAGGGCTCGGGTGGTCGGGCTGTCGGTATTTTCCCGGCCATAACCGACCAGTAAATCGACCGTGGGCAGATAGCCGCCTTTGGCAATCTTCACCTCTTCGTCCGAAGACAGGCGGCTGTTTATTCCCGCATGGATTTCGGGGTGGTTATCCAGTGTGCTTTGAATGGCCTCGGATAGGGTCATCGCTTGGGCGTGAGAGCACACCAGCGCCACCATCATGCTGCTCCACAGCGGATTGAAAACGCGCATTTGATGAATCTCCTTACATCACTGTTCTGTTTGTGCCGCCATTTTTTTGGCTGTTTTTTAGCAAGTCGTATTACCCGCCCTTAACTTCTCAGCTAAGAACATCTTTAGGTGTAGCTTAGAAAAATTACTTACACCTGTTATGAGGAAAAAATCTTATGCGCAACGCGATAAGTGGCACATTGTCATTACTCGGAAGCCGCGTATTTGAAGGTTTGCATTCACGTGTGGAAAAGATGAGTGGTGAAGCACCAAATTAGGGCGGGGTAGATCTGGTGATGTTGTACGGCGCAAAAGTAGGTGACAGTTTTTTGTCGTTATGTAGGTGTTGAATAGTGGGCGCCGTTCCACTTCAGTCGGTTGCATCTAAGCCTTGCTCAGGTTTTGAAGGGTGTTTCGCTCCCTTTTGAAAACGTGTCGACGGTGGTCGGCAGCTGTAGTGAGGATGGAGTCATGGCTACTTTAATTGGTGTCGTCAGTCAGGTCGTCGGCGAAGTCTATGCAGTAGCCGGCGATGGAACGCGTCGACCGTTGGTGGAAGGCGATCGGGTCTTCGCCGGCGAACAACTGGTCACCGGGCCTGCCGGGGCTATCGCAGTCGCCATGAGCAATGGCCGTCAACTGACCTTGGGTCGCGACAGCGATCTGCTGCTCAGCGAACAACTTCTCGCCCAAACCTCTGACGGCTACGTCCCTGCCGAACAACCGTCAGCCACGGCGCCGAGTGCCGCCGAGTTGAGCGACGTGGAACAACTGCAAGCGGCTATCGAGGCCGGCGTCGACCCGACCATCGAGGGCGAGGCGACCGCCGCGGGTCCGGGGGCGGGCGGTGCTGGCGGCGCAGGTGGCGCCGGTGGTGGGCATAGCTTCGTGTTGCTGGACGCGGTGGGTGGTCAACTCGATCCGACCATCGGCTTCCCGACAGAAGGGCTGAGTAGCGGGCCGGAATTTCCAGACCCCGATCCGGTGGTTGCTGCCGATGAGCCGGATGCGCCCGTGGTGGTCGTCGATGGCAGTCCAGTTGGCGCCGATGCCAGCAACGCGGTGGACGAGGAAGGCTTGCCGAATGGGATTGCCGGCGGTGTGAACGATCTGCCGGGCGAAAACGTCAGCGTCAACGGCACTCTGGGTTACGACTTCGGCCCGGACGGTGCCGGCAGCTTTGCGTGGAGCACCGGCGGCCTGCCTGCGCTGACTTCCGGCGGCGTGGCCCTGGTCTATAGCGTCAGCGGCAATGGCCAAACCCTCACCGCCACGGCGGGTGGCACCCCGGTCTTCACCTTGACCCTTACCGACCTCGCTGCGGGCGCTTACACCTTTACCTTGCTGCAACCCCTCGATCATCCGTTGTCCGAGGTTGGCAGCAGCGATGAGAACGATCTGAATGTTCTGTTCAATTACAGCATTACCGATTCCAACGGCAGCACGGCCGGCGGCAGCCTGGCCATTACCGTGGACGACGATAGCCCGGTGATCGAATTGGCGGACGCTGAACTGCCGGTTCTGGTGGTCGATGAAACCGACTTGAGCACCGATGCCAGCGCCGATTTTAGCGGGGCTTTCGTTTCGGCCTTCGGCGCCGATGGCGCGGGCACCCTCAGCTATGCCCTGGATATCACCGGCGCGCCCAGTGGTCTGGTCGATATGGCAAGCGGTCTGGAAATCGTCCTGGGCATGAACGGAGGTCTGGTCGAAGGCTGGGTCGGTGGCGACTCCAGCATCGTGGCCTTTACCGTCAGCGTCGATGGCAGCGGCAATGTCACCCTGAATCAACTGCGCGCTCTGCAGCATTCCGATGCGAGCGATCCGGACGACGCCTTGAGCATCGCCGGCGGAGCTGTGGTGCTACGCGGCACGGTAACCGACGCCGATGGCGACAGCCAGGCCAGCCTCGAACTGGGCAGTTTCCTGACCTTCCATGACGACGGCCCGAGCATCCAATTCACCCAGCGCGAATTGCCATCGCTGAGTGTCGACGAAACCAATCTGGCCGTGAATGCCACGGCTGACTTCAGCTCGGCCTTTAGCTCGACTTTCGGTGCCGACGGCGCTGGTGCGGTGACCTATGCGCTTAGCGCCACCGGCGATGCCAGTGGCTTGGTCGATATGGCCACCGGCCTGGATATCGTCCTCGGCATGAACGGCGGGGTGGTCGAAGGCTGGGTCGGCGGCGACTCGTCTATCGTGGCCTTTACCGTCAGTGTCGATGGTTCTGGCAGCGTGACCCTCGATCAGCTACGTGCACTCGAACATCCGGACAGCACCAATCCAAACGAGCAAGTTAGCGTAAGTGGCAGCGCTATCGCCTTGGTTGCCACCGTGACCGATGCCGATGGCGACAGCCAAAGCGCCAGTTTGGATCTGGGGAACTTCCTTAGCTTCCACGACGACGGCCCGAGCATCGAACTGACCGAGGCCGAACTGTCCAGCTTGGTGGTCGATGAAACCGACCTCAGCACCAACGCCACCGCTAACTTCAGCAGCGCCTTTAGCTCCGCCTTCGGTGCCGACGGCGCCGGTAGCGTCAGTTACAGCCTGAGTGCCACCGGCGACCCAAGCGGCTTGGTCGATGTGGCCACCGGCCTGGATATCGTCCTCGGCATGAACGGCGGGGTGGTCGAAGGCTG
>NZ_CAMPHV010000007.1 GCF_946886105.1 uncultured Pseudomonas sp. | reverse complement strand
CGGATGCCTGCCTTAAAGCTTAGTACTTGCAACACGGTCTTGGGACATAGCCTTTTTTTGCGTCGAATAAACCCTATTCGACAAGGCGCAAAGGCCAACGGCCGTTCGCCACCACCCTCGCCATCGGTAATGGCGAAGCCGACGATTGCCATGCCCGGGCGCAATATTGCGCCAGCGCGACAAGCAACTTCCGCGAGGCGACACCCCTGACCAAGCAAGCCATTCACGCCCCGTAAACGGCTTGGCGGTCACTGAAACGCTATGCTAGCTTGGCGCCACACCAGCTAAGCCTGAGCACATCGAATAAGAGGAAAACATCCCATGGCCGAGGCTACGCCCGCGCTGGAAATTCGCGATTTGCATAAACGCTACGGCGATCTCGAGGTGCTCAAAGGCATCTCCCTTACCGCGCGCGACGGCGATGTCATTTCCATCCTCGGCTCTTCCGGCTCCGGCAAGTCGACCTTCCTGCGTTGCATCAACCTGCTGGAAAACCCGCACAAAGGGCAGATCGTCGTCGCTGGCGAAGAGCTCAAACTGAAGCCCGCGAAGAACGGCGAGCTGGTGGCCGCCGACGGCAAACAGATCAATCGTTTGCGCAGCGAGCTGGGTTTCGTTTTTCAGAATTTCAATCTGTGGCCGCACATGAGCGTGCTCGATAACATCATCGAGGCACCGCGCCGCGTGCTCGGCCTGAGCAAGGCCGAAGCCATCGAACGCGCCGAGGCGCTGCTGGCCAAGGTCGGCATCGGCGACAAACGCCACGTTTATCCCAATCAGTTGTCGGGCGGCCAGCAACAGCGCGCGGCGATCGCCCGCACCCTGTGCATGGAGCCCAAGGTGATCCTGTTCGACGAGCCGACTTCGGCTCTCGACCCGGAGATGGTACAAGAAGTGCTTAATGTCATCCGCGCGCTCGCCGATGAAGGTCGCACCATGTTGCTGGTAACCCATGAGATGGGGTTCGCCCGTCAGGTTTCCAGCGAAGTGGTGTTCCTCCACCAAGGCTTGATCGAGGAGCAAGGCCCGCCCGAGCAGGTGTTCGACAACCCGAGCTCGGCGCGCTGCAAACAATTCATGTCCAGCAATCACTAAACACGGAGCAACAACGCATGCAGAGCTATAAGAAGATCCTGCTGGCCGCTGCCGCCACCCTGGCATTCGGTACCAGCGCCGTCGCTGCTGACAAACTCAAAATGGGCACCGAGGGCGCTTACCCGCCGTTCAACCTGATCGACGCCAACGGCCAGGTCGGCGGCTTCGACGTGGAAATCGGCCAAGCCCTGTGCGCCAAAATGCAGGCCGAATGCGAAGTGGTCACCTCCGACTGGGACGGCATCATCCCGGCCCTGAACGCGAAGAAATTCGACTTCCTGATCGCCTCGATGTCGATCACCGAAGAACGCCAGGCGGCCGTCGACTTCACCGAGCCCTACTACACCAACAAGCTGCAGTTCATCGCCCCCAAAGGCGCGGACTTCAAGACCGATAAAGCCAGCCTCAAGGGCAAGGTCATCGGCGCCCAGCGCGCCACCATCGCCGGCACCTGGCTGGAAGACAACCTGGACGGCGTGGTCGACATCAAGCTCTACGACACCCAGGAAAACGCCTACCTCGACCTGTCCTCGGGCCGTCTCGACGGCGTGCTGGCCGACAGCTTCGTCAACTGGGAATGGCTGAAGAGCGACGCCGGCAAAGACTTCGAATTCAAGGGCGAGCCGGTATTCGACAACGACAAGATCGGCATCGCCGTACGCAAGGGCGATCCTCTGCGCGAGAAGCTGAACGCCGCACTGAAAGAAATCGTCGCCGACGGCACCTACAAGAAGATCAACGACAAGTACTTCCCCTTCAGCATCTACTAAGCAGCCGGCACTGCGTCGCCCCTCGGGCGGCGCAGGCTTCTGAGCGCCCCTCATGACTTTCGACCTCTACGGATTCGGCCCGGCCCTGGCCGCGGGTACCTTGATGACCATCAAGCTGGCGCTTAGCGCGCTCTCGCTAGGTCTGGTGCTCGGCCTGCTCGGGGCTTTGGCGAAAACCTCGCCGTACAAGCCGCTGCAATGGCTGGGCGGTACTTACTCGACCATCGTGCGCGGCGTCCCCGAATTGCTTTGGGTGTTGCTGATCTATTTCGGCACCGTGCAACTGATGCGCAACCTGGCCGATTTGCTGGGCATTGAAAGCCTCGAACTGAGCGCGTTCGCCGCCGGCACCATCGCCCTGGGTCTCTGCTTCGGCGCTTACGCGACCGAGGTGTTCCGCGGCGCGATCCTGGCCATTCCCAAGGGTCACCGCGAAGCCGGCCAAGCCCTGGGGCTGTCCAAAATACGAATTTTCTGGCGGTTGATACTGCCGCAAATGTGGCGAATCGCCCTGCCCGGTTTGGGCAACCTGTTCATGATTCTGATGAAGGACACCGCCCTGGTCTCGGTGATCGGCCTGGAAGAAATCATGCGCCGCTCGCAAATCGCCGTGACCGCCAGCAAGGAGCCATTCACCTTCTATATGGTCGCCGCCTTCATCTACCTGGGCCTGACCGTGCTCGCCATGATCGGCCTGTATTTCCTCGAGAAGCGCGCCAGCCGTGGTTTCATCAGGAGCGCGACATGAACTGGGAAATCATCATCAAGTGGCTGCCGCGCCTGGCCGAAGGCGCGCTGCTGACCCTGGAGCTGGTGGCCATCGCCGTGGTCGCCGGGCTGATTCTGGCGATCCCCATGGGTATCGCCCGCGCCTCCAAACATTGGTACGTGCGCTCGCTGCCCTATGGCTACATCTTCTTCTTCCGCGGCACCCCGCTGCTGGTGCAGCTGTTTCTGGTCTACTACGGCCTGGCGCAGTTCGAAGCCGTACGCCAAGGGCCGCTATGGCCATACCTGCGCTCGCCCTACTGGTGCGCCGTACTGACCATGACCCTGCATACCGCGGCCTATATCGCCGAGATTTTGCGCGGCGCGATCCAGGCAGTGCCCCAGGGCGAAGTCGAAGCCGCGCGCGCATTGGGTATGTCACGGGCGCAGACCATGTTCTATATCGTCCTGCCGCGCGCCGCGCGCATCGGCCTGCCGGCCTACAGCAACGAAGTGATCCTGATGCTCAAGGCCAGCTCCCTGGCCAGCACCGTCACCTTGCTGGAGCTGACCGGCATGGCGCGCACCATCATCGCGCGCACCTACCTGCCGGTGGAGATATTCTTCGCCGCCGGGATGTTCTATCTGCTGATAGCGTTCATCCTGGTACGCGGCTTCAAGCTGCTGGAACGCTGGCTCAGGGTCGACGCCTGCCAGGGTCGTTAGCAACCGCGGCGCTCGTCGGCAGGCTCAAGGCAGCCGGCGAGCCATAGCCACACCTGCCCGCCGCCCACCGGCGACGATATACTCAGGCCTCGCCCTCATACGCCTCCATCAACCATGTCCATGCCCGACACCCTTAGCGGCCCGCAATTGCTCGCCCGCTTCGAAGCGCTGGACGCCTTGCTCCTGAAACATCAGCGGCTCTGGCGACCACGGCCCTTCACCCAGCGACAATTACCTTGGGAAGCCGAGTACCCGCAGCTAGCGACCTGGCTGCGCGGGCGCTCCCTGGCCGCAGCCGAAGCCGCGCACAATCAGCCCGAGTTGCTCCAGGCGCCCTGGCCCTATCCTGAGTTGGCGGCGCAAGCAGCCGCACTGAGCGCTGTCGATGCATTCCCCCAGCATGCGCTGGTGCAACGGCCCTCGCGCCTCAATGCCGGCGTGCCGGGGCGCAAATGGCAACAGATAGAGGCCTTCGCCGCTTGCCTGCAATTCGCCCGGCAACCGCGCCATTGGCTCGACTGGTGCGCCGGCAAAGGTCACCTGGGACGCCTGCTGGCGCACGACGGCGGCGCGCTGACCTGCCTGGAACACGACGCCGAGCTGATCGAGGCCGGCCAGCGCTTAAGCGAACGCACGGGCCTCGACGCCGCGCACATACAGCAGGATGTAATGGCCGACAGCGCCGCGGCTCGGCTGCTCAGCGAACACACCCCGGTCGCCCTGCACGCCTGCGGTGACCTGCATGTGCGCCTGCTGCAACTGGCCAGCCAGACCGGCTGCCAACAACTGGCCGTGGCGCCCTGCTGCTATAACCGCATTGGCACGCCGAACTACCAGGCGCTCTCCGAAACCGCAAAAACCTCGGCGTTGCAGCTGTCGCTCGACGATCTCGGCTTGCCGCTTAGCGAAACCGTGACCGCCGGCGCCCGCGTACGCCGCCAGCGCGACCAGTCGATGGCCTGGCGCCTGGCATTCGACCTGCTGCAACGACAACTGCGCGGCATAGACGATTACCTACCCACCCCTTCGCTCGCGCCTGCCTGGCTCAACGCCAGCCTCGCCGACTACTGCCGCCATCTGGCGGCCCTCAAACACCTGCCCAGCCCAGGCGACCAGGACTGGCAGGCCCTCGAAAACCAAGGCTGGCAACGCTTGGCCGAAGTGCGCAATCTGGAGCTGGTGCGCGGCCTGTTTCGCCGACCACTGGAACTCTGGCTGCTGCTCGACCGCGCGCTCTACTTGCAAGAACAGGGATATAGCGTGCACCTGGGCCTCTTCTGCCCCAGCCAACTCACTCCACGCAACCTGTTACTGCTCGCTGAACGCCCGTAAACAGCCCGAAAATCTGTGGATAACTTTGTTGATAGATTCCTGGAAAGCCCAGGCAAAGCCGCCGCGGCGTATCGCCAAAGCAGCTAGCGGCTTTTTAAACAGCCAATAAATACCAAGCAGAACAGCTACTTATAAAAATAGGTGATGAATTTCACGCTTTTAAAACGAGCATCGAGTAGTAACCATCAACTTGTGCATAAGGATTTTGCTGCTGATAGCCCAAGCAACGCAGAACTATGCTCAGACGGCTTTACTCGGACCACTGAATAGATATAATGGCCGCCCTCAAATGCCGGTATAGCTCAGCTGGTAGAGCAACTGACTTGTAATCAGTAGGTCCCGGGTTCGATTCCTGGTGCCGGCACCATATGAAGTTCCAGAGAAAGCTTTCAAAATCTCTGAAACCCCGAAAAACCTGCCTCCTAGCAGGTTTTTTCGTTTTGGCGTTCTGCCGTTTCCGATAGATTCGCCGCTTCAAGGGTACTTTTAGGGGTACAAAGCCAGTTCGATAAAAGGGAGTACCCTTATGTCGCGCGCCATTGCCCCACTCAGCGACGCTGCTTGCCGCTCGGCCAAGCTCACAGAGCGCGTCTATAAGCTTTTCGACGGCGACGGCCTCTACCTCCTGATCCAACTCAATGGCCGTAATCCTCGTCCCGCCTTGTGCGTGCCCCGACGTTTGCCGTTCCGCGCCGCATCCAAGTGGTTGGTCGACCCGTTTCATTCACGACGAAGCCGGACATTTTTTCTTCCGGTATCGCAAGGGCTGGACATCGAAAACTTCATTGTTTTTCGGCCACAGCGTCGGCGACCTTATTGACCGATCGCGACGGTCTGGCTGCAACCATCGCCATGCATGATCAGATCTCGGTCTATTCCGCCATTTGCGTGATCAACCTCAGTTCCTAGGGTCTGTTGCCGTTTCAGCGCAAGCCGCGTTGCCGCGAAAAATCTCGCCAGGCTAGGCGTAGGACGCAGGTAATGGTTGTTCCCTTGCCAAGTCCTACAACAACGCATGGCGAGATTTTCCGCGCAACCCGAAGGGCCGGGCCTGTTTTAGCGCGATACTGCGTTTCTCGACGCTCATTTGGAACAACCAAACCTCGCGTCTCATGCCTTGCCTCGCGCTAAAACAGGCTCCGGCGCGGTCGCGATGATACGGCAACAGACCCTAGGTATCGGACAGTACTTTCAGCTTCGTATGGCCGAGCAGCCATGCCCCGGCTCCACTGAAGACACTCCTGGATCGCGAGTGACTTCTCTAAGCCGAACAGGGGCCCAAGGATCGAGCTTCGGCTCCCGCGTTGACAGACAGAATCGACCCTTAGCGGCCAGTTAGAACCGGCTGAGCTCTGCCAGAAGCAGTCATTCACTAAGGGCTGCCTCCGCTCCATGACGAACACAAGCCCCATGCTAATAGGCTATCGCCACAGCCAGATCAGCAAGCGGCAGTCGGTATTAAAGTACCGATAAAAAACAGAATTGGCTTATTTAAAGATTTATATTGCCGATTAAGCGGCCGCAATCCAGAATAATCAGCATCTTAATACCGATTGATGTTGCCACCATGTACAACGCGCTGACCATACAAACCTATGTGAACGGCCAATGGCACGACGCCCTAGAGCTGAGCATATCGGATACTCAAAGGGTCGCAGATACGCGCAGCACGACTTCGTACAAAACGGCGTACCTGCATGACTTTTATCAGGTGACAGATAGCATTTTTGAATATGCCGTCAGCGTTAACTTGCCTGTCAACTGGAGCGCTGAGGATAGCAAAGGCTTCCCAGCCTTCGTTTACGACATCATTCCTGCGGGCCATGCGAAGAAGTCGCTGCTCAAGCGTTTCAATGATGAAAAGCCCGAGGGGATAGATATTGATCTGTTCTTGTTGGGTAGATGCACACCATCGCCTATCGGCAATCTGCGCGTGAAAGAGTCCGTTGAAGCCCTTGAGGAATCGGGCGCCGAGGCCTTTGCTCGCCAGGAAGTCGTTGAGCGCACCAATGATTTCCTTGAGTACGCCTACGAGGCTGGCGCGGCGCTAGGCGGCGCGACAGGTGCACAGGGTGAAGCACCAAAGCTACTGCTGACAGAGGGCCATGATGGACAGTTTTACGCTGATGCCATGCTCGATGATTCGCTAGTGCAATCACACTGGCTAGTTAAGTTCGCCAGAAACAAGGTGACGGAGGACGACAAGAATATTCTCCGCGCTGAATACCAGTACTACCAAGCGGTCTCGAGCCTAGGCCTGAATACCGTTTCGACTGATGGTCTGAGCTTGGAAGAAGCCGAAAAGCCCAGCCTTTGGATGCCACGTTTTGACCGCATCGTGGACGGCCAGAGCGTCGAGCGTATCGCGGTTGAATCGGTCTACTCCTTACTTGGTAACACAGAGCCTGGATCGAAGCTCAAGCATGAGGCTGTGCTATCGAAGCTGATTGAGTTGTGGTGCGTAAGCGGACAGGCCGATGAGGTTCCGGAGCTGATCTTTGAGTACATCCGTCGAGACCTGCTTAACCGAATCCTTGGCAACAGTGATAACCACGGTCGCAATACATCCATATTCCGGTACAAGGAAAGGTTTGCTTTGGCCCCGATCTATGACCTAGCCCCGATGGTTTTGGATGCAGAGGCGGTAACCAGGGTGACGAAATGGCAAGCCGAAATAAAAGGAAGTCCGAAGTGGCGTGATATCTGTGCCTGCTTCCCGCAATGGTATGCCCCGGATGACCTGTACGAGCGTATCCGTGATGCCGCCAAAGAGCTCAGAGCGCTACCCGATTTACTCGTAGATATGCCGTTGGATATCCGCCAATCAAATGCGCTTCCGGTGAACGATTTGGACAGACATCTTGGGTATTGGGAGCTGCAATGAAAACCATGACCGGAGAACTGCGTAAGCAACTGATCGAGGAGATCATTCAACTACACACTGATGGTGAATTAACCCTTGGCATGGCTATCCGTAGGCTCCGTTTGGAGGTCACAGGTTTTGATCAGGAAACCTTTGCCCAAATGTGCGGGATGTCCACCAGGGCGCTATATCAGTTGGAAACGGACAAGGGTAATCCGACTTTGAGCACCATCGATTCGATATTGCGTAAGTTTGGCCTACGGATGGGGCTCATGACGGCCCTTACACCCAGCAAAAGGCCATCATTGGTGGCTGCGATGCCCTCAAATAGGGGGCGCGTTATTGCTGTTAAACGTAACGGCGTACCTGAAGTTGTTAAGAGTGATGTGAATCGTAAGGTCACCTATGCCACCTCAAGAGGGGCGAAGCCTAAAAGGACAGCTGAGAACAGACCTACGACTGGCAAGTCGCGTAAAGTCGCCAACAAAAAAGAGAGACCAGAGAACGATGGGGCAACTAGCTAGCAGGCCGTTGAAAAACTACCTGCGTCGGCATCTCGCGGAGACAATTCGCGTGACCGTTAGCATTTATGCCAAGCAGCTTGCGGGGGCGTCGACGCCGTGTAAAATCCGGCGCCCGAAAATGCAGGAGACAATACGTTGGCAATTCACTACTCCGCGACCCAGGCAAGTGTTGCATGCGGACGCACCGGCTCGAGCCTGAACAGCACCCAGGATGTTGCTCAGGTCTCATGCAAGCTCTGCCTTCGCACCGTTGAAAAAGGCACTACCGAGCCCGTCCATAAGACACCGAGCCTCGCCGAGCTTAGAGCCGCGGCAAAAGCTGCGAAGGCTGCCCTAGCAATTGCCGAACCGGCGAAACCGGCGAAACCGACCTCAACTCTCAGCCCTCGCGCCGAATGGCAGCAACGTCTGGAACGGCTGCCAGGTAAAAACCGCATCCCGCGCGGCGTCGCTAGGCAGACGTTTATCTAAGCGCTGCCGGCCCTAAACGGGCATAACAGTTCACCCGCTCGACGCTCGATTGAGTCGCCGGGGCTGCCAGCAAAACCCCACAGCCTACCCTTGACTGACGAACGTCTGGTGGCGCTCCGAGCTGTTCACCAGGGCGCTGGAGAGGGCGATGCCAGGCCGGCAGCCCTCTCCAGCAGCGCCTCAAAGCCTGATTTTCATTGCCGGTGAGCGCGGGTTTTCCACGATTTTCATCTCTCCTTCCGCACACGTTGACGTCAGCACGCGCCTGATCCACGCAACCGATATAACGGAAACCCTGGATAACTTTCGGGCGTTTTGGCCTTCCGTCGGATTCCACTAATTTCCACAAATTCTCGGGGTCGCTACCAAACAATAAATACAGCGAGCGTCCCCCATGCCGCGTACTCCACTCCCTTACGGCGATCGCACCGCCGTGAAATCGGCCATCGCCAGCAAGCAGCGCGGCGACGCCGAGCGGGCGCTCCTGATCTGCGGCAAACGAGGCCCCGCGAGTAGAGCAGCGGGTCGCCCCACCCCCGACGCATTTGCCGGAATCGTTCGAACTTATCGCTACCACCCCAAGACCAGCGCCGACCCGCCCTGAGAGATCGCTGCGGCCATTCGGACGCTCCCGCGCATTTGTCGTTGCCCACTCTGGCGCATTCGGCTTCAAGCGCAGCCGACGGATGACTGCGGGTACTCGACTGGTCAGTTCTGTTTTTTGCAGAAGAAGCGAAAAACAGGGGGGAGCCTGCGAAGGCTTGGTCTGACTGGAGCTGTTTAGGGGTTGCACGGCGTTGAAAACATAACAATTACTATTTTGATGAGGTGGAAGATGAAAAAAGGAGTTATCGCGGCCGCTATCGGTGCGGCTTTTACTTACTGCGCTGGCCTGGCGCATGCCGCAGACCCGGGCCTGAAGGAATGGGTGCCCGTGGCCCCATCGAGGGTCGCCAGCGAGTGCGGTCTGGACCCGGAGTTGCTCAAGGAAGCCGACCGGAAGATGGGTAACAACCCCTACGCGGTCGTGCGCTACGGGAAGCTGTGTCACGAATACCGCAACACGACCGGCGTCTATCATGTCGCGTCGATCACCAAGCTTGCGGCCAGCCTGACCGTTGGCATCGCCACCACCAAGACCCGACTCTCCGACGAATCGCCGGTGACCGACTACCTGTATTGGTGGGAAATGCACAGCATCAACCGCCAAGCAAAGGTCGCGCACATCCTGGCGATGACCTCCACCAAGCGCGATCTGTCCTGGGGCGACAAAGGCAACTGGTACTACGATGCCTTCGGCTGGCGCGAAATCGACAAGCTGATCCCGATCGTCAGGCGCGCGCTGGCGGATGAGCCGAAAGCCTTCCCGGGCGTTAGCAGCATGGCGAAGCTTGCCAGGACGCAGCTGTTCGAGAAAATCGGTATGCAAAACACCAGTTGGGCTGGCCTGACGACTGCCTACAGCATGTTCAGCAACGTGCGGGACATGGCACGCCTGGGGTTGCTGGTGCTGCGCAAAGGCATGTGGAACGGCAAGCGTATCCTCAGCGAGGAGTACGTCTACCGGATGGGGCATCCCGCCTTTCCGGATACCAATACCGGCTATGGTTACCTCTTCATGATGAACGCCCGCGATAACTGGAAATACTCCTCCGGTAGTAACGACCCCGACTGCGCGCCGGTATCGCTCTGGAACGAATATCCCCATCGCCCGTTCTACGAAGCGAAGAACTGCAATGGCGGCAACCCCACCTGCAGCCAGCAGTACGATGTGGGCACCAAGTGGGCGGCGGGTGCCGGCGGACAGAAGGTGGTCATCCACCCCGGCCTCGATCTGGTGATGGTGGTCAGGGACGATTGGACCAACGAGGGGCACAACAATGTGTGGAAGGCGGTGCGCCCGGCGCTGGTCAAGCTGGATCCCGCATTCGCTGGCGATGAGGCGAGCTTCTGCCAGGCGTACAAGAACAATGCGTACGCGCCCGATTTACGCTAAGCGGACGTCGCCGAAAGGCGTATAAACACGCAACAGTTGTTCTGGCCAGCCAACGCTTGGCCAGCATGATTCGACCTGCCCCATCCCGAAATCGCGGCTTATGTTTTCGGGATGGGATCAGGCTACAGAATGACCCTCAAGCACTGACCCGCGTGATAGAGAGAGAAGCCCACCTCATAGGCACAACTTCTCAAACTCGCCGTATGCAAGGCCTTCATCCGCGTAAACGGGATGGGTAGCCTGTCCGGATCGTCTTTCAGCAGGAACTCGGCAAACGCCCGCCCTATCACCGTTCCCGTGGTATTGCCGCGGCCGTTATAGCCGGTGACCGCAACGATGCCCGGCGCGGGTTCGAAGATGCGCATCAGATGATCCGGGGTGAAATCGATGCAGCCGGTCCAATGCAGCTCCCACTCGACCTTGCCGAGTTCGGGGAAATAGTGGCGCTGGATGCGGTCCGCCCAACTGCGGATGAACCAATCCGGCTTGTTGCTGGCCTTGCCGAGACTGCCGAGCACGAGCCGACCCTCGGCGTCGCGGCGAATGCTGCTCAACACGGTTCTGGTATCCCAGGAGCCTTGGCCGTGTTGGAGAATCTTCTCCGCTGCCGGGCCGACCAACGGCACGGAGGCGACCTGATAGTAGTAACCGCGAAAGTAATTACGCTGCAGTTCGGTCCATTGGCCCTCGGTGTAGGCGCCGGTCGAAATCACCACCTTCTCGGCGACAACGGCGCCTTGCCCGGTGCCCACCAGCCACGCGTCGGCCTGGCGATTGAGGGCGTTGACCGGCGAGTGCTGGTAAATCGTCCCGCCCAAGCGGATCACCGCCAACGCCAGCCCTATCGTGTAACCCATCGGGTTGATGGTGCCCGCCCGGCGGTCGAGCAGGGCTGCGGTGATCTTGCTTGTCCCGCAATACGCCTCACAGGTTGAGCCGGTCAGCAACTCGACGTCCGCCCCACGCCTGCGCCACTGCTCCTCACGGGCTTCGAGGTCCACCAGCCCGGCGGCATTGTGAGCCATATGCAAGGTGCCGTCGTTACGCGCCTGGCAGTCGATGCCGTAGCGCTGGATGAGCGCGAACACCTCGGCCGGCGCCTGCCCCAGCACCTCGTTCAGACGCTTGCCGAGCGGCGCACCGAGCGTCGACTCGACGTCATCGGGCTTGATCCAGGTGCCGGCATTGACCAGGCCGACGTTACGCCCGGATCCGCCATGACCGACCTTATACGCCTCGAGCACGCACACCGTCTTTCCCTGCTCCAGGAGATGCAGGGCAGCGCAAAGGCCAGTGATGCCACCACCGATGACGCAGACATCGAACTTGACCTGACCGCTCAGCGCGGCGGACTCGACCTGGGTGGGGGTCACCGTCTCCCAGAGGCACTCTTGACGAAAACCACTCATGAACCTACCTCTTCGAACAGCAGCGCTTGCTGGAGCGTCCGGCTTGGGGCGATAGCCGAGGCCAGCATGCTAAGGAGTACGTGGGCGTGAAATTCTTGCAGAACGACGAAGCGAAGCTTCCCAGAAAAGCGCCATGCCGGGTATCCGATACCCGGCATGGCGCAGCACGCGATCAATCGAACACGATGCCCTGCGCCAGAGGGAGTTCGCGGGAGTAGTTGATGGTGTTGGTCTGACGGCGCATGTAGGCCTTCCAGGAGTCCGAGCCGGATTCGCGGCCGCCGCCGGTTTCCTTCTCGCCACCGAACGCACCGCCGATCTCGGCGCCACTGGTGCCGATGTTGACGTTGGCGATGCCGCAGTCGCTGCCGGAAGCGCTTTGGAAGCGTTCGGCCTCGCGTACATCGGTGGTGAAGATGCAGGACGACAGGCCTTGCGGAACTTCATTGTTCAGCCGCAGCGCTTGCTCGAAGTCATCGTAGGCGAGGACATAGAGGATGGGCGCGAAGGTCTCGTGACGGACGACCTCGGTCTGGCCAGGCATCTCGACGATTGCCGGAGCGACGTAGTATGCATGCGGGTACTGCTCCTGCAGCTGGCGCTCGCCACCGAATACCGTACCGCCTTCGTCGCGCGCTTTCACCAGCGCATCCTGCATCGACAGGAATGCCTGCTTGTCCATCAGCGGGCCGATCAGGTTGTCCTTGCGCGGGTCGCCGATACGCACCTTGGCGTAGGCCGCCTTCACCCGGGCAACCACTTCGTCCTTCACCGAGCGATGCACGATCAGCCGTCGCAGGCTGGTGCAACGCTGGCCGGCAGTACCAACGGCGCTGAACAGGATGCCGCGCACGGCCAGATCGAGATCGGCGCTGGGCGTCAGAATCATCGCGTTGTTGCCGCCCAGTTCGAGAATGCTGCGAGCGAAACGGGCAGCGACGCGAGGCGCGACCTCGCGGCCCATTCGAGTGCTGCCGGTGGCGCTGATCAGCGGCACACGCGGATCGTCGACCAGAACCTCACCCGCTTCGCGATCGCCGATGATCAACTGGCTCAAGCCAGCCGGAGCATCGCCGAATTGCTTCAAGGCCACCTCGAAAAGCGCCTGGCAGGCCAGGGCGGTGAGCGGGGTTTTCTCGGATGGTTTCCAGATCACGGCATTGCCGCAGACCAGGGCCAAGGCGGTGTTCCAGGCCCATACCGCGACGGGGAAATTGAATGCACTGATCACCCCCACCACACCCAGCGGATGCCAGCTTTCACGCATGTGGTGGCCGGGGCGCTCGGAGGCGATGGTCAGGCCGTAGAGTTGGCGCGACAGGCCGACGGCGAAGTCGCAGATGTCGATCATTTCCTGCACTTCGCCCAAGCCTTCCTGGGTGATCTTGCCGGCCTCGATGGAAACCAGCTCGCCCAGTTCGGCCTTGTGCTTACGCAAAACCTCGCCATACAGGCGAACCAACTCGCCGCGACGGGGGGCGGGCACATCACGCCACGCCAAGTACGCCTGATGGGCCGCCTCGACCTTGCCGGGCACGGCGGCCGGGCTCTCCAGGGTAACCGAGGCAATCTGGCTGCCGTCGATCGGGGTATGAACGCTATGGTTGCCCCCTTGGTATGCACTGGCACTAACACCAAGGTTTTTGAGCAGCTCGTCAACCATGTCTTTCTCCTGAGTTCATTAACCGAATCAGTATTAATCCGAATGCCCTGGACGGACAAACGACCTTTACGCACCACATCATTCCCTTGGAGAATGACGCTCTCACGCCTAGCAGAGCTCGCCATGTCCAAACGATTGCTACCCACCATCGCCGCCCTGCAATGCTTCGAATCGGCCGCCCGGCACATGAGCTTCACCCGCGCGGCGGAAGAGCTGCATTTGACCCAGAGCGCGGTGAGCAAGCAGGTCGCCCAGCTCGAGGATATGCTCCAGCACCTGCTGTTCCATCGGGTACGCCGCCGTCTGCAGTTGACCCCGGCGGGCGAGCTGTACCAGGCGGAGGTCAACAAGATCCTGACCCAGGTGGATATCTCCAGCCGCTATATCCTCTCCTATGGCGGCGAAACCGAAGTGCTGAGGGTGGCCACGCAACCCACCTTCGGAGCACGCTGGCTGATCCCGAACCTCAAAGGGTTCTCCAAGCGCTACCCCAATATCCACCTCGATATCAGAAATGAGCTGGAGCCCTTCGACCTGGTGCAGGACAAAGCCGACATAGCCTTCTTCTACGGCCAGGGCTCCTGGCCTGGCGCTGCCTGCATCGAGCTGTTCGGCGAGGATGTGGTTGCCGTCTGCGCGCCGGGGTTGCTCGCCGGCAAGCCCTTTACCAGTGCGGGCGAACTGGCTGACCTGGTGCTGCTGCAGTGCACCTCGCGACCCGAAGCCTGGCACGAGTGGTTCGACGAACAAGGGATCAACACGGACCATAGCTACCACGGCCCTCGCTTCGACACGTTTTACATGTGCATCAGCGCCGCCCAGTCCGGCTGCGGGGTCGCCCTGGTGCCGCGCTTTCTGGTCGAGAACGAACTCGCCGAGGGCAAACTGGTAATTCCCTGGGCGCACTACAAGAAGAGCCAGGGCTCCCATTTCATCGCCCATGCGGAGCAGACCCTGGATATTCCGAAAGTCAGAAGTTTCGTCGATTGGATTCTCGAAAAAGCCAAAGGAGAAAGCGGCGCCGAAACGGGTCCTGAATATTAGGAATGACCGAGTAAGTTTTTTTCGCTTGTGACGGCGCGCTGTTCCTCGCTTTGATAGAGAGAAATCCCTGTTCGAAGAGGAACACCGCGATGCCATTTCGTGCCGTATCCGAGCATCAGATAGCCGCAACATCCGCCCATAGCAGGCCGTTGAAAAATGTAGGCGAGGCAGGCAAGACAAGGCAAAAACGGCCGAAAAAAGGACTGGGCTCGCACGCGAGTTTACGTGCTGTAAATGAGCATTTTGAGGCCGTTTTTAACGCAGTATTGCCAACGCAGGTAGTTTTTCAACGGCCTGCCAGCGCTCGCGGCGTCCCGGAATCCGGGGCAGACGCGCGGATCGGCAAGGCGGATCGGCTATGACCCAGTCGCCCATCAGCAACGCGCTGTCGATCGTTCATCCGCTCACCCTGAGCCATGGGCGGAACGCTCTGGTCTGGGACACGGAAGGCAAGCAATACATCGACTTCGTCGGCAGCATCGGCGTCCTCAACCTGGGCCATTGCCACCCCGGGGTGGTCGCAGCCATTACCGCGCAAGCGCAGAAGCTCACCCACTCGGCCTTCAATGCCGTGCCCCATGAGGGCTACCGCCAGTTGATGAGCGCATTGGCAGCCTTTATCCCGCTCAGCTATCCGCTGGCGGGCATGCTGACCAACAGTGGCGCGGAAGCCGCGGAGAACGCCCTGAAGATCGTCCGCGCCGCCACCGGCCGCAGCGCGGTGATCGCCTTCGACGGCGGCTTTCACGGCCGCACCCTGGCGACGCTCAACCTGAACGGCAAGGTCGCCCCCTACAAGCAACGGCTGGGCGCGCTGCCAGGCCCGGTGTACCACATCCCCTATCCCAGCCCGGATACCGGCGTGACCGCGGATCAGGCATTTGCAGCGATCGAGCGCCTTTTCAGCGTCGAGATCGATATCGCCGAAGTGGCGTGTTTCATCTTCGAACCGGTGCAGGGCGAAGGCGGTTTCCTGGCCATGGACCCGTCGTTCGCTCAAGGGTTGCGCAGCTTCTGCGATGCCAATGGCATCCTGCTGATCGCGGACGAAATCCAATCGGGCTTTGGCCGCACCGGGCAACGGTTCGCCTTCCAACGCCTGGGCATCGAGCCGGACCTCCTGCTGCTGGGCAAAAGCATCGCCGGCGGGCTGCCGCTCGGCGCGGTGATCGGGCGCGAGGCCCTGGTCAACGCCCTGCCGAAAGGCGGGCTGGGCGGCACCTACTCGGGCAATCCCCTGGCCTGCGCAGCCGCTCTCGCCAGCCTGCAAGCGATGACGGACAGCAACCTGGCGTGCTGGGGCGAGGCCCAGGAACAAGCGATTCTGCGCCGCTACGAGCGCTGGCGTAAGCAGGCGATCTCGCCCTGCCTGGGCCGGCTCACGGGCACCGGCGCCATGCGCGGCATCGAACTGAGAACGGCGGACGGCAAGCCCGGCACCCAGCAACTGGCCGCGCTGCTGGAAAACGCCAGGAACAAAGGATTGTTGCTGATGCCGAGCGGCAAGAGCCGGCACATCGTCCGGCTCCTGGCGCCGCTGACCATCGAGCCCGAACTTTTCGAGAAGGGCTTGGACATCTTCGAAGAATGCCTGGCCGCTATCCACTGATAGCCAAGCGCGCCCGACGGCTCTGTTGGGCGCTATTTTCATTCCCCAAGGGAATGAAGTACTGAGGAGATGTCGTTTGTAAGCCGATTCGAAGCTGCGCAGAATCCGAGCATGCGCCGCGCCCACCCGCTGGATCTATCCGTCATGCGTGCAGGAGATCGTTTCATCATGAACAACCAGGGATTCGTCAGCCCGGACGCCATTCGCGCGTTTTTCTCGAATGCCATGTCCGAGATGTACAAATTGGAAGTCCCCCTCTACGGCACGCTGCTGGATCTCGTCGCGCAGACCAACGAGGACATGATGGAAGAGATCCCCGAAGTAGCCGCGCAATTGCGCTGGACCGGCGAAATCAGCCGTCTCTCGATGGAACGGCACGGCGCCATACGCGTGGGCACTGCCGAAGAGCTCTCGACCATTCGCCGCCTTTTCGCCGTGATGGGCATGCAGCCGGTGGGCTACTACGACCTCACCCCGGCCGGCGTGCCCGTGCATTCGACCGCATTCCGCGCGGTTCACGAAAACGCCCTACAGATCAGCCCCTTCCGCGTCTTCACTTCGCTACTGCGTCTCGAGTTGATCGACGACATAGCGCTGCGCGAGCTGGCGTCGTCGATCCTCTCGCAGCGCAATATCTTCACCGCCCGCGCGCTGGAGCTGATCGCGAAATTCGAAGCCGAAGGGGGGCTGAACGAAACGGATGCCCATGAGTTCGTGGAGCAGGCTTTGGAGACCTTCCGCTGGCACACCCAGGCCACCGTGACCGCGCAGGTCTACAAGCAACTGCACGATCAGCATCGGCTCATCGCCGACGTGGTGGCTTTCAAAGGCCCGCATATCAACCACCTGACCCCCAGAACACTGGATATCGACCGGATCCAGGCCGGTATGCCGAAACGCGGCATTCCCCCTAAAGCGGTCGTGGAAGGTCCGCCGCGGCGGCGCTGCCCGATTCTATTGCGCCAGACCAGCTTCAAGGCCCTTGAGGAAAAAGTCGCCTTTGCCGGCCCACACGACGCCCCGGGCAGCCACACCGCCCGTTTCGGCGAAATAGAACAACGCGGCGCAGCCCTGACGCCCAAGGGGCGGGCGCTATACGACCAGTTGCTGAACGCCACCCGCGCAGAGTTGCACGAGTTCCCGAGCGAAGACAATGCAGAGCGCTACAGCGAACTGCTTGCGAGGCACTTCGCGGAGTTTCCGGACAGCTACGAGGACATGCGCAAACAGGACCTCGCCTATTTCCGCTACTTCGTCACCGAGCAGGGCATTGCGGCACGCGACAACCTCGCCCAGACCTCGACGCTCGACGAGCTGATCGAAGCCGGCCACGTCCACTTCGAACCACTGGTTTACGAAGACTTCCTACCGGTGAGCGCCGCGGGGATTTTCCAATCCAACCTCGGCGACAACGCCCAAGCCCACTACGACATCAGCTCCAACCAATCCGACTTCCACGCGGCACTGGGGGCCGCGGTGCAAAACGAACTCGAGCTTTACGCCGATACCCAGCGCCGCTCCATCCTCGACTGCTGCGCAACCCTCAACCTGCCTGCGCTCGTGTAGCGGTTGGCGGGCGGCAATCGATGACGTATCGGTTGCCGCCTTGGCGCCAGGCATCGCTGGGCGCGGGTACCAGCACGCCGACGATAACGGTCAGAGCCTTATGGATTGGCAGTCGTTAGCCTAGCCGCTAACTGGGAACTGGGAACTGGGAACTGGGAACTGGCGCAGAATAGAGAAACTTCTAGAAGGGAAACTCACTTTCTCGCCCGAAAAATGCCCAGCTTCTTTGCGTCGACGGAAGGAGCCAGTGGCAGGCTCTGGAAAGCAGGTAACCGATACCCCCATGGGATCCCGCCCTGGTGATGCCTAAGGAGACCCCGATAATGCCTGTCTTTTTCGAGATCGCAGGCTTGGTCGTAACATGGTTGGGCCGCATTTTCGGGGCGGCTCACAGGGCTTTTTCAGAAAGCCCTTAACCTGAACTGACGAGTCGCTCCGCTTCAAACCGATCAAGGCCGTGCCAGATCGGTGCACGGCTTGCCGGTCAAGGCATGCTGAAGGATCGCTGGAGCGTATGCCAGGCAACGATACAGCATCGCTACGGCAAGCAAGGTCGCCAGCGGCGCGCTGATATAGAAGAGCCCATACGGCCACTCCAACCCCGAGCCCACGGCCTTCTGCCAAATACCCCAGAACACCAGCATGATGCTCGCGTGAGCGAGGAACATCAGGGAGATCATGGGCTCCAATCGCGCCAACAGGTTGTCCACTGATACCCGGCTCAGCCCGTAGGCTGCCAGCAGGAAGGCGCCGCTCACCAGCAGGCGCGACAGCGTGTCGGCTGCATTGTCACGGTATTCGCCGGCGAAAAGCGGAGCCAGCCCCACCAGCGCCAAGGGCACCAGCAGCGCTACCGACAACTTGCTCAGCGTGCCCAGGCTTGGCCTGAACAGACTGCCCTGTAGCCCAAGGTAGATGCCGGCGCAGAAGAACATCAGGATAGCCGGGCGCATAACCACTGGGGCGAAACCCAGGGTAAGCCCAACCAACCAGAGCAGCGCCAAGCCGGCCGCGCCCGTATACCGCAGCAGCACCAGCAACGCGGGTAGCAGCAGCGAGCAGACGAAGATGTCCCGGAGGAAATTGAGCGCTGTGGTTGCCGAGCCATAGTTGTAGGCCGTCAGCCTGTCCAACAGCAGCGGCAGCTCTGCCCACTGCAGATTCGGCAGCTCACGCAGCACCGCCGTTTGCGCGCCGCTGGTCAGCCATATCAACACCGATAGCAGGATAATCACGGCATTCCAGCTGAACAGCGGAATCATCAGGGTTTGCCAACGCTCGCGAGCGTAGACCGCCCAGTTGCGCCTGCGTGCATAGGCAGTCACCGCCAAAAAGCCGCCCAGCACACTGAGCGCAGGCACACTGGCCCTGCCCAAAACATCGGAGAACACGCTCTCAAGCAGGGCCAAGTGCGCGGGCAACTCACCGGCAAAACTGTCCAGGCCAGGGTTCACATGCACGTAGCTCATGAAAAATATGCACAGCACCCGACAAATCTTTATTGCCTCGGACTCGCTTGGCGTCATCTCGAAAACTCTGTTGATATAAAAGTCGCCGCGCCGATCGCTCGACATGGCGGCTTGCTAAGCAGCATCGCGCCAGATAAGCGTGCGCAGCAGGAACAACGGATTACCCACCACATAGCGCTGGAACAAACGCCTGGGTTCGAGCATCAGCCTGAATAGCCACTCGCAGCCGAGACGCCGCAACCACTCTGGGGCGCGGGTTACCTTGCCGCCTAGAAAGTCCACTATTGCCCCGCCGCACACCACCAAACAGGGCATGCCGCTGGTAGCGATCCTGGCGGCCAGCTGTTCTTGTTTGGGCATGCCCATGCCCAGCACGATCAGCTCCGGTCGTAGCTGCTGGGCAAGCGCGGTGTACACCTCCAGCTCAGCAAAACCATGCTGGGAGGACACCACCTGCACGCCGAATAGTTCTTCGCTGTGGCGTACCGCCTTGGCCAGAAACGGCTCCTGGGTGCCCCAGAATGCGACGCGACGCCCTCGATATGCCTCGAGCAACTTGGGAATAAAGTCGGTGCCGTTCATATTCAGCCCCGGCACCAACCGGCGGCGGCGGAACAAGATGGCCATACCGGAACCATCGCGCAGCAGCACATCGGCCGCAGCCAACGCCTGGTAGTAGTCCGTATCGCCCGCGGCCAGATTCATCGCATGCGCATTGACGAAACCCAAGACTGTCGGGGCCTCGGGCTTCGATAAAGCCTCGATCAAGCATTGTTCATCAGCGGGATCGCCGACCACCCGGAGTCTGTCGACAAGCGCGCGCCAGCGTTGCTGCCAAGCCAAGCAATGCATCAGTGATCATCCCGTTTCGAACGAACCCAATCGACTTGGCGCTTGAGTAGAAACCCCAGGTACAGGGGAATTTTTTTCACGGCGTAAAAAGGTGCATACAACAGCGAAACGAAAGAAATTATGTCACGACCGCAACGAGCCCAGGCCAGCAGAATGGTGACGCCCAGCATCGCCACCCCGACCGAGGCGATCAACGCTGGCACCAGCAGCCCGCTCAGGCCAGCCAGCAACCAGGCCAGGATAAAGGCCGCTACCACTACCAGGGTCAATAGAGCCAGCGGCGGCACCAGCAGATCGAGGGTCATGCCCAGCAGCTTCCAGTTGCGCCGCCCAAGCGACTCGGCGAGCAATCTGGGCGCATCGCCGAGGATGACCCCGAGGTGACCATGCTCCCAGCGCGTGCGCTGGCTGCTCAAGCCCTCTTCGCTGCGCGGAAAATAACTGCTGACCCTGGCATCGGGGCAAAACAGCGGCGGCTTGCCGTTGCGGCAAAAATCCAAGCCCATCTTCAAATCTTCGACTATGTGCCCGCTGGCCAGGTCGATCAGCGCCAGACCGCGCCAGACAAAGGCCATACCCGAGCCCATCAGCTGGCAGGGCAAGCCGAGGCGCACCCAACCGGTCGGGCGCAGCAAATTCTTCACGCTCCAGGCGAATTCGGCGATGCGCACCTTGAGGCCAGAACCCTGCGGCGCATGCATCAGGTACAGCGCCTGGGTCGGCCGACCGGACTGAATGCAGCAGAGGGCCAAACGCTCGATGGCACCCTCGCCCACCTGGCAATCGGCATCGACGATGATCAGAACTTCAGGGGCATCAGCCGCAAGATGCCGCACGCCGAAATCCAGGGCATAGCCCTTGCCGCGCTGCTGGCTGTTGCTTCGTTCGATCACCTCGGCGCCGGCAGCTCTGGCCAGCGCTGCCGTGTCGTCGGAGCAGTTGTCCGCGACCACCAGCAAGCGGTCACCCGCCTGCAATTGCGCCCGTAGCGCCTGCAAGGTCGCGACTATCAGCGCCGACTCGTTGTGCGCCGGCACCAACACCGCCACACGCGGGCGCGCTCCCGCCAACGCGGGCTGGGCGCGCGTCGGCAGGCAGGCCAGCGCGACTTGTACGAACAACACCAGTACCGGCAGCAGAATAAGTAGCAGCAGTGCGCTCAGCAGCCAACTCACTAGATCGATCATGCTTGCGCCCTGAACAGTTCAGCCAATTTGGCCGCCTCGGTATCGATTGCGTGCCGCTCCAGCACGCGGCCATAGGCTGCATCGCCCATGCGCTGCAGGACTTCTGGCGGCTGCGCCAGACAATCCGCCAGCGCTGCTGCCAGCTCCTCAACCGCGCCGGCGGGAAACAACCAGCCGTTCTCGCCTGGGTGCACCAGTTCAGGAATACCCGCCACATAGGTGGTCAGCACCGGCCGACGCAGCGCCATCGCCTCCATGATCACCACCGGCAAGCCCTCGGCAAAACTCGGCAACACCAGGGCGCGCGCCGCGAGGATTTCCGCCCGCACCTGCTCGCTGCTGATCCAGCCGGTGATGCGCACCCGTCCCTGCAAGCCATAACGCTCGATCAAGGCCTCGATCTCCGCACGCATCTCGCCATCGCCGGCCAAAACGATTTCAAATGCCTGGCCCTGCGCAGACAGCAGGCTGGCGGCCTGCATCAATAACAGCTGGCCCTTCTGCTCGCACAAACGCCCCACGCAGACCAGGCGCGGCGCGGCAGGCATGGCGACCGGCGGCACATCGTGAAATGCCCGCTCCAGCCCGCAATGCACCACTTTCACCTTCGGCCAATGAGCGTGATCGACCCAGCGGAACAGTTGGCTGCGCCCATAGGAGCTGATCGCCACAACGAAGGCCGCGCGACGGACTTTTTCGCCCAGGTGAATAAATTGCGGCTTATCGAACTCTTCCGGGCCATGCACGGTAAAGCTGTAGCTCGGCCCGCCAAGCGCCTGGGCCAGCATCACCACCTCGGCGGAATTGGTGCCGAAGTGTGCATGCACATGGGTTGCGCCGAACTCGCGCAACCAGGGCAATAAGCGGCAGGCCTCGGCCAGATAGACCAGATGGTAAGGCCAAGCGCGGTCGGCGCGCCGGCCCATACGCAGCGCCAGCACAAGCGCCGCAAAGAAGCGCGACGGCCGGTTCAGCAGCGCCTGCAAAACAGGTACTACCAGCCCCTTCAGGCCATCTTGCAGCACATAGCGTGTGCGCTCGCGCTCGCGCAGATCCTCCTCGTCCACCAGCCCGTCATCCCAGCCGCGCAAAGCGATGCGCTGTACCTCGAAGCCATTGCGCTCCAGCGCCAGAATCTCCCGACGGATAAAGCTGTGACTGACCTTGGGGTATTGATTGATGAAGTAGGCGATACGCATTGGTTACTCTTCAGAATACTTACGAGGTTTGACGACCGCGGGAATTCCCACGGCCATGCAATGCTCCGGCACATCGCTCAATACCACCGCGTTGGCGCCTATCACTGCATGCTTGCCGATCTTCACCGGGCCAAGGATTTTGGCACCGGCGCCGATATCGACATGGCCAGAGATCTGCGGTGCCCCGCCCGGACCACGCGTGCCGATGGTCACTTGCTGGAAGATCAGGCAGTTGGGGCCGATGCTGGCATCGGGGTGAATAACCACGCCGCTGGCATGCGGCAGCAATAGCCCTCCGGCGATTTTTGTATTGAGCGGAATATCCGCCCCGGTCATCACACTCCAGAAGCCATGGCGCAGTACCGCCCACTTCTTCAACAGCGGCGCCAGTGGGTTACGCGAAGCGCAATGCCGCTGGTAAGCGCGGATGCTCGCCAGCAATGCCCGCGAGGGCACCCAGGCAAACCGCGCCTTATGCTCGCGCGACATATCGGGAATTTCGGCCGATGGCACAGACACTCTTTCCATCTATTTGTACTCGATCAATGTCGACTTGCCGGCACCGAGTCGACGCCAGAGGAATTTGACCTGCCCAAGCATCTCGGGGAATTTGCCCAGCACCAGAAACAACGCCTGCAGCCAGTTTTCCCGCGGCGATCGAGCGCCACGCACAGCCAGACGAACGATCTGCAGCGGATAGATCAGTAACAGAAGCAATGCCAACCAGCCGAAAATAGACCCCGCAAGGAGGATGACGAGAGGGATTCCCAAGCCCCATAACCAGGCCCGTCGCGACTCGCGCAGCCAATGCCGCTCCGGTGCCGCGCCATGCAGAAACGCTCCCTCGGCAAAGGCATGACCGGCACGCAGGGTGCGCTGCCACCATTGGCCGAAACGCGTCATGGCCGCATCGTGCAGGGTCATTTCCTCAGCCAGACGCCAGACCTTCCAGCCGGCCGCGCGCAGCCGCACGCAGAGTTCCGGCTCCTCCCCGGCGATCAGCTCCGGACGAAACCCAGCCACCGCGGCAAAGGCCCCGGCGCGCATCAGCGCATCGCCGCCGCAGGCTTTCGCCTCGCCGACCGGAGTGTCCCATTCGAGGTCGCACAGCAAGTTGTAAATCGAGCGTTGGGGGAAGCGCTCGCGGCGCCGCCCGCAAACCACGGCTACGTCCGCGTGCTGGTCGAGAAAGGCTTGCGCCTTGATCAGCCAGCCCGGCACCACCTCGCAATCGCCATCGACGAACTGCACATAGGCAATCGCCGGCTGCAGCTGCTGCAAGCGAGCAAAGCCCTCGTTGCGGGCACGCGCCGCGGTGAACGGCATGGCCATATCCAACTCGATCACCTCGACGCCAAGCTCGCGTGCCATCCGCACCGAAGCATCGGTGGAGCCGGAGTCGACATACACAACCAACTGCGCCGCGCCCACCAGCGAGGCCAGGCAACGCTTCAGCCGGACACCCTCATTGCGGCCAATGACCACGACACCGATACCAACGCCCATCGACTCACTCAACGCCGCCATAGAAGATTCTTCACCCAACGCATACAGGCCACGCCGTTGCGAACCAGTGGCGTGGCGTCGTACCAGCGCAGCGCATGAATATCCGTACGCGACGCACGCTGAAAACCCAGCTCTGGAACGGCCAGCAGCGTGTTGAACTGCGGATGCGCCCGCCGCAACCCGTTGTAAGCACCATCGACATGCATAGGGCCGCCCTGGGGATGCCCCGCAGGACGACCCAGCAGCCGTTCCAGATGCTGCACCGCAGCCGCGATTGCCTCGCCCTGAAAGGCGACGAAATGCGTCGTTTCAATCGCTTCATCGACGCTGGCTTTCCTCAGCCCAGCGCCTAGCGGCCGACCAGCCGGCCGCGTCATGCGATAACCGCCATAGAAAATTGACCAGTCAGTTGCCGTCAGCTGTTGCACAAGCGCCTGCATGCGCGCATTGAAACCCATGGCGAAATCCAGATCGTCCTCGAAGATCGCCACACGTTGAAGCCCCTGCTGCTGGGCGCTGCGCAGCACGCCCAGGTGGCTCATAAAACAACCTCGGGCACCGATACTGGAAAAGCCCTCGGGCGCATCCGGGCGTACCGCCGGAAAAAGCTCGACATTGGCCTGGGTCAGACTCAGGCCTATGGCTTTCAGCTGCGCGGCCATTTCGCTACGACGATCCGTACGCGAAGGCAGATTAATGATGAATATTCGCTCGAAATAGTCCAGCGGGTGGCTCATTGGTATGGCCTTGCTGCTGCACTAGATCGTTGTTTGATGATTGCCGGAACCCCCACAGCCAACGAGTTATCCGGCACATCCGTCAACACCACCGCATTGGCACCTATCACAACATTATTACCAATACGTATATTGCCCAGTACTTTGGCCCCCGCGCCAATGTCCACATTATTGCCAATTACTGGAGCGAGTGGTTCATGCACATTTTTCAACCCCACAACTACTCCATTACGAATCCGGCAATCATCGCCAAACTGTGCATAGCCACTGATAACGATGCCACCGAAATGATCAATGACAAAGTTTCGCCCAACCACCACCTCACACGGCAACTCAATGCCAGTAAGTATTTGCACCAATTTATAGAGAACTTTGTAAACCAGGGAGAACACCTTACGCAGCAAGGCCGGGCGCACGCGATAGCGCCAACGCCCGAAGCGATAGACCAGCATCACCCAGAACCCCTGAGCAGCCCAATCACAACTATGCGCACGCAAATCCCCACGTATGTTTTCAAACATAGTTCTATCTACCGGGTTGACTGGCTAGCAAGCTTGGTGTCAAACAGCAGCGCCCAAGTAACGCGCGTATGCTGCCAACACACTCCCACGGCAGCTCTGCCACGACCTTTCAACAAATCCTTAAACGCCAAAATAAGATCACCCAAACTCACCAGCAGCATGTGCCAAGCCAGTCCTGCCAGACCATGGTGCTTGCGAAAGTACAATAGCTCGCTCTCGATTTGTAACGTGGATATCTGTCGGCTAGCCGCATTGAGTTCACCAACTGATTTGGCACTTTCGCCACCGATATGCACCACCGTGGTATGCGGGTAGTACACAACCTTCCAGCCAGCCTGCTTGACTCGCTTACAGTGATCAACCTCCTCGTAATAGAGGAAGTAACGTGGATCGAACAAACCGACTTGTTCAATCACTTCTCGGCGGATCAGGTAATAGCACCCGGGTAACCAATCACACTCACGCACCGTGGCATGATCCCAAGCCATGTCATCGATCATTTTCACCCAGGGGAAAAAGCGCCCCAACCCTGTACGCGCCACAAAAACATTAAGCGGGGTTGGAAAGTAGCGACACGAGGGTTGCAAATCACCTTCGCGCCCAACCAGGCGAACACCGAGAACACCGCAGTCAGGGTTAGCCTGCATATAGTCCAGAGTCTTGCTCAGGGTGTCTGGCGCGATGAACGCATCGGTATTGAGGAGCAGCGCGTATTGGCCATGCAAGCGCTCAACCAATTGATTGTTGGCACGACCAAAGCCAATGTTATGTTCGTTGGCAATTAAAAATGCCTCTGGACAGACCTTCGCCAGACACGCCAGCGAGTTATCGACAGAGGCATTATCTACAACCAGATAGCGTACTCCACCGGCATTATGTGAACGACGCAACGCGTCAAACATTGGCTCCAGCAGAGCCTCCGTATTGTAGTTAACTACCAGCACATCCAGGGATGCACTAATCATTGAGCTGCTCACCAAAGAAATGCTGCCGCCTCATAGCCAAAAGTTTCGGCTCAAGCTCAGCGTCATAAGCACCATTACGCTGCCTGATGATATCTATCCAAGGATAAGAGCCGCAGCGCTCCTCCATTTTTCTAACTAACTCATCGGTCGTGCAAATCACCCGTGCCGGATTGCCACCCACTACCATACCAGGCGGTACATCTTTGGTGACCACTGCACCGGCAGAAACGATGGAGTCCGGCCCTATGGTCACGCGCGGCATGATAATGGCGCGATAACCGATAAAACAGTTGTCGCGTATATCGATTGGCCCAACCGAATCGAGCTTCTTATCGTAGCGAGCGTTAAGGATGCGAATCACGCCGTCGTGCCCAAGCAGGGTGCAATCGGCCAAGGTCACATTGCTGCCAATGCGCACCAGCGTGGGGTCGGTTATGTTACAGCCAAGGCTAATACGCACGCTTTCGCCTACGGCGTGCAAACCGCCCCAGCGCGCCAAATAGTCGGCCCACTCGAAAGCGTTGGGGCTACACAAGCGTCTATAAAGCGAACGCCCGCGTCCGGTGTTTCTGGCGATATAGGCCACGCCACGCTTAACCAATCCAATCATTTCGTTAGCCTCTCAGAACCAGGCGACCGCATGGGAAAACCCCATCCCACACAACGCCCCGACGCCCAACATGGGCAACACCACTAGCTCACGCTTTATATCGAGCAAACCCAGACGTCGATTTATATACAGGATCAAAAAAACCGTAGGCAGCGTATACAGGGCAACGCCCCAGATCGCATAGGTTGTTCCACCGACAGCCAGTAACAGCGGTAGCAACGTCCATAACGAGACGAAGCGAATAGCGTTATTCACGGCCAAGTATTTGGTTAAGCCCAAGGCGAGCCAGGCCTGGTGCGCCACGGTGAAGCGCAATGTGAACAACGACAGCGACAGAACTGCCAGCATGCTGCCGGCACCGGAATAACGCGCATCGTATAGCCAACCAATAATCAGCGGACTAAGGGTTAACAGCAGACCGCAGGCGAGCAGCAAGGCGAGATCGATCACCAGCCGAAAGCGGTAATACAGCGCACGCAGACGTACGGCATCGCCCGTTCTAGCCACTTCACTCAACGCCGGCAGCACCACCGCCGCAGCAAATCGGTGCACCCCAGTCTCGATGGCGCCCAGTATCAGCACGGCAATGGAATAAACCCCCAGTTCGGCGGCGGACATGCTGCCACCGAACCAGATACGGTCGCCATGGGCGGCCAGCACGCCCACCGCGGACGACAGCAGCACCCAGCGACCGAAAGCGATCAGCTCCTTGAACGCCGAGCTGTCCCATTGCAGCCGGTTGTTCGGCCCTTGCAACCAGAGATGACTAAGCAGGGTGCTGACCATGGCCGCCACCACACCGGCGGCTACCAGCGACCAGATCGAGCCAGTGAGGTAGCCGATCCCGAGCATCACCAGCAGGCCGACGATCTGCGCAGCAAGCTCGATGAGAACCACTTTGTTCTGCTGGAAAGAGCGAAAGGCCAGGGCCAGCTTGGTCGACTGAAACCCATTGATGATCGCGGTAAAGCCGGTGACCGCCAACACCAGCGGCAACTCCGGCGCCGCATAGGTGGAACCCGCGGGCGAGAGGTTAATGACTTGCGCGAACCAAGCAAACCCGGCGAGCAACAGCAACACGGAGAAAAGCACACACCCGCGCAGGATTTGCACCGTCCAGGCAGTGTTGAGAAACACCGGATCGGTGCCGCGCTTGCTCTGAATGATGTTCTGACGCAAGCCCATATCGGACAGCAAGGCGAGAACCACCGAAACAGTGGTGGCGATGACCATGACGCCGAACATTTCCGGCGCCAGCAGGCGGGCCATGATAAGGTTGCCGCCCAGTCGAATCCCTTGGGACGCGACCAGCGCCCCCAAATTCCATACCCCTGCGGATTTCGCTCGCCTGCTCAGACTTGACGATGGCGACAAATCACCGGACTGCATAACATCGATCCATGATTTCAGCGGGCCAGCACGTTACCATAAGCCGCGCAATTAGACATCCCGCTAGCCAGTCACTCACCCCATGAATATGTTTCCGTAGCCCATGCCAGAACACCTTCGCGCGCTGATCGTCATTCTCGTTCTCGCCACTACCGTTTTTGCATTTGCGCGCCGCCCGGCTACTGATCTGATCGCACCTAACGACTTCATTCGTCGGCGCAATCTATGGCTCGCCCTTACACTATTGGCCTTTCTCTCACAGAGTTTCTGGGTGTATGCGGGCGTTGCGGCTATCGTCCTGAGCATCGCACGGCACCGCGAACGCAACCCCCTGGCGTTATTTTTCTTCCTGCTGTTTCTTGTACCGCCGGTTCCGGTACAAATCCCCGGCTTCGGCCTGATCAACTACTTCTTCGCGCTTGACCATATTCGCCTACTGGCATTGTGTGTGTTGCTGCCGACCTTCTTCGCGCTGCGCAAACGCATCGACAATCTGCCGTTCGGGCGCGTCTGGCCTGACAGGCTGCTGGCGGCATACTTAGTGTTGAGCACCCTTCTATACCTGCGTGAAACCACCCTTACCGATACCTTGCGCCAGGCGCTATACCTGTTTATCGACGTATTCCTGCCATATTACGTTGCCAGCCGGCTGCTGAAGGAAATCGACGACTTCAAGGATGCCCTGTTGGGTTTCGTTCTTGCGGCGATGATTCTTGCATTGATCGGCATCTTCGAGTTTGCCCGCCATTGGCTGCTGTACAACGCACTCATCGATGCCCTGAACCTGCACTGGGGGATTTCCAGCTATCTGGGCCGCGGCGGCTCTCTGCGCGCCATCGCCACCACCGGCCAGGCTATCGCCCTGGGCTATGTGATCAGTGTGGCCATCGGCCTCTATCTGTTCTTGCAGGGCAGCGTACGCCGCCGACTGCAACGCCGGCTCGGCGCCCTCTTACTCGCCGCAGGCCTGTTTGTACCGCTCTCGCGCGGCCCCTGGGTCGGCACAGCCGCCATCATCGCGGTGTTCATCGCCACAGGTCGCGGCGCTGCCAAGCGGCTGATACTACTGGCACTCGCCGCAGTGCTCGCATTGCCTCTGCTAGCCGTCATTCCCGGCGGGCAGAAAGTCCTCGATCTACTGCCGTTTATCGGCAGCGTGGAAAAACACAACATCACCTACCGGGAACGCCTGATCGAAAATGCGCTGATCGTCATCCAACGCAACCCTTGGCTAGGCTCCGTGGACTACCGCAGCACGCCTGAAATGCAATCGATGGTGCAGGGCCAGGGCATCATCGATATCGTCAACACTTATATTGCCGTAGCGCTGGAAGTCGGCCTGATCGGTTTGGCGCTTTTCGTCGGCTTCTTCGCCACAGTGCTGCTCGGTATCCGCAAGGCGATGCGGACATTCCCCAATAAGGACGACGAGCAGCGCCGACTCGGGCGCGCCCTGTTTGCGACTCTGGCCGGGATACTGCTGACGATCTTCACCGTCAGCAGTATCACCGTGATCCCCGTGGTGTATTGGTCGGTGGCCGGCGTGGGGGTGGCTTATATACAGATGGTGCGCGCGATCAAGCACAGCGGGCGCCCCTAACACCGCCCACCCCGCACGGAACTCCACTCGCTGCGCAAAGTCCACCTCAACCGACTGCTAGACTGCCAGTGCCCACCTAAAAACGCCGGTGACCTCCATGACCGCTCTGTTCCGCCCGTTGCTCCTGCTTCTCCTTGTGGTTTGGCCGACCGCAACCTGGGCATCACAGTGGGTCGTCAGTGTAGATGAGCGTAGCGGCTTGCCCATGCTGGCACACGGCGGTAGCCCGGTGGTCTCTTCGACATTCGCCTTCTGGGGCAGCAACTGGAGCTGGGCCCATACGCAAACCGCTTTCGCGGTAACCGCCCCCTATCGCTACACCCTGAGCGGCGAGAACAAAACGCTGGGCTTCGATCTTGGCGCTGAAATTCAGAAGCAAGACCAGCAGAAACTGGTGTGGGACTTCACCTTGGACGCCCACAACCTGATCGAGGGCATCGTCGGTGGGGGCATCGTATTCAAATTCGACCTGGCGAACCTCGCCGGCGAAATGGGCGAGCCACAGTTGCTTCCCGACAACGCTGGCTGGACGTGGGGACCAACGCAAGGTCGACGCATCGAGATGCGTTTCGAGCCGGCACTGGCTAGCTTGTATTTCGAACGCGGCAATAAAGCCGAGCTGCGCGCTTTTTTCTACAAGGATGCCATTGCACCTGGCAGCCAAGGCATCAAGGCGACCTTGAGCGTATCCGGTGATGTGGCGTTCGGACCGACCACCGCCGAGCGCTTCGGCCTCGCCGACCCGACCAGTTGGCCAACCGACAACGTCGACTGGAAAACCTCACCAGTCGATCTTTCCTTCCTCAATGCACCGGAAAAGCCGGCCGGCAAACGGGGTTTTGTAAAAGCCTCCGGCGAGCAACTGCGTTTCGCCGACAATACGCCAGCGCGCTTCTGGGGCACCAATTTATCGGCCTACACGCTGTTCACCACGCCCGATGATGCGATCAAGCAGCAGGCCCGTCGCCTGTCCGAGCTGGGTTTCAATCTCGTGCGCCTGCACCATCATGACTCGCCATGGGTGAGCCCGAATATCTTCGGCGCAAAGGCAGCTATTCAGGATACGCAACGGCTGAGCGCCGAATCCCTGGCCAAGCTCGACTGGTGGATCAAATGCCTCAAAGACGAAGGCATCTACGTCTGGCTCGACCTGCACGTCGAGCGCGCCCTGATGCCAACGGACAACATCATGGGCTTCAATGAGATACGTAAAGGCAAGGATGTTGCCAGCCTCAAAGGTTACGCCTACGTCAACAGCACGATACAGCAAGCGATGAAACGTTTCGCCGAGGCCTATGTGACTCATGTGAACCCTCATACCGATCTCGCCTACAAAGACGACTCGGCGATCGCCGCCATTCTGATAACCAACGAAAACGACGTCACTCACCATTTTGGCAATGCCTTGCTGCCAGATAAACAGGTGCCCACGCACAGCCAGCTTTACATGGCCGAGGCTGATGCCTTCGCCAGCCGATATAACCTACCCCGGAGCCTGACCTGGCGCGCCTGGGAACATGGCCCGGCGAAGCTGTTCCTCAACGATCTGGAGCGCCGCTTCAACGTCGAGATGATTCAGCACCTGCGCCAGCTGGGGGTCAAAGTTCCGATAGTCACCACCAGCACTTGGGGCAGCAATGGCCTGAGTTCTTTGCCGGCGCTCACCGTAGGCGACGCCATAGATGTGCACAGTTACGGCGGCACGGGGCAGTTGGAGAAGAATCCCCTGACAACTGAGGGTTTACTGCATTGGATTGCCGCCGGCCAGGTGACGGGAAAGCCTTTGACCGTGACTGAGTGGAACGCCGAGCCCTTCCCAACACCCGATAGGCACTCGTTGCCACTCCATATGGCGGGCATGGCCAGCCACCAAGGCTGGGATGCGCTGATGCAGTATGCGTACAGTCAAGAGCGACTATCCGGCGGATGGATGAGTGCATCCAACTGGCACGCCTATAACGACCCGGGGCTATTGGCCACACTGCCCGCCGCCGCACTGCTTTATCGCCGCGGCGACGTGCGTGAGGCGAGTACAACCTATATCTTCGCCCCCAGCTCGGCCACTCTGTTCAATCAACGCATCACACCGGCGAACGCAGCAGTGCTGCGTACAGCTGCGGAGAGAGGCAAGCTGCAAATCGCGATGCCAGCCACCCGAGAATTGCCTTGGCTGGAACAGAGCTCGACCTCGATCGGCACCCAGGTCCTGTCTGATCCAGACCAGGCAGTACTCGAAGCCAACGCTACCGAAGCCACCACAGATACCGGCGAGCTAACGCGCAACTGGCAAAAAGGCATATACCGTATCGATACGACACGCACCCAGGCAGCGACCGGCTGGATCGGCGGAGAAGTGTTGACTCTTGGCGAGATAGAGATACGCGCCAAGACGCCCTACGCCAGCGTCGCGGTGCAAAGCCTGGATGAAGCGCCGCTCAAGCAATCGCGGCACCTGCTGATTTCCCTGGGCACCCGCGCCATCCCCAAGGACGGCAATAAGACGCCTTTCTATACCGAGCCGCTGGAAGGCACGCTGTCGATCACGGCACCGCCAGGCTTAAAACTTTTCGCTCGTGATATCCTCGCGCGCCTAACGGAATTACCAGTCACCTACGAGAGCGGGCGCTATACGATCACGTTCGACGGAACCCGGATGTCGAGCTGGTTATTTTTGAAGTAGTTCATCAGCCATCCCGCATCTGCTCGCCGGATGGCGCCGGTTTGCAGGAGGTAGGTATGAAGGTTCTGGTGGTTGGCGGCGCGGGCTATATCGGCTCGCATATGGTGAAGCACCTGCTCGGTGCAGGCCATGAAGTCGTAGTCGCAGACAATTTCTCCAGCGGTCACCGCGCCGCCTTGCTGGGCTGTCCGCTAGCGGAACTGGATATAGCCGACGCGACTGCGCTCGACGCTTTGTTTGCCAATCAACGCTTCGATGTCGTGTTCCACTTCGCCTCGTTCATTCAGGTCGGCGAATCAGTCATCGAGCCCGGCAAATACTATGCGAACAACCTGGCTGCAACCCTGACATTGCTCCAGGCAATGGTGCGCGCACAGATCAAACACTTTATTTTCTCGTCGACCGCCGCAGTCTATGGCGACCCGGCGTATGTTCCCATCGATGAGGAACACCCCAAGGCCGCGATCAACCCCTACGGCCGTAGCAAGTGGATGGTCGAACAGATGCTGGAGGACTTCGACCACGCATACGGGTTGAAGTCTGTCTGCCTACGCTACTTCAATGCCGCCGGCGCCGACCCGGACGGCCAACTGGGCGAACGCCATGAGCCGGAAACCCATTTGATTCCCTTGATCCTGCAAGCCGCCGCCGGTCGTCGCCCGACGATCACCGTGTTTGGCCGCGACTACGATACCCCCGACGGCACCTGCATCCGCGATTACATCCATGTGGCCGACCTCGCGCAGGCCCATGCCCTCGCGCTGGATTATCTGATCGAGGGAGGGCCGAGCACGGCGTTCAACCTCGGCAATGGCCAAGGCTTTTCTGTGCAGGAGGTAATAGATGCGGCGCGCCGGGTAACCGATAGAGCCATCGCCATCAGCGAAGCACCGCGCCGCGCCGGCGATCCACCGCGCCTGGTGGCCGATGCCAGCAGAGCCCGTGCAATGCTCGGCTGGCAGCCGCGATTCGCAGCGCTCGAACAGATAATTGCGCACGCCTGGGCATGGGAGCAAAAGTACCCCTGGCACTGACAGTCGATTACATCTGGCTCAGGCGCTTAGCAGATCATTTCTAACGCAGGGGGCATCCACATAGGTTTTCCAACAACCTGTTAATAGTAGGTGTTCTGTTCGGCCTTGACCTTGTTGAGCACCGTCCCGACTAGGTTGGCTGCAGGCAGGTGATGCAGGCTGTCTTCGATCTCTTTTTTGCTGTTCGTGCCGTTAGCGACCACCAAAAGAACGCAGTCGATTTTTGGCAGCACCGCAATCACATCATCAGAGCTCAGCAGCGGCGGCAGATCGAAAATAACGACGCGGGACTCATAGCGCTCGCGAAGATCGGCAATCAAGTTGCCGACTTTTGCCGAGGAGAGCACTTCGGTGGAGTGCGAGACCGGCTTAAGCGTCGGCAGGACAACGAATCGCGGCAAGGATGGATTGACCAGCACATCCTGCAATTCGGCCTGCCCCCCCAGCAAGTCGTTCAGCGATTTATCCATCGGTAGACCAAGGTATTCGCCGACCTTGGGGCGACGCAGATCGAAATCGACCAACAATGCCGTCTTGGTGGTGTGATGGGCAATGCTCATTGCCAGGTTGATCGCCAATACCGTCTTACCCGCCTCGGCGGTAGGCGAGGTAATGGCCAGCGTGCGCCAGCCGTTTTCTTCCATGGTTTTCAGAACCTGGGTACGCAGCAGGTCGAAAGCCCAGCCCATATTCGAATTCTTGTTGTAGGCAACGATGCGGTTGCGCTCGAGCAGTTCTGCCTGCAACGAAACCACCTTGGTATGCACGTAACTGAGTGCTCCGAGCTCGGCAGCCTGCTCGGCAGATGGCATCACCTGTGGCTTGCTGTTTGACGACGCCTGTCGTTTGGCTTTTTCGATCGCCTGCTTGATTCTTTCCATCGTCGTTCGCCTTATTCAAACCGGGCCAGGGCTTTAAATACCAGAAGGTCCAATGGCATATAGAGCAGGTGCACGGCCACCAGTAAGGTGGTTACCGTCACGGCGCCAGAGAAGATTACGAGCTTTATCCACTTCCGGCGGCGGGCCAGTTCGGCCTGGGTCGCTATGTAGGGGATGGCAACCAGTACGCGCCGGCCCAGCACGCTTGCCAGCGCATCGACACCGCGCACTCGTTGGTTAAGCGTTTCCAGAAGCACGACCAGACCGCCAGAACCGGCCAGAGCGAGAAAGAGACCCAAAGCGGCAATTTTCTTGCGATTGGGCTTAACCGGCTTTTCGGGCATCAACGGCGGCTCGAGGAGGGCGAAACGCTCAGCCTTGTTTTCCTGCTCGAGATTTTCAGATATCTGCGCGCTCATCTGCTTGGTGCGGATTTCTTCGTATTTCTTGCGGGCATTGTCGTGATCGCGCATCAGCGTAATCAGCCCGCGCTCCACTTGTGGCGTCTGCAGAATCTGGCGTTCGTAATCCTCGATCTTGCCCAGCAGAATCTTTTTCTGTCCCTCAAGCGATGCGGCACGAGCCTGTGCGGCAGCGATCTTCGCCTGGACTCTGGCAACCTCGAGACCCGCCTGAGACAGGGAACTGCCAGCAGCGGCTTCCACTCCCGCAGTCTCAAGCGCGGCAATCTTGCGTTGTACGGCACGAACATCCGGGTGCGCTTCTTTGTACAGCGAAAGCAGCCGAGCATATTCCGCCCTGAGACTAGCCAGATCCTGGGGAGTTTCAGTTGCCGTAGCAGAGGCATTGGCCCCAGGTGCGAGGCCTGCGTTTGCCGCGGAGAGCTCCAGATCGAGGAAACGCAGCTCTTCCTGTGCCGTTTTGTAGTCGCGATCGACTTCTTTCAATTCGGCCTCGGTGCGCGACAACATGCTCATGCGCAACTCCTGATGCTCAGGGAGAGCATCAGCATTTTCCTGCTTAAAAGCCGCGACCTGGTTTTCCAGCCGTTCCAGATCGCCCCTGAGCTTGTCCGCTTCGCGGGTAAGAAACTCCGTTGTTTCATTGGCCCGCTCGGTACGCTGCTTGATGTTCTCGTCAAGAAACAGCGTCACCAACTCATTGGCCACCTTGTTGGCCACTTCCGGTCGTTGGTGTTCGAAGGAAAGGCGAAAGGCGATGGTTGCCAGCCCGCGCCCCTTGACCTCGGCATTGACCAGAGACACGGTGATTGCACGACGCATTTCATCGATTTTCTCCGACACAGTCAGCGATTTACCTTCGTTTGCGAAGAGCTGATATTTGTCGATGATCCGAATCAGATGCTCGCGGGTCATCACCCGCTGGCGAATGACCTCGATGCGCTCGTCGGCATAAGTGTTGTTGCTCGCCGCAACCAGATCCGACGAGATTTGCTGCGACTCGACCAGAATGGTTCCGGTTGATTGATACACCGGTGGTATCGCCACTGCCACCAGCAAGCTCACGCCGAGGATGAGTGCAAAACTCACGCACAGCAGTAGGGCCCTACGTATGAGTATGGCGAGGTAGTCGTTAAGCGTGAGTTCGTATTCGGAGTTCATGGCAATCGCACAACTGAAATTCAGAAATCGGGGTGACTGTATATCAGCGTCATCCCGAGGATATTTGCGCTGGCATCGGGCCGACCCTCTTGCTGGCGTTGCTTGTACGCAACGGAGAGGCGCGTCACCCAGAAAGGCGAGAGCTGTCGACTTGCCCAAACCGCGAATTGTCGCATGGTATTAGGGGTTTGCCCTTCATTGTCTTGCCATGAGGCGTCAATGCCGGCACTGCTCATCTCGTCAATGGCATAACGCCAGGTACTACTCAGCTGATTGACCTCGGCGAACCCACCCTCGCCACTGGCGACAGTACTACGACCGACATCGAGACTCGCCGCAAAACGCTCCCCGGTATAAAGCAACTCAACGCCGCCTTGCCAACTGGCCCTGCTTTGTCCACCAGAAATCCGATTGACGCCCACACGCAAGGTCCCCTCAAGCTGCTCGGACAGCCTCAGCCGAACCCCCATGGAGGGACTGTAACTGGTTGAGGAAGCCGCCTCCGCATCGCCTTCCGGCATGTAGTGACTTAGCGCAAGACGAGCGAACGGCTCGACATTCTCGCTAACGCCATAGTCCCAACTGAAACTCGTCGACAGGTCGTCATAGCTGGTCAACGCCTGGTCGTCGTAATCGATACGCCTGTATTGCACATCACTGGCCAGGGTGCTGCGCTCGCTGATGGCTTCACGCCAATTGCCGGACAAAGCATATTGCTTGCGCGTGCCGTCGTTAGCGACCACTCCCGTTTCTTCAAGTGTGCTGAAGAGCGTGGAGCTCTCGTCATATTTCGCGGTGAGACCAAAACCACCCGCCTCACTCTCGCGCTGCCAGCCCAACCGCAACTCGGGGTCCTCACGGTTCAGGCTGACCGCCTGGTTGGATGAGCGCTCCAGGTGCATGCCAATACCGAGCCGCACCTCGTCTAACCCCAAAGTACCCGTGAGGTTGTAATCGGGTGCTATGGTAGTGCGGGTCACACCTTCGCCGGAATCAGCATCGAGCCGTGGATTGCTGTCGTGCTCGACGGTCATAGGCAACGCCACCGCCGCTTGCCAACTGGCCGCATAGTTAACGCCAGGCAGCATCAAGACCATGGCAGCCATTACAGCGCGAGCTGCTCGTAGCGCAATCACGATAATTCCCGACGCCAGGTTAATGCCCAGCTCAAGCTAGGGCACAACAAGTGTGTCGCCGGCCTGCAGCCGGAAATTGGTGGCCATGTCCCGCCCAGAGATCAGATCCTTGTAGCGAACAGCCAGTATCTCCTGGGCCTGCCCCTGACCTCTAATGACCTTGAGAGCCTCCTTGTCGGCGAACTTGTCGAGCCCACCCGACATACTCAAGGCCTGTAACACTGAAGTAGGCCCTGCCATCGCTACTGGGCCGGGTTTCGCCACTTTGCCCAGCACATAGACGAGGTTACCCGCGGTACTCGTAACGACAACACTGACACTCGGATCCGGCAGGTACTTTTCAAGTCTGGTCGCAATGCTCTGCGCTGCCATGGTGGAGTCGAGCCCGGCGACTTCTACACGCCCCGCCAACGGGAACGTTATGCTGCCATCGGGTAGTACCCGTACTTCCAGATGCAGGTTCTCTTCGCGCCATACGGAAATCAGAATGGCATCGCCAGGGCTCAGCAAATAGGCTTCGCCTTTTTCGTCGGCCGTCGCAGCTACTGACCAAATCGCCAGCGTACAGAAAGCAAGCAACAACAAACGCAACATCGGGTCTCTCCGATTAGATGATCAGGCAAAACATCGCCCAATAAAAAAGGGGGCACGCCCCCTCTTCAAGCCAGAACCACGATCAGACAGCAATCATTTCCAGCTTCTTGGCAGCCATCCGGCGGCGACGCAGCACGCCAGCCCCCAACAGAGCCGAACCGAACAACAGCGCAGCACCCGGCAGCGGAACAGCTGCGTCGAGCAGAAGCTTGGAATTGAGCCCGTTATCCAGAATATTGCTCACGCCGAACACCAACGGACCATTGTAGTTGGCGTTGGGAACCCAGCTGTAATACTGCCAGCCGCTGTCACCGTAGTCGCCTACAGTCGCCACGTTCGCCAACAGATTGTAGCCAGCGTCGGTAATAACGAACGAGGCGTCATTGTGGGGCAGGTAGTCACCGGCGATAAAACGCCACATAAAATCATACTTCTGACCGGCGACCAGGCTTACCGTTTGAAAAAGGCTTTGGCTGCCCACCAGCTGACCATACCAGTCACCCTGGTAGGCCGTTGCAGCATCGTTCACCACCGAGCCGGTGCCGTCCCAAGGAGCAAGATTACCGCTCTCGAAGTCCATATTCGAAACGCTTGCAGCCGTCGCCGCCTGCGCCGACGCCAGCACTACTGCAGCCAAACCCAACTTGCGAAACACTTTCATAGCCACCCCCCTTTTACCGCTAAATTTAAAAGCCATCATCTACACCTTCCGTCGGTTCGCGATCACAATGAAACCAAACAACGCGGAAGCAAATAACCATGCCGCAGCAGGAAGCGGCACGGGACTCGGTTGATTGACATAGGAGTCGGAGCGTCCCGCCAGCCCAATAGCCTGGACATGCAGGCCTACCCTGAAATGAGCATCGGCAAAGGCTTTAATCAGGCCATCGAACGAACCGGCATTGGCCCACAGCCCGAGGAAACTAACCCACTCATCGGTACTATTGACCCCATTTTTCATAACCCCCTTGGTAGCCACGCCCCCCTCGACGCTCTGCGCGTTGGAATCGCCGGAGAAGCTCGCCAGAAAGCCAATGACATTGCCGCCTGGAAGATTCGCCGGCGCAGCTTGGCTGTCGAAGGAAACTCCCGCACCTGAATCGGAGTGATAAGCGATGCTGCTAAACAACGGCTGAGAGGCATCGTCAAAATAGATGTCGGTGATCGACGAAGGCACACCGAGGCGGTTACTGAACGTAAAGAGCGCCCCTCCCGGCTGTTCAGTGACCAGCATGCCGAGTTGACGCCCTAGATCTTCAGTGGAGTTGTTGCTAACGCGACTGAATTCGTATGCCAAGCTCGCGGCATGGGCATAGGAGAGGACCACGCCATTTAGCAGCAGTAGAAAAATGAGTCTTATGAGTAACATCAGACGCATAACACAATCCCTGTGCAGAGGAATATTCCGTGGTCGTACGGAGGTACAGTTGACAAGTGATGGCGATCCTATAAGCATAAAGCCATCACGTCAACATCACGTCGATCAAAGAGCAAGCACAGAAAAATTGACAGATATGTCAAATATACGTCACCCCTCAATGGGGTCGACAGCGAGCTAGCGGCTAGCCCTGCCTCAGCGCCTGCGCTCTGGCAGCAGGTTGTTGCGCCCACCCTTAAGGGCCTGCCGGATTCCAGCAACGACCTGCTGGTTAGTAGGCATGCTTACCCGTAAAGGCAAACACGGTGCGCAATAAAATGATGAAATCGAGCCAGAGCGACCAGTTGTTGATGTATTCGATATCGGACTCAACGCGCTGAATCATCTGCTCGATATCCCGCGTCTCACCGCGAAAGCCACGCACCTGAGCCAGGCCAGTAATGCCTGGCTTGATATGATGACGAGCAAAGTAGTCGACGATACTGTCCGAATACTCCTCATCATGTTGAATGGCGTGAGGGCGAGGCCCTACCAGAGACATTTCACCCAGCAAAACATTAAATAATTGCGGCAGCTCATCCAGACTCGTTCGGCGAATGAAGGCCCCCACTCGGGTCACCCGCGGGTCGTTCTTTTGAGCTTGTTTGACGATACCGTTCTCTGCCTGGTGGACGACCATACTGCGGAATTTCCAGATGCGGAAAATCCCACCGCTCCAACCCATGCGCTCCTGACGGAAAAATACCGGCCCAGGACTATCGAGCTTGATGGCGATGGCGATGACCATGAGCAGCGGCGCTACCAGTATCAAGGCGAGGGAAGCCAGCAGCCTGTCCTCAAGATTCTTCAGAAACAGGCGCATCCCCATCAGCGGGGTTTCAGACAAGGTCAGCACAGGAATGCCAGCGATTTCGCGAACACTGTGGTTGATCAATCGCAGCGAAAAGATGTCCGGCACCCAATTGACCGCGATGTGCTTATCGAGCAGCCTTAGGTAAACCTCCTCAATTACCTCGGAGGCATCCAGAGGCGTGACGAAGTAGACGCTACGGATGGCATGCCGCTCGACCAACACGTCGAGATCGGTAATGTTGCCCAGTATCGTCGGATGGCGGGGGTCAATTTCAGCGGTCGCCCCTGCGGGCTCACCGCCCGCCTTGATCAATACGCAACCCACCATCCGCTGACCGAGCCAAGGGTTGTTGCTGATTTTCTGGTGAAGAAAATTAGCCAAGCGCCCCGAACCGATAATCAATGCGTTATCCAGCTGATCCGGGTGATTCAAGAGCTTTTTCTGCACCTCACGCATGGCCACATGCAACAGCAACTGGACTAATAACCCCCCCAGAAATAACTGCGCCACCAACATGCGCGAGTACTGCTCGCTTTGCTTGGTCAAAAAAGCCATGGCTACAAGAAAGGCAAAAGTGGCAGTCCAAGCCTTGAAGAGCTTGAACGCCTTGAGGGTGAAACCGACATTGCTCCGGTAAATCGCATAGTGGTCATATACCACCGCCAGCGCACCCAGCAGAAGCAGGATCATGATCACATAGGCCGGTGTGAGGAAGCCGATGTGGTAGTCGACCAGCCACCAGGCGACGCCGGTTACCGCCATACCATCGAGCCCCGCCTGGATGCTGTTGCTGGTACTGCTTCGCCGCTGGAGTATCGAGCGGCGCCCACTAGGCTGAAATGTCATGACGAGACCACATTAATTTGAGGCACTAGCGTTTCCCACCCAATACACGACAGGGGCAATAAAAACAGCACTCTGGGATTACCGATCACTAATACAGATCCGCACACTTGACAGTCAGAGACGGCGCTTCGGCGCTGGCGAATATACTGGAACAGGATAGAGCTTGGAAACACACCGCTTGACCACCAGCGCCTGGCAATAATTTTTGCCCAACAAGACGACACAGCAGGTGCATCAGAACATAGAAAAAACCCCAAACTCAGCCTGATCCTTGAGCACTTCATCGATGATTCCCACATCGATTAGGGTGAATGCCTCGGAGAACCCATATACCAACGCGGTATCGCAAAGGATGTTTATGCTGCGCGGAATGCCTCCTGCCAGCTGAGCGATACGTGCGAATGCCTCAGCCGTAAATAACGGCTCTACCCGTCCGGCAATCGCCAACCGGTGGGTGATGTAGCTGGCAACCTCAGCCGTTTCCAGCGGCGGGATAAAGAAATGCGAGGAGACCCGCTGCCTCAGCTGCCGCAGCTCCGGGCGACGTATTAACTCTTTCAACTGCGGCTGTCCAACCAGAATCACCTGCAGAAGCTGGTCTTTATCGGCGTTTATATTCGACAACACACGTAGCGACTCTAGAGCGCCGGGACTCAGGTTCTGCGCCTCGTCGACGATCAGCAGCACGCGCTTACCAGCAGCGTACTGACGCACCAGAAATTGCTGAAAGGTATCGTATAGGGCTACTTTCGATAGCCCCTCGTAGGGCAGACCAAAGGCAAGCATCACCCATTCAAGCAAGTCGGTGATGTCTTGATGGGTATTGCTGACCAGCCCAACCAGCATCTGCGCGTCGAGGTTGCTGAGCAGGTTGCGGATCAGGGTTGTCTTGCCGCAACCAATTTCGCCACTGATAACGGTGAAGCCCGCCCTGTTGGCAACGCCGTACTCCAGCATGGCATATGCCATGCTGTGCCGCCTGCCCATAAACAGGAACCCAGGGTCTGGCTGGATGGAAAACGGCTTTTCCTGCAGACCGTAGAACGCTTCGTACATATATAGGTGGCCTTGATCGTATTACAGCGCTTTCAGCGCTTCGCGAATCCTCTCGACGTCGTGAGCGCTATTCCCCTGACTCAACTCAAGCGCCTTCTCCAACTCCAGACGCGCCTGCTCTTTTCTACTCAAGGCCGCGTAGCTCATGCCGAGGTGATAACGAAAGACCGGCTGCTCAGGTAACTGGCGCGCCGCATCCTCGATCAACGCCAACCCCTCTTCGACCTTACCGAGCCGATAAGCCGCCCAACCGAGGGTGTCCTTGAAGTAGGGCACATCGCTGCGTTTGAAGCGCTGAGCCAGCTCGTATGCACGCGCCCAACTCGCTTGTTCGGTACTATGCTCGCTGAGCAGGCTGGCTAGGTTGTTGACCGCAACATCGGAGCCCGGATGATCCTTGTGCAGCGCCTCATAGACGCCAACTGCCTCAGCGAAGCGCCCGGACAACTCAAGGATACCTGCCCTTGCCAGTAGTAATTCGAAATCTCCCGGAGCCTGCACAAGGCCCTGTGCAATAACCTGCTCCGCCTCGGAAATACGCCCGGCGCGCACATGTAAATTGGCGAGGCCGACATAAGCGGCCGCCTGTTGCGGTTGCAAGCCAATAACCTGCTGGAAGACCTGAATCGCTGCAGAGTCATCCTTGCTCGACGCATGCAGCTCGCCCAGTAGCAAAAGCGCGCGGGCATTGTTCGGGCTTACCTCAATCACCGAGCGCAGGAAATCCTTTGCCTCGTTGGCCTTGCCCGCCAGCAGGTAGGAGCGTATCAATGCCTGCATCGGCTGAGCGTCTGCGGGCGCGGCATCGTAGGCGCGCCGAAAAGCGGCAATGCTTTCCGAGTAATCCTTGCGTGCCGCAAAGATGGTGCCGCGGATCTGCTCGGCCGTTTGTTCCTGGCCCGACAGCGCCTGCAGGTCATCCGCCACCGCCTGCGCACCCACCCAATTACCCTGATTGATCCGAGCCTGCGCCAGCACGCGCAGGGCAGGCGCATGGTTCACATGCGCCTGCAATACCTCGGACGCAATAGTTTCTGCACGGGCCATCTGGCCGCGCTGCAACAGGAATTCCGCATAAGCCATGCCGAATTGCAGAGCCGGCTTGCCGACCTCATACGCCTTCAGATAATTTTCCTGGGCAAGCTCGACCGACCCCGTGAGCTCGTGGGCCTTGGCCAACATCAGCAGCGCACGAGGAGAGTTAGGTGAGTCGCGGAGAATGGTGCGCAAATCGGCAACGGCCTGATCGAACTGACGCTCGTCTATCGCCAACCCAGCCTTGAGCAGCAAACCCTGCTCATTGCGCTGATCCCCGGCGAGTACTTCGTCGATCAGCCTCTGCGCGGCCGGCTTGTCGCCATTCAACAACAGCATGCCCGCCAGCAAACCCTTGGCTTTGATGGCATCAGGCGTATCGCCAGACCTGGCGATGATGGCACGCAAGACCGCCTCGGCGGCAACCTGATCACCCCGGGACTGCTGCATATCAACCAATGCAAAACTCAGTTCATTGCTGCTAGCGTCCTCAGCGATCATGGCCTGCAAATGCTCAAGCGCCGCTTGCGCCCCTTTGACGCTACCGATAAAACGCACCACATCCAGGCGCGCCTGGACGTCATGCGGGTTCTCCGCCGCAATAGCCCGGTATTCGGCTTCCGCCGCATCCGCCCGCCCATGCAACAAGTAGAACTGCGCAAGCGTATGGCGCAGAGCTCTGGTCTCAGGATAGAGCGCGATCAACTTACGAAAAATAGCCTCGGAGGATTCCGTTTGCGCCAGCGACTCCAGGGCCTGCACCTTTATCAGTTGCAGGGCGATGTTCTTGTCGTTGACCTGCAGACCGCGATCCAGATACTCAATGGCTTTTGCGGCATCGCTTGCCGCCAGACGCTCAGTAGCCAGCACCACCAGCGCGTCGATATTGATCGGGCTTATTGCCAGAGCCGCATTGGCCTGGGCAACCGCTCCAGCCTTGTCATCCAGCTTGTACAGCACGCCGGCTCGCAACCCGAGCACCTCGGCGTTATCCGGCGCCATGGCGAAGGTGAGGTCACTCGCGGCCAACGCCCTGTCCAGCCGACCGGCCGCCAGCAGCATCCGCCCCAGCTTTATCTGAGTATCCAGATGCTGAGGATCATGATCGACAACCTTGTTCAGCAAGCCGAACAGTTTTTCCCAGTCGCCTTGCTGCTCGGCGATCTGAGCGAGGGCAAACCATGCTGCCGTCAGATCAGGCCTGATTTGCAAGGCATTCTGTAGCTCGATACGCGCCTTGAGCAACTCACCCTGCTCCATCAGCGCCAAGCCTTTTTCATAATATTTAATGGCCTTTTCTTCCGGCGAAGAACAGGCCACCACCCCGACAAAACAGGCTGCCAACAGAATGCCGCGAACGTCCTTACCAAAATTACTCCATTGCATCGTCATCTGAGCAAACCCCTGTAAATCAATGCGGGACATGAGCCGCCAAACGCGGCACAGCAAGTTTCATAAAGTCCTGTAAGCGCCGATCTGCATCGGTCGGAGCTTCAAGAGCCCCTATAGGCGTGGTGACCCGTACCAACGCACCATCGCTGCGATTACGCAGCAAAGCATCCACCAGCAGGTACCATTTCATCCAATATTCGTTGGCAATACGCCGACCACGCTGCTCGAACCAGTAATACACCAACTGCCTATGCCCACCGCGCTCGATTATCACGCGATTCACCTCGAAACCGCCGTCACTCGAAAACGCCAGGGTCACCGGCATACGACTCAACCCGGTAATTAGCCAACCACCGCCGGGAATGCATACCTGCGGCGAATGGGGGGAAACACCTTTACGCTGGGAGCCGTAGAAAGCGGCATAGAAGTTAACCACATCGGCCTCACCACGGCGGTAATCCGCAATGACGTAATCATCGAGCCCCAGGCTCGCCTCGACTTCGGCCTCCAATCGGCTCTCGCTGGCCCGCCACTCATCCAACAGCAGCGGAAACGCCGTCAGTGGCAGACGATCCAGGGGCAATTCCTCACGTTCGCTTACACTACTTACCAGCACACTGGCCACCAGCAGAATCGGTAATGTAAAAACCAATGGATGGCCCATGAGTTTCGGCGCAGAAATCGCGCCGGCACCACGAATAGAGGGAAAGTGCAGTACATCGAGTACGGCCCTCCGAGCACCAAAGCGCTCGAACAGCCAAACCTCTGCCAACAAGAAACACAGGCAGGCCATAAAAATTAACCAGCCTTCGAAATAATGCAGAAAGCCATCTGCCATACCGATGCCCCAGCGCTCCACCAGCATGCCGACTGCGGCAATCCTTAAGCTGTTCATCAGCACAGTGATAGGAACGGTGGACAGAAACAGCACCACTCGCTGCCATAGCGGGCCACGAAACATGTAGCCCATCAAGAAGCCGATGCTCAGCAACGGATAGAGATATCGCAAGCCACTGCACGCTTCTACCACCTGCAGGCGATAGGAACCCAGGTCGATAATATTGCCTTCGAGGTACACCGATATATCCAGCGCCCTGAGCACCCATACTCCAATTTCCGATGACACTAACTGCAGGCGCCAGGAGAGTTGCGAGTCAACGAAGTAGGGCAACGGGATAGCGAAAATCAGCAGCAGCAGCGGCAAAAGCGTCACACGTAGCAGCGGCCTACCACCCAGACAGAGCACCAAGGCCAGCAGACACAGAAGAAATCCGTACTGCACAAGAATGAAGATGGCGGTCAGCTCGCCCATCAACAGCGCCGCGAGCGCGACTAACAGCAGCAAGAGGCCAGACCAGGAGGGCTTACCGATACTTTCGCTCAACGCACTGCGGCGCTGCCAGAGCAGCCACAGGCTTATCAGCGGAATGAAAAAACCGTGGCTATATTCCTCCTGCTTACCCCAGCGACTAGCCAGCTCGAGCAAACCACCAAAATAGGCGAAGAGCGCCAAAAAAATGGCGACCGAAAATACAATAGCCGTGCCGCCGATCCTGCCGATCACTGATTCGCCCATAAGAGATCCTTCATCAACTGACTGCAATCCCGCATGGCAACACGCATGTAGCGAATCCTGAGGCGCCAGTGTCAATTTTTTGCTGTATTTACACAATATGCTAGCAATGCATGGTATCACTACAATATCATTCGCTTTATATTCTTTAACTTCGTTACTATTTTGGTGCCGAGATGCAATCACGACTATTCAGGGTGCTCAACGCCCTCCTGCTTTGCGGGCTGGTTTCTGCCAGCCACCAAGTCGTCGCCGCCAGCACCACATTGCACTATCAAGGCGCCGCCTACGGCTCCCTAAACGGTACGATCCGGGCTGACTTCAACCCACTAAAGAATGGCCTCGAATCCAAAAAGGTAGCTGCAGGCGGCTTCGACATGCTTGAAACGAGCACCGGTCAGTCGCTAATCGCCTGGTGCGTGGATGTGTTCCATTCGCTCAACGACCAGTTCGAATACACCATCGGCAACCCCAGCTCGCTCAACCGCTTTGATGATCTGCAAAAACTGGCCAATCAGCGCTATGCCCAGGTTACCGATAAGAGGACCTCAGTCGCCTTCCAACTGGCCATATGGGAAATCGTCACAGATACCGGTGGCGGCTATAGCCTGGCCAATGGCGCATTCAAGGCCACTGGTTTCGGCAACGCACAAGCCTTGGCGGGCGAATGGCTGAAACTAGACGGCCAGAATACCGGCAACTATAAAATCAGCTACTTCTACGATGGCATTCTGCAGGACAAAAAATCCAGCCAGAACCTGATCACGGTGTCGTCCGTACCGCTGCCCGGCACAGCGCTGCTGATGTTATCCGCTCTCGGATTTGGTGCGGTGGTGCGCCGCCGTCGGCGTATTGCCTGAGTCTTACCCAGCAAGAACTGACGCAAGCATGGAGGCACGCTTGACCGACGATATTGCGATGGATAGATTTCAGCGCGCTTTAACTTGCAAGAACTATCGATGGATCGCCGTGCTTTTCCCGCCCCTCATAGCGGTAATGTGGTACATGGCAGGTCACAATAAACCTCATGTAACACCAAAGAACAGCCACTATTTAATGGAATAGTCGTTAACCATCAAACGCTTTGCCCGTTACGCAGCATCTTCGACTATCGCGGGTTGCTACTGCCTGTGGCAATGTCAGACATTTGCAAATGTCACCGAGCAGGTAAAAGCAAAGATCTCGGTCGATACGGCAACCAGTCAACTATTGACCGGCATGAGACGTTCAATACAGCTTGAACCGAGACAGCCGAGTGACCGAGCAACGCCGCCCGACCCATTGGCAAATTTGTCCTATGCGAAGCCTGACGAGACACTAGCCGTGGAAATGCCTTAGCCTGCCTTCGTGGAGATCACCTAAATCCAGAAAGCGCCTATCGACTTTAGAAAACACCAACCGTCGCTAACCCGGCGTCAAATCAGCGACGGAACTAAGCCATAGGCGATGCGGCTCATAACCCGCATAACACAATATACCGATATCAGTATGCAGCTACAGTAGCTGCTGTGCAGCAGGCAAATTCAAGACGCCTCGACGGGCGTCCTTATTTTAACGAGCAGCAGCCAATGCGTATCCTTATCACCGGCGGCGCCGGCTTTATCGGCTCGGCGCTGGTTCGCCACCTGATCGAGCACACCCGGCATCAAGTACTCAACCTCGACAAGCTGACCTACGCCGGCAATCTGCAGTCCCTGACCAGCATCGCGCAGAACCCGCGCTATCAGTTCGTCCAGGCCGATATCGCCGACGGCGAACGGGTGAGTCAGGTCCTGGCCGAGTTCCAGCCCGAAGCCATCATGCACCTGGCCGCCGAGTCCCATGTCGACCGTTCCATCGATGGGCCCGCCGCCTTTATTCAGACCAATATCGTCGGCACCTATGCCTTGCTCGAAGCCACCCGCGCCTATTGGCTGCAGCTGGACGAGACGCGCAAGCAGGCGTTTCGCTTTCACCATATTTCCACCGATGAGGTCTACGGCGACCTGCACGGGGTCGACGAGCTGTTCAGCGAAACCACGCCTTACGCTCCCAGCTCGCCCTATTCGGCGAGCAAGGCGGCGTCCGATCATCTGGTCCGCGCCTGGCATCGCACCTATGGGCTGCCCGTGCTGCTGACCAATTGCTCGAACAATTACGGCCCTTACCACTTCCCGGAAAAGTTGATTCCGCTGGTGATCCTCAACGCACTCGAGGGCAAACCGCTGCCGGTGTATGGCAACGGCCAACAGGTGCGCGACTGGCTGTATGTCGAGGATCACGCCCGCGCGCTGCTGAAAGTCGTGAGCGAGGGCCGTGTCGGCGAAACCTATAACATCGGCGGCCATAACGAGCAGAAGAATCTCGACGTCGTCCGGGGCATCTGCGAGCTGCTCGATGAACTGGCACCCCGGCAAGCCGGCTCCTATAAAGAGTTGATCGCCTTCGTGCCGGATCGACCCGGACACGATCTGCGCTATGCCATCGATGCCGGCAAGATCCAACGCGAACTGGGCTGGACGCCGGAAGAAACCTTCGCCAGCGGCCTGCGCAAGACCGTGCGCTGGTACTTGGACAACCTCGACTGGTGCCGCCACGTGCAGGACGGCAGTTACAGGCGCGAACGCCTCGGCGCCCCCGAATAAGGAACGCAGTAGATGAAAGGAATTGTTCTGGCGGGCGGCTCTGGCTCGCGCCTGCATCCGATCACCCTGGGTGTTTCCAAGCAGCTGCTGCCGATCTACGACAAGCCGATGATCTATTACCCGATTTCGGTGCTGATGCTCGCCGGCATCCGCGAAATCCTGATCATCTCGACGCCCGTGGATCTGCCGCATTTTCAGAAGATGCTCGGCGACGGCAGCCAGTTCGGCTTGCACCTGAGCTATGCCGAGCAAACTTCGCCGGACGGCCTGGCCCAGGCGTTCTTGATCGGCGAGTCGTTTATCGGCACCAATTCGGTGTGCCTGATCCTTGGCGACAATATCTTCCACGGCCAGCATTTCACCGAGAAGCTACTGCGCGCAGCCGCCGAACCCCACGGCGCCACCGTGTTCGGCTATTGGGTCAAGGATCCGCAGCGCTTCGGCGTGGTCGAATTCGATGACGCCGGCCGCGCCGTGTCCATCGAGGAAAAACCGGCCATTCCGAAATCCAGCTATGCGGTGACCGGCCTGTATTTCTACGACAACCAGGTGATCGAGATCGCCAAGGCGGTGAAGCCCTCGGCACGCGGCGAGCTGGAAATCACCGACGTCAACAACGCCTATCTGCAACGCGGCGATTTGCGCGTGGAACGCTTCGGCCGCGGCTTCGCCTGGCTCGATACCGGCACCCACGACAGCCTGTTGGACGCCTCGCAATACGTGCAAACCATCGAGCATCGCCAGGGTCTGAAGGTGGCGTGTCTGGAGGAAATCGCCTACCAGCAAGGTTGGATCGACAAGCGCCAGTTGCTAGAACAAGCCCAACTGTTCGGCAAAACAGGCTATGGCCAGTACCTGTTCGGCCTGGCCGAGGAGTGAATATGCAGGTTATCCGCAGCGAACTGCCCGGCGTGCTGGTTCTCGAGCCCAAGGTGTTCGGCGATGCGCGGGGCTTTTTCTACGAGAGCTTCAACGCACGCGCTTTCGAACAGGCCACCGGCCTTGCGTGTGAATTCGTCCAGGACAACCATTCGCGTTCCCAGCGCGGCGTACTGCGCGGCCTGCATTACCAGGTGCAGCAGGCCCAGGGCAAGCTGGTGCGGGTCACCGCCGGCGAAGTATTCGACGTGGTGGTGGACCTGCGGAGCAGCTCGCCGAGCTTCGGCCGCTGGCTCGGCGTACACCTCTCGGCCGAGAACAAACGCCAAGTATGGGTGCCGGAAGGCTTCGCCCATGGCTTTCTGGTGCTTAGCGAAGTCGCCGAATTCCTCTACAAAACCACCGACTATTACGCGCCCGAGCATGAGCGCTGTATCCGCTGGGACGACCCGACACTGGCCATCGACTGGCCGCTGGATGGGCCGCCGCAACTCTCGGCCAAGGACCAGGCTGGCCTTGCCTTCAGCGCCGCCGATCTATTCCCATGAAAATCCTGTTGCTCGGCCAGCACGGTCAGCTCAGCCACGAACTGCAATTGAGCCTCGGGCAACAGGCCGAACTCAGCGTGCTCGGCCGGGCGCAGCTGGACCTCAGCCAACCCGAGCAACTGCGCCGCCAGTTGCAGAGGCTGCACCCCGACTTGATCGTCAATGCCGCCGCCCATACCGCCGTAGACCGCGCCGAAAGCGAGCAGGAGCTGGCCTTCGCGATCAACGCCGTGGCGCCCGGCCTGCTCGCCGAGCGCGCCGCCGAGCTGGGTGTGCCGCTGATCCACTACTCCACCGACTACGTATTCGACGGCAGCAAGCCGACGCCCTACACCGAGCAGGATGCGCCCAACCCGCTGAACCTTTACGGGCGCAGCAAACTGGCCGGCGAGCAGGCGATTCAGGCGGTCGGCGGCGCGTACCTGATCCTACGCACCAGCTGGGTCTATTCGCGGCATGGCAGCAATTTCCTGCTGAGCATGCAGCGCCTGTTACAGGAGCGCGACAGCCTCAATGTGGTGGCCGACCAGATCGGTGCGCCGACCTGGGCCGGCAGCATCGCCCGGGCCACCGGCCAGTTGATCGAGCACTGGCGCGTGGGCCGATCCGGCCCCTGGGGCATCTATCACCTGACGAGCCTGGGCGAAACCAGCTGGCACGGCTTTGCCAGCGCCATCGCCGAACATCTGCGCGCCCAGGGTAAGCAGGCTTGCGAGCCGACGCCGATTCCCAGCAGCGCCTACCCGACCCCGGCCCGCCGCCCGCTCAATTCACGCCTGGACTGCACGCGCCTGCAACGCGACTGGGCGATCCAATTGCCGGACTGGCGGGCGGCCCTGGCCGAATGCCTTACCGAGCGATAACGCCCCCTAACAGGCTGTTGAAAAACTACTTGCGTTGCCATCGCTGCGTTAAAAACAGGCTCGTATGCGAGCCCAGGCTAGGCGCCCCCGTCAAAATGCTCATTTACAACACGTAAACTCCGCTTTTTCGCCTGTTTTTGCCTTGCGCTGGCTGCCTCACCTACGTTTTTCAACGGCCTGCTAAGCCCTGAAGCGCTGCACCTGCTGCTGCAGTTCGCTGGCCAGCTTGGCCAGGTCGCGGCTGGCAATCGAACTTTGCTCGGCGCCGTTGACCACATCGCGGATGCTGTCGTTGAGGCTGCTGATGTTATGGCTGATCTCACCGGTCACCGAGGTCTGCTGCTCCGTGGCCGTGGATATCTGTGCATTGCCGTCGGCGATACCTTCGACCGCATGGGCGATATGGGTCAGCACCTCGCCGGCCTCGCGGGCATGGCTGACACTGTTCTGCGCCTGCTCGCGGGAGGCCTGCATGGCGTTCACCGCACTGCGCGCGCCGCCTTGCAACGCATCGATCATGCCGCGGATCGACTCGGTGGCTTTCTGCGTATTGCTGGCCAGGCTGCGCACCTCGTCGGCCACCACGGCGAACCCACGCCCGGCGTCGCCGGCCCGGGCGGCTTCGATTGCGGCATTCAGCGCGAGCAAATTGGTTTGTTCGGCAATGCTTTGAATCACCCCCAGCACCTTGCTGATCTCGTCGCTCTGGCTATGCAGGGTATCGATCACTTCGCCGGCCTTTTCCACCGACGCCGATAGCCCCTGAATCGCCTTGAGGTTGGACTGCACCAGCTCATTGCCCTGGCGCGCCTCCTGATTGGCGTCGGTGGCGGTTTGCGCGGTGCTGAGCGCATTGCGCGCGACTTCCTGAACCGCCACGCTCATCTGCTGGATCGCGGTGGCGACCATATTGGTCTGATCGCCCTGGGCCGTCGCGGCATGGCTGACCTGGGTACTGATCGCGCTCATTTCTTCGGAGGCCGTGGCCAACTGAGCGGCGGCGCCGGCCAGGTGCCGGATCAACTCCTGCAGATGGCCGAGCAGCGCATTGAATGCACGGGCGGTATCGGCGACCTCGTCGCGCCCGACGACATCGGCACGCAGGGTCAGGTCCGCGGACTGCTGGACATCGCTGATCACCGCGCACAACGCCGACAACGGGCGAATGATCGACAGGCTGATCAGCAACGCCGCGGCCAACACCAGCAGCAAGGCGATCGCGCCGATGACGATAAAGGTGTTCCTGATCGACTGGTATTGGCTGGCGGTCTGCGCACCGAGCTTTTCGCCTTCGCTGAGTTGCAGGCTGATCAAATCGCCCAGCTCGCCGCCCAAGGGGTCGAAGGTGTCGTACAGGGTACGGTTGAAGGTATTGGCCTCGGCGGCGAGCAATTGGCCGTTGTCGATTTGCCCGAGGTATTGATCCGCCAGTTGCTGCACCCGCAGTAAATGCGGCTTGGTACGTTCGACCCGGGCCTTTTCGTCGTCGGTCAGATTGGTCGCCGTGTAGGCCGACCAGGCTTGATCGCCACGCTGGCGGGCCTCGGCGAACTCCTTACGCAAGCGCGCCGCGTCGAATACCCCGGCACGGTATTTATGCAGCGCATCGACCATCGCCACGGCATAGGCGTCGGACACCAGCTTGAGCTGGCTGATCGGCTGCATGCGATGGACGAACAGCTCGTCGAAGCTGCGGTTCAGGCGGCTGGCATTGGTCAATGCCATGGTGATTACCAGGATCAGCACCAGCAACGGCAGCACGGCCAACAGGAGCAAACGCGCACGGACGGTTAGTTGGGCCAACATAAGACACCTCCAGGACGAACAAGCGCGAACCGTCCATGCCTGGCGCGAATGAACATATTCCTGCGGCTGGCGAGTACTGCCGACAGGCTACGATTCGTAACTTCGCGATACTCAATCGGGCGGGACGGCGCTGATGCGCAGCAGTCTGTGCGGCGAAGTATCTCTATTGCAGTATTGCCCATATCGGCTGATTTGCCCGGTAATTGCATAGAATCTATCGAGCGCCTTAATCACGAGACCCACCATGTCGCCCCTGCCCCACCCGCGCCGTCCCCGTTGGCGCAACCTGATTCTGCTGACGCTGCTGTTGGCGCCGCTGCTCTGGCCGCTGCAACAGCTCGCCGAGCGCTATTACAGCGGCGTGCTGATCGAACAGAACCGTCAGACCCTCGATCTCTATGTCGCCAACCTGATCGGCACCCTCGGCCGCTACGAGGTATTGCCACAGATCCTCGGCGATCTGCCGGCCCTGCGCAGCACCCTGGCCAAGCCGGACAACAGCCGCGTGGTGGATAACGCCAACCGCCTGCTCGACCAGGTGCGCGCACAGACCGGCGCCGATGTGATCTACCTGATGGACCCCGAGGGCAACACGCTGGCGGCCTCCAACTGGGATCAGGAGGACTCCTTCGTCGGCCGCAACTTCGCCTTCCGTCCCTACTTTCGCGAGGCTATCGCCGGGCGCCCCGGACGCTTCTTCGGCTTGGGCACCACCTCGGGCAAACGCGGCTATTACTTCGCCGCGGCGGTGCGCAACGGCGACCACAACCTCGGCGCGCTGGTAGTCAAAGTCGACTTGGATCACACCGAAACGCTCTGGGGCAACACACCGGAACAGCTGCTGGTCACCGACGCCAACGGCGTGGTGATCCTCACCTCCAACAGCGCCTGGCGCTTTACCGCCAGCCGCCCACTGGACGCCGCCGAGCGCGCCGCGGTTGCCGCCAACCGGCCCTATCAGACGCTGTCGCCGCCGCCTTTGCAGCTCGACGAGGAAAATTGGATCAGGCAGCAGCGCGAGCTTACCGAGATCGGCTGGTCGGTGAGCATTCTCGCCCCGCGCACCCTGATCGACCGTCCGGTGCGCACCGCCGTGGCCGCTGGCGCCGGCGTGTTGTCGCTGTTGATGCTGCTGCTCGGCCTGCTGATGCAACGGCGTCGCCACTACCTCGAACGCATCGCGCTGGATGCCCGCGCGCGCCAGCATCTGGAACGCCGAGTGCAGGAGCGCACCCAGGATCTGGAGCTGCTCAACAGCCGGCTGAAGCAGGAAGTGCTGGAGCGCGAACAAGCCCAGCAGGAACTGGTACAGGCCCAGGACGAACTGGTTCAGGCCAGCAAGCTGTCGGCCCTGGGCACCATGAGCGCGAGCATCAGCCACGAGCTCAACCAGCCGCTGGCGGCGATCCGCAGCTATGCCGACAACGCCGGGGTATTGCTCGACCATCAACGCAACGAGGATGCCCGCGCCAACCTGAAATCGATCAGCGAGCTGACCGAGCGCATGGCCTCGATCATCGCCCATCTGCGCGCCTTCGCCCGGCGCGACAGGCATGCCCCGGAAACCGTGGCCCTGCAGCCGGCCATCGACGATGCCCTGGCGCTGTTGGCCAAGCGCCGACGCAGCATGGAGGTGGAGCTGATCCGCGACCTGCCCGAGGCGACCCTGTGGGTACAGGCGGGCGAAACCCGCCTGCGCCAGGTGCTCGGCAACCTCTTGGCCAATGCCCTCGACGCCCTCGCCGAAGTGCCCCAACCGCGGCGCATCTGGCTCAGCGCCGAGCGCCACGCCGAAGGCATCGAGCTGCATCTACGCGACAACGGCCCAGGGTTTTCCGCCGATGCGCTGCAACGCGCTCGCGAACCCTTCTTCACCACCAAGACCAGCGCCCAGGGACTGGGGCTGGGCCTGGCGATCTGCGATACCCTGATGCGTGCCCTGGGCGGCGAATTGCTGTTCGCCAACCATGCCGAGGGCGGCGCCCTGTTGATCGTCCGCCTGCGTGCCGCCGAACATGGCGTGAGCGCCCGGACGGCTGAGGATTACCCGATATGACCAGCCTCGACACCCGTACCCAGGTTCTGCTGATCGATGACGATCCACACCTGCGCCAAGCCCTGAGCCAGACCCTCGATCTGGCCGGTTTGAAAGTCACCAGCCTGGCCGACGCCCGCGGGCTGGCCGCGCGCATCGGCCATGACTGGCCCGGCGTGGTGGTCAGCGATATCCGCATGCCCGGCATCGACGGCCTGCAACTGCTAGAACAGTTGCACGAGCAAGACCCGGAACTGCCGGTGCTGCTGATCACCGGCCACGGCGATGTCCCCCTGGCCGTGCAGGCGATGCGCGCCGGCGCCTACGATTTTCTGGAAAAACCCTTCGCCAGCGAAGACCTGCTCGACAGCGTGCGCCGCGCCCTGACAGTACGCCGTCTGGTGCTGGAAAACCGCAACCTGCGCCTGGCCCTGGCCGACCGCCAGCAACTGAGCGCGCGCCTGGTCGGCCAATCGCCGGCCATGCTGCGCCTGCGCGAACAGATCGGCGCCCTGGCCAGTATCGGCGCCGACGTGTTGATCCTCGGCGAAACCGGCGCCGGCAAGGAAGTGGTCGCCCGCGCCCTGCACGACCTGTCCAGCCGCCGCGACGGGCCTTTCGTCGCGATCAACGCCGGCGCCCTGGCCGAGTCGGTGGTGGAAAGCGAGCTGTTCGGCCACGAGGCCGGGGCCTTTACCGGCGCGCAGAAGCGGCGTATCGGCAAGTTCGAATTCGCCAATGGCGGCACTCTGTTCCTCGACGAAATCGAGAGCATGAGCCTGGAGGTGCAGGTCAAACTGCTGCGCATGCTGCAGGAGCGGGTGGTCGAGCGCCTCGGCGGCAACCAGTTGATCCCCCTGGATATCCGGGTCATCGCCGCGACCAAGGAGGACCTGCGCCAGGCCGCCGATCAGGGCCGTTTCCGCGCCGACCTGTATTACCGACTGAATGTCGCGCCGCTACGGATCCCGGCATTGCGCGAGCGCGGCGAGGATGCACTGCTGCTGTTCCAGCACTTCGCCGAGGCCGCCGGCAGCCGCCATGGCCTGCCCCCACGGGCGCTGCAACCGCAGCAACGCGCCGCCCTGCTGCGCCATAGCTGGCCGGGCAACGTACGCGAACTGCAGAATGCCGCCGAGCGCTTCGCCCTGGGCCTGGGTCTGGATCTCGACCTGCAAGCGCCGCCCGAGACCGAGACGCCGGTGCCGGCCAGCGGCTTGAGCGCCCAGGTGGAAGCCTACGAACGCAGCCTGATCAGCGCCGAACTGAGCCGTTCGCACAACTCGTTGCGCAGCCTCGCAGAAGCCCTCGGCGTGCCGCGCAAAACCCTGCACGACAAACTGCGCAAGCACGGCCTCAGCTTCGCCGAGACCGGCGGATTCCCGCCAGAGGAATTCGAGTAAATGGCGGGTTTCCGCCAAAGCCAGCGAACTCCCTGCCACTGGCCCGCACCGCGGGCCGCTGCATAACCCTACCAAGCCCCAGCGCAAACGCGCCCCGCACCCGCCAATCGGAGTATTTCGGCGACCTGGCATGCCGGTTGCTCTACTACCTGTGGCGATTCAACAAGTACCGGCCCGGTCATCGCGACCCGAACCTGTCGTTTTCCGGCAGGTCACCTAGACTGGTTTATTGTTGGTCCGCCCTGCAGCGCTGCGGCGCATAACGCGCCCACCAAAACAAAATAAGCAAAATAAGAGGAAGCATTCCATGTTCAAACTGACTGCCAAGGCGCTGGCATGCGCCCTGTCGCTGAGCATCGCCGGCATGGCCCAAGCCGCCGAGCCGATCGTCATCAAGTTCTCCCACGTGGTTGCCGAGCACACCCCCAAGGGGCAAGGCGCGCTGCTGTTCAAGAAGCTGGCCGAAGAGCGTCTGGGCGACAAAGTCCGCGTCGAGGTCTATCCGAACTCCTCGCTGTTCGGCGACGGCAAGGAGATGGAGGCACTGCTGCTCGGCGACGTACAGCTGATCGCCCCTTCGCTGGCCAAGTTCGAGCAGTACACCAAGCAAATCCAGGTATTCGACCTGCCGTTCCTGTTCAAGGACATGGCCGCGGTCGACCGCTTCCAGCAAAGCCCGGAAGGTCAGGCTCTGTTGAAATCCATGGAAGCCAAGAACATCACCGGCCTGGCCTACTGGCATAACGGCCTCAAGCAACTGTCGGCCAACAAAGCGCTGATCGAACCGAAAGACGCCCGCGGCCTGAAGTTCCGCGTGCAGGCTTCCGCGGTTCTCGAAGAGCAGTTCAAAGCGGTCAAAGCCAACCCGCGCAAAATGAGCTTCGCCGAGGTTTACCAAGGCCTGCAGACCGGCGTGGTCAACGGTGCCGAGAACCCCTACTCGAACATCTACAGCCAGAAGATGCATGAAGTGCAGAAGTTCATCACCGAATCCAACCACGGTGTTCTGGACTACATGCTGATCACCAACACCAAATTCTGGAACGAACTGCCGGCAGACGTGCGCAGCGAGCTGGAAAAGATCGTCGTGGAAGTCACCGCCGAGGTTAACAAGCAAGCCGGCGCGCTTAACGATGGCGACAAGCAGCGCATCCTCGATGCCAAAACCACCGAAATCCTCACCCTGACTCCTGAGCAGCGCGGCATGTGGCGCGACGCGATGAAGCCGGTGTGGAGCAAGTTCGAAAGCGAAATCGGCGCCGACCTGATCAAGGCCGCAGACGCAGCCAACCAGTAGGAGCAATTGAGCGCAGCGATACCCATCCGCTCGATCCGATGGGTATCGCCGCCTGCGACTCAACCGATCCTACCCACTGCGGACAGCGGTCCGCAGTGACCCTGCGCTATCCACTCCACCCCTGGAGACTCTATCGATGAACGCCTTGCGGCGCGTCTGGGACCACTTCGAGGAAGGCTTTATCGCCTTTCTATTGGCCGCCATGACGCTGGTGACCTTCGTCTACGTGATCCTTAACAACTTTTACACGCTGTTCTACGCCCTGGCGGATCGCTGGGAAGCTAGCAGCGAGTTTTTCTTCGCCATTGGCGACAGCATTCTGGCGATGGCCCAAGCGATGACCTGGAGCATTGCCCTGACCAAAGCCCTGTTCGCCTGGCTGATCTTTTTCGGCCTGGCCTATGGCGTGCGCACCGCCGGACATATCGGTGTCGACGCTCTGGTCAAACTGGCCAGCAAGCCGGTGCAGCGAATCATCGGCCTGATTGCCTGCCTGGCCTGCCTGGGCTACGCGGGTCTGATCACAGTGGCCAGCTTCGACTGGATGGGCACGCTGCTCAGCGCCGGCATCGGCGCCGAGGACCTGGGTCACTACGGCATCATGCAATGGCATATCACCGTCATCGTGCCGTTCGGTTACGCCATGGTGTTTATCCGCTTCCTGGAAATCTTCGTGCGCATCCTGCGTAACCAGCAGACCGGCCTCGGCCTGGCCGATGAAGCCGCCGAAGCGATGAAGTTGACCGAACACGAGGAACACAAATAATGACCATCCTGTTCCTGTTCTTCCTGCTGTTTTTGCTGATGTTCATCGGCGTGCCGATTGCCGTGTCGCTCGGTTTGGCCGGCTCGGTGACCATCATGTTGTTCAGCCCGGACTCGGTACGTTCACTGGCGATCAAGCTGTTCGAAACCAGCGAGCACTACACCCTGCTGGCGATCCCGTTCTTCCTGCTGTCCGGCGCCTTTATGACCACCGGAGGCGTGGCCAAGCGCCTGATCGACTTCGCCAATGCTTGCGTCGGCCATATCCGTGGCGGTCTGGCGATTTCCGCGGTGATGGCCTGCATGCTGTTCGCCGCACTCTCGGGTTCCAGCCCGGCGACCGTCGCCGCGGTGGGCTCGATCGCCATCGCCGGTATGGTGCGCTCCGGTTACCCGCAGGCATTCGGCGCCGGTATCGTGTGTAACGCCGGCACCCTGGGCATCCTGATCCCGCCGTCGATCGTCATGGTGGTGTACGCCGCGGCGACCGAGCAATCGGTCGGCAAGCTGTTTATGGCCGGGGTGATACCGGGTCTGCTGCTGGGTGTGGCGCTGATGGTGGCGATCTACATAGTGGCGCGCAAAATGAACCTGCCGGCCATGCCACGCGCCAGCTTCCGCGAACTCCTGAGCACCGCGCGCGAAGCGATCTGGGGTCTGCTGCTGATGGTGATCATCCTCGGCGGTATCTACTCGGGCATGTTCACCCCGACCGAAGCGGCCGCGGTTGCGGCGGTCTACGCCGGCTTCGTGGCGCTGTTCGTGTACAAGGACATGCGCATCCGCGAGTGCCCGAAAGTACTGCTGGAGTCCGGCAAGCTGAGCATCATGCTGATGTTCATCATCGCCAACGCCATGCTCTTCGCCCACGTGCTGACCACCGAGCAGATCCCCCAGACCATCACCGCCTGGGTGGTCGAGATGGGCCTGCAACCCTGGCAGTTCCTGCTGGTGGTGAACATTGTGTTGCTGGTGGCCGGCGCCTTTATGGAGCCTTCGGCGATCATCCTGATCCTCGCGCCGATCCTCTTCCCGATCGCCGTGCAGTTGGGTATCGATCCGATCCACCTGGGCATCATCATGGTGGTGAACATGGAGATCGGCCTGATCACCCCGCCGGTGGGGCTGAACCTGTTCGTCACCTCGGCGGTGACCGGCATGCCGCTGACCGCAGTGGTCCGCGCGGCCTGGCCGTGGCTGATGCTGCTGCTCGGCTTCCTGATGGTGATCACCTATATCCCGGCCGTGTCCTTGGCTCTGCCGAACTGGCTGGGCATGAGCTGATTCAACGACTATTCCGTGTGCACTTTCCTGCACTTTCAGCCCGGCCTTAGCGCCGGGCTTTTTTTTGTAGCCCGGAGCCTGGATGAAATCCGGAGAGCGTTGTATCCGGGCTACATATGCAACCTGTAGCCTGGGTTGAGCACAGCGATACCCAGGGCACCCTTTCCCGGGTGTCGCTTCGCTCGACCCGGGCTACGGATTACCTGTGTTTTAGCCCGGATGAAATCCGGGGAAATAGCTAACGGCCGAACCGCTCCCGGATGTCATCCAGGCTACAAAAGCGAAGTGGATAACGGAACAACGCACCACCCCCATCACAGCCGCTACGCCACCTTGCCGCTCGCCGCCATGGCTTTGGCCTGCTCGCGCAGGACGAACTTCTGCACCTTGCCGGTGGAGGTTTTCGGCAGGCTGGTGAACACCACGCAGCCCGGTACCTTGAAGCGCGCCATGCGCTGTTGGCAGAAGGCGATCACCTCCGCGGCGGTCAACTCGGCACCCGGCTTGAGGGTGACGAAGGCGCATGGCGTTTCGCCCCATTTATCATGGGCCATGGCCACCACCGCCGCCTCGAGGATCTGCGGGTGGCGGTAGAGCACGTCCTCCACCTCGATCGAGGAGATGTTCTCGCCGCCGGAAATGATGATGTCCTTGGAGCGGTCCTTGATCTCCACATAACCGTCGGCGTGCCACACCGCCAAGTCGCCGGAATGGAACCAGCCGCCGGCGAAGGCTTCGGCGGTGGCCGTCGGGTTCTTCAGGTAGCCCTTCATCACCACGTTGCCGCGCATCATGATTTCGCCGATGGTCTCGCCGTCCTTGGGCACCGGTTGCAAGGTATCCGGGTCGGCCACCATCAGGCCGTCGAGCAGCGGTGCCCGCACGCCCTGGCGGGATTTCAGGCGGGCGCGTTGCTCCGGGGTTTCGCTGTCCCACTCGGCCTTCCACTCGCAGGCCACGCTGGGGCCATAGGTTTCGGTCAGGCCATAGACATGGGTGACGCGGAACTCCAAAGCTTCCATGGCTTCGATCACCGCGGCGGGCGGTGTCGCGCCGGCGGTCAGCACCTTGACCGGCTGGGTCTTCAGTGCCTTCAACTCGTCGGCGGCGTTGGCCAGCATATTCAGCACGATGGGCGCACCGCAGAAGTGGTCGACGCCGTGCTCGGCGATCGCCGGGTAGATCGCTTCGGCGCGCACATGGCGCAGGCACACATTGACCCCGACGTAGGCCGCCAGCGCCCAGGGGAAACACCAGCCGTTGCAATGGAACATCGGCAGCGTCCACAGGTACACCGGGAAACGGCTCATGTCCCAGCACATCGCATTGGACAACGCATTGAGGTGCGCGCCGCGGTGGTGGTAGACCACGCCCTTGGGGTTGCCGGTGGTACCCGAGGTGTAATTCAGAGCGATCGCCTGCCACTCGTCGGCGGGCATCTGCCAGGCATAGTCGACGTCGCCCTGGGCCAACAGGGTTTCGTAGTCGTACTGGCCGATCAATTGGCCGTCGGCATATTCGGGGTCATCGATGCCGATCACCAGGGGCGAATTGGGCAGGTGGCCGATAGCGCGCTGGACCATTTCGCCGAATTCCTTATCGACCAACAGCACCTTGGCTTCGCCGTGCTGCAGGATAAAGGCGATAGCCTCGGCGTCCAGGCGGGTATTGATGGCGTTCAGCACCGCGCCGCACATGGGCACGCCGAAATGCGCCTCGAACATCGCCGGGCCGTTCGGCGCGATCACCGCGACCGTATCGCCGACGCCAATGCCGTGTTTGGCCAGCGCCGAAGCCAGACGGATGCAGCGGCCGTAGGTCTCGCCCCAAGTCTGCCGCAGGCTGCCGTTGACCAACGCCAGACGCTGCGGATACACGCTGGCCGCGCGCTCGATAAAGCTCAACGGACTCAGCGCCTGAAAATTCGCCGCGTCGCGCGGCATGCCGTACTCATAGGGGTTAATGCTGTGCATCGGTGCTCTCCAGCTGCATCTTGGGCTGGATAAACCCTAGCAGGTGTAGGGTCTTGGCGAAGCGCGACCTTGGTCGAAGCAGTGACTCACGAGTCATTAGCCACGTCAGCATAAGCATTCGAACATTCAAGCCGGTGCCTGTGTGGCCAGTTTTGCCTATGCCCGCAGCATCGGCGATAGGTATGCGCCGCGTTGTACGAGCCTGCCTTGCCCCCTTTTTCAAGGAGTTTCCGCGTGAAATCTCGCTTACCCGTGATCGTTGGTTTTGGTGGTTATAACGCAGCCGGCCGCAGCTCTTTTCACCATGGTTTCCGCCGCACCGTAATCGAGTCGATGGACACCCGCGCGCGCCAGGAAACCATTGCCGGTCTGGCGGTGATGATGAAATTAGTGAGCGCGGTCGATGGCGTTTACCAAAGCGCCGACGGCACCGCCCTGACCCTCGCGCAGATCGAGCAGCGCTTCGCCGAGCAAGTGCTGGCCTCGACCCTGGTGCGGCGCATCGAAGCGCAGCACCTGGATGTCGACGCCGCCCATTGGCACAAGAACCTCAGCGTCAGCGGTGCGGACGGCGCCCCGCTGAGCTTTATCAGCCTGCGCAAACAATTGCCCGAGCCACTGCCGGCCAACTGGTCGGTCGAACAAATCAACGCCAGCGAGGTGCGGGTCACCCTGCACGACAACTGCGACTTCAAGGTGGACAGCTACCGCGCCCTGCCGGTGAAATCCGCCGGTCAGTTGCCGAGCGGCTTCGAGCCGAGCGAACACTACAACTCGCGCTTCCACCCGCGCGGCCTGAGCATGGCCATTGTCGGCGTGACCGATGCCCTGCGCTCGATCGGCCTGCCCTGGCAGCGCATCGTCGATCAGGTCGCGCCAGACGAGATCGCGGTCTTCGCCAGCTGCATCATGAGCCAGCTCGACGAAAACGGCTTTGGCGGCATGATGCAGTCGCGCCTCAAGGGCGGCCGGGTCACCGCCAAGCAGCTGGCACTGGGTCTCAACAGCATGCCGGCGGACTTCATCAACGCCTATGTACTCGGCAGCGTCGGCACCACCGGCAGCATCACCGGCGCCTGCGCGACCTTCCTCTACAACCTGCAGAAAGGCATCGAACAGATCGCCGCCGGCAAGGCCCGGGTGGTGATCGTCGGCAGCAGCGAAGCGCCGATCAACCAGGAATGCATCGAGGGCTACGGCGCCATGGGCGCCCTGGCCACCGAGGACGGCCTGCGGCAGATCGAAGGCAAGACCGAGATGGCCGATGAAGAGGTGGACTTCCGCCGCGCCAGCCGGCCGTTCGGCGAGAACTGCGGCTTCACCCTGGCCGAGGCCTGCCAGTTCGTGGTGTTGATGGACGACGAACTGGCCCTGCAGCTCGGCGCCGACATCCACGGTGCGGTGCCCGATGTGTTCATCAGCGCCGACGGCTTCAAGAAGTCCATTTCCGCGCCCGGCCCGGGCAACTACCTGACCGTGGCCAAAGCCGTGGCCAGCGCCGTGCAATTGCTCGGCGTCGAGGCCGTGCGCCAGCGCAGCTTCGTCCATGCCCACGGTTCCAGCACCCCGGCCAACCGGGTCACCGAATCCGAGCTGCTCGACCGCATCGCCGCCAGTTTCGCCATCGAGCAATGGCCGGTGACCGCGGCCAAGGCCTTCGTCGGCCACTCCCTGGCGACCGCCAGCGGCGATCAGGTGATCTCCGCCCTGGGCAGTTTCAAGTACGGAGTGATCCCGGGGATCAAGACCATCGACGCGGTCGCCGAGGACGTGCACCAACAGCACCTGAGCATTGCCACCAAGGACCGTCAGGTCGGCGAGCAGGCGCTGGACGTGTGCTTTATCAACTCCAAGGGCTTCGGCGGCAACAATGCCAGCGCCGTGGTGCTGGCCCCCCACGTGGTCGAGCGGATGCTGCGCAAACGCCATGGCGAGGAGGCGTTCGCCGCCTATTGCGCACGCCGCGAGCAGACCCGCGCCGCCGCCCTGCAGTACGACGAGCAGGCGACCCAGGGCCAGTTGCAGATCATCTACAACTTCGGCAACGACCTGATCGACGACCGCCAGATCGAAATCAGCCAGGAGCGCATCAAGGTGCCGGGCTTCGCCCAGCCGCTGGTGTTCAAAACCGACGATCGCTACGCGGATATGCGCGACTAGCGGGCCGTTGAAAAACGTTGGCGAGGCAGGCGAGACAAGGCAAAAATGGCCGAAAAGGCGGAGTTTACTGCTGTAAATGAGCACTTTGAGGCCGTTTTTAACGCCGTCTCGGCCACGTAGGTAGTTTTTCAACAGCCTGCTAGCGATCAATCCTGCGCGCCATGAAATTGCTGGAATTGCCGCCGCTGCTTCTTGCTCGGCCGGCCGTCGGTCTGCACGCCCAGGGCGCCGGCCTTGCGCTGCGCGGCGGCGCGCTCCCGGCGCTCGATACTCTCGGCGGTTTCCGCATACAACGTCTGGGCTTCGGGCGCGCCGCGGCGCACCGCCGATAGCGCACGGATCACCACCGTGCGCTCGTCGAAGCCATTGCGGATCAGCAATTCGTCGCCCACCCGCGGCTCCTTGCCCGGTTTGCAGCGTTCACCGCGGCAATGCACCTTGCCGCCTTCTATCGCCGCTTTGGCCAGGGCGCGGGTCTTGTAAAAGCGCGCGGCCCAGAGCCACTTGTCCAGGCGCACCTTGTCATCGTCTTTGTCGCTCATCGCTTCCCAATCTTAGTGTCAGCCTGCAGGAGATTTCGGCAGCCCATGCCCGAGCCTTCGCCAAGCCCTGGTTCGACCCAGGGCAGTATCGCCAGCGGCGGTGCGACCACCGCACCGACGACGCTGGCAAGGCCTCTGGCCAGCAACTCGTCGCTGACCACGCTGACCGCCGGATTGCTCAATGTACCCCGTAATTGCACCGGCGAATCGCTGGAAACAATGCTGATGTCTTTGGGATGGGCTTCGAAGACCAGATCCAGGCGCTCCGTATCGAGGTTGACGGTGCCGCCGCCAATGAAGTTGCTGTCCGCGGTAGCGATGAAGAACCGCTCCAGTTGCGCCAGCCCCGAGTCGGCAGCGAGCCGCGCATAAGCGCAGTTCATCGGCACCGAATCGGCCTCGGCCAGTGCGCTCACCAGCCCCTCGCCGGCATCCAGACCGAGCAACTCGACGGTCAGCATATCCAGCTGCCCACCGGACATGGCCAGCTCGAGTGTGCCATCGAGGTGGGCCATCAAAGCATCCATCGAGTCGCCGAAAGCTTGCACATCCAACTGCCCGCCGATCACACCCGCCGAGTCATCGGCGACATTCGGCAAATCGCCGCGACGCAGCAGCGGCTTGAGGTTCACCGTCCTGGCCGATAGCTGTAATTGCGCATTTAACGGCGGCTTGCGGGCATCCAGGGTGAGATGACCGGAGACCTCGCCGCCGCCGAGTTCGATCCGCATCGGTTGCAGTTTCAACAGACCCCGCTCCAGGCTCAATTGCAGATCGACTCTGCCCAAGGGCACGTTGCGGGTGTTGAGGTTATCAACCTGGTAGTCCACATCCGCGTCGAAGGTGCGCATCCTCGCAAGTTTCCAGGGGTCGCCGGCAAAGAGATCGGCGTTTCGTGGTCGTGAATCGGTGGTGATGTCCTGCACCGGCCACAGATCGGTGAAATTCAGCGTCTGCGAGCGCAGGGTGGCCCAGAGCATCGGTCGATCGTCCAGGCGCAGCCGCACATCGCCGCCGACATCGCTGTCGCCGAAGCGCCCTTGCATATTCTGCACGCGCAGCAAGGGCTCGTCCCAAAGCAGTTGCCCGTGCAACCGATAGGCGGGCGAGGACGGCAGGTTGAGGCCGGTCAAGGGTTTGAGGCGGGCGGGATTTGGCCCTTCGAGGGTGACGTTGAGGTCGGCATTGGCCAACTGCAAGGGCTGAGTCAGGCTACCGTCGATGGTCAGCTGGCTGTCGCGGGAGGTCAGGCTGCCCTGAATGCCGTAGGGCTCTGCGGCCAGCAGCTCAGCCGGAGGCTCGACACGCAAATCGAACTGCAGCGGCACGCCGTTACGCGAACCCTCGCCCTGGATCCGCACGCCCCCTGACTTGGCCGGTTGCGCGTGCAATTGCACACTCAAGCCCTGTCCCGGCGCGGCGTAGCTGAGCTGGGTATTGTCGACCCGCAGCGCGTCGTCGCCGAGGCTGACATGCAACTCGCCGTCGAGAGTACCGAGCCGCGGATACCCCAACGGCGCCAGCGCCCGACCCAAATCGACCTGGTCCAACTCGACATCGATGCTGCCGGTCGCCGTGTTGCCGGCGAAGTTCAGCGAAGCCTGGGCGCTGAGTTCGGCGCCGTTCTGGACGGCGTGAATACGCTCGATCCGCAGGCGTGCATCCTCCAGTCGCCCCTGAATTTCCACCTCGCTCAGCGAGGCATCGCCGTAGTCGAGCTGACCGATACTCAGGTCGACCTGCCCCTGATAGCGCCTTAGCGGCTCAAGACTTTGCGCCACGCGCTGCTGCAAGGCCCCGGACGGATGCGACTCGCCAGCGCCCCCTTCGACGAGCGCCATGACGCCCCAGCGATTGAGGTCGAGTCGATTGGCCTGCATCTGTAGGTCGAACCACGGCGTTTGCCCCCGCGCGTAGACCAGCGAGCCGCTCAACTGGCTCTCGCCGCTTTTCAGGTCGATGTTTTCCAGCGTCCAGCGCTGGTCCCGATGACCAACCCTGGCGCTGAGTTCGAATGCCGGCACCCGCAAATACGGCTGCCCGAGCGGCCGGGCGGTCCGTGCGCTGGCCGGGGCGGAAAGGCTCAACTCGCCTTGCAGCGACTCGAGCTGCAGCAGTTGCTGGGCCTGGCCGTCGAAACTCAGTTGAATCTGCCCGAGGTGCCCTTGCAGATTCAGGGTATAGGGCAAGCCTTGCGCCAGCGCCTGGCTGGGCGGCCCGCCCTCGGCGCTGAACTCCAACCGCTTGCCGAGCAGATCGCCCTGGCCGCTCACTTGCAGATGGCGCTGGCCCGAATCGTCCCGAGTCGTCGCGAAAGATACGTTCAGGTCGGCGTTCAGCCTGGCATCACGGTAGCTGAGTTGACCGTCGGTGATCTTGATCACCTGCGGGTCGATGCCCATGCCCTTCTCGTCCCTATCCGGGGATTTCAGCGGCGTCCAGTTGGTCTTGCCATCCTCGCGACGAGCCAGATGGATGATCGGCCGCTCGAGGCCGAGCAGGGTCAAGCTGAGGTTGCCCTGCAGCAACTCGCTGGCATCCAGGGTCAGGTCCAGCGCCGCCAACTGCACCATCTGCGCATGCCGAGCCCAGGCGGCGTTGGCCACGCTGAACTGTTCGAGATGGATACCCGGCGGCCACCCCCAGGCGATATCCAGGCTACCGATCCGCACCTCACGGCCATCCAGGCGCTGACTGAGGCGATCCTCCAACTGCCGCCGGGCCCACTGCGACTCCAACAACGAGACGACCAGCACTAGCAGCAATGCGAGCGCAACCACTACCAGCAGACCCCATCGAAGCGTTTTAGCCATTTTCGCCTCCGCCAGCTCCACGCCCGCCGAGAGCAGCGAGCGGCGTCGGCCCAGCCGAATCGGCAAGGCCACACCAGTGTCGACCAGCAGCCGACGGGAAAACTCAGGCGGATTTCGCCCGGCGCCGCTGCCGCCGGTCAGGTAGCACACTGGCCGTTTCCACCACATCGGGAATGGCCGCCCGGGCCCATCAATTGCCTGATGCAGTTGTCATAAGGGCCAACTAGAATGCCCCGCAAATACTGCGGACAGGTGTTTGTGAAAACTTTCGACCAGCTCAACGTGACCGGCCTGCGCGAGTGGATAAATCTGCCCGACCTGGGCATGGTCGGCCTGCGCGCGAAGATCGATACCGGCGCCAGAACCTCCTGCCTGCACGCCAGCGATATCCAGCCGTTCGAGCGCGATGGCGAGCAATGGGTACGTTTCGCCGCGCACCTGGGCACCCTGGTGCAACGTCGGCACCGCTGCGAAGCGCCGGTGGTGTCGGTGAAGACCGTGAAAAGCTCCAATGGCCATGTGCAGACCCGTTATGTGATCCGCACGCGCCTGACCCTGGGCGAGCGCGATTGGCCGGTGGAGTTCACCCTGACCTGCCGTAAAACCATGCGCTACCGCATCCTGCTCGGCTCCAAAGCACTGATCGACGGGCAATTGCTGGTCAATCCGGCGCTCAATTACGTACAGAAGAAACCCATCCTCGCTGACCTTTCTGGTGCCCAATGAAAATCGCCGTGCTGTCGCGCAACCCGCGCCTGTATTCCACTCGCCGCCTGGTCGAAGCCGGGCAGCAGCGGGGCCATGAGGTGGTGGTCATCGATACCCTGCGCGCCTATATGAACATCGCCAGCCACAAGCCGCAGATCCACTATCGCGGGCGACCGCTCGAAGGTTTCGACGCGGTGATTCCGCGGATCGGCGCCTCGGTGACCTTCTACGGCTGCGCGGTGCTGCGCCAGTTCGAGATGATGGGGGTGTTCCCACTCAACGAGTCGGTGGCCATCGCCCGCTCCCGTGACAAGCTGCGCTCGCTGCAACTGTTGTCGCGACGCGGCGTCGGCCTGCCGGTGACCGGCTTCGCCCACTCGCCGGACGATATTCCCGACCTGATCCAGATGGTCAACGGCGCCCCCTTGGTGATCAAGGTATTGGAAGGCACCCAGGGCATCGGCGTGGTGCTCTGCGAAACGCAGCAGGCCGCCGAGTCGGTGATCGAGGCCTTTATGGGCCTCAAACAGGACATCATGGTGCAGGAATACATCAAGGAAGCCGGCGGCGCGGACATCCGCTGCTTCGTAGTCGGCGACAAGGTGATCGCCTCGATGAAGCGCCAGGCCAAACCCGGCGAATTCCGCTCCAACCTGCATCGCGGCGGCAGCGCCAGCCTGATCAAGATCACCCCGGAAGAACGCATGACCGCGATCCGCGCCGCCAAGGTCATGGGGCTGTCGGTGGCGGGGGTGGATATCCTGCGCTCGAACCACGGCCCGCTGGTGATGGAGGTCAACTCCTCGCCGGGCCTGGAAGGCATCGAGACCACCACCGGCAAGGACGTCGCCAGCCTGGTCATCCAATACCTGGAGAAAAACGGCGGCCCGCACCTGACCCGCACCAAAGGCAAGGGCTAGCTGGTAAGCCAAGCGCCCCGCCCCGTAGCCCGGATGCAATCCGGGAGCGATGTGTCAGACGCCAAAGCTCCCCGGCTACGACATCGTTAAACCGCGTCGCGCGGCAGCAGCAGTCCCAGCGGCAGACATACCCGCGCCTCCAGACCGCCGCCGGAGCGGTTGCGCAATTCGATGCTGCCGCCGTGCAGCGCGGCGATGCGTTTGACGATCGCCAGGCCCAGCCCCGCGCCCTGGCCGCCACGGGCGCGGTCGCCGCGGATAAACGGATTGACGATACTGCCCAGCTCGTTCGGGTCGATGCCGGCGCCACGGTCCAGCACACTGAGCACCACGTAAGGTGCGCTGCAATCGCCGGATACCGAGACCGCCACTTCCACCCCATTGCCGCCATAGCGCAGGGCGTTTTCGATCAGGTTGACCAGCAACCGCTTGATCGACACCCGGCGTAGCGGAAACGCCGGTACCGGCTCCAGGCACAGACGCACCAGCGTTTGCTGCTGGTTGTAGGGCGCCACCACCTCTCGGATTACCTCGAGCAGGTCGAGGGTTTCCAACGGCTCGTCGCGGCCGTCGCGGATAAAGGCGAGAAACTGGTCGAGAATCGCATCCATGTCCTCGATGTCGCGCACCATGTCCTCGGTCAGCTCGGAGTCGCTGCCGAGCAACTCCAGGGACAAGCGCAGACGGGTCAGCGGCGTGCGCAGGTCGTGGGACACCCCAGCGAGCATCAACTCGCGCTCGCGCCCGGCCTGCTCGACGTCGTCGGCCATCTGGTTGAACGCGCGGTAAACCTCGGTCATTTCGCTCGGCGTATCGCTGACCGGCAAGTGCACGCTACGGCCCTGACCGATCTGCCGAGCGGCGAACACCAGGCGCTTGAGCGGCGCACTGAGCTGGCTGACGAAAATCCAGGCAGCCGCGGTGGAGAGCAGGCCGATGGCCAGGAACCAGCCCAGCACGCTCCAGATCCGCTGGCCACGCAACGGGTGCGGATAGAGCGGCACCCGCAGCCACTCGTCGCCCAGGGCCGGGGCGTACACCCAGAGCGCGGGCGGGCTCTTCGCGCGCACCCGCACTTCGGTCCCGGGGCCGAGTTCGGCTTGCATCTGCCGTTCGAATATCTCGCTGTAGGGCCAATGCTGTTCGCTGGTTGGCACCTCATCATGCGGAACACGCGTCAAGCCCGCCGCCTCGGCGATGGTCGCGCGATCCTCCGGGTCCGCCGCCCAATAGGCGCGCAGGGTCAGCGCCGCGCCGTGGCTGTATTGGCGATCGACCAGCACATCCTCGTTCATCATCAGATAAACCAGGGTCAGCGCCTTGGAGAACAGCACCACGATCAACACCAGCCATAGGGTGCGGGCGAAGAAGCTTTGCGGGAACCAGACAGGAGTTTTCATGGGTCAGGCCATCGCGGCATGGGGAACATGACGCTGTCGCCAGCGCAAGAACAACTGCTGACCGGCCAGCGAGAGGCAAACCCCGGCGGCGGTACAGCACAACAGGTAGAGGTAACGATAGGGGTGGCTCAAATTACCGAGCGGGTCGCAGAGCAGCGTGAAGGGCACGGCGAACAGCAGCCAGGCGGCGACGGCTATGTGACAACGCTTCTCCGGCCAGCGCAACGCCGCACAATTCTGCACCAGCGTCAGCAGAGCGAACACCGCTAGCGCCAAGCGCATCAAACCACCCCAGCCCACTCCGCCACGCACGGTGCGGCCAAGTTCGGCAGCCAGTGCATAGCCAAGATCGTGCAGCAACACGACCAATAGCCAGGCGGCGGCACTCAATATCAGTACCTGCAACGGCGCTGCCAGGCGTGAAATCACCCGCGCACCATCATTTATTGCCATCCGGCACAAATACATAGCCCACGCCCCAGACCGTCTGGATATAGCGCGGTTTGGACGGGTCAGGCTCGATCAGCCGGCGCAGGCGCGATATCTGCACGTCGATGGAGCGCTCCAGCGCGTCCCATTCGCGGCCGCGGGCCAGGTTCATCAGCTTGTCGCGGGTCAGCGGCTCGCGGGCATGCTGCACCAGCGCCTTGAGCACGGCGAACTCGCCGGTGGTGAGCATGTGCACCTCATCGCCCTTCTTCAGCTCACGGGTGGCCAGCGACAGTTCGTACTCGCCGAAGCTCACGCTTTCGTCTTCGCTGCCCGGCGCGCCGGGTACCAGCGGGGCCTGCCGACGCAATACGGCTTTGATCCGCGCCAGCAATTCGCGCGGGTTGAAGGGTTTGGCCAGGTAATCGTCGGCGCCCAACTCCAGCCCCTGAATCCGGCTGGCCTCGTCGCCCTTGGCGGTGAGCATGATGATCGGCACCTGGTTATTCGCCGCTCGCAGGCGGCGGCAGGCGGACAAACCGTCCTCGCCCGGCAACATCAGGTCCAGCACCACCAGGTGGAACAGCTCGCGGGACAATAGGCGATCCATTTGCTCGACGTTCTCCACGGCCCGCACGCGGTAGCCCTGTTCATCGAAGAAACGCTCGAGCAGGCGGCGCAGACGGGCGTCGTCGTCGACCACCAGGATTTTTTCGCCTTCAAGCGCGGGGGCAGTGCTGTTCATAGGGGCTCCTTGACCGAAAGTCCGTGACGCTCAGCGTGCGCCGACGGTTTCCAACGCCGGCATTATGGCTCAGCCGCCAGCCCAGGCGTGCGGGCCATTGTTAGCAGATTTGTCGTCATTGGCCGCAAGAGATTCGCGCCTGGTTCACACAATGCCCATACGCGCTCCTCGCTTACAGCTTGCCGCTAATGGCTATAATGCGCGGCTCTATCGTCTGGCCGCGGTCTACCAGGCCGTTGAACAACTACCTACGTTTTTCAACAGCCTGCTACGTGGTCGGTTTTTCGTTCCAGTGTGGATAGCGTCTTATGCTCAGCATCAACAACCGCATCGCCGAAGAACTGGGCGTGCGCCCGCAACAGGTCGCCGCCGCCGTAGCGCTGCTCGATGAAGGCTCCACCGTGCCGTTCATCGCCCGCTACCGTAAAGAAGTCACCGGCAGCCTGGATGACACCCAGTTGCGCACCCTGGAAGAGCGCCTGCGCTACCTGCGCGAACTGGACGATCGCCGCGCCAGCATCCTCGCCAGCATCGAGGAGCAAGGCAAGCTGACCCCCGAGCTGAGCCGCGAGATCAACCTGGCAGACACCAAGACCCGCCTCGAAGACCTCTACCTGCCGTACAAACAGAAGCGCCGCACCAAGGGCCAAATCGCCCTGGAAGCCGGCCTCGGCGAGCTGGCCGATGCCCTGTTCGGCGACCCGACCCTGGACCCGGAGGCCGAGGCCGCGCGTTTCGTCGACGCGGAAAAAGGTTTCGCCGATATCAAGGCCGTGCTCGAAGGCGCCAAATACATCCTGATGGAGCGCTTCGCCGAAGACGCCAGCCTGCTCAGCAACCTGCGCAGTTTCCTCAAGGACAACGCCACCCTCAGCGCCCGCCTGGTGCCGGGCAAGGAGCAGGAAGGGGCGAAGTTCCGCGATTACTTCGAGCACGACGAAATCTTCAAGAACGCCCCTTCGCACCGTGCCCTGGCGATCTTCCGCGGGCGCAACGAAGGCTTTCTCAGCGCCAGCCTGAAAGTCGGCGACGAAACCGCCGGTACCATGCACCCCTGCGAAGGCATGATCGCCGAGCGTTTCGGCATCGCCAACCAGAACCGCACCGCCGATAAATGGCTCGGTGAAGTGGTGCGCTGGACCTGGAAGGTCAAGCTCTATACCCACCTGGAAACCGACCTGCTCGGCGAGCTGCGCGAAGGCGCCGAAGACGAGGCCATCTCGGTATTCGCGCGCAACATGCACGACCTGCTGTTGGCCGCCCCGGCCGGCCCGCGCGCCACCCTCGGCCTCGACCCGGGCCTGCGCACCGGCTGCAAAGTCGCGGTGGTGGACGCCACCGGCAAGCTGCTCGATACCGCCACCGTCTACCCGCACGTGCCGAAAAACCAGTGGGACCAGACCATCGCCGTGCTCGCCGCGCTGTGCGCCAAGCACTCGGTCGACCTGATCGCCATCGGCAACGGCACCGCCAGCCGCGAGACCGACAAATTGGCCGCCGAGCTGATCAAGAAATACCCCGCGCTGAAGATGACCAAGGTGATGGTCAGCGAAGCCGGTGCCTCGGTGTATTCAGCCTCGGAATTGGCGGCCAAGGAGTTCCCCGATCTCGACGTATCCCTGCGCGGCGCCGTTTCCATCGCCCGCCGCCTGCAGGACCCGCTGGCCGAGCTGGTGAAGATCGACCCGAAATCCATCGGCGTCGGCCAGTACCAGCACGACGTGTCCCAGCTCAAGCTGGCGCGCTCGCTCGATGCGGTGGTCGAGGATTGCGTGAACGCCGTCGGCGTCGACGTCAACACCGCATCCGCCGCGCTGCTCGCGCGCATTTCCGGGCTCAATGCGACCCTGGCGCAAAATATCGTCGCCCATCGCGATGCCCATGGCGCGTTCAAGACCCGCGACGCCCTGAAAAAGGTGCCGCGCCTGGGCGACAAGACCTTCGAACAGGCCGCCGGCTTTTTGCGCGTGATGAATGGCGACAACCCGCTGGACGCCTCCGCCGTGCACCCGGAAACCTACCCGCTGGTGCAGCGTATCGCTGCCGACACCGGCCGCGACATCCGCTCGTTGATCGGCGATGCGAGCTTCCTCAAGCGCCTCGATCCGAAGAAATTCACCGACGAGACCTTCGGCCTGGTGACCATCGGCGACATTCTCGCCGAGTTGGAAAAACCCGGCCGCGACCCGCGCCCGGAGTTCAAGACCGCCGAATTCCAGGACGGTGTCGAGACGCTCAACGACCTCAAGCCGGGCATGATGCTCGAAGGCGTAGTGACCAACGTCACCAACTTCGGCGCCTTCGTCGATATCGGCGTGCACCAGGATGGTCTGGTGCATATCTCCGCGCTGTCGGAGAAATTCGTCAAAGACCCGCACGAGGCGGTCAAGACCGGCGACGTGGTCAAGGTCAAGGTGATGGAGGTGGATATCCCGCGCAGCCGCATCGCGCTGTCGATGCGCATGGGCGACACGCCCGGCGAGAAGATCGAAGGGGCACGTGGCGGGCAATCCCGTGGCGGCTCACGGCCGCAGCAAAGCGCACCGCGCAACGAACCGAAACCGGCCGCCGCCAATGGCGCCATGGCCGCGCTGTTCGCCAACGCCAAGCAATTGAAGAAATAATCGGTAATAGAAATCCCCTCCCCCCGCCGCCACCGCGGTGGGGAGTGGGCTGCCCCGCCCGCTATTTGTCATGTCGCTCTGGCGCAAGCCCACTGCGTACAGCTATAACAAGCTTCCTCTGCCTCGGGTTATAAGGTTCGACCGACCGAGTGACCGTGCGTCCACGCCCGCCATCTCGTCCCCTTGTAGAGCAGGTTATCCACCCCCATATTGGGGCGACCGATGCGTGAAGGAATGCAATCTTGAGCGACCAGTTCTCCGCCCGCTTGGCCCTGATGGGCGAGCGCGCCAACCTTTCCCTGCTTGCTCAATGCCTGCACGGTATCGAGCGTGAATGCCTGCGAGTCGACGCCGATGGCCAACTGGCGTTGACCGCGCACCCGGCAGCCCTGGGCGCCGCGTTGACCCACCCGCAGATCACCACGGATTATTCCGAGTCGCTGCTGGAGTTCATCACCCCCGCCGAAGCCGACCCCGCGACCACCCTCGCCGACCTCGAAGATATCCACCGTTTCGCTTACAGCAAGCTCGACGGCGAATACCTGTGGAGCCCGTCGATGCCCGGCCGGCTGCCCGAGGAAGAGCAGATTCCCATCGCTCGCTACGGCAGCTCGCATATCGGCCAGCTCAAGTACGTCTACCGCAAGGGCCTGGCCCTGCGTTACGGCAAGACCATGCAATGCATCGCCGGTATCCATTACAACTTCTCCCTGCCCGAACGGCTCTGGCAATTGCAGCAGCAGGCAGAAGGCGACACCAGCAGTGCACGGGATTACCAGTCGGCGCGCTATATCGCGCTGATCCGTAATTTCCGCCGCTACAGTTGGCTCTTGATGTATTTATTCGGCGCCTCACCGGCGATCGATGCGGGCTTTTTGCGCGGACGTCCGCATCAGCTGCAACAGCTCGATGCCGACACCCTGTACCTGCCCTATGCCACCAGCCTACGCATGAGCGATCTGGGCTACCAGAGCGAAGCCCAAGCCGGCCTGACGCCCTGCTACAACGACCTGACCAGCTACACCGATAGCCTGCGCCAGGCCGTCGGCACGCCTTACCAGCCCTATGTCGATATCGGCAGCAAAAAGGATGGCGAGTGGCTGCAACTCAACACCCATATCCTGCAGATCGAAAACGAGTACTACTCGAATATCCGCCCCAAGCGCGTGACCTACAGCGGCGAACGGCCGATCCAGGCGCTGATGGCCCGCGGCGTGCAGTACATCGAAGTGCGCTGCCTGGACATCAACCCGTTCCTGCCGCTGGGTATCGACCTGACCGAAGCGCGCTTCCTCGGCGCCTTCCTGCTGTTCTGCGCCCTGCAGGACAGCCCGCTGCTGGAAAGCGGCGAATGCCACGCCTGTACCGACAACTTCCTCAGTGTGGTCAAGCAAGGCCGCCAACCCGGCCTGCAGCTGCAGCGCGGCGGACAGCCCATCGCCCTGCAGAACTGGGCCGAGGAGTTGCTCGAACGTATCGAACCGCTGGCCGAACTGCTCGACCGCAGCCGGGTGAGCGATGAGCACCGCCAAGCGCTTCAGGCGCAGCGGGCCAAGGTCGCGGATGCCAACCTGACGCCATCGGCCCAGGTGCTCGCGCAGTTGCAGCAAGGCGAAAGCTTCAGCCAGTTCGCCCTGCGCCAGAGCAAGCAGCATGCGCAGTATTTCCGCAGCAACCCGCTGAACGCGGAGCAGCAGGCGGCCTTCGAGGCGGCCGCGGTTAAATCCCTGGCCGAACAGCGCGACCTGGAATCGCTCGATGAAGGGGATTTCGACAGCTTCGCCGCGGCCTATCAGGCCAGCATCCTGGCCATCGGTAATTCGTGAGGTGCCTCACAAAAGCACTAGAAGGTCGTATCGAAGCATCGGACATCGCGGCGATGCGCAACTAGCATAGAGGCAAGGATCACCACGAGCGCGCGCCATGGACTCAGACGCCACCCCCGACAACGATCAACATTGGAGCCTGGAAAGCCTTAACAAGGTTTACCAGCAAGGCTATATGGCCGGCCTGACCGGGCAATCCATCACCGCCCACGAGCACAGTGCGGACGTACTGGCCGCCGCCTGGGAAGCCGGCTGGGACGACGGCCGCGAACAGTACTTGCTGCACAAGCGACGAAGCGCTTGATCCTTCGCGCGGGCCGACTGGCCCGCGCGCCTTTCACCGCCTCCGCGATATTCGCCTACTAGAGCGCCTTCTCGAACACCTTGGAATTGCGTTGGAAGTTGTATAGCGAAGCACGCGCCGCCGGCAGGCGGTCGACGCTGCTAGGCACGAAACCGCGCTCGCGAAACCAGTGAGCGGTGCGGGTGGTCAACACGAACAGCGTTTTCAAGCCCTGCGCGCGTGCGCGCTCTTCGATGCGTTCGAGCAATTCGTCGCCGCGCCCGCCGTGCCGGTAGGCCGGATTGACCGCCAAACAGGCCAACTCACCGAAGTCCGAATCGGCGATCTGATAGAGCGCCGCGCAAGCGATGATCATGCCGTCGCGCTCGACGATACTGAACTGACCGATCTCGCGCTCCAACACTTCGCGCGAGCGGCGCACCAGAATGCCCTGCTCCTCGAGGGGGCTGATCAGCTCGATCAGGCCACCGACATCGCCGATATTCGCCTCACGCAAGGATTCGAATTGCTCCTGGTCGACCAGGGTGCCGCCGCCGTCGCGGGTGAACAGCTCGGTGAGCAGGGCGCCATCCTCGGTGTAGCTGACGATATGCGCGCGCTTGACCCCACCGCGGCAGGCCTGGGCGGCGGCGTCGAGCAATTCGCCCTGGTAACTGCTCCCGAGCCGCGCCAGGTAAGCCGGCACCTGTTGCGGGCGCAGTTCGCGCACCAGCTTGCCATCCTCGTCGAGCAAGCCGCGCTCGGCGCTGAACAGCAACAGCTTGTCGGCGCCCAGATCGATGGCGGCGCGGGTGGCGACGTCCTCGCAGGCCAGGTTGAAAATCTCCCCGGTCGGCGAATAACCCAGCGACGACAGCAGAACGATGCTGCGTTCGTCGAGCAGGCGGCCAATGCCCTTGCGATCGACCCGCCGCACTTCGCCGGTATGGTGATAATCGACGCCGTCGACCACGCCGATCGGCCGCGCCGTGACCAGATTGCCGCCGGCCACGCGCAAGCGCGAACCCTGCATCGGCGAAGCGGCCATATCCATCGACAAGCGCGCCTCGATGGCGATGCGCAACTGGCCGACCGCATCGATCACGCATTCCAGCGTCGGTCCGTCGGTCACCCGCAGGTCGCGGTAGAAGTGCGGCGTCAGCCCGCGCGCAGCCAGGCGCGCCTCTATTTGCGGGCGCGAGCCGTGCACCAGCACCAGGCGCACGCCCAGGCTGTGCAACAGCACCAGGTCGTGAACGATATTGCCGAAATTCGGATGGGCGACCCCCTCGCCCGGCAGCATCACGACAAAGGTGCAGTCGCGGTGGGCATTGATATAGGGGGACGCATGGCGAAGCCAATTGACGTAGTCGTGCATGTAAAAACAACCTGTGAGTCGTGTGGAACGCATGAAGGGGGCGCGCCAAGGCGCCAGACGAACAGCCGATAGCAGCGGTGTTATCGTCGCAATTGGAGCAGCATCACGCGTTCTCTCCTCCGAGGTTCACAGGCCGGGAGTTCAAAGGCCATCGCCGGCCGGGTTCAGGCAATAGTGCCCGATCAATTCACGTAGCAGCCGCAAGGTCGGCTCGATTCGTGACATTTCCAGGTATTCGCCGGGCTGGTGGGCGCAATCGATATCGCCCGGGCCGAGCACCAGGGTATCGCAGCCCAGCCGCTGAAGATAAGGCGCTTCGGTGGCAAATGCCACCGAAGCCGCGGTATATCCGGTCAAGCGTTCGGCAATGCGCACCAGTTCGCTATCGGCGCGTTGCTCGAACGGCGCCACGCTGGGGAACAGCGGAGCGAAGTCGATGCGTACTTGATGACGCTCGGCCACGGGTTGCAGCTTCTGCCGGATGGCCGCGCGCAGCGCCTCCGGCTGCATGCCCGGCAACGGGCGCAGATCGAACTCCAGGGAACACTGCCCGCAGATGCGATTGGGGTTGTCGCCGCCATGGATACAGCCGAAGTTCAGCGTCGGTTGCGGCACGGTGAACTGCGCATTGTTGAACTCGGCCTGCCATTGGCTACGCAAGCCGCGCAGTTCGAGCATCACATCCTGCATCGCTTCCAGGGCGCTATGGCCCAAGCCTGGATCGGAGGAATGACCGCTCCGGCCAAGGATATCGATGCGCTCCATCATGATGCCCTTGTGCAGGCGGATCGGCCGCAAGCCGGTCGGCTCGCCGATCACCGCGGCGCGCCCCAGGGGCCTGCCGGCGTCGGCCAGGGCACGGGCGCCGGCCATCGAGCTTTCCTCGTCGCAGGTCGCCAGGATCAGCAGGGGTTGCCGGAAGCGCTGCGTCAGCAAGGGTTGCACCGCCTCGATGACCAAGGCGAAGAAGCCCTTCATGTCGCAGCTGCCGAGACCGACCCAGCGGCCATCGATTTCGCTGAGCTTGAGCGGATCGCTCTGCCACAGGGCTTCATCGAAGGGCACGGTATCACTGTGCCCGGCCAACACCAAACCGCCGGGACCGCTGCCATAGCTGGCGAGTAGATTGAACTTGCCGGGGCTGACCTGCTGAATCTCGCAGGCGAAACCGAGATCGCCGAGCCAGCCCGCCAACAGATCGATCACCGCGCGGTTGGACTGATCCAGGGACGCCTGGGTGCAACTCACCGAAGGCGCGGCGATAAGCGCGGCGAACTGTTCTTGAAAGGAAGGCAAAGGCATCGGCGGTCTCCGCGGGCGAGGGCCCATGATAGGACCAACGCCAACGCAGAGGAAACCGTAATACGGGATTAACTCAGAGGAAAATACCGCGCAGGATGAAGAAGAAGAGAATCGACAAGGCTGCACCGGCTGGCAGCGTAATGATCCAGGACATGAAGATCGAACCGATCACGCCCAGGTTCAAGGCACCAATACCGCGAGCAATACCAATCCCCAATACCGCACCGACCAGCGTGTGGGTGGTGGAGACCGGCAAGCCTATGGCCGAAGCACCGACCACGGTAGAGGCGGTGGCCAGCTCAGCGGCAAAGCCGCGGCTCGGGGTCAACTCGGTGATTTCCTTGCCGATGGTGGCAATTACCTTGTAGCCATAGGTGGCCAGGCCGATGACGATACCCACGGCACCAAGCAATAGTACCCAGCCAGGTACTGCAGATTTGGCCCCAATGGTCAGGTCGCCATTGGATTGGATCACCCCGACGATTGCCGCCAGCGGGCCGACCGCGTTGGCCACGTCGTTGGCGCCATGGGCGAACGCCATGGCGCAGGCGGTAAATACCATCAGTACCGCAAAGACCTTCTCGACGCTGGCGTAATGGAAGCTCTGATCGGCTTCGACATCGATGTGAATACGGCTGAGCAGTGCGATACCAAGCAACATTACCAGTACGCCCACGCCGCCAGCCAGCATCAGGTTCTGATTGCCATCGAGTTCCAGACCGACGTGCTTGAGGCCCTTGGTCAAGGTCATGATCGCGACCATGAAGCCGGTCATGAACATGTACAGAGGGACGTACCGCTTGGCATTTTGGAACGGGTTGTCGGTATTGATGATCAGTTTCTGCACACTTATGAACAGGCCGAAGGCGACCAGGCCCGAGAGCACCGGTGTCACAACCCAACTAGCGACGATTGGGCCGACCGCCGACCAATGCACCGCCTCCACCGAGACGCCGACTGCAGCGAAACCGATTACCGCACCGACTATAGAGTGGGTGGTGGAAACCGGCCAGCCGCGGGTTGTGGCAATCAACAGCCAGGTGCCGGCCGCCAGCAACGCCGACATCATGCCCAACACCATCAGGTCCGGAGTAATCGCCGTAGCGTCGACTATGCCGTTCTTGATGGTTTCAGTGACTTCGCCGCCAGCCAGGTAGGCGCCGCAGAATTCGAAAACCATGGCGATCAGAATCGCCTGTTTAATGGTCAGCGCGCGCGAGCCGACCGAGGTGCCCATGGCGTTGGCCACATCGTTGGCGCCCACGCCCCAGGCCATGAAAAAGCCGAAGAGGCAGGCGAGCAGCAGAAGTACGAGGCCGTAGTCCGCAATCAAAGACATAAGTTATTAATCCGTAGATTCCAGAAAGAACACTGGCGCTTAGCGCGCCAGCAGTTGCTCCAGTCGGTTGCCGACGCGCTCGGCGCGATCGGCTACATCACCAATCCACTCGATGATCTGGTAGAGAAACATCACATCGACCGCAGGAAGGTCCTTTTCCAGTTTGAACAGCGCGCGCCGTACCTCGATCTGCATCAGGTCGGTGTCACGTTCGATTTGCTCCAATTCTTCGACCATGGACTCGACCAACGCCGCCTCGCGGCCGCCGAAGCCGGTTTCCAGCAGTTCGTCCAGTTCGTTCATCGCTTTCAGCGCCTGGGCGCTGGCATCCACGGTGCGCTGCACGAACGCCCGCATCAGCGGCTGCAGCGCCAGCGGGATGGCCATTTCGCGACCGAGCATCAAGCCGGCGATGTCCTTGGCGCGATTGGCCACTTTGTCCTGTACACTCAGCAGCTCGAGCAGATCCGAACGCGGTACTGGTAAAAACAAACTCTTGGGCAGGTGCAAGCGCACGCTCTTCTTGAGCTTATCGGCCTCATCCTCCAGCCGCGCCATATCCTGTTGCACCTGTTGCACTTTGGCCCAATCCTCGGCCATCACGGCTTCGAAAAACGGCAGCAGATTCGCTGCGCACTCATGGGCTTTGGCAAAGTGCTTCTGCATCGGTCCGATGGGCGAGCGACCGAACAGGCTGGCAAACGGATTGATTGGCATCAGGGTGAACCCCAGTTTTGAGAAGGCGGCAAGTATACGGCTCGCTCCCGCGACTCGCCAGCTCAGGTAATCGGACTGTCACAATCTCATAGTAGGCGCTGAAGCTCACCATCATGAACAAAGAAACCGAAATCAAGCTGCGGGCCAGCCGCGACACCCTGGCTGCCCTGCGCGATCACCCATTGCTGAAAAAGCGCAACAAGAGCGGCTGGGAGCAGCGCGATCTGTTCAACCAGTATTTCGATACGCCGGCGCGCGATCTGGCCAGGGCCAAGGTCGCACTGCGTTTGCGCCGCGATGGCGATGCCGTTGTCCAGACCCTGAAAACCCGCGGGCAAAGCGTCGCCGGCCTGTCCGAACGCAACGAGTGGGACTGGTACCTGGAAAGCGCCGAGCTGGACCTCAGCAAGCTCGACGACAGTTGCTGGCCGGCGGCGCTGGCGGACCTCGACAAAAGCCTGTTGCAACCGATCTTCACCACCGACTTCGTCCGCCAGCGCGCAGATATCGCCTGGGGCCGCGGCAAAGCCAAGGTGCAGATCGAGGCCGCCCTGGACCTGGGCAAAGTCATCGCCGGCGAAGGCGAAGAAGAAATCTGCGAACTGGAGCTGGAGCTGCGCCAGGGCGAGCCCGAAGCGTTGCTCGAACTGGCCGCCGAACTGGCCGCCGATCTGCCGCTGATGCCCTGCGATATCAGCAAGGCCGAGCGCGGTTATCGCCTGTTCGATTCAGGCAGCTACACCCTCAGCCTGCCCGCGCCGCAGCTCAGCGCCGAACTCAGCCTCGACGACGGCGTCGCCGCCCTGGCCTGGCACCTGCTCGGCAGCAGCCAGCGTCTGGCCGAGCAATACCGCTTCAACGGCCACTGGCGCCTGCTGGTCGAATGGCTGGAGCAACTGGTGGGCCTGCGCGCGCTGATCGCCAGCCTCGGCCAGGCCGCGCCGCGAAGCAGCAGTAGCGAACTGCGCCAGGCACTCGATGCCCTGCTCGTCGATTGGCGCCCACGGCTGCACGCCGGTCAGCTCGACGATACCGTACGCAAGGCCGCACCGGCGCTGTTCGCCGCCGAACTGCAGGGCACCCGTTGGGGTCAGTTCTCGCTGAACAGTTCGCGCTGGCTGCTCGCCCGTGGCTGGACCGTCGCCCGTAACAACCGCGGCAATCGCCAAGGCGCGGCGCCGCTGGGCAGTTGGCTGCCGACCTCGATCGCCACTGAAGGTCAGGAACTGCAACTCAAGCGCTATCAACAGCAACCGGAAGACCTCGCCGAGCAGTTGCCGCGCATCGAGCGCCTGCTGGTCTGGCTGCGTCTGGCGCGGGGCATTCTGGAGGTACCGGAGGTCGATCGCCTGTATGGCGAATTGAGCAAGCTCTACGAGCTGGCGCAACAGGCCATCGATCCCGAGACATTGGCCGCACGGCAGGCCCAGGCCCATACTGTGGCAACGTTGAAAGCCTGGCGCGCGCTGGTGAAGTAAGCTGCAAGCTAGGAGCCTGTCGGACTCAACACTGTTCTACTGCGGAAAAGCCGGACTTGGCCATTTTTGCTGCTCTTTCTCGTTAAATAGCCAGCTATTCGCCTCGAAAGACCAACAAAACTGACTCAAGCCGAACTTTCCCTCGCTACGAACGGTCAAGTCCGACAGGCTCCTAGTGTGGCGTTTATGCGTTGGCGCGCAACAGTCTTTGCGCCAGCGCTTTAAACTTGGCGTCTACTGCCCTGCCTGCCGAGGAGCCCCATGTCTGCACTAGCCGCGAATGCCCCTGATCGCCAGTTGGACCTCAACGACCTGCTGCGCGAGCTGATCGCCCAGGGTAAGGTCGCTCAGGACAGCGCCGAGCAATGCCTGACCATTCGCCGTAGCGCGGTAAACAACCAGCAACATCCGCTGGAGTTTCTCGCCGCGCAGCACCTGGACGACCTCAGCCGCCCTGGTAAAACTCTCGACCTGGAATACCTCACCACCTGGCTCGCGGAATTCGCCGGCCAGCCCTATTTGCGTATCGACCCGCTGAAGATCGACGTCGCCGCCATCACCCCGCTGATGTCCTATGCCTTCGCCCAACGCCACAAGATTCTCGCCGTGGCGGTGGACAGCGAGAGCGTCACCATCGCCAGCGCGCAGCCACTGGTGCACAGCTGGGAAGCCAACCTGACCCACGTACTCAAGCGTCCGATCAAACGCGTGGTGGCCAACCCGCTGGATATCCAGCGCTTCACCGTGGAGTTCTACCGCCTGGCCAAATCGGTCAGCGGCGCCAGTGCCGGCGATGGCAAGATCAGCGGAGTCGGCAACTTCGAGCAATTGCTCAACCTTGGCGCCCAGGATCAGGAGCCGGACGCCAACGACGCGCATATCGTCAATATCGTCGACTGGTTGTTCCAGTACGCCTTCCAGCAGCGCGCCAGCGATATACATATCGAACCGCGCCGCGAGCAGGGCAGCGTGCGCTTTCGCATCGACGGCGTATTGCACACCGTCTATCAATTCCCGCCACAGGTGACCATGGCCGTCGTCAGCCGCCTGAAGAGCCTGGGGCGGATGAACGTCGCGGAAAAACGCAAACCCCAGGACGGCCGGGTCAAGACCAAGACCCCGGACGGCGGCGAAGTCGAGTTGCGCCTGTCGACCTTGCCCACCGCCTTCGGCGAGAAGATGGTGATGCGGATCTTCGACCCGGAAGTGCTGCTGAAAAGCTTCGATCAGTTGGGCTTCTCACCGGACGACTTGCGGCGCTGGCAAAGCATGACCGGCCAGCCCAACGGTATCATCCTGGTGACCGGGCCGACCGGTTCGGGCAAGACCACCACGCTCTACACCACGCTCAAACAGCTGGCCACCGACGAGGTCAACGTCTGCACCATCGAGGACCCGATCGAAATGATCGAGGGCGCCTTCAACCAGATGCAGGTGCAGAGCAATATCGACCTGACCTTCGCCAGTGGCGTGCGCGCCCTGATGCGTCAGGACCCGGACATCATCATGGTCGGCGAGATCCGCGATCTGGAGACCGCCGAGATGGCGATCCAGGCCGCTCTGACCGGCCACTTGGTGCTGTCCACCCTGCACACCAACGACGCGCCCAGCGCCATCACCCGCCTGCTGGAACTCGGCGTGCCGCATTACCTGCTCAAAGCAACGTTGCTCGGGGTCATGGCTCAGCGCCTGGTGCGCACCCTGTGCCCGCACTGCAAAGCGCCGCACGAGCTGAGCGAGGACGACTGGCAAAGCCTGACCAAGCCCTGGAACGCGCCGCTGCCGACCGGCGCGCAGCGCGCCGTGGGTTGCCTGGAATGCCGCGATACCGGCTACCGCGGTCGCGCCGGGGTTTACGAAATCATGCTGATCAACGATGCGATGAAGCCGCTGATCAGCGCCGATACCGACTTGATCGCCCTGCGCCGGCATGCGTTTAAAGACGGCATGCGCAGCCTGCGCCTGTCCGGCGCGCAAAAAGTCGCCGCCGGCCTGACCACCATCGAGGAAGTGCTGCGGGTGACTCCGCAGAGCGAGCAGAAATAGCGAGCAGGCGCTCCGGCGATTGCGGACCTGTAGGAGCCAGCTTGCTGGCGATCAGGGCATCCGCGGCATTGGCTTGAGAAGCGCCAGCAAGCTGGCGCCTACACATCGCAGCCCTAACAGGCTGTTGAAAAACTGCCTGCGTTGCCGACACGGCGTTAAAACGGCCTCGCGTGCGAGCCCAGGCTAGGCGCCCCCATCAAAATGCTCATTTACAGCACGTAAACTCCGCTTTTGACTCGCTTCGCTCGCCCTGCGGGCCAGCCTGCGGCTGTTACTCCGCTTCGCTGCGTTTCGGCTGTTTTTGCGGGGACGCCTAGTCCTTGTCTCGGCTGCCTCGCCTACGTTTTTCAACGGCCTGCTAACCGCGGGAAGCCAGCGTCGCCATCTGCTGCGGTCGGCACTCCAGATAAGCCGAGCCCCGCAGCCAGCGCGGGTCGGAATGCCAAGCGAAGAGAAACTGCCCGCCTTTGAGCTGGTCGACCACCATGCGCGCCACTTCCGGACGCACCGCCGGGCATCCCAGGCTGCGCCCGATACGCCCCTGACTCTGCACCAGAAGCGGGTTCACATAAGCGGCGCCGTGAATCACGATGGCACGCTCGCGGGCCAGGTCGTTCAGGCCGGGTTCGAGACCGTCCATGCGCAGCGAATAGCCATGTTTACCGCTGTAGCTCTCGGCAGTGCGAAACAAGCCGAGGCTGGTCTGATGGCTGCCCAGCAGGTTGGAGAAGCGATCGGCGAAATTCTCCCCGGACGCGCGGCCATGGGCGACGAAATCGCGTAGCAACAAACCTCTGCGCCGCAGGTCGAAAATCCATAAGCGGCGTTCGGTGGAAGGTCGGGAGAAATCGATCACCGCCAGGCGCCGAGCGGGCGCCGCCCCATGGTTGACCGCGCACTGCATGGCTGCCAGGGCATGCTGCAACGCCTGTCGATTGAGCCCGGGCGCGTTGCGCGCCAAATCGTCGAGCAAAACCTGCTGCGACGAATTAGTCGCCAGCAGCGGCGCACAAAAAAACCACAACCCTGCCAAGCAGAGCCGGCCCGTACGTCGAAACATGTGCGCAAGTTCTCCCCGAAAAGCTACTCCAGGACGTCCTGTCACAAGATCCAACCGCGACCCGTTTATACTTGTCATGGCATATTGCTGTGCCATGCTGAGCCAAGGACTGGAGCAGTACATTGATCAATAAATGCACATCCTACCTGAGCATCGCCCTGCTCACCCTGCCATTGGTCGCCAAGGCCGCGGGCCTCCACGTCGCTGCCAATGTCGATCTACGCCCCGAATTGCAGGCACAGGTGGAGCAATGCGCGCCGTTATCGACCAGCCTGGACCAGCCGGCGCAGCAGTTGCTGGTGGATTTCTATGGGCAACGCGACGGCCGCCGCGCCTGGGACGATCCGGTGCGGCGACGGCAATTGCGCGAACAGATCGCCAACCTCGCCGATGACGGCCTGGCACCCGCCGAATACCCCCTGCCCGACGCAGCCCCCGAGGACCAAGCCGCCCGGCCCGGCTGCGTCGATCTGCTGATCAGCCACAGCTACCTGCAAGCGCTGCTGCACCTGCGCCGCGGCCGTTTGCCGCAACGGCATTGGGAGCCGCTGTGGCGCGCGCCCGAGTTGGCCCAACCCGACTTGCGCCTGGCGACCCTGTCCATCGCCCTGCTGCACCTGAACGACCCCGCCCGCGCGTTCGCCGACGCGCGTCCGAGCACGCCGCAATACCAGCGCCTGCGCGCGGCCTTCGCGCAGCGCCGGCAACAACCACTGCCCAGCTGGGCGGCGCTGCCCGCCGGGCGCCTGCTCAAGCCTGACGGCGAAGACGTCCGGGTACCGGCCTTACGTGCGCGCTTGAGCGCCGAAGGCTATTTGCCGGACGAGCCGGACGATCTGCGCCCGCTGTTCGACCCCGCCACAGTCGCGGCTTTGCAACGCTTCCAGCTCGATCATGGGCTGAAGGACGATGGCATCCTCGGCGCCGCCAGCCTGGCCGAACTGAACCTCGATGCACAGCGCCGCCGCGATCAGCTCAGGGCCAATCTCGAACGCTTGCGTTGGCTGGCCGACGACATGGCCGAGGCCGAGGTGATGATCAACGTCGCCGCCGCGGAGCTGATGGTCTTGCGTCAGGGCCGGGTGCTCTGGCGCACCCGTACCCAGGTCGGGCGCCCCGAGCGCCGCACCCCGCTGCTCGCCTCGCGGATTTCCCGGCTGACGCTCAACCCGACCTGGACGGTGCCGCCGACCATCCTGCGCGAAGACAAATTGCCGGCGATCCGCGAGGACCTCGGCTACCTCGAGCGCCATCAGATCAGCGTATTGGACCGCGACGGCAAGCGCCTCGACCCGCAGACGCTGGACTGGGGCAACCCCGGCGCCATTCAACTGCGCCAGGCGGCCGGTATCCATAACCCACTGGGACGCGCCGCCGTGCGCTTCGCCAACCCCTTCTCGGTGTACCTGCACGACACGCCCAGTCAGCAGCTGTTCGACAAGGCGCCGCGCGCGTTCAGCTCCGGCTGCGTGCGAGTGGAAACGGTGGATACCCTGCTCGCCTGGTTGCTGATGCCCGACGAGGCGGAAATCGTCCAAGCGCGCATCGCCACCGGCAAAACCCAGGAGTACCGCATACAACGCCTCGCTCCGCTGCTGATCGCCTACTGGACCGTCGAAGCCAGGGCCAACGGCGCGCTGCGCTACGCCCCCGACATCTACGGCCTGGACGCCCGGCTGATCGAGGCCCTGCCGGCAGACAGGCTTTGATATGACTGGAAGCTGTAGCCCGGATGAAATCCGGGGGGAAATCTACGACCTGCAGATCAGCTCCCGGATGCATCCGGGCTACGCTCTGAAAGTCGTGTAGAGACGCTATATAGCCTCAACTGTGCTTAGATAACCGACTACTCCCATCACTCAACACAGAGACGTAACCCATGGAAATCGGCAGTGTGATCTTCCTCTTCGTCGGCCTCGCGATTGCCGTGGTCTTTATGGGCTTCAAGGTCGTCCCGCAGGGGTCGCAATGGACGGTGGAGCGCTTCGGCCGCTACACCAACACCTTGAAACCGGGCCTCAACATCATAGTGCCGGTGATGGACCGCATCGGCCATAAACTCAGCGTGATGGAAACGGTGCTGGACATCCCGCCGCAGGAAGTGATCACCGCCGATAACGCCACGGTGCAGATCGATGCCATTTGTTTCTTCCAGGTGATCAACGCGGCCCAGGCCGCCTACGAGGTGAACAACCTCACCCATGCGATCCGCAACCTGGTGCAGACCAACATCCGCACCGTGCTCGGCTCGATGGAGCTGGACGCGATGCTCAGCCAGCGCGACGCGATCAACGAACGGCTGCTGCGCACCGTCGACGAAGCGACCGCACCCTGGGGCATCAAGATCACCCGTATCGAGATCAAGGACATCAGCCCGCCCGCCGACCTGATGGCGGCCATGTCCGGGCAGATGAAAGCCGAGCGGATCAAGCGTGCGCAAATTCTCGAAGCCGAAGGCCTGCGCGCCGCCGCCATCCTCACCGCCGAAGGCAAGAAGCAGGCGCAGATCCTAGAAGCCGAGGGCGAACGCCAGGCCGCCTTCCTCGAAGCCGAGGCCCGCGAGCGCGCCGCCGGAGCCGAGGCCGAAGCGACCCGCATGGTTTCGGCGGCGATCGCCGCCGGCAATGTGCAAGCGATCAACTATTTCGTCGCGCAGAAGTACATCGACGCCCTCGGCCAACTGGCCAGCGCCGACAACAGCAAGGTGGTGCTGATGCCGCTGGAAGCCAGCCAGATGATCGGCGCGGTGGGTGGCATCGGCGAGATCGTCAAAGCCACCTTCGGCAACGGGAAGGCGTAAACCATGTGGGAAAGCCTGCAACATCTGTCCTACTGGAACTGGCTGGCGCTCGGTACTGTGCTGCTGATCCTCGAGGTTTTCGGCGCCGGCGGCTATCTGCTGTGGATCGGCTTGGCCGCGGCGGGCGTCGGGGTCGTGACCTTCGCCTTTCCGGGCCTGCCCTGGGCCCTGCAATTCATCCTGTTCGGTGTGCTCTCGGTACTGACCGCAGTGCTCTGGTGGCGCCGCCAGCGCAGTGCGGCCAAACCCTCCGAACAACCGGGACTGAACAGCCGTGGCAGCGAGCTGCTCGGACGCCGCTTCGTCCTGCATGAAGCCATCCTCGATGGCCGCGGCAAGATCAAGGCCGGCGATTCGCTGTGGCTGGTCGCCGGCCCCGAGCTGCCCGCGGGCAGCACGGTCAAGGTGATCGGCCAGGATGGCGTGGTACTCAAGGTCGAAGCCAGCGAATGACTACATTGCGTATTGCGCCGCTGCCGGCGGCGCAGGATGCGGCCGCGCTCGCCCTGCTCGACCAGGCGCTTGCCAAGGACCCGGCCCTGGCCTGGTACCTGTGCAGCGAGCGCCCGGCCTACGCTGACCGCCGCCGCGCTTACCTCGCCAGCTATCAGCGTTTTCACCGTGACAACCGGATGCCGGCGCTCGCGGCCTGGCGGGCCGGGCGTCTGGTCGGGGTCTGCTACTTCAGCACAGCCGAACAACCACCGGACGCCGCCAGCCTGCGGCGCCTCGGCGAAGACATTCGCCGGCATTGCGGCGCCGACTGCCTGGCCCGTCTCGATGGCCTGATCGCCGCTTTCGACCGACACCTGGAGCAAACCGCCGGCGACAGTGCGCGCATCGAATTCATCGGCACGGCCGAAGACCTGCAAGGCCAGGGCATCGGCGGCGCATTGCTCGGCGTCTGCCTGGCGCAACTGGATGCCGGCGGTTGCGCCAGGGTCGCTCTGGAAACCGCCGCGCCACGCAACCTGGCGCTCTATCGTCGTCACGCGTTCCAGCAAACCGGGGAGTTGCAGCGCGACGGATTGCATCTGCGCTACCTGCAAAGAAGCCGTTGACACTCAGCAGCCCCTTGTCCGACAGGTTGAACCCGTCGCGCTAGCAGCACTCCTACATGCAGGTTGCCAACTCAGGAGTCCTGCCATGCGCCTGCTGAAAACTGCTCTCGCGGCCACGCTCGTGTTGTCGGCCCCAACGCTGTTGGCCGACAGCCTGGTACGCGACATTCTTTCGTCCGGGGCGACCACCGCCTCGACCTACCTGACGTTCGATAAAAAGTTGATAGTGCCGGCACGCGACGACGCCAGCAGTTTCGTCGCCAGTGACGGCGCGATTCGCGGGCCCTATCTCGAAGCGGCGCTGCATCAATTGCGCAGTGAGAACCCGCACCTGCAGGCCAGCGATCTCGAGCTGGCCAGGGCGATTCTGGCAGCCGAACAGCGATAGAAGGCGACTCGTGCACATGCCCCTGAGCCAGGGGCGTGGCACTGGAAGGCGGGAATCAGGCGTCGGAATCGGCGGCAGCTTTGTAGGCGGCAGCGTCGAGCAATTTGTCCAGCTCGCTGGCGTCGTTGGGCTTGAGTTTGAAGAACCAGCTGCCGTAAGGGTCGCTGTTCACGTTTTCCGGGCTATCGGCCAGGCTCTCGTTGATCGCGATGACTTCGCCGCCAATCGGTGCATAGATGTCCGAAGCGGCTTTCACCGATTCCACCACACCGGCCTCCTGGCCTGCATTCAGCGCCCTGCCCACTTCCGGCAATTCGATGAACACCACATCGCCGAGGGCTTCCTGAGCATGGTCGGAAATGCCGACGGTCACGCTGCCATCGGCTTCCAGACGCGCCCACTCGTGGCTGGCGGCGTAACGCAGATCGGCGGGAATAGTGCTCATGTTTCGTTCCTCATCTGGCATGGCGGCAACGATGCCGTCATGGAAATTTAGCAGGCGTTAGCCGTACTGAAAGAAAGTCTTTGTCTATTTGATAGGCCGCAGCGCCGGCAGTGCTGCGCGGTGGTTATCAAATCAGCGCTTTACCGTTACGCACGAAAGTCGGCTTGACCACCCGCACCGGGTACCACTTGCCACGGATCTCCACTTCGGCGCGCTCGCTGGTCGCCGCCGGCACCCGCGCCAGGGCGATGGATTTACCCAGGGTCGGGGAGAAACTGCCGCTGGTGATTTCGCCTTCGCCCAGGCCCTCGACCCGCACCACCTGATGGGCGCGCAGCACGCCGCGCTCCTCCAGTACCAGGCCAACCAGCTTGGCGGCGACGCCTTCGGCCTTCTGCCGTTGCAGCGCATTGCGTCCGACGAAACCGCGAGCAGCCGGCTCCCAGGCGATGGTCCAGGCCATATTCGCGGCCAGCGGCGATACGTTTTCGTCCATGTCCTGGCCGTAGAGGTTCATCCCCGCTTCCAGACGCAAGGTATCGCGCGCGCCCAAGCCGATAGGCGGAATACCGGCACCGACCAACTCGTTGAGGAAGGCCACCGCTTCGCTGGTCGGCAGCATGATTTCCAGACCGTCCTCACCGGTGTAGCCAGTGCGCGCGATAAACCACTCGCCATCGGCCTTACCCTCGAAGGGCTTGAGGCTTTGGATCAGCGCGGCGCGCGACTGACTCACCAGCTCGGCGGTTTTGCTGCGGGCGTGCGGTCCCTGGATCGCCAGCATGGCCATCTCGCTTCGCTCGTGCAGTTCGACCGCAAAACCGGCGCTTTGCAGGCGCATCCAGGCCAGGTCCTTGTCGCGGGTCGAGGCGTTGACCACCAGGCGATAACCACCCTGATCGAGCAGATAGACGATCAGGTCGTCGATCACCCCGCCCTGCTCGTTGAGCATCGCGCTGTACAAAGCTTTGCCGGGTACTTGCAGGCGCTCGATATCGTTTGCCAGCAGATGTTGCAGATACGCCTTGGCCTGGCCGCCGCCGACATCCACCACGGTCATGTGCGACACATCGAAGACCCCGCAGTCGCGACGCACCTGATGATGCTCCTCGACTTGCGAGCCATAGTGCAACGGCATATCCCAACCGCCGAAGTCGACCATCTTGGCACCCAGAGCGAGGTGCAGGTCATAGAGAGGTGTGCGCTGTCCCATGGGTGTCTCCTTGCGGGCCGGGCAGTGCAGCGGCAACCCGGCTGAGCCCTGACGACGGGCACTGGCACGGGCTATCGAAATGACGGGCCACTGCGAATGGCGCGCATTGTAGCCGCAACATCGGGATGGGTCATCTTGGCGACGGGCTTTAGCAGGCCAAGATCCTTAACCGATGCGCCGCGCCGAACGGCGGATCAGCAATATCACCGGCAACAGCCCGACCAGTACCAGCGTCAAGGCCGGTAATGCGGCGCGCGCCCACTCGCCCTCGCTGGTCATCTCGAATACCCGTACCGACAAGGTGTCCCAGCCGAAAGGACGCATCAACAAGGTCGCCGGCATTTCCTTGAGTACATCGACGAAAACCAGCAAAGCCGCCGACAACACGCCCGGTACCAGCAGCGGCAGATAGACTCTGAAGAACAACCCGATACCGCCCACCCCGAGGCTGCGCGACGCCTCCGGCAAGGACGGGCGAATCCGCGCCAGGCTGTTCTCCAATGGCCCGTAGGCCACCGCCATAAAGCGGATCAGGTAGGCCAGCAGCAACGCCGACAGGCTACCGAGCAGCAGCGGTTTGCCGGCGCCGCCGAGCCAGGCGGACATTGGAATCACCAGCTCGCGGTCCAGGTAGCTGAAGGCCAACATGATCGCCACCGCCAGCATCGAACCCGGCAGCGCATAGCCGAGATTGGCCACGCCGACCGTACCGCGCATCAATCGGGTCGGCGCCAGGCGCAGCGCAAAGGCCAGCAACAAGGCCACGCTGACCGTGATCAGCGCGGCCAGGCCACCGAGGTAGAGGGTATGCAGGATCAACGCGGTGTAGCGCTCGTCCAGGTCGAAACGCCCGCGCTGCCAGAACCACACCAGCAATTGCAGCAGCGGGATCACAAAACCGCAGGCGAACACCAGGCCGCACCAGGCGCTGGCGGCCAAGGCCCGGCCGCCATGCAGGTGGTACAGCGCCTTGCCGCGCGGCCGCTCGCTGACCGGGCGCACCGCACCGCGGGCGCGCCGCTCGCCATAAAGCACCAACATCACCGCGAGCAACAGCAAGCTGGCCAGTTGGGTCGCGCTGGTCAGGCTGTAAAAGGCGTACCAGGTCTTGTAGATCGCGGTGGTGAAAGTGTCGAAGTTGAACACCGAGACGGCGCCGAAATCGGCCAGGGTTTCCATGATAGCCAAGGCCAGTCCGGCACCGATGGCTGGCCTGGCCATGGGCAAAGCCACCCGCCAGAACGCTTGCCAAGGGCTCAGCCCGAGCACCCGCGCGGCCTCCATCAGGCCCTTGCCCTGGGCCAGAAAAGCGTTGCGCGCGAGCAGGTAGACATAGGGATAGAACACCAGCACCAGCACGACTATCACCCCGCCGGTGGAGCGCACGGGCGGCAAGCGCAAACCGGCACCGAACCAGTCGCGCAGCAGGGTTTGCAGGGGCCCGGCGAAATCCAGCAGGCCGACGAAAACGAAGGCCAACACGTAAGCCGGAATCGCGAAGGGCAGCATCAGCGCCCAGTCCAACCAGCGCCGCCCGGGAAACTCGCAGAGGCTGGTCAACCAGGCCAGGCTGACGCCCAGGACGGTCACCCCGATACCCACCCCGAGCACCAACACCAGGGTATTGCCGATCAGCCGCAGTAACTGGGTCTGCCAGAGGTGCGCCCAGATTTGCCGATCCACGTCGTGCCAGCTGAACAGCAATACGCTCAGCGGCAGCAATACCAACAGGGCGACGGCAAAGGCAATGGGGTACCAACGACGCTGGGCGGGAAGGGCCACGCAAACTCCTCAGGCTGAAAACGCAACGCCCCGGACCAGGCCGGGGCGTCGAGTATAACTGCAGCAACACAATGGGTTGAGGCGCGTAGCGGCCTCCGACCGCCTTAATTCCAGCCGGCGCGGTCCATCAACATGGTCGCTTCGGCCTGACGCTTACCGGCCACTTCCAATGGGATGCTGTCGGCCTTGAAACTGCCCCAGGCAGCCACTTCCTCGGAAGGCGCGATTTTCGGGTTGGCCGGGAATTCCTGGTTGAGGCCGGCGAACAGCCCCTGGGCTTCCTCCCCGGTCATCCATTCCAGCAGTTTCTGCGCCGCTTCGGCATGCGGGGCATGCTGGGTGACGCCGGCGCCGGAAAGGTTGACGTGCACACCACGGTCGGACTGGTTCGGCCAGAACAGCTTGGCTTTCAGATCCGGCTGCTGCTTGTGCAGACGACCGAAGTAGTAGGTATTGACGATGCCGACGTCGCACTGGCCGGCGTCAACGGCCTGGATCAGCGCGGTGTCGTCCGGGAACACGTCGGTGGCCAGGTTGTTCACCCAACCCTTGATGATGGCTTCGGTCTTCTCGGCGCCATGGGTCTCGATCAAGGTGGCGGTCAGCGACTGGTTGTAAACCTTTTTGCTGGTGCGCAGGCACAGACGGCCTTCCCAGTTCTTGTCGGCCAGGGCTTCGTAAGTGCTCAACTCGCCGGCCTTGACGCGCTCGGGGGAGTAGACGATGGTCCGCGCACGCAGCGACAGGCCGGTCCAGCTACCGGTGCTGGAGCGGTATTGGGAGGGGATATTTTCGGCGATGACATCCGACTTCAGCGCTTTCAGCACGCCTTCCTGTTCGGCTTGCCAGAGGTTACCGGCGTCCACGGTGATCAGCATATCGGCCGGGGTATTGGCGCCTTCGGCTTTCAGACGGGCCAGCAGCGGCGCTTCCTTATCGGTGATGAACTTCACCGGCACACCGGTCTTGGCGGTGTAGGCGTCGAAAACCGGCTTGATCAGCTCGTCGATGCGCGCGGAATAAACCACTACTTCATCGGCGGCCTGTACGGCGCTGGCCAGCGCTGTGAGGGTGAGTGCGGCGAACAAACGCTTGCTGAGCTGCATGGGGACTGCCTCCTGAAGTAGACTACCTGAGACGCTAAATAGTAGTGAATAGCATTTAGCTTCTCAACTATTCTTCCGGATATAGTGCAATTGCCTTGATCCAGATCAGCCCGTAGTCGAGAACCGCTGCAAGAGCAACGCCCGTTTGGATTTCGGCTACTTCTCCTGGCCACATGCAACAACCCGCTAAAGTTCAGACCCCGCTCGACCGAAACAAGGGTAGCGGCCGGACAGCCCCTTGCCGGATACCAAGAAGCCAGGAACAAGGAAGATTTTTTATATATGTTCAAGCACAGCCTGAAAGCCAAGCTGACACTCGCCATCTCCATCGTTCTGGTGCTCGCGACCTCGATCATCGTGATCCTCACCGCAGTTTGGGAAAGCCGGGATATTCGCGCCGATGTGGATGCCGAGGCCGCCGCCTGGATGGACAGCGCTCAGCGCATCCTCAGCGTGACCGACGTGATCATGGGGGAACGGGTCAAAGGCGCGATGACCCTGCTGCAGGAACGCGGCGCGGCGCTGGGGCCCGCAACACTAAGCACGTCACGCGACCTCGGCGATCGCTCGGTAGCCGATCTGCTGTTCGGCGCGCAATCACAAGTGGGCGATTACAGCTTGGTGGATGGCGTGACGGCGATCGCGGGCGGTACGGCGACCTTGTTCGTCAAGCAGGGAGATGAATTCATCCGCGTGGCCACCAACGTAATGCGTGACGGCCAGCGCGCCGTGGGCACATCGCTGGACCCGCAAGGGCAGGCGATTGCCGCTATTCGCCGGGGTGAAGCCTTCTACGGCCAGGTGGATATTCTCGGCAGCCCGTTCCTGACCGGCTACGCCCCTATCCGCGATGCGCAAGGGCAGACCATCGGCATCTGGTATGTCGGTTATCGGGCCGATCTCAAGGTATTGGAAGCGGCCATCCATGACAGCCGGATTCTCGAGCAGGGCTTCATCGCCCTGGTGGATGACCGGGGGCGCGTGCGCATGCACAGCAAGCATGCGGACGCCAAGGTGGTGCAATCCCTTGCGGACGGCGAAGTTGCCGGCTGGACCCTACGCCGCACGGCGTTCGATCCCTGGGGTTACAGCATTCTCGCCGCCTATCCGGACGCGGAAGTCAGCGCCTTGATGAGCAACCAGATAACAGCGGTGATCGCGATAGGACTGGGCATTCTACTAATCATGGTCCTGGTGCTGCGCACCCTCTCGCAGCGCCTCATCCTGCAGCCGCTGGCCCAGGCCGTGCAGATGGCGAAGAGCATCGCCGAAGGGCGTCTGGACAACAGCGTGCAGATTCGCACCCTCGACGAAGTGGGTCAGTTACTGGGATCTCTGGCACAGATGCAGACCGCCCTGCGCCATTTCATCGGCAAAGTATCGCTGGCCTCCGAGCAGGTCTCGCAGGCGGCAGACGAGCTATCCGGGGTGACCGCGCAAACAGTCGATGGCGTTATGGACCAGCGCAATCGCACCGATCAGGTTGCCACCTCGATGACCGAGATGAGCGTTACCGTCGCCCAGGTTGCCGGCAATGCGGTTGAAGCGGCCGAAGCCACTCGCGCCGCCGATGCGCAAGCCGAACAGGGCCGCCAAGTAGTCGACGGCGCGGTCGCGGCGATCCACACCCTGGCCGAGGAAATCGAGCAAGCGGCAAGCGTCATGCAAGCGCTGGCCGAAGACAGCGAGCGAATTGGCGGCGTCCTGGTGGTGATTCGCAGCATCGCCGAGCAGACCAATCTGCTGGCGCTGAACGCGGCGATCGAGGCGGCCCGGGCCGGCGAGCAAGGGCGAGGCTTTGCCGTGGTGGCCGATGAAGTCCGCACCCTCGCGTCACGCACGCAAGCCTCCACAGAAGAAATTCAAGGCATGATCCAGCGCCTGCAAGGCGGCGCCAGACAAGCGGCGGAGCGCGTCGGGGCCGGGCAGGCACGGGCGCGCCAAGGCGTGGAGCTGATTCAAAGTGCGGCGCAGGCGCTCAATGCGATTTCCGAGGCCGTGGCCCGGATCAACGACATGAACGTGCAGATCGCGAGCACCTCCGAACAGCAAAGCGTGGTCGCCGAAGATGTGAACGGCAACGTGCTGCGCATTACCGACGTCGCCCAGATGACGAGCCAGAACGCCCAGCGCACGGCCGCTGCCGCCGAGCAGCTCGGCGGCTTGGCGGACGAGTTGCGCAGCGTGCTCAAGGGCTACCAATACGATTGAACGACGGCGGCCACAGACAGCCAAATCTCCCGCCGCCTCTTGAGCCGTAGCACAGCATCCGCCGACAGAAGCGCGGCGACACAGTCGCCTGGGTCTCGCTATACGGCAGCGCCTGCCAGCTGCCGTTTGCGCGTCAGGCCCGCGCCAGCTCCGGCAAATCGCCCGAAAGCCCCAGCGCCTGACGCACGAACAACGCCTTGGCTTCCGGCAGCTCGTCGACCCAATTGAGCCCGGCGTTGCGCAACCAGCGCACCGGCAAGGGATCTGCCTGGAACAGCCGCTCGAAGCCTTCCATCGCCGTCATCATCGCCAGGTTGTGCGGCATGCGCTTGCGCTCGTAGCGGCTCAGCACCCGCTCATCGGCCAGACGCTCGCCACGCGCCAGGGCATGGCTCAGCACATCGGCCAGCACCGCCGCGTCGAGAAAGCCCATATTCACCCCCTGCCCGGCCAGCGGGTGGATACTGTGCGCGGCATCGCCGATCAACGCCAGGCCGTCCTCCACATAGCGTTTGGCATGTCGTTGGCGCAGCGGGATGCACAGACGACGGTCGGCGTGCAGCACCTCGCCAAGGCGCCATTCGAAGGCCTTGCCCAATGCCGCGCAGAACGCCGCATCGTCCAGCGCCATCACCCGCTCGGCTTCAGCCGGGGTAATCGACCAGACGATCGAGCACCAGTGCTCGCCGGCAGGCCCATCCAAAGGCAGGAAGGCCAGCGGGCCGTCATCGGTGAAACGCTGCCAGGCCGTGGCCTGGTGGGGCCTGGCACAACGCACGCTGGTCACGATGGCGTGGTGCAGGTAGTCCCACTCGCGGGTCGCGCAGCCGGCCAAGCGGCGCACCGCGGAATTGGCGCCGTCCGCCGCGACCAACAGCGGCGCACGCAACTGCCGGCCATCGAGCAGGGTCAGCAGCCAGCCATCGCCGGAGCGGCGCATCTGCTCCAGACGGCCGTTGGCCAGCAAGCCGATATCGCTGTCGTGCAGTCGTTCGAGCAAGGCATCCTGCACCACCCGGTTCTCGACGATATGGCCAAGCACCTCGGCATGTACGCTGGCTGCGCTGAAATGAATCTGCCCGGTGCCGGAACCATCCCATACCTGCATGTCGCGGTATGGGCTGCTGCGCCGCGCGACTACGCCATCCCATACGCCCAAGCGTTCGAGCACGCGCTGACTGGCTACCGACAGGGCGCTGACCCGCGGTTCGAAGGCCGCGCTCTTGTCGAAGGGCGTGACGCTGAGCGGCCCGCCGTCGATCAGCAGGATTTCCAAACCCTGCTCCCGCAGAGCCAGAGCCAGGGCGCTGCCGACCATACCGGCGCCGACAATGATCAGATCCGCTTGCATCGTGCTTCCTTCAGTAAGTGGACGAGCCGCGTCATAGGGGCCGGGTGCCGAGCCCCATGGCCTGGCGGGCGAACCAGCGCTTGGCCGGCGGCAACAGATCGAGGCCGAGCAAACCGAGGTTGCGCCCGGCGGCGAGCAACGGCTCGCCGCTGCCGAACAGGCGCGTGACCCGATCGGAGAAACCCACGGTGAGCTGTTGGTCGCTTTGCTGGTTCTGCACGTAGTGCTGCAACGTGGCGAAGTCGCCCAGCGGCGCGGCGCTGCCGAGAAGGATTTGCGCCAGCGCCTGGGTATCGCGCAGCGACAGGTTATAGCCCTGCCCGGCGATCGGATGCAGGCTGTGCGCCGCATTGCCCAGCACCACCAGATGCGGCCGAACCTGCTCCTGCGCCTCGATCAACGCCAGCGGATAAAGGTGGCGCTTACCGACCTGGCGCAAAGCACCGAGCCGATAACCGAAGGCCTGCTGCAGTTCGTCGAGAAACGCCCCATCGTCCAGCGCCAGCAGGCGCTCGGCATCGTTCGACGCGCGGGTCCAGACCAGTGCGCAACGGTTGTCCGCCAACGGCAACAGGGCCATCGGTCCCTGCTCGGTAAAGCGCTCGAAAGCTTGGCCGTTGTGGCCGTACTCGGGGCTGACGTTGGCGATCAACGCACTCTGCCCGTAGGGGGTGTGGGTGACGCCGATGCCCAGTTGCTCGCGCAACCCGGAACGTCCGCCGTCCGCGAGAATCGCCAGTTCGCACTGCAGGCTCGACTGGTCGTTGAGGGTCAAGCGATAGCCCGCGTCGGTCGCCTGCATATGGATCACTTCGGCGGGGCTGCGCCAACTGACCACCTGCGGATCCAGGGCGCGCCACAGGCATTCGCCGAGCCAGGCATTCTCCACCACGTAACCGAGCGCCGGCACGCCTTCGTCTTGGGCGCTCAGGCGCGCGGCGGCAAAACGCCCGCGGTCGGACACATGGATCTGCATGATCGGCTCGGCGCGCTGACCGATCTGTTGCCACAGGCCGAGCTGCTGATAGATCTGCCGGGTGCCGTAGGACAGCGCCGTCGAACGCGCGTCGTAGCTCGGTTGATAATCCGCGCCGGGGGTGAAGGGTTCGATCAGCGCAATCCGCCAGCCCCGCGCCCGGGCGCCGTCCTGCAGCGCGAGGGCCAGGCTGGCGCCGACCAGGCCGCCGCCGACGATCGCCAGTTCGACCTGCTGCATGCGCTACGCGGCCTCGGTGCGAGCGGCGGCCATCAGCGCTTCGATCTCGGCGACGGTCTTTGGCACACCGCCGGTGAGGATCTCACAGCCGCCCTTGGTCACCACCACGTCGTCCTCGATGCGCACGCCGATACCGCGCCATTTCTTCGCCACATTGAGGTTATCCACCGCAACATAGATACCCGGCTCGACCGTCATCGCCATCCCGACTTCGAGCACCCGCCACTCGCCGCCGACCTTGTAGTCGCCGACATCGTGCACGTCCATGCCCAGCCAATGGCCGACCCGGTGCATATAAAAGGCCTTGTAGGCTTCGCTGGCGATCAGTTCGTCGACGTCGCCCTGCAGCAGGCCCAACTCGACCAGCCCGGCGGTGATTACGCGCACCGCGGCCTCGTGGGATTCGTTCCAGTGTTTGCCCGGGGCGATCTGCGCGAACGCGGCTTCCTGGGAGGCCAGCACCAGTTCGTAGATGGCCTTCTGCTCGGCGGAAAACTTACCGCTGACCGGAAAGGTGCGGGTGATGTCGCTGGCGTAGCAGTCGATCTCGCAGGCCGCGTCGATCAAGACCAGGTCGCCGTCCTTGAGCGGCGCGTCGTTCTCGCGGTAGTGCAGAATGCAGGCGTTCTTGCCGGCGGCGACGATCGAGCCGTAGGCCGGCATCTTCGCCCCGCCCTTGCGGAATTCGTAATCCAGCTCGGCTTCCAGGTGATACTCGTACAACCCGGCGCGGCTCGCCTGCATCGCCCGCACATGGGCGCGCGCGGAGATCTCCGCCGCCTCGCGCATGACCTTGACCTCCGCCGCGCTCTTGTACAGCCGCATATCGTGCAACAGGTGGTCGAGGGCCACGAATTCGTTGGGTGGCGAGGCGCCCTGGCGCGCCTTGGAGCGGATCGTGTTGATCCACTCCATCAGGTGGCGATCGAACTCCTGATTGGTGCCCATGGCGTAATAGACGCGCTCGCGCCCTTCGATCAGCCCCGGGAGGATGTCGTCGATATCGCCGATGGGGAACGCATCGTCGGCGCCGAATTGGCTGATCGCGCCATCCTGACCGGCACGCAGGCCATCCCACAACTCGCGCTCGGGATCGCGTTCGCGGCAAAACAGCACGTATTCGCCATGCTCACGCCCCGGAATCAGCGCGATCACCGCTTCGGGCTCGGGGAAGCCGGACAGGTACTGGAAGTCGCTGTCCTGCCGGTAGACGTGCTCGACGTCGCGGTTGCGGATATACACCGGCGCCGCCGGCAGGATGGCGATGCTGTTGGGTTCCATCTGCGCCATCAGCGCCTTGCGCCGACGGGCGTATTCCGACTTGGGGATGCTGATCATGAGCGACTCGGTCAGGTCAAACGGATAGGGGTCAATGCAACGAAGGCTTGGCGGCCGGCGCGACGGGCTTGGCGCACTCGCTGAACAGCAGCAGCGGCGCGACGCGCAGGTACTCCATCACTTCCATGTAATCGTTCTCGCCGTCCTCGGATTCGTCCAGGGCATTCTGCACCTGGGCGATGGCCGAAAGGTCCTGCAACACTTCCATCGCTTCGCTGCTCAGCGCCGTGTCGCGGGCAGTCAGCCCGAAACCGCCGAGGAAGCCCTGGCACCACTGGCCCAAAGCGCTGGCGCGTTCTTGCAGCGGCGCGTCGTCGCCGGGCAGCAACAGGACGATGGTGACGTCGCTGCCGGACAGCTCGGCCTTGACCATTTCCTGCAGCCCGATCAGCGCCTGGCGCACATTGTCCTGCGGCGCGGCGCCGAGCAACTCGGTGGCGTCGACCAGCCAAGGGTCGATCTCGAAGCCGGCGCCGGCACAGCTGCGACCCAGCAACAGGCCATGCAACTCAGCGGGGGAAACGGGATGGCCGCTGCTGGCGAGCAACGCGGCGAAAGCGGCATAGGGGGAACTTGAAGTCGGCATAAGATAACTAGGCGCCAAGCTGCGCAATCACTAGAATGGAGGCCTCGTATCCTAGCACCGGCAGGCGCGCCAAGACCATCGGCGCCCGCCATCAGGTTTGACCTGATCCGGGGACAAGCCTATATAGTCCGGTCAATCCTTGCCGGAGGGTCTGTTGAGGTTTTAGTCACGGCCGCGCCGGAGTCTGTTTTGCGCGGGGCAAGGCACGAGGAGCGTGGTTTGGTTGTTTCAAATCAGCGACGAGAAACGCAGCGGCGCACAAAAAACACCCGGTTCTGCGGGTTGCGCGGCAAATGGCGCAGCAACGCAGCTCGCGGCGAAACCTTAACAGACCCTAGAGAGCCCCCATGGAAGATGCCGATCTGCAAGCCCTCACGATCAAACTGGAGCAACTGATCCAGCGTGTCGAGCAGCTCAAAGTGCACAATCGACTTCTCCTGGCGAATGAAAAGGCCTGGCGCGAGGAACGCGCCCATCTAATCGAAAAGAACGAAATGGCCCGGCACAAGGTCGAATCCATGATTTCGCGCCTGAAAGCCCTGGAGCAGGACTCATGAACCAGCCGAACACTGTCACCGTACAAATTCTCGACAAAGAATATTGCATCACTTGCCCGGCCAGCGAACGCGCCAACCTGGAAAGCGCCGCTCGCTATCTGGACGGCAAAATGCGCGAGATCCGCTCGAGCGGCAAAGTCATCGGCGCCGACCGCGTTGCCGTGATGGCCGCACTGAATATCACCCACGACCTGCTGCACAAACAACAACACCTCGACCAGCAAGCCAGCTCGAGCCGCGACCATGTGCGCGACCTGCTGGCGCGCGTCGATCACGCCCTGGCCAGCGACACCGACAGCGCCTGATCGCAACGGCGAAGGATTCGGGTATACTCGCCCCAGCTCCCTGAAGTGTGCGCCAGTTGGTGATGTCCCTGAGCCGATACGCACAAACCCGGGGGTTGCAAGTTGAGGCCGGTGTGCATGTCCGCCTGACGGAAAGCCTTAACGCCTCCTGCAACCTCCACCTTGAACTCTCGGGTTCAAGGGCTAAGCCGACAGCGGCACGTCGGGGAGTCACTCTTCCTTGCCTATGGCCCCTCTTGGCGATAGGACGCCTCAATGACCATGCTCGAAGCCAATAATCTACCCCGCGCACAATTACGCCGCCTGCTACGCCAACAGCGCAGGGCGCTCAGCGCCCACGCGCAACACGCGGCAGCGCGCGGCCTGTATCGGCAATTGGCGCAACACCCACGCTTTCGACGGGCCCGCCACATCGCCCTGTATCTGCCCAACGACGGTGAAATCGATCCACGCCCGCTGCTGCACGCCGCTCAGCGCCGCGGCAAAACCACCTATCTACCGGTACTCAACGCCTGGCCACGCAGCAAGATGGCGTTCCAGCGCATAAGCCCCGACGAACATTTGCGTGCCAATCGTTTCGGCATCCCGGAACCCCGACATAACCCCAAACGGCAACGTAAGGTCTGGGCGCTGGATCTGGTATTGCTGCCCCTGGTGGGTTTCGATCGCTTCGGCGGACGCCTGGGGATGGGTGGCGGCTTCTATGACCGCAGCCTGGCCTACCGGAAAATGCGCAAAAATTGGCACAAACCGACGCTATTGGGTCTTGCGCATGAATGCCAGCAGGTCGATCGACTGGTCATGGCCAGTTGGGATGTGCCGCTCGCGGCGACAGTGACGAACAACGGATGGTATTGAGGATGAGCGGCACCGCGTTCCCTGCGGCGCTTAACGGATTCAACCAGCGACTTGCGACTGATTGATCGGCTGCTCGTTCTGGCGTTCCCACTGGCTCTGGGTGTATCCCGTGGTGACCACACCCAAGCTGAACAGAATGACCAGAACCCAAAGCAGATCAGGTTTACGTTTCATGTATGCCTCCCCCTAAAGGCATGAGCGCACGGTTGATCCGCGCGGCAGTTATTGTATTCGAGCTTAGGAGCCTGTCGGACTTAACCGTTCGTAGCGAGGGAAAGTCGGCTTGAGGCAGTTTTGTTGCTTTTCCGAGGCGAATAGCTGGCTATTTAACGAGGGAAAGCAACAAAAATGGCCAAGACCGGCTTTTCCGCAGTAGAACAGCGTTAAGCCCGACAGACTCCTATGCACTCTCGGTCCGCTTCAAGGACCGGCTATCTGGAGCAAAGTTCATGCCCTATTGGCTAATGAAATCGGAACCCGATGAATTATCGATCCACGAGCTGCAGAGGCTTGGTCGAACCCGCTGGGACGGGGTGCGCAATTACCAGGCGCGCAACTTCATGCGCAACATGCAGCAAGGCGATTTGTTCTTCTTTTATCACTCCAGCTGCCCCGAGCCGGGTATCGCAGGTATCGCCCGGATAGACGGCCCGGCGTATGCCGACCCGACGGCGCTCGATCCTCACAGCCATTATTTCGACGCCAAGGCCAGCGCCGAAAAGAACCCCTGGAGCGCCCTCGACGTCGCCTTCGTCGAGGCGTTCGAACGGGTGATACCACTGGCCGAATTGAAAGCGCAAAACGCCCTGCTGGAGCTGCCACTGGTGCAAAAAGGTAGCCGCCTGTCGGTTATGCCCGTTACTGGTGCGCAATGGGCAGCGATCCTCGCTATCCGCTGAAATGGCGCTGTGCTATTTAAATAGATGAACCTTTTGAGGTCATTTATGCTGCGGCGCTCCTTGCACCTATGGTCTGCACGCATGGCGCTCGTCGCCATCCTGCTGGTGCTGTGCTTCTTCAGCCTGCTGCTTTGGCAGCAACTGCTGACCAGCCAGCAGCAACGCATCGCCGAACGCGTCGAATACCAAGCCCACAGCCTGGCACGCCAGCTTGAAGGCAGCTTGATCGAACAGGTCGACGGTTTGGCCCGCCTGGCGCTTTTGTGGAATTATCGCGGGCGTATTCCACGGGACGAATGGACCCTCGACAGCCAGTTCTACCTGAAAAACTTCAAGGGTTATCAAGCCATTCAATGGCTGGGGCCCGATCTGGCGATGCGCTGGATCGAGCCCGTGCAAGGCAACGAAGCCGCCCAGCAATTCCGCCTCACTCCCGCACACCCCAATTACCCGCTGGCCATGCGCGCCAAGGCAACTGGCGAAGCGAGTTTTTCCAATAGCTTCGCCCTGGTCCAGGGCGGCCGTGGTTTTATCCTCTATACGCCGCTGTATATTGCCGATAACCAGGGCGAGCGGACCTTCGACGGCTTCATCCAGGGCGTATTTCGCGTCGAGCGCCTGATGGATGCACTGCTCAGCAATCTCGACAACGATAACTTCAGCGCCTCCCTGCTCGAAGACGGCAAACCGATCTACCGGCGCGAGCCCGGCCAAGCGGTCGCCGCGTTGCAGCAGGAAATTCCGCTGCATTTGCTCAACAACACCAATTTCGCCCTGCGCCTGGAGCCCACCGAACGTCTGGTGGAACAGCTGAACAGCCCGCTGCCGGAACTGGTTTTCGCCGCCAGCCTGATGATCAGCCTGCTGCTGGTCGCCGCAATGGCCCTGGCCTTGGAAAACGCCCGGCGCGCCGCTGCATTGCAAACCAGCAACCGCCGTCTGAACGAAGAAGTCAGCCAACGCGAACGAGCCGAGCAGACCTTGCGCGACAGCCGCGAACGCCTGCAATTGGTTCTCGACCTGACCGACTCAAGCCGCGACGGTCTGTTCATCATCAACCCGCAAACCCGCGCCATCCTGCATATGAACAGGGCCATGCACAGCAGCCTGGGCTATAGCGCCGAAGCATTCGCCGAGTTGCTCCTGCAGGACCCGGAGCAACTGCTACCGGGCTTCCACCATTGGCTCGAGAGTGTGCGCCAGGCTCAGCAAGACAAGCTCTCGCCGATTTCCCAGCGAGAGATGCGCAGACGCGATGGCAGCTATCAGGCGGCGGAAATCAGCGCGCAAATCATCACGGTCAATGAGCATGAGTATTTGATCGGGGTTTCCCGCGACAATAAAGAACGCCTGCAAGTCGAGGCGCAGCTGCAACGCCTATCGCAACAGGATGGCCTTACCGGGCTGTATAACCGGCGCTTTTTCGACAATCAACTGGCCAGCGAATGGCGGCGTTTACGCCGGCACAATGCCCCGCTGACCCTGCTGATGCTCGATATCGACTATTTCAAGGCCTACAACGACCAACTCGGCCACCTGGCCGGCGACGACGTGCTGCAACAGGTCGCCGACCTGCTGAAAGACTGCCTGCAGCGTGAAGGCGACGTGGCGTGTCGCTACGGCGGCGAAGAGTTCGCGATTATCCTGGCCAATACCGATATGCAGGGCGGCGGCCATGTGGCCAGCCATATTCATCGACAACTGGCCGGTTTGGACATCCCCCACCCCGCCAGTCCTATCGGCCGCATCACCCTGAGCATCGGCCTGGCCAGCATCGAGCCCAATCAGGACAACCAGCCCTATATGCTGATCGCACGCAGCGACCAGGCGCTGTACCAAGCCAAACACCAAGGCCGCAACTGCACCTGCGAATGGAGCCTGGATACCGCTACTGGATGATCAGATTGTTGAATAGCAGGTCTTCCACCAGCGGTTTGCCCTCCTCCTGAGTCAGCACCTCCTGCACCTGCTTGAGCGCTTCCACGCGCAAGTTTTCCTTGGACTCGGGCGCGGCCATCGAGGCTTCGGTCTGCTGAGAGAACAGCATGACCAGCTGATTGCGGATCAGCGGCTCATGGTGTTTAACCGCCGCCTCGTTAGCGGCGCCGGTCACCCGCAAGGAAATATCCGCCTTGAAGAATTTCAGTTTCGGCCCCGCACCGAAGTTACCGACCAGCGCGGGAAACAGGCTGATATAAGCCACTACCGGGACAGCCTCTTCTTTGGCTTTTTCGTCTTCTTCGGCCTGAGCCAACAATGGCAGGGACAGGGCCAGCAGCAATGCGATCCAAACTTTCACAGGGGCGTTTCCTCCAAGGGTCGAGCCATAGCATAGCCACAGCCGAGGCCAGGCCCAAGCCCCAGGCTTATGCACGACCATAATGCTCGGGCATGCTCGTTGACCGCGCGCCCCCCGTACCTACACTGCGAGGGTCTGTTGACGTTTCGTTGCGACCGCGCCGGAGCCGGTTTTTGCGCGCAGCAAGGCACGAGGAGCGTGGTTTGGTTATTCCAAACGAGTGACGAGAAACGCAGCAGCGCGCAAAAACCGGCCCGGCCCTCTGGGTTACGCGGCAAATTTCGCCAGGCGGTGTTGCAGGACTTGGCAAGGGAACGACGCGGACGGCTAGTCCATTGCCGGCGTCCTGCGCCTTGCCTGGCAAAATTTGTCGCGGCAACGCGGCTCGCTACGAAACGTCAACAGACCCTAGCCCATCACCCGCAGAGGAATAGCCCGATGAAAGCCATGCTGTGCAAAGCCTTCGGCCCAGCCGAAACCCTGGTACTGGAAGAAGTCGCCAGCCCCGAAGCGAAGAAGACCGAAGTCCTCCTCGAAGTGCACGCGGCCGGGGTCAACTTTCCCGATACCCTGATCATCGAAGGCAAATATCAGTTCAAGCCGCCGTTCCCGTTCTCCCCCGGTGGCGAAGCGGCGGGCGTGGTCAAGGCAGTGGGTGAAAAAGTCGGCCACTTGAAAGTCGGCGATCGGGTAATGGCGCTGACCGGCTGGGGCAGTTTCGCCGAGGAAGTCGCAGTGCCCGGCTACAACGTCATGCCGATCCCCGCGAACATGGATTTCCCCATCGCGGCCGCTTTCGGCATGACCTACGGCACCTCGATGCACGCACTCAAACAGCGCGCCAACCTGCAGCCGGGCGAAACCCTGCTGGTGCTCGGCGCATCCGGCGGCGTCGGTCTGGCCGCGGTGGAAATCGGTAAAGCCATGGGCGCCAGGGTGATAGCCGCGGCGAGCAGCGCCGAGAAACTGGAAGTGGCCAAAGCCGCCGGGGCCGACGAGTTGATCAACTATAGCGACAGCAGCCTGAAGGACGAAGTCAAACGCCTGACCAACGGCCAGGGCGCCGACGTGATTTACGATCCGGTGGGCGGCGACCTGTTCGACGCCGCCATCCGCAGCATCGCCTGGAACGGCCGCCTATTGGTGGTGGGTTTCGCCAGCGGCCGCATCCCCGAGTTGCCGGTCAACCTGACCCTGCTCAAGGGTGCCGCGGTGGTCGGCGTGTTCTGGGGCGCCTTCGCCCAGCGCCAACCCCAAGACAACGCCGCCAACTTCCAGCAGCTGTTCGCCTGGTACGGCGAAGGCAAGCTCAAGCCACTGGTCTCGCAGACGTTCCCACTGCCGAAGGCCGCCGAAGCGATCGATACCCTGGGCCAGCGCAAAGCCGTGGGCAAAGTGGTGGTGCAGGTACGCGGATAACCCGCGGCTGGCCGATGTGCTCCGAGCATCGGCCCTGCACAGCCCTCGGGCCCGTTCGCCAGCTGTCCATTCGGACACTGGCGAGCCCTTGAACGATTTGTTCACACTGCCGCGTCCTTTTCTATCAGGAGTCGGCAATGTACTGCGTCACTGTGCTCTACCCGAACGAACCCGGCGGTCATTTCGATTTCGCTTATTACCGCGACAGCCACATCCCGATGATGCTCGATTTGCTCGGCGATAACGTCCTGAGCACCGAGGTGCGCCGTGGCATTCAGGCCGTCGATGGCTCGAGCGCACCCTACCTGTGCCTGCTCAACACGCATATCCGCTCTGCGGAGCAGTTCGCCCAGGTAATGACGGAGCATCGCGAAAAGGTGCTCGGCGACATTGTCAATTACACCAATCTACAGCCGATCATTCAGATCGACGAGATGCTCTGAGCCCGGCATAGCGTACCTGGCGCATGCCCCTTGACCGGGCTGAATCACAGGCCTCCTCTCCGCAAGGGTCGATTGAACGGCCCTTGTCGCACGCTTCCGCCTGCCAATAAATCGACTCCCTCGCGACTGCCCGCGCCTATTTGCGGGCTTGACGAGCCATATCTGCGATTTAAATAATGACCGCTATGAAAACAGTCAAGAAAAATACTAAACGGGGTCGCCCCCTCAGCTTCAACCGTGAGAATGCCCTGCACACCGCACTGCAGCTGTTCTGGAAACAGGGTTACGAGGGCACCTCGATCGCCGATCTGGTCGGTGCCATGGGCATCGCCCCGCCCAGCCTGTACACCGCGTTCGGCTCCAAGGAGCAGCTCTACCTGGAAGTCGTCGACCTGTATCTGAAAGGACCGGGCAATTTCATTCAGCATGCATTGGCGCACACCAACGACGCCCGCAGCTTCACCCAACAAGTGCTCAGCAGCGCGGCCAACGAGTTCACCGCTCACGCCCACCCTCCCGGCTGTATCGTCTCCAGCGGTCTACTGACCAGCGCCACCCTGCATAACCGGATGGCGCAAAGTATGAGCGAGTTGCGTACCGCCACCCTAGGGCTCATCCATAAGCGCTTCGAGGAAGCCAAGGACTGCGGCGAGCTGCCCGCCAGCACCAACTGCCATAGCCTGGCGCGCTTCTTCGGCGCGGTGATTCAGGGCATGTCGATCCAAGCCCGCGACGGGGCGGAAGCCGCCGAGTTGCATGATATGGCCAGCCAGGCGATGGCCAGCTGGCCGCGCGCCTGAATCCCGCCCTTCTCTTCTCCCATTCGCCCGAAACTCTCCGTTCAAGACGGCCGAGCCCGAAACCATCTGGCCGAGGCTGCCTATCCAGGGCGGCCCGCCGGAGGCTGTCCGTCTGAGACTGCCATCGGGAACGATCGAGCCCTGCAATCCCGCTGTTATGCGCTGAAATGCTCTGAAATATACAGCGACCGAGCTGCGCATCTACTTTAGCGGCCACTAGCTACACCGCTTCGGCGCTGGCTAGTTCCGTTCGACATCACCGAGCTTGCTTAGAAAAGCGAGCCGATGCGAACGGCTCCTTGACTGCCGCCTTCACCTATCCGGCATCACTGCTTTTCAAGGCCACTAGCTAAGGGAACCCGCCATGTCTGTGGAAAGAATTTTTATCGTTGGCGATAAATTCAAATTGTTCGCCGAAAACGCGCACGTAATGGCCGTCAGCGAACTGGAAGCCATCCTCGATGGCGATCTGATACACCCGAACCTGCGCTTCCAACTGGGCCAGGGTGTCTCCGAGGAACAAGTCACCCGCCTACTGGAAAAGGCCGCACGCCTGAAAAAACCTTGGTTGACCGACTTCGCCAAGCCCGCCAAGGCCGGCCGCGAGCTGGCGCACAAGCACCAGCAGCAGAACTCGATGATCAGCGTACCGCGCCGCCTCAGCCACGACAGCTTCGAGGTCGATGTACTGCTCGACGAGCGCTGCGCCGAGATGAGCGACCACATCACCGGCCAGCACATCCAGGGCATGGTACTCACCGAAGCGGCGCGGCAGACCTTCCTCGCCGTCAGCGAAGCCTTTTACCTGCAGGACGAAACCGAAAGCAGCTACTTCGTCATCAACAACATGGATGTCGAGTATCAGCGCTTCGTTTTCCCTCTGCCGATGAGCATTCTCTACGAGGTGCTCGACCACCGGGTCAGCGAGCGCAGCAACTCGCAGCGTTTCGAGGTGCGCATGTCGGTGATCCAGGCCCAGCAGACCTGCTGCGTGATCAGGACCAAATTCTCCACCTACCCCGATAGCGTGATCGCGAAGAAGGAGGCGGGCTTGGCCCAGCAAGCGGTTCTCAGCGAATTGAATCAGGAGATCATGCATGAGAAACGTGCCTGAAAACGCCGGCGCCTGGTCGGCATTCTTCGATGTCGACGGCACCCTGATCAGCATCAAGAGCATGTTCAGCTTCCTCGACTACTTGATCGACTACTTGAACATCGCCGAGTCGACGCGGGTCCAGGAGTACCGCACGACATTGCAACGGATGATCGCCGAAGAGCAGCCGCGCGAAGCGATCAACCGCTTCTACTACAGCATCTACGACGGCCTCGACGTCGAGTTGGTGGCGAACCTGGGGCGTGCCTGGTACGCCCGGGTACGTAGCGACGAACGCCTGTTTTTCGCCCGCATGCGTGATGAAATCCGCTGGCATCAGCGCCAGGGCGCCAGCATCGTCCTGGTTTCCGGCTCCTTTGCTGCGATTCTCGCCCCCCTCGCCGAGGAGCTTGGCGCGGATGTCATGATCGCCGCTCCACTGGAGATCAAACATGGGCGCTATACCGGGCAATTGACCGGCGAGCCGAGCATCGGCCAGGGCAAAGCCGAAGGCGTGATCGCGTTCATTCGCGAACAGGGCCTGCAAGCGCAACGCTGCTATGCCTACGGCGACGACATCTCCGATATCCCGATGCTCGAGCAGGTCGGCTATCCGGTGATGGTCAACCCCGATGCCCATGCCCGAGATCTCTGCCAGCAGCGCAACTGGAACATCATCGAGGCCGCCTGACAGCGAGCCAACTGCCTTCCCCCCCTTTTGAAGGGAGGTTCGCCTCCCTTACTTTTTCCATCGCCCCTGTGCAGACCGAATCCCGGCGCTGTAGCGGCACCCGCCTTTTCGCTCCCCGACAAGCCCTAAGCGCACCGGCACAGGCGTGCAGCCCACCATTACACGCCATGGCCGACCGACCTGTCCGTTCGAACAGTGATGTGCGCGCAGCTGGCTGAGTAACGTGCACCTTCAACCATCGGCGGCCGCCTCGCGGCTCGCACTCAGCTATTTTTTGGAGCATTACATGAACAGAACGCTGGCGAATAAGAGCGTCCCGGCCGTGGGCTTGGGCTGCATGGGCATGAGCGAATTCTACGGCGAAACCGACGACGCGCAGTCCCTGGAAACCCTGCACGCCGCCCTCGACCTCGGCTACCGGCACTTCGATACCTCGGACATGTACGGTCGCGGCCACAACGAAGAACTGCTCGGCAAATTCATCAAGCAACTGGGCAGCCGCCGCGACGAAATACTGCTGGCCACTAAATTCGGCATCTATCGCGACCCCGCCGACAAGTACAACCTGCTGATCGATGGTTCGCGCGACTACGTCAAAAAAGCCTGCGAAGCCTCGCTCAAGCGCCTCAACACCGAGTGCATCGACCTCTATTACGTGCACCGTCGCGATCCCAACACACCGATCGAGGAAACCGTCGGCGCCCTCGCCGAGCTGGTGCAGGAAGGCAAAATCAAGGCGATCGGCCTCTCCGAAGTCTCGGTCGAGACCCTGCGTAAAGCGCACGCCGTTCACCCGATCGCCGCCCTGCAGAGCGAATACTCGCTGTGGAGCCGCGACCTGGAAGAGCAAACCCTGCCGGTACTCGAAGAACTGGATATCGCGCTGGTGGCCTACAGCCCGCTGGGCCGCGGCTTCCTCACTGGTGCCATCACCAAGGAACACATCGAACAGGCCAGCGCCGACAGCGACTTCCGCGCCAAGCTGCCGCGTTTCCAGGGCGAGAACCTGGATGCCAACCTGCAACTGGTCAAAGCACTCGAGCAACTCAGCAACGAGCTCGGCTGCACCTCCGCGCAACTGGCCCTGGCCTGGTTGCTCGATCAGTACGAAAATCTCCACGTGATTCCCGGCACCAAGCGCATCAAGTATCTGGCCGGCAACTTCGAAGCCCAGACGATCAAGCTGGATACCGCCGCCGCGGCCATGCTCGGCAAGATCTTCATGCCCCAGGCGATTGCCGGCAAACGCTACCCGGACGCCATCCTCAAAGGCACCAACATCTGAGTCGCACATGCGCGGCGGCTCAACGGCTGGCCGCCGCGCATCAGTAGGCACGAGGAATCGCGTACATGAAATCGCACGTATTGATCGTCGGCGGCGGCCCCACCGGCATGACCCTTGCGCTGCAGCTACAGCGCTTCGGCATCGGTTTCCGGCTGATCGACAAACGCCGGAAAGAACCCTCCGGCTCCAAGGCCCTGAGTATCAACCCCGCCTCGCTGAACCTGCTCGACGACCTGGGCGTCGCCGAGAAACTGGTCGACCTGGGCCACAAAACCGAAGTAATCAACCTGGTATACGACAACCGGCCGCTGATGCGCGCCCGCTTCGCTCGCTTGCCGAGCAAATTCCCGTTCTTTCTCATGCTGCCGCAACCGGAAACCGAACAGGTGCTGGAGCAGCGGCTGAATGAGCTCGGCCACAGCATCGAACGCGACTGCGAACTGCTCGGCCTGCGCCAGCACGACGACGGCGTGGAAGTCGAATTGCGCACCGGCGATGGCCGCGAGCGCCAGCATTTCGACTATGTGGTGGGCTGCGACGGCGGCCTGAGCAAGGTGCGTAACGAGCTGGAGCTGGACTTCAGCGGCTACGACTACAACATGCACTTCATCCTCGCCGACCTGCGCATCGAATGGCAGGGCGCCCGGGAACAAGGCTTCTATTTCATCCGCGACGACGGCTTCCTGATTCTGTTGCCGCTCAAGGATGGCTACCACCGCATCGTCATCAAGGTGAACGAGCAGTGCCCGCCCGGCTATAAACCGAGCCTGGAGGAAATCCGCGACTATATCGCGCGTTACGAGATCCCCGGCCTGCAGGTCAGCGACCCGATCTGGCTATCGAGCGCGCCCTTCTATAACCGCTCGGCCGCCACCATCCGCCGCGGCAGGGTATTTCTCGCCGGCGATGCCGCCCACTTGTTCAGCCCGATCGGCGGTTTCGGCATGAATTCGGGAATCGCCGACGCCTTCAACCTCGGTTGGAAGCTCGGCTACACCCTCAACGGCCTGGGCAACGACGAATTGTTGCAGTCCTATGTCGAGGAGCGCGAGCAGAACACCCGCACCTTGCTGGCCAAGACCGACAAATCCACCTCGCTGATCGCCCGCCTGAACCGCCACTTGCCGGCCGACGAGCAGCTCTACCTGCCACGCCTGCGCAACCGCGGATTCATCCGCCGCTTCCCGCTGGAAACCGCCGGTTTGACCTTGCGCTACGGCACGCCGCGCAGCGAGCTGCAGGCCGGTTGCCTGCTGCCTTACGTCGACGGCGCGGACAGGTTCGGTCAAGGCCGGCACAGCCTGCTGATCCTGCCTCCGGGCCCCTCGGACCGTGCCGCATTCGACCGTCTGCTGGCACTGCTCGAACCCTTGAATAGCCACCTGAACATCTGCTGGTTGGGCGAACAGCCCAACGACCTGCCCCAAGGCCAGCGCCTGACCGACCAGCATCTACGCGATGCCTGGAAACTCAGCGAAGGGGAATTCCTGCTGGTACGCCCGGATCTGTTCATCGATTGCCGCGGCCGCCTGGACGAACCCGACACCCTTACTTCCTTGATCGAGCGCTTCTACCTGAACGATGTCTCGGCAGCAACCGAGCAATTGGCCGGATGAGGAGCGCAACGATGTCCCAAAGCCTTGGCCGACCGCTCGGCCAGATCGAAACCAGCATGGCCTTGATGCACGAGCTCAACGGCTGTACCCAAACCGCCAGCCTGCTGAGTTTCGACGGCCCACTATCGGGTACCACCCTGCAACGCGCCGCGGAGAAGCTGCACTGGCGTCACCCGCTGCTGCAGAGCCGCATCGTCGAGAGCGCGAACGCGTTGTACTTCAAAGCCGACGTGCCTTTTGCCCAGATCAAGGTGTACAACCACACTCTGCTCGCCGGACAAACGCCTGCGCAGCTGTTGCAGCGTCAGCTCGACAGCGTGCTCGACCCCCAGAAACATCTCTGGCGCCTACTGCTGCTCTCCACCCCGAATCGCAGCCGTCATCACCTGCTGCTGACTTGCCATCATTCGATCGCCGATGCCGTCAGCCTCGCCCAATTGCTCGGCGAACTGCTCAGCCTGTGCGAAAGCCAGCAGACGGGTGCGGCGCTGAGTAGCCAGCAAGAACCCTTGGTCAGCGCCCTGGAAGCGCACATGGACCCGGCCGTGGAGCCGCAGCCGACCTGCGAGACCCCCGGCCCCGTGCGCTTTCTGCAGAGCGTGCCGCTGGCACGGCGGCGCACCGGCGTGCGCCGGTTAGTGCTCGACAGCCAAACCAGCAACGAATTGCGCCGCTTGGCCAAGGCCCAAGGGTTGAGCCTCAATTCGCTGCTGGCCGGCGCCTTGCTCAAGGCCGCGGGCGAAGTCGACCTGGGCAAGCAGATCCGTATCAATACCGCGGTATCGCTGCGCCAGCGCGCGGCGCAGCCCATCGGCGACGCCGCCATCGGCTGCTTTATCGGCGTCGCCAGCCATTGCCTGGCCGTGGCCGCCCGCCCACTGACCAGCCTGGCCCTGGATTACCAGCGCCAGTTGCACGCCACTTTGCCGCAAATGGCCAAGCGCCAACCCGAACAGGACCTGGAGGCCATGCGCACGCGTATTCACTCGTTGCGCGCGTACCAGAGCTTCGCCCACGGCATCGCCTTGACCAACCACGGGATCATCACCTTCCCCCACTACCGCCATTTCCAAGTGTTCGACTACGCCAATGCGGCCTCGCGGGTGGTCGGCAATTTCGCCGTGGCCCTGCATGTCACCGGCTTCGCATCGGAGTTGTCGCTGTGCTTCACCTTCCCCGTGCCGCTGATGGACGAGTCCCGCATTCGCCTGATGAAAAGCAAGATGCGGCAGATCTTGCTCGACTTCATATCCACCTCCAGAGAGACGCCATGAAATCCGCACGCATCCAGTTATCAAACGGTTCGATGCACTACCTCGATAGCGAAGGACCTGGCCACACGGTCGTCCTGTTGCACGGCAACTCCTCCTCGGCCAACGCCTTCGCCGCGCAGTTCGCCGCCTTCGGTGCACGCCATCGCCTGCTGGCGCTGGACTTGCCCGGTCACGGGCAGTCCGCCGCGGCGCCGGCCGAGCACTACAGCTTCGTCGGCTATGCCGATGCCCTGGTGGAATTCGTCGAACGCCTCGGGCTGCGCGATTACCTGATTTTCGGCCACAGCCTGGGCGGCCATGCGGCGCTCGAAGCGCTGCCGCGTCTGCCGGGGCTTCGCGGCCTCGGCCTGATCGGCGCTGTGCCGTTCAATGCCGATAACGCCGGCCAGCTATTCCGTCCCGAGCCCACCGGCGGCCTGGTGTTTCAGGCCGACCTGGATGACGCCGAGGTGACGCGTTTGGCCCGTGCCTTCGTTAACCCAGCGCACATGGAACAAGCGCAACTCGACACCCTGGCCAACTACATCCGCGCCACCGACCCGCAGGTTCGCGCCGCCCTGGGCGCCAGCCTGGGCAATGGCGAGTTCGCCGACGAAGTCGCCCTGCTAGCTGCCAGCGGCGTGCCTACGGTGCTGATGCAAGGCCGCGACGACGTGTTTCTCGATGCGGACGCCTGCACCCGCAAAGACTTGCTGGCCCCCGCCGACGTGTCGGTATTCCTCTTCGACGAATGCGGCCATTGCCCGCATGTCGAGGACCCCGCGCGATTCAACGACCTGATGGACACCTTCATCACCCACATCTGTGAGAACCCACTATGAAAGCTTTCGTGATCAATCAATTCGGCCGGGCCGACGTCTTCGAAGAAGTCGAGCTGCCGACCCCGCAAGCCGCTGCCGGCCAGTTATTGGTGAAGGTCGCGGCAAGCGCTATCAATCCGCTCGATTACAAGCTGCGCCGTGGCGACATCCCGGCGTTCACCCATGAGTTCCCGGCCATCCTGCATGGCGATTTCGCCGGCACGGTAAGCGCCGTCGGCGCTGGCGTGCAGGGTTTCGCCGAAGGTGACGCGGTCTATGGTTGCGCCGGCGGCGTACGCGGTCGGCAAGGTGCGCTGGCCGATTACATGGTGGTGGATGCCGCCCTGGTGGCGCCCAAACCGCAGAACCTGAGCATGGCCGAAGCCGCGGTGTTGCCGCTGGTGGTGCTCACCGCCTGGGAAGGCTTGATTGATACCGCAGCGATCAAGCCGGGCGACCGCGTGCTGGTGCATGGCGGCACCGGCGGAGTCGGCCATGTCGCCGCGCAGTTGGCCAAATGGCAGGGCGCGACCGTCTACACCACGGTCAGCAGCGCGGAAAAAGCCGCCCTCTCACGCGAGTTCGGCGCCGACCAGACCATCGACTATCGCACGCAGGACGTCGCCCAGTACGTCGAACTGCATACCGATGGCGCCGGCTTCGACGTGGTGGTCGATACGGTCGGCGGCGAAACCTTCGAACAGAGCCTGCTGGCCACCCGTGTCGGCGGTACCGTGATCACCGTGCTGGCCATGGGTAAGCTCGACATGACCGTGGCCTGGGCGCGCAAACAGACCGTGCATTGCGTCAACATGACCTGGCCGATGGCCACCGGCGTGGGCATGGAGCACCACGGTTTCATCCTGCGCGAAGCCGCCAAGCTGGCGGAACGCGGTGTTTTGCGCCCATTGCTCGACCCGCAGCACTTCAGCTTCGACGCGATCGCCGACGCCCATGTCTATGCCGAATCCGGCCAGGCGCTGGGCAAGGTCAGCCTGACGCGCGATTGAGTGAGCCCGAGCATGCCCAACCTCCCGATCGCCACACCCCTGTGCCCACGGCAAGCATTGCTGCTGAATATCAGCGCATTTCTGCTATGGGCCTCGGCCACCCTGCTGTTCAAGCTGCTGGCCCATTTGCCGGTGTGGGAGGTATTCGCCTACCGCGTGCTCGGTTCGCTGGCCTGGTGCGTGCTCGGGCTTGTGCTGATCCGCGCTCTGGGCCGAGCCTGGCGCATTCTCGGCTCGCCACGGCAATTGGCCTTGCTGCTGCTCAGCAGCGCCTTGATCGCCTGCAACTGGTTTCTGGTGATCTGGGCGGTGGCCCAGGAGCGTCTGCTGGACGCCAGCCTCGGCTATTACCTGTCGCCGCTGCTCAGCGTACTGCTCGCCCACTGGCTGTTCCGCGAGCCGAGCGGGCGTCGTGAATGGCTGGCCGCCGCGCTCTGCCTGGCCGGGGTGATGCTGATCGTCGCCGGCGAACAGCACCTGCAAGTGCCCTGGATCGGCTTGACCATCGCCGCCACCTTCGCGCTCTACAGTGCGGTAAAGAAACGCTCGACGGTGCCGCCACTGCTCGGGCTGACGCTGGAAACCGCGCTGGCGGCGATTCCCGCCAGCGGCCTGCTGCTCTATAGCGGCCTCGGCGCCGCTGCCGCGGTCCAATACAGCACCCTCGACTGGGCGCTGCTACTGGCACTCGGACTGATCACCACCCTGCCCATGTGGCTGTACATCGCCTCGGTGAAAGCCTTGTCGCTGACCACTGTGGGCTTTCTGCAATACCTCAACCCAACGCTGATGTTCTTGCTTGCCGCGGTGCTGTTCGGCGAACCGGTCGGTGCATTCAAGCTGGCCGGTTTCAGCCTGATCTGGTGTGCCTTGCTCGGCCTGTTGCTGAGCATGGCCTGGGCCGGCTGGCAGCACAGACCGCAGCACGTGTCCCAATCCACCCGTGTTGCCTGACTCGCCCCAAGGAGACGGCATGAACCGGCAGACCACCGCGCCAACCCAACTGGTTGCATTCAGCGATTGGAATCGTTTTCCGCTGCCCGCCTCGTTTCGCGGCTGCGTGGACCATACGCCTTGCCTGCTAACGGTCGAGAACAGCGACGCCTGGAAGCAGCATATCGAGCAACTGGCGCAAACCCCCTTCGGCGATATCGCCCTGGGCCGGCTGCAAGCGAACGAATGGGCCCTGGATGCCGCGCTGGCGCAACTGCGGGCGTGCGCACCGCAATTGCGCCCCTGGCTGGACGCCCCTCAGCCCGTCGAGATCGGCCCGCTGGTACGTCTGGTCACACGGCATCCGCAGTGCGGCATCCAATTGCGCGTGCAACTCGGCGGGCGCAGCTGCGAACAGGTGGGAGAACAGCTGAGCGCGCTGATCGATATCGTCGAAGAGCTGCATCAGCGCGGCGTTGCGCTGTGCCTGATCCTGCAGGACGCACCCAGCGCCACGCCCTCGCAGCTGCACGCCTGCATCGAATTCGCCCGCCAGTTCGCCATCGACCGGGTCACCCTCTGCGACCAGCAGGCGCGCCTGACCCCGCTGGGCGTGCGCAACCTGCTGACGCATTTGCTCGGGCAGTTCCCGGACTTGCACGAGAGCGGCCCGGCACTGGCATTCAAAGGCAACGACAAACACGGCTTCGCCCTGGCCAACAGCATGTCGGCCATCGCCAACGGCATCCACTTCGTGCATGGCGCCATACTCGGCCAAGCGACACCGGAAAGCCCGCTGGCCCTCTATCAACTGCTGAGCAACTACGCCATTCCTCAAGCCCAGCAGGCGAACCATTACGCCGAGCTGATCGGCCAACTCACCGGCTTACCCATGGATTGCGGCCCGGTTCAACCCAGCCCCGCGTTCGACAGGCCCGATCCGGCCAGCCACGAGCTGTTCGCGCCGCCCGCCAGCGCGGTGCAGGCGGCCAGCGTCGCGCCGCGCTTTATCTTCAAGGTCAGCGCCGATGACTGGCATGTGCAGTTGCTGATCGAAGTGGCGAACCAGCAATTGGATCTCGGCGAGCGCGTGCACCACTACGTGCTGCTGCTCCTGGCCCGCGAGTTCTGCCAACAACTGCGGGCGCGCGGCAACGCCACGAGCGATCCGATGAGCCTGGGTTGGGTCGAGCGCGAACACCTGCACAAGATGATCGGCGACAACCAGGCACAGCTCAACGTCAAGGTTTTCCGGGCGGTCAAGCAGATCAACTGCGCCCTCGGCAAGGCCGGCTTGCCCAGCTACAAACCGATCCTCACCCGCGTCGGCGTCATTCGCTTCGCCTGTCCGGATTTCACCATCTACAAGGATTCCACCCTCGAACACGACGTACGCGGTTGGAACGAACTCACCTTGCCAAGCATGGACAGCGTGCTGGCGGAAACAGGCATACCCGCAACACACCTATAAAACCAACCACAACACACACCGACAAAGGAAACCCCATGCGCCAAACACTACGCGCCACCCTCGTCCTGTTCGCTATCGGCCTTGGCGGCCACTCGCTGGCCCAAGCCCAACCGACACGCCAAACCCCGCCGATGCTGGAACAATTGGCCAACCTGACGTTCGTCAGCTCCAGCCTGATCAAGCAGAGCGCCTATTTCGAGGCGAACCAGGTCGTACGCCGCTTCTTCCTGTGCATTCCGGAGGCGTCCAACCACAAGCTGGAACCGGGCGTACTGGAAAACGTCGAGAAGTGCTTCAACGAAACCGTCGACGACAATATCCATATCAACATCGCCGGCAATCTCTCCGACGGCCGCGCCTCCGCTTTGGCCATCGCCACCCAGGGCCTGGCGAGCATCCGCAACAGCGCTTCCTTCTCCCTGAGTGCGCCCTATATCAGCCAATACACAGGCGGCCGACTGGCCGGCACCGGCACCATCGAGCTGAACTTCAACGTCATGGTGCATCAGAACATCACCGCGGTATCCGGTGATCCCAAGCCCTTCGACCCGACACCCGGCCCGCAATTGTTCGTCAGTAACAATACCCTGGGCCTGAAAGCGGTACGTCCGGGGCAATGGCGCATCACCCTGCTCAAGGTCGATCCGCTGCTGACCGAGTTGAGCCCGAATATTCAGTTCAACAGCAACTTCCCGCATTACCCGATCGACAAACCCTAGTCCGCGCGTCGGTGCTGGCGATCCGGCAACTGCCCGATAAGACAGCTGCCGGATCGATAGTCGCGCTTCTACAGTCCCTCCCAGGCACATCCATTTGGGAGGGACTACGATGCACACACATGCGCAGCCTGCGATCTCACGGGATTACCGACTGATCGTCAGCCCCCATCTGAGCCAATTACCGGCTTGCCTAGAGCTCCGCGAGGCGGTGTTCGCCCGTGAATTGAACTGGGTGCCGAGCAGTGCCGATGGCCGGGAGCGCGACCAATTCGACCCTTTCAGCGTGCACGTCGCGGTTATCCACCGCTGGCGCCCAGCCGGTTACCTGCGCCTGACCCCCCATGGCGCGCCCTGGATGCTCAGCGAATGCTTCGACTTCCTGCTCGAACCCGGTATAGCCAGGGAGTTCGACAGCGACAGCCTGGAGGTCTCGCGCCTGGCGGTCGAACGCCAGTACCGCGGGCATAAGCAACTCGGTGCGTTCGGCGTATTCGACCTGCTGATCAAAGGCATCGTCGACCACTCCCTGAACAGCGGCACGCGCTATTGGTACGTGGTGGTCGCCGAGCCCATCTATCGACTGCTGCTGAGCAAACAACTGCCGTGCGAGCGCCTCGGCCCGCTGGTGTCGATGCCGGACGGCGTGCAGACACTCGCGGTGCGTATCGATCTCATAGCCTTTCTGCAAATCGCCGCGCCTTTCTTCACCAGCGGCGGACATGGCTCCGCACCGGAAAAAGTCCTGGCGTCTTAGCCTCTCAAGCTGTGATCACCCCGAAATGGATGGCCTTGGCAATCGCCTGGGAGCGGTTGAGCACATCCAGTTTGCGAAAGATGTTGCCGAAGTGAAACTTAACCGTGCGCTCGGAAATGCTGAGGATATTGGAGATATCCCAGGTGCTCTTACCCTCCTTGGCCCAATGCAACACCTCCAGCTCGCGCTGCGAGATCTCCGGCGCCATCAGGCTATGCCGATTGAGGCTGCCCTGGCGGTTGAATATTTCATGCAGGTGCGGCGCCAGGTATTCCAGCGCCTCGAGATAGTTCTCCGCCCGTTCGTGCACCGGTAGCGTCATGGAGATCAGCGTACTGCTGGTGCGCGAACGCCCGCGCACGCAGCAGGCGAGTCCATTGGTGCCGACGAAATCCCGCGATAAATCGAGAAATTCCTTGCTCGGCTCCTCGGCGGTATAACCCAGGTCCCAGGAAAACGCGCCCGTCTCGCGTTCGGCGGTTTTCAGGATCGGGTCTTGCAGTTGAAAGGATTTGCGAAAGTACAACTCGACCCATTCGTCGCTGTAACCGTAATTGAGTAACTTGCGGCTGGCCTGAGGGTCAGGCGTAGCGATATCGTCGAAACAAATGACCAACGACGAATAGGGAATCACGCTTTTTGCGAGTTCGATTACCTGGTCGACCTCGGCTTTATCGCTGCTGGCTTTGATGCAGCACTGTGCGAGCTCGAGCAGTTTTACCAGGTCGTTGCGCGAATGAAACATGCTGGCCATAACGGAATTTGCCTCCCTGCTGTCCAACCGATATTCGGGTTCATTGAATGGTAAGCCGACATACGGCGCCATAAGGCCACGCAAATTCGCCGAACAAGCCGATGCTAGCGCAGCCGCGCAGCCAGGCCAATGATTTTATATCGATCGCTAATAAATCAATCGAAATACCCGAAGTCCATCACTTTTCGGCCTAACGCGCACGGCACGACGGAGCGCCCGGTAGCCGGGCGCTCGAATCACGTGCGAAGGTCAGTCTGAAGGAGGGAGGTTACTGGCCGGCGAGCGGACGCGGGGCGTAAGCGAATACATCGGCGCGCATTTGCTGCGCATCCATGCCGGCTTCGACCAGGGCGTCGAGCGTGGCGTAGACCATCGGCGGAGAACCGCTGGCATAGAGGTGCAGCGGCTTGAGGTCGGCGAAGTCCTCGCGCACCGCTTCGTGCAACAGGCCGCAACGACCTGACCAACCGCATGAGTCGCTGACCACCCGATGCAGGAACAGATTCGGCAACTGCCGCCATTCGTCCCAGTGCGTCAATTCGTAGAAATCCTCGGGGCGACGCGCCCCCCAATAAAGGTGCAGCGGGTGCTTGAAGCCAGCCACGCGGCAGTGCTCGATCAGGCTGTTCATCTGCGCCATGCCGGTGCCCGCGGCGATCAGCACCAAAGGCCCGTCCGGCAATTCCGCCAGGTGCGTATCGCCGAAGGGCATTTTCACCCGTGCCACGCCTTCGCGGCGCAAGCGCGCGAGCAGGTCCAGCGTGGCTTCGTCGCGCGCCAGGATATGCAGCTCCAGCTCGCGCCCGGCATGCGGTGCCGAGGCCAGGGAGAACGCGGCATAGTCCTCGTCTTCGCGCTGCAACAACAGGTACTGGCCGGCGTGGTAACGCGGCAACTTGCCGGCCGGCGCACGCAGGCGCAGGCGCACCACATCGCCGCCGACCTCGCGACACTCGATGACTTGACAGTTCAGCTCGCGAACCGGCAATTCGCCGGGCGCCAGTACGCCGTCCCAGAGCAGCACGCAGTCCTGCTCTGGCTCAGCCAGGCAGGTGAATACTTCGCCATGATCGCGGCTTTCGCCACCCTGACGTACCCGCCCGTTGACCAGCAAGGCAGCACAGATATGGCAATTGCCGTTGCGGCAACTCTGCGGACAGTCGTAGCCGAGGCGGCGCGCGGCATCGAGAATGCGTTCGCCGCTGTCGACATCGAGCACCGCGCCCGAGGGTTGCAAGGTCACTTTCATTAGGTTTTCAGTCCGAAGCCCGCACGGACGATGACGGCCTTGGCCGCATGCCGTGCGTATTGCAATAACCGCGAGCGCATTCGCTCATTTATTCGCAGCAACGTCATCAGTCGATGCCCAGCTGCGACCAGAGATCGTCGACGCGCCGTTTGACCGCCTCATCCTGAACGATAGCCCGTCCCCACTCACGGCTGGTCTCGCCAGGCCATTTATGGGTGGCATCGAGGCCCATCTTGCTACCGAGACCGGAAACCGGCGAGGCGAAATCCAGGTAATCGATCGGCGTATTGTCGATCAGCACCGTGTCGCGCTTGGGGTCCATGCGCGTGGTTATCGCCCAGATCACATCGTTCCAATCCCGCGCATTGATGTCGTCGTCGGTGACTATGACGAACTTGGTGTACATGAACTGTCGCAAAAACGACCAGACACCGAGCATTACCCGCTTGGCGTGGCCGGGGTACTGCTTCTTCATGGTCACCACCGCCATGCGGTAGGAACAGCCTTCCGGCGGCAGGTAGAAGTCGGTGATCTCGGGGAATTGCTTCTGCAGAATCGGCACGAACACTTCGTTGAGCGCCACGCCGAGAATCGCCGGCTCGTCCGGCGGTCTGCCGGTGTAGGTGCTGTGATAGATCGGCTTCTGCCGACGGGTGATGCGCTCGACCGTCATCACCGGAAAGCGATCGACCTCGTTGTAATAGCCGGTGTGGTCGCCATAGGGACCTTCGTCGGCCATCTCGCCAGGGTGAATCACCCCTTCCAGCACGATCTCGGCACTGGCCGGTACCTGCAGATCGTTGCCACGGCACTTCACCAGCTCGGTCTTGTTGCCGCGTAGCAGGCCGGCGAAGGCGTATTCGGAAAGGCTGTCCGGTACCGGGGTGACCGCGCCGAGAATGGTCGCCGGATCCGCGCCCAGGGCGACCGCCACCGGATAGGGCTGACCGGGGAACTTCTCGCACCAGTCGCGGAAATCCAGGGCGCCGCCACGGTGGCTAAGCCAGCGCATGATCACCTTGTTGCGGCCGATCACCTGCTGACGATAGATGCCGAGGTTCTGCCGTTCCTTGTTCGGCCCCTTGGTCACGGTCAGCCCCCAGGTGATCAGCGGGCCGACGTCGCCAGGCCAGCAGGTCTGCACCGGCAGCTTGCCGAGGTCGACGTCGTCGCCCTCCTCGATCACTTCCTGGCAGGGCGCGTCTTTCAACACCTTGGGCGCCATCGACAGGACTTTCTTGAAGATCGGCAGCTTCGACCAGGCGTCTTTCAGCCCCTTCGGCGGTTCGGGCTCCTTGAGAAATGCCAGCAGCTTGCCGATCTCACGCAACTCGCCGACTTCTTCCGCGCCCATGCCCAATGCCACCCGCTTGGGCGTACCAAACAGATTGCCGAGCACCGGCATATCGAAACCCGTGGGGTTTTCGAACAGCAGCGCCGGGCCGCCCTTGCGCAAGGTGCGGTCGCAGATTTCGGTCATTTCCAGCACCGGGGATATCGGAGTCTGGATGCGCTTGAGTTCGCCGCGCTGTTCCAGACCGCGGATGAAATCGCGCAAGTCGCGATACTGCATGCTTGAGCCTCGTGTCGGGCCGGCCAAATAAGGGCACGAAGTTTAGCGCCGAACTAGGTCTTTCAGAAGGCTTAGCAACCTGCGGATGCACAAATGCCGGTTTTCCCGTTTTTATGAGGTCGGGCACTTTTCATACAGAGCCCAGGATTGGCGCAAAACTGCAGCCCCGCTCGTCAAGTCAGCCGTTCCATACAAACACCTCAGCCGCTGTGTACAAGCCAAGGCTTGTGCATCCGATGAAGCTTGCGCCTCCGGTCGGGTTGCGGGCCGCGGGCGAAAGCCCCGGATCCTGATATCGGTGTGGGCGCTACCGCAACTGAAGCAAGGTACAGCGGCGTACCCAATGCAATTCTCCAGGTACACAACTGTGTGTTTATCGGGCCCTGCCTGGCCCGGCCAACCCTACTTGCAGAGGAGCGTTCAGCCGCCTCCCGGCCGGCGCTGAAGCGTTGAAAGGCCGTTACACGGCATTGGAAGTTAAACCTTACAAAAACAACAATAGGTAAAAAAATGAAGAAGAGACTCTTCGCGGCTGCTATCGGGTTGACGGTAATTCATGCTGGCTTGGCGTATGCCGGAGATCCAGGTCTACAGGAATGGGTGCGCGTCTCCCCCACGATGGTCGCCAGCGAATGCGGCCTGGACCCGGCCCTGCTCAAGGAGGCCGACAGGCGGATGGGCAATAATCCCTATGCGATCGTGCGGTACGGGAAGCTGTGCCATGAGTACCTCAATACCACCGGCGTCTATCATGTCGCGTCGATCACCAAGCTCATGGCCAGCCTGACCGTCGGTATCGCGACCACCAAGACCCAACTCTCCGATGAGTCGCTGGTCACCGATTATCTCAACTGGTGGGAATTGGATGGCATCAATCCCCGGGCCAAGGTCGCACACGTCTTGGCGATGACCTCCACCAAACGTGACTTGTCCTGGGGAGATAAAGGCACCTGGAGTTACGATGCCTTGGGCTGGCGCGAAATCGACAAACTACTGCCGATTGTCAGGCGAGCCCTGGCGCGGGAACCGCATGCCTTCCCAGGCGTTGACAGCATGGGGGAGTTGGCCAGAACACAGCTGTTCGACAAGATCGGTATGCGTAACACCAAGTGGAGTGGTTGGACGACTGCCTACAGCATGAGCAGCAACGTGCGCGACATGGCCCGATTAGGCTTGCTGGTGTTGCGCAAAGGCGTCTGGGGCGGCAACCGTATCCTTAGCGAGGAGTACGTTTACCGGATGGGCCATCCCGCCTTCGAGGATACCAACACCGGTTATGGCTATCTCCTCATGATGAACGCCCGGCAAAACTGGAAATATTCGTCCGGCAGTAACGACCCCGACTGCGCGCCGGTATCGCTCTGGAACGGATATCCCCATCCTCCGCTCTATGAAGCGCCGCACTGCAACGGCGGTAATGCCACCTGTAGCCAGCAGTATGACGTGGGTATCAAGTGGGCGGCGGGTGCCGGCGGGCAGAAGGTGGTCATCCATCCTGGCCTCGACCTGGTGATGGTCGTCAGGGACGATTTGACCAACGAGGGGCACAACAACGTATGGAAGGCGGTGCGCCCTGCCCTGGTCAAGCTGGACCCCACATTCCTCGGGGATGAGACCGGCTTCTGCCAGGCGTACAAGAACAACCAGTACGCGCCTGATTTACGCTAAGCGGGCTTCGTGAGAGGACGTCCTGCGGCCGGCCGCTAGCAAGGTCGCCGCAGCTCGGCTGCATGACACACACCGATATCCGCCAGGCTGGCGGATATCGGTGCTAATCGACGCACCGACGCAGCACATTCCGCGGGTCGATCACAGTCGAAGGATTCAACCCGAACATCTCGACGAACGCGTGGTGAAGGTGGGCGACATCGTACAGGCCGGCCTCGTGTGCGACATCCGTCAGCGAACGACCCCGTGCCCATTGCGTGATCGCGCGGCGCACGGCCATCTCACGGCTGAAACGCCTGATCGTGCTGCCGGTTTCTTCCTTGAACAGATGCCGCAGACGTGACGGCGAGAGATGCAACTGCGCCGCCAGAGCATCCAGCGTCACGCTGTTCAACGGCAGCTGGTCGATCAATTCGATGGCTTTGACAATGCGAGGATTGAGCGGGCGCCCTGCCCGTGGCGACGGTGCAATCGCGTTGGCGGTATCGATGAAAAGATCGCGCACCTCGGCAGGGCTCGCCGTCCCGGCGAAAGCGCGTGATAGACGCGGTAGCAGATGGGCGAAATGCTTCAGGCTCGGCGTAATCACCGCCTGGCCATTCATGGCGCTGTCCAACGCAGAAAATTCCGGCGCCTGGATCGGCACATCGAAGATCGCAAGATGACTGTCGTGGGCGATCAGCCGCCGACGCAGGACCTTTGGCGCGATCAGCGCGACCCATGAATGAATCACGATGTCGTCGCCTATCTCCAGCTGGAAAGGTTCCTTGCCGGCTATCAGCAGCGTGGCGGACAGCCGCCGGTAGGGATTCTGCGACCGGTCCAGTACGAAGCTCGGTGCCAGTAACAGAAAACGCTGCGTTCAGTGATAGAGGGTTAGCTGCATCGATGATGATCCAGGTGCTGGTCGAAAAACCATGCTCGAACCTCCTCGTATTCTGGCGCCGTAACCCTTCAGGGCTCGCCACCCCGCTCTATTGGATTATCCCCATACCCAATCCTAGGATCCGTAGAAAAAATCGTCGAGCGAATGCCAGGCAAAAACAGGCGAAAAAACGCAATGTACCCGCTGCAACTGGGCATTTGGATGGGGCGCCAAGCCCGGGCTCGCGATCGAGCCTGTTTTTACACAGCATCACCGAAGCGCAGCAGAGCTCCTTACTTGCGCTTCATTGACATGAAGAACTCGTCGTTCGTCTTGGTCGCTTTCAGCTTGTCGATAAGGAACTCGATGGCGGCGATTTCGTCCATCGGGTGCAGCAGCTTGCGCAGGATCCACATGCGCTGCAGCTCGTCTTCGGCGGTCAGCAACTCTTCGCGGCGGGTGCCGGAGCGGTTGATGTTGATCGCGGGGAACACGCGCTTCTCGGCGATACGACGGTCCAGAGGCAGCTCCATGTTGCCAGTGCCCTTGAATTCTTCGTAGATCACTTCGTCCATCTTAGAGCCGGTTTCCACCAGTGCGGTGGCGATGATGGTCAGCGAACCGCCTTCCTCGATGTTGCGCGCGGCACCGAAGAAGCGCTTCGGCTTCTCCAGGGCATGGGCGTCGACGCCACCGGTGAGGACCTTGCCGGAGCTCGGGATCACGGTGTTGTAGGCACGTGCCAGACGGGTAATGGAATCGAGCAGGATGACCACGTCCTTCTTGTGCTCGACCAGGCGCTTGGCCTTCTCAATCACCATTTCGGCGACTTGCACGTGGCGGGTCGGCGGCTCGTCGAAGGTGGAGGCGACCACTTCGCCGCGCACGGTGCGCTGCATTTCGGTCACTTCTTCCGGGCGCTCATCGATCAGCAGGACGATCAGATGCACTTCTGGATTGTTGCGCGTGATATTCGCCGCGATGTTCTGCAGCATGATGGTCTTGCCGGCTTTCGGCGGCGCCACGATCAGGCCGCGCTGGCCTTTTCCGATAGGCGCGCAGAGGTCAATGATGCGACCGGTGATGTCTTCGGTGGAGCCGTTACCGGCCTCCATGACCAGGCGCTTGTTGGGGAACAGCGGCGTCAGGTTTTCGAAGAGGATCTTGTTCTTCGCGTTCTCCGGGCGATCGTAGTTGATCGTATCGACCTTGAGCAGCGCGAAGTAACGCTCGCCTTCTTTCGGCGGGCGGATTTTACCGACGATGGTGTCGCCGGTACGCAGGTTGAAACGACGGATCTGGCTCGGCGAGACATAAATGTCATCGGGGCCGGCGAGATACGAGGCGTCCGCGGAGCGGAGAAAGCCGAAACCGTCCTGGAGAATCTCCAGCACGCCATCACCGGAGATTTCCTCACCGCTTTTAGCGTGTTTTTTCAACAGCGAGAAAATCACGTCCTGCTTGCGCGAACGGGCCATGTTTTCCAGGCCCATCTGTTCGGCGAGTTCCAGCAGTTCGGTGATCGGCTTTTGCTTGAGTTCGGTCAGATTCATAGGAATGACGTAATCATGAAGGAGGGGAAATAAGCTGTTCAGCTTGGGAGGCCGCGCCGCTAAGAGGCGAATGGATCGCCAGCTTGTGTATCGAGAATATTCGAAGGGAATGCGTCGACGACGGCATGCAGGGGGCGGCATAGGAAATGCAGCGAGGCCGAATGTAACACCGGTTTTATCGGCGCGTCCAGCACCCAAATAGAAAAAACCCCGCGATTAGCGGGGCTTATGATCTGCGCGACAGCTTAGATATTGCTATCGAGGAAAGCCGCCAGTTGCGACTTAGACAGAGCGCCGACCTTGGTCGCTTCGACGTTACCGTTCTTGAACAGCATCAAAGTCGGGATCCCGCGTACGCCGTACTTCGGCGGGGTTTCCTGATTCTCGTCGATGTTCAATTTGCACACTTTGAGCTTGCCTTGGTAAGTCTGGGCGATTTCGTCCAGCACCGGGGCGATCATCTTGCACGGGCCGCACCACTCGGCCCAGTAATCGACCAGCACCGGACCTTCTGCCTGGATGACATCTTGGTCGAAGCTGGCATCGCTGACATTGGTAATGAATTCGCTCATGGAAATTCTCCGTGTTCGGAAGCAAAAGATGGCCGACATCATAGCCCGGCTTCTCTGACACAGGAAGGCTCGGGCAATTGAGCTTATCTATCGGCGCCGTCAAATTCGCCCGCCGGCTAATCACCACATACCACGAAAGCGATACCGGTACGCGAGGCCGCGGCGCGGATGTGCTGCTGCATGGCCTTCTGCGCCGGCCCCGCGGCCTACCGGCCGAGCGCCTTGAGAATCTTGCGGTGCTCCTGCCAGGTTTCCATGGCCCGTTCCGGGCGGATGAACGGCAGTTTCCGGTTTTCCAACAAAATGTCTTCGACGGCATGCGACATCAGTATGCGTTGGCGTACCCGGCCTATCGTGGCACGATGACGCGGTTCCGCATCGAGATGTCTACGCTATGCCGCATACCCCTGCTGAGTCTTTCCCCTTGATTGCAGCCATCGATCTGGGCTCCAACAGCTTTCATATGGTGCTGGCCAAGGCCGATCATGGCGAGTTGCGCATCCTCGAACGCCTCGGCGACAAGGTGCAATTGGCTGCCGGTATCGACGAGCAACGTCTGCTCAGCGAGGAGGCCATGCAACGAGGGCTGGATTGCCTGCGGCGCTTCGCTCAATTGACCGCCAGCCTGCCGGAAGGTGCGGTGCGCGTGGTCGGCACCAATGCGCTACGCGAGGCGCACAACCGCGGCGAATTCATCCGTCGCGCCGAAGAGGTGCTCGGGCATCCGGTGGAAGTCATCTCCGGGCGCGAGGAGGCGCGACTGATCTACCTCGGCGTCTCGCACAGCATCGCCGACACCCCCGGTAAGCGCCTGGTCGCCGATATCGGCGGCGGCAGCACCGAATTCATCATCGGCCAACGCTTCGAACCCTTGCTGCGCGAAAGCCTGCAAATGGGCTGCGTGAGCTACACCCAGCGCTTCTTCAAGGACGGCAAAATCACTCCGGCGCGTTATGCCCAGGCTTATACCGCCGCGCGCTTGGAGATCATGGGCATCGAGCACGCCCTACGCCGCCTCGGCTGGGAAGACGCGGTCGGCGCATCCGGCACGATCAAGGCGATCGGCCTGGCGACCCAATCCGCCGGGCTGGGCAATGGCGAGGTCAATGCGCAAGGTCTGGCCTGGCTGAAACGCAAGATTTTCAAGCTCGGCGAGGTGGATAAACTCGACCTCGACGGCATCAAACCCGATCGCCGTGGGATTTTTCCGGCGGGCCTGGCGATACTCGAGGCGATCTTCGACGCCTGCGACATTCAGCGTATGAGTCATTCCGAGGGTGCGCTGCGCGAAGGCGTGCTCTACGACCTACTCGGCCGCCATCATCACGAGGACGTGCGCGAACGCACCCTCAGCGCATTGATGGAGCGTTACCACGTCGACCTGGATCAGGCCGCCCGCGTCGAGGCCAAGGCCCTGGAGGCATTGGAACAGGTCGCCGACGCCTGGCAACTGGATGACGAGTGGCACCGCGACCTATTGGTGTGGGCCGCGCGGGTGCATGAACTGGGCCTGGACATCGCTCACTACCAGTATCACAAGCACGGCGCCTACCTGGTCGAGCATTCAGACCTGGCCGGCTTCTCGCGCCAGGATCAACACATGCTCGCGCTGCTGGTACGTGGCCATCGGCGCAATATCCCCAAGGACAAATTCGCCGATTTCGGCGAGGAAGGGCTTAAGCTGATCCGCCTGTGCGTGCTGCTGCGCTTCGCCATCCTGTTCCACCACATCCGCGGCACCCAGGAAATGCCCAAGGTGCGCCTGGAAGCCAGCGAGCAGAGCCTGGAAATCGTCTTCCCCGAAGGCTGGCTGGAGGCCAACCCGCTGACCCAAGCGGATTTTACTCAGGAAGCGGGCTGGCTCAAGCGCATCGGCGTCGAACTCAGCGTGCGCTGACCAGGGGCACCGTAAGCTTGTCCAGCAAACCGGCCTGCGCGCTGCGCGCGTTCTGGTTACCGGTCGGACTGCTGCGCAGATAGCGGCCGTCCGGCTGCAGCACCCAGCTCTGGGTGTTGTCGGTGAGGTAGCTTTCCAACTCTTTCTTCACCCGCATGATCAGCTTCTTGCCTTCCACCGGGAAGCAAGTCTCGACGCGCTTATCCAGGTTCCGTTCCATCCAGTCGGCGCTGGACAGGTAGATCTTTTCCTCGCCCTCGTTGAGGAAATAGAACACCCGGGTATGCTCGAGGAAACGACCGATGATCGAGCGCACCTGAATATTGTGCGAGACCCCGGCGATACCAGGACGCAGGCAGCACATGCCGCGCACCACCAGATCGATTTTCACCCCGGTCTGGCTGGCCTTGTACAACGCGCGGATGATCTTCGGGTCGGTCAGGGAGTTGAACTTGGCGATGATGTGCGCCGGCTTGCCCTCGGCGGCCAGGTTGGTCTCGCGGGTAATCATATCGAGCAGGGTTTTCTTCAGCGTGAAGGGCGCGTGCAGCAGCTTCTTCATGCGCAGCGTCTTACCCATGCCGATCAACTGGCTGAACATTTTCGCCACGTCCTCGCACAGCGCCACGTCGGCGGTGAGCAGGCTGTAGTCGGTGTACAGGCGGGCGTTGCCGGCGTGGTAATTGCCGGTGCCGAGGTGCGCATAGCGCACGATCTCGCCGTTCTCGCGGCGCAGAATCAGCATCATCTTGGCGTGGGTCTTGAAGCCGACCACGCCGTAGATCACCACCGCACCGGCGGCCTGCAGGCGGCTCGCCAGTTGCAGGTTGGACTCCTCGTCGAAACGCGCGCGCAACTCGATTACCGCGGTCACTTCCTTGCCGTTGCGCGCGGCCTCGACCAGCGCATCGACGATTTCCGAGTTGGCGCCGCTGCGGTACAGCGTCTGCTTGATCGCCAGCACGTGCGGGTCCTTGGCGGCCTGACGCAGCAAATCGACCACCGGGGTGAACGACTCGAACGGGTGCAACAGAAGGATGTCCTGCTTGCTGACCACGCTGAAGATGTTCTCGCTGTTCTGCAGCAGCTTGGGGATCACCGGGGTGAAAGGCGCGTACTGCAATTCCGGGTGGCTGGCCAGCCCGGTGATGCTGAACAGACGGGTCAGGTTGACCGGCCCGTTGACCCGGTACAGCTCGCTCTCGCTCAGGCTGAACTGCTTGAGCAGGTAATCGAGCAAGGGCCGCGGGCAGGTATCGACCACCTCCAGGCGCACGGCATCGCCATAACGCCGCGAAAACAGTTCGCCGCGCAGCGCGCGGGCCAGGTCTTCGACATCCTCGGTGTCGACCGAGAGGTCGGCGTTGCGGGTCAGGCGGAACTGGTAGCAGCCCTTGACCTTCATGCCCTGGAACAGGTCGTCGGCATGGGCGTGGATCATCGAGGACAAGAACACATAGTTGTCGCCGGGGCCGCCGACCTCCTCGGGCACTCTGATGATCCGCGGCAGCAGACGCGGCGCCGGGATGATCGCCAGACCCGAGTCACGGCCGAAGGCGTCGATGCCCTCCAGCTCGACGATGAAGTTCAGGCTCTTGTTCACCAGCAACGGGAACGGGTGGGTCGGGTCGAGGCCGATGGGCGTGATGATCGGCGCGATCTCGTCACGGAAGTAGCGGCGCACCCAGGCTTTCAATTTGGTGTTCCAGAAACGCCGACGGATGAAATTGACATGGTGTTTGGCCAACGCCGGAAACAGGATGTCGTTGAGGATCGCGTACTGGCGCTCGACCTGTTCGTGCACCAACTCGGCGATGCGCGCCAACGCCTGATGCGGCTGCAAACCGTCGGCACCGGCCTGTTCGCGGGCGAAGTTGATCTGCTTCTTCAGGCCGGCGACGCGGATCTCGAAGAATTCGTCGAGGTTGCTGGAAAAAATCAGCAGGAATTTCAAGCGTTCGAGCAGCGGATAGGACTCGTCCAACGCCTGCTCGAGCACCCGGATATTGAATTGCAGCTGCGACAACTCGCGGTGGATATACAGGCTGCTGTCATCCAGACTCGGCACCACCATGGGCGGTGCCGGCGTAACCGCGGGCGCCTCCTGCACTTCGGGCGCAGGGTTATCCGCCGCGACCAGGTCTTCGGCTATCGGTTGTGCATCCTGCAATTCGCTACTACTGGGTCCTTCGGTGTTCATGTGTTTTTCAGTCCCGGAGGGGCTAGTGCCCCTGCTTCAACAGTTCTGCCGCACGCACGGCGAAATAAGTCAGGATGCCGTCGGCACCCGCGCGCTTGAACGCGGTCAGCGATTCGAGGATCACCGCCTCGCCCAGCCAACCATTCTGAATGGCCGCCATGTGCATGGCGTACTCGCCGCTGACCTGATAGACAAAGGTCGGCACGCGAAATTCTTGTTTGACCCGCCAGAGAATGTCCAGGTACGGCATCCCCGGCTTGACCATCACCATATCGGCGCCCTCGGCAAGGTCGGCGGCAACTTCGTGTAGCGCCTCGTCGCCATTGGCCGGGTCCATCTGATAACTGGCCTTGTTGGCTTTACCCAGATTAGCAGCCGAACCCACCGCATCGCGGAACGGGCCGTAATAGGCGCTGGCGTACTTGGCCGAGTAGGCCATGATCCGCACATTGCTGTGGTCGGCCAGCTCCAAAGCTTCGCGGATCGCCTGCACACGGCCGTCCATCATGTCCGAAGGCGCCACCACCTGGGCGCCGGCGGCGGCATGGGACAGCGCCTGCTTGACCAGTGCGTCGACGGTGATGTCGTTCTGCACGTAGCCGTGCTCGTCGAGAATCCCGTCCTGACCGTGGGTGGTGAAGGGGTCGAGTGCCACGTCGCTGATCACCCCCAATTCCGGGAAGCGCGCACGCAAGGCACGGATAGCGCGCTGAGCGATGCCATCCGGGTTCCAGGCTTCGCTGCCGTCGAGGGATTTGTTTTCCAGCGGCGTCACAGGAAACAGCGCCAGCGCCGGAATCCCCAGGGCCACCCATTTTTCCGCCTCCTGCAGCAGCAGGTCGATGGACAGGCGCTCGACTCCGGGCATCGAAGCGATTGCCTCACGACGGTTGTCGCCATCGAGTACGAAGACCGGCAGGATCAGGTCGTCGACGCTCAACCGGTGTTCGCGCACCAGCCGCCGGGAAAAGTCATCGCGGCGGTTGCGCCGCAGGCGGGTGGCGGGAAACAAACGATTGGCGGGGGTAAAGCTCACGACAGACTCCATAGCCCGCTTCGACGGGCGAGTGTGACAGTTATAGGCGCACATTATGACCAAAGTATGACAACGCACGACAGCGCCGCGACGGTTTGCCACTCAGCCCACGCAGAATAACCGGGCACCCGTTATCGGGATATGGCCGGGCCCGAGTTCGGCTTGCCGACCGGGGAAATGCCCGGGATTTGCCGGCTCGGGACCGAGCAGCCCGGTGGCGAATGAACAGACGGCCGTCGTTAAGCTTCATATCAGGTACGACTGGGAAGATTGCATGCAAGGCGCGGCCCAAGGTCAGGCGTGAGCGAATCCAGTAGCGGGCATCCATGGCGCGGCGCACCATGGCGATCCGAGTGCTATAACGACAACACTTATGGCGAACTTTTTGCCTTTAAATCAACCAAGAACCGGCACCCCTAATACGGCCGCAGGCGCCCTCAGCAACCAGGAGTCTTTGATGAACAGAAAAGTAGCGGTGATTCTTTCCGGCTGTGGCGTATACGACGGCGCGGAAATCCATGAAAGCGTGATCACCCTGCTGCGCCTGGACCAGCGCGGCGCCCATGTGCAGTGCTTCGCGCCCGATATGCAGCAGCTGCACGTGGTCGATCACTACAGCGGCGACGAGATGAACGAGACGCGCAACGTGCTGGTGGAATCCGCACGCATTGCCCGCGGCGAGATCAAGGACGTCAAGGAACTGCATGTCGACCAGTTTGATGCGCTGATCCTGCCAGGCGGCTTCGGGGTAGCCAAGAATCTTTCGGACTTCGCCATCGGCGGCGCCAATTGCAGCGTGCAGGCGGATGTCCTGAGCGCCATCCAGGCCTTTGCCAAAGCCGGCAAGCCGGTCGGCATGATGTGCATCGCCGGGGCGCTGGCGGCGAAGATCTACGGCGCTGGCGTGGCCTGCACCATCGGCAACGACCACGAAACCGCCACGACCCTGAGCCAGATGGGCGCAACGCACCATGAATGCGCAGTCAGCGATATCGTCGAAGACACGCCGCGCAAACTCGTCACCACCCCGGCCTATATGCTGGCCCAGTCGATCAGCGAGGCGGCGTCGGGAATCAACAAGCTGGTGGACCGGGTGCTCGAACTCACCCACAGCGCCTGACAGGTCGATCACGCCAATGCGCGCGGCACACCGGCCGCGCCTCTGGTCAAGTCGCCACCGCTCCGGCAGTTTAGCCAGACCCGCTTTCAGGCCCACTGCTTATGACCCGTCCCTCCTTTGAACTCGATGCCGACTTGCGACAAGCAGTCGGCCTGTTCTTCCAGCGCATTCCCTTCAACCAGATGCTCGGCATCGAGCTCGATGAGCTGAGCCTCGAGCGGGTCACCATGCACCTGCCGATGAAGCCGGAGCTGATCGGCAACTTCGTCCACGGCATCCTTCACGGCGGGGTGATTTCCTCGTTGCTGGACGTGGCCGGCGGCGCCATGGCGTTGATCGGCGCCTTCGACAAGCATCAGCATTTGTCCAGCCAGGAACGCATGGCGCGGCTGTCCAAACTCGGCACCATCGACCTGCGCATCGACTACCTGCGGCCGGGCCGCGGCCAACGCTTCACCGCCACCGCGGTGCTGCTGCGTTCGGGCAACAAGGTGGCGGTGGTGCGTAGCGAGTTGCACAGCGACGACGGCACCCTGATCGCCGTCGGCACCGGCACTTACCTCTGCGGCTGAGTGCAACCGCGCTTGGTATTGGCCACGGGCGCACCTAAACTTCCAACATCGTCCACTTATGGGCAACGGGATGCTCTGTTTCGATCATCCCCGGTTGGAGTCACGCATGTCCGCGTTAGCATTATTCAACCCACCGGCAAGCGACCAGATGGCGCTGCTCGACTGCAGCCACGACCCACTATTGGTAGTGCTGGCGTATCTGATCGCCAGCGCCGCCGGCTTTACCGCCTTGAACATGGCCGAACGAGTAAGCGTCAGCAGCGGCCTGGGGCGCGAACTATGGCGCTGGCTAGGTGCCTGGGCACTGGGAGGCGGCATTTGGTCGATGCATTTCGTCGCCATGCTGGCATTCAACGTACCCCTGGCGCTGACCTATGATCTGCCCATTACCCTGCTCTCCCTGCTGATCGCGATCATTGTTTCCTATGTGGTAATGCTGGTAATCGGCCGGCCAGAGTTGCGCCCCTGGCAAACACTCACCGCCGCCATAGTGGCCGGCTGCGGCATCGCCGCCATGCACTACACCGGTATGGCGGCGATCCGCTCGGCCGCCAGCCAGCATTACGACCCGCGGCTGTTCGGCTTGTCGATTCTGATCGCCATTCTCGCCTCGTTGGCCGCCTTGTTGCTGGCCGGCTATTTCCGTGGGCAGATCGGCACCAGGGCCAACTGGTTGCGCCTACTGGCCAGCCTGGTCATGGGCGCGGCCATCGTCTCCATGCATTTCACCGGCATGGCCGCACTGACCCTCAGCGTACCGGCCGACCTACCCTTGCAACCACCCGCCAGCCCACAAGGGCAATTGGCGCTGGGCAGCGCCATTGCCGTCATCTCCCTGCTGATCATTCTGCTCGGAGTGGTCGCCGGCTGGGTAGACCAGCGTCTGCGCCAGGAACGACTGCAACTGCGCCACCTCACCGAACAGCTGGATACCGTCACCCATTACGATGCCTTGACCGGCCTGCTCAACGGCCAAGCCTTCACTCATTTGCTCACCAGCACCCTGGGGTGCGCTCCTCCCCATGGCGCCAGCCTGCTGTTCATCGATCTAGATAATTTCAAGCGGGTCAACGATAGCCTCGGCCATGGCCATGGCGATGAATTGCTGCGGCAAGTCGCCCAGCGCATTCGCAGTGCGCTGGGCAGGGAAGATCTGTTGGCGCGCTTTTCCGGCGACGAATTCTGCGCCCTGGCACTCAACGCGCCCATGCAGAGCGGCGTCGAACTGGCCGAGCGGATACTCACGCAAATCCGCCAGCCCTATCGCCTGGAGAGCGGCCAGCTGAGTCTCAGCGCCAGCATCGGCATCAGTCGTTACCCCCAAAATGCGGGCGATGCCAGCCAACTGCTCAAGCAAGCAGGTATTGCCCTCGGTCATTGCAAGCGCCAGGGGCGTAACCGCTGCCTGGTGTTCAGCACCGAATTGGAGCAAGACGCGCAGCAAGCCCTGAGCCTGGAGCAAGAGCTGCGCCTGGCGCTGCACAGCGATGATTTGGAGGTGTACTACCAACCGATTCTAGCGGGCAGCGGCAACCGTGTTGTCGCCCTGGAAGCCCTGGTACGGTGGCGTCATAGCGAACTGGGGGCGATCAGCCCGGAGCGTTTCGTGACCATCGCCGAACAACACGGCTTTATCCACGAATTGGATCTATGGGTGTTGAAACGCGCCTGTCGCGACCTGCGACTGCTGCACCATGAAGGTCATGCGCAGTTGCATCTGAGCGTCAATTGCTCGGCTCTGACACTGCTCCAGCCCAGCCTGATCAAGAGCTTGAAGATCGAGCTGCAACGTGCCGATCTGCCGGTCGGCAGCCTGACCCTGGAGTTGACGGAGAACGCCTTGATGCACGATTTCGCGGCTGCCCAGGCGCAACTCGGCAGGATTCGCGCCCTTGGCATGAGCATCAGTATCGACGACTTCGGCACCGGCTATTCGTCGCTGCAGTATCTCAGCCGTCTGCCGGTGGATAGCCTCAAGGTGGATCGCAGTTTCGTCAGCAAGATTCCCGGCTCCGCCAGCGATATGGCGATCACCTCGGCAATTATCGCCATGGCACACAAGCTCGATCTGCGGGTAGTCGCCGAGGGTGTGGAGTCGGTGGAGCAGATGCTGTTCCTACAAGAAAACCACTGCGACCTGTTGCAAGGCTATTTGTTCAGCCGGCCACTGGCCTTGACCGAGCTGCGCCGCTGGCTCGCCAGTGGCCAGTTGCGCCAGCCTTACGCACCGGTCTGACGCCGCAAGCGGGTGAGAATCCGATCCAGGGCGTTGGCGAACGCCTGCTTATCGCGCTCGCCGTAGGGCGCCTGCCCGCCGCCGACCTGGCCCTGCTCACGTAGCTCGGTGAACAGATTACGCACCGCCAGCTTGTCGCCCATATTGCGTTCGTCCAACTCGCGGCCACGCGGGTCGAGGGCTGATACGCCCTTTTTCACCAGGCGATCGGCCAGCGGTACATCGCTGCACACCACCAACTCGCCGGGTTGGGCATGCTCGACCAGGTAATCGTCGGCGGCATCCGGGCCGCTAGGCACCACGATCAAACGCACACAGGCATAGGCCGGCTTGCTCTGCGCCTGGCCGGCGACCAACAGCACCTCAAAACCCCGTTTCAAGGCGAATTTCACCACTTGATCCTTGGCCGCCTTGGGGCAGGCGTCGGCATCTATCCATACGCGCAACCGTGCGCTTTGCTCGTTCAAGACCGGCACTCCTGCTCACACCGGCGCGCGGCGCACCGTGGCCAGGAGCGCGGCAGCACCAACGAACAGAGCGCCGAAGCTGCGGTTCATGATGCGCTGCTGCCGTGGCGAACTCAGCGCCCGCAATACCCGCGCCGCCAGCCCGGTGTAGCCGGCCATGACGATCAGATCGACGCAGATCATGGTGACGCCCATGACCAGGTACTGGCCGAGCAGCGGCGCTTGCGGAGCGATGAATTGCGGCAACACCGCGAGCATGAAGACGATGGCTTTGGGGTTGCTGAAGTTGACCAGAAAACCGCGCAATACCAGGGCCAGCGGCCGGCCGATCGGCCGTTCGGATGGCGCCGCCATAGCGCTGGGCAGCGCCCGCCACTGGCGATAGCCGAGGTAGACCAGATAGGCCACGCCGAACCATTTGATCAGGCTGAAGGCCAGCTCCGAAGCAGCGAGAATCGCCCCAACCCCAGCGGCGACGATGACGATCTGCAAAGCCAGCCCCAGCTGCAAACCCAAGGCGTTCCAGTAGCCGCGCCAGAAACCGTATTGCAGCCCGGCGGACATCGAGGCGATCGCCCCGGCCCCCGGCGACAGACTGATCACCCAACAGGCGACGAAGAACGCAAGCCAGGTTTCGAGCAGCATGGCGATACCTCAAACAAGTCGATAAAAAAGGGGCAGGCCTTAGCCTACCCCTTATGGTGTTGCGCGCCCAGCGGGTGAATCAGTCCGGCATATCTTTACGCAGCTGCACCGGCGCCAACTCTTCCTTGCGCGCCCGGGCACGGGCCGTACGCATACGGATATTGATCGCTTCCACCGCCAGCGAGAAGGCCATGGCGAAGTACACATAGCCTTTGGGCACATGCACGTCGAAGGCTTCGGCGATCAGCACAGTACCGACCACGATCAGGAACGACAGGGCGAGCATCTTCAGACTCGGGTGCTTGTCGATGAAATCGCTGATGGTGCCGGCCGAGAGCATCATCACGATCACCGAGATCACGATGGCCGCGACCATCACCGGCACGCTGTCGACCAGCCCGACCGCGGTGATCACCGAATCCAGGGAGAACACGATGTCGATAATCGCGATCTGCACGATGATCCCCATAAAGCCGTAGGCCTTGCCGCCGGCGCTCTGGGTTTCCTCCTCACCTTCCAGGCTGTGGTAGATCTCCGCAGTACTCTTGAACAGCAGAAACAACCCGCCGAAGAACAAGATCAGATCGCGCCCGGAGAAGCCTTCGCCGAGGACATGGAACAGGTCGGTGGTCAGGCGCATCACCCAACTGATCGACAACAGCAGCAGGATGCGCGTGCCCATGGCCAGGGCCAGACCGAAGAAACGTGCCTTCGGTTGCTGCGCCTTGGGCAGACGGCTGACCAGAATCGAGATAAAGATGATGTTGTCGATGCCCAGAACGATTTCCAGGGCGGTCAGGGTCAGAAACGCGACCCAGAGTTCGGGGTTGGCCAGCCATTCCATAAAGGTTATTTCTCGAGTTTGCTTACGCTAGGGAGTTCGCCGGCACGCCAACGGCGCACGGCTTTTTGGAAGAACAGACTGTTGGGCACCTGGACCCAGGTTCCAGCACCCTCTTCGCTCAGGTCTTCGAGGGTGGTGTAAAACAAGTTGATCGACAGCACCCGGCCTTTGACCCCGGGCTTGTCGGCGGTGTCGATGATTTCCACGCTGTCGCCGATGCGGAACGGCGAAAGCGTCACGATCAACAAGGCGCAGAACAGGTTGGACAGTACGCTCCAAATGGCGAAAAACGCCACCGCCGCCACTGCGACGAAGCCGGTCAGGGCGGCCCACAACACCTGGGCGGAAACGCCCAGGCGCTCCAGCACCAACAGCAATGCGCTGCCCATGATCAACCAGCGCAAACCGCCGCGTAGCGGCAACAGCAGCTGTGCCGGCAACTGCGGATAACGCACTGCCATACGATGGATGGCACGCCCCAGCAAACGCTGCAATACCGCCGCCAGCAGCAGGATCAGCAACACCTGGCCGCCACGGATCAGCGGCTCGCTATAGGCGCTCAGCCACTCGGCATCGAATAATTCGAGCATCAGCTGACCGCCTCCAATTCCGCTTGCAAGGCTTCGAGCGTTTCCAGAGCCAGCATCCAGCGCTCCTCCAGATCCGCTTCGCGGCCCTTCAGCTTGGCCTGCTCGGCCAGCGTATCGCGCAACTCGTTCTTGCGCGCCGCCTCGTAGATGCCGCTGTCGCCGAGACGGGCTTCCACCGCGGCGAGCTGTTGATGCAGCTGGCCGAGCTCCTTCTCCAACTTGTCTGCTTCGCGCTTGTGCGGCGCCAGTTGCTGACGCAAGGCCGCGGCGGCTTGGCGTTGGGCACGCTTGTCGGTTCGATCCGGGTTGCTTTCGCTACCGCCGATCGGCGCTTGCTGGCGCGCGCGGTAATCCACCAGCCAGCGCGCGTAGTCGTCCAGATCGCCGTCGAAGCTCTGCACCCGGCCATCGGCGACCAGGTAGAACTCGTCGGTGGTGCTTTTCAGCAGATGGCGGTCGTGGGACACCACCACCACCGCTCCGGAAAACTCCTGCAAGGCCATGGTCAGGGCCAGACGCATTTCCAGATCGAGGTGGTTGGTCGGCTCGTCGAGCAGCAACAAGTTGGGTTTGCCCCAGGCGATCAACGCCAGGGCCAGACGGGCTTTCTCGCCGCCGGAGAAATTCACCACCGGCTCGTCGCAGCGCGGGCCACGGAAATCGAAGCCGCCGAGGAAGTCGCGCAATGTCTGCTCGCGCTCGCTCGGCGCCAGGCGCTGGAAGTGCAGCAGCGGGCTGGCCTTGTCGTCCAGCGCGTCGAGCTGATGCTGAGCGAAATAGCCGACCACCAGGTTTTCGCCACGTTGCAACCGACCGCTGATCGGCGCCAGTTCAGCCGCCAGGTTCTTGATCAGGGTCGATTTTCCGGCGCCATTCGGACCCAGCAGGCCCAGGCGCGCGCCCGGTGTCAGTTGCAACTTGACCTGCTCCAGCACCACCTTGTCGCCGTAGCCGAGGCGACCTTCGCTGAGGTCCAGCAGCGGGCTGGAAATCTTCTCGGCCTCACGGAAACGGAAATCGAATGGCGAGTCGACATGCGCCGCGGACAACTCCTCCATGCGCTCCAGCGCCTTGATCCGGCTCTGCGCCTGACGCGCCTTGGTCGCCTGGGCCTTGAAGCGGGCGATGTACTTTTCCATGTGCGCGCGTTGCGCCTGTTGCTTCTCGTAGGCCTGTTGCTGCTGGGCCAAACGCTCGGCGCGGGTACGCTCGAACGCCGAGTAGCCGCCGCGATAGAGCGTCAGTTTCTGCTGATCGAGATGGGCAACGTGATCCACTACGGCGTCCAGGAAATCGCGGTCATGAGAAATCAGCAACAAGGTACCGGGGTAACCTTTCAGCCAGCTTTCCAGCCAGAGGATAGCATCGAGGTCCAGGTGGTTGGTCGGTTCGTCGAGCAGTAGCAGATCGGACGGGCACATCAGCGCCTGGGCCAGGTTCAGGCGCATGCGCCAGCCGCCGGAAAAATCGCCGACGCGCTTATCCATCTGCCCACTGTCGAAGCCCAGGCCGGCGAGCAGTTTGCGTGCGCGGGCATCGGCGCTGTAACCGTCGAGGGTATCCAGTTCGGTATGCAGCCGCGCGACGGCCGCACCGTCATGGGCGGCCTCGGCGGCTGCCAGCTCGGTTTGCACCTGGCGCAGACGCACGTCGCCGTCGAGCACATAATCGACCGCCTGGCGCTCGACCGCATCGATCTCCTGGCGCATATGGGCAATGCGCCAGTCGGCGGGAATCAGGCAATCGCCCGCGTCCGCACCGAGCTCGCCGCGCAGCAAGGCGAACAGGCTGGATTTGCCGGCGCCATTGGCGCCGATCAGGCCGGCTTTATGGCCGGGATTCAGGGTCATTTCGGCGTCTTCTAGCAGACGCTGAGGACCACGCTGTAAAGTGAGGTTTTGGAGTCGGATCATAATGGCGGCGGAGTCTACCAGAGTCGCCTTTCAGTTACGCGGAAAGCACCATGCCCCCTGACCTGTGGCGATTCGCCGAAGCAGTTTACCAGCGCCCCGGCGTCGAAGCCGCCTGCCTGCAATTGCAGGCGCAGGGGTTGGATGTCTGCCTGCTGCTCTGTGCGCTCTGGCTCGATGCGCGCAACGTGCCCTGGGATGAGGCACGCGATCAGGCCCTGCATAACGTGGCGCAGCCCTGGCAAACGCAAGTGGTGATGCCGCTCAGGCAATTGCGACAAAACTGGCGCGCAGCGGCGCAGGACGACAGCGCCCTGAAGCCGCTGCGCGAGCAGGTCAAACGACTCGAACTGGAGGCCGAGCACGAATTGCTTCAACGTCTGGCGACACTCAGCCGGGAATGGCCGAGTGTCGACGACGCGCAGCGACAGCGCTGGCTGGCACAGCTGGCGGCCGACCCCGACGCGCTGCAAACCTTGCGCGTCGCGGCGGCCCAGGTCTGCGTTTAGGTCGCGCTTGGCGCGGCGCTACCATTGCCGCTAACGGCAGGTTTAACTGGCTCGGCAGCAACGGGCTTAGCCACTGGCGCGGCAGCCGCCGGCTTGGCCTTGGCGGCACTCGGCTTCTTCGCGTCGGGCTTGGCGGCAGGCGCCGTTGCAGCTTTGGCGGCGGGCTGAGCAGCGGGTTTAGCCGCAGGTTTGGCGGCAGCGGGCTTTGCTGCTGCCGGCTTGGCAGCGGCAGGCTTGGTCGCGGCGGGTTTGGCAGACGCGGCTGCAGGCTTGACGGCCGGTTTCGCGGCAGCGGGCTTGGCAACAGCCGGTTTCTTCGCTGCTGGCTTGGCGGCAGGCGCCGTTGCAGTTTTAGTAGCTGGTTTGGCGGCAGCAGTCTTTGCCGCTGCCGGTTTGGCAGCGGTAGACTTGCTCGCGGTGGCTTTGGCAGTCGCGGCGGCAGGCTTGGCAGCGGCGGTTTTACTCACAGCGGCTTTTGCCACGGGTTTGGCGGCGGCTTTTGCGGCCGGCTTGACGGCGGACTTTGCCGGCGCCTTGGCGGCAGGCTTGGCGGCACTCGCCGATTTAGCGGCTGGCTTAGCGGCGGTCTTTGCCGCGGCAGGCTTGCTCGCAACCGGCTTGGCTGGCGCCTTGGCCGTTGCGGTTTTCGCAGCAGGTTTAACCTGCGCCGCTTTGGCGGTGCGGCTATTGAGCGCCTGGCTCGCGGCCTCCTTGACCTTGCCCACACCCTGGGCCAATTTCAGGCTTTCCTGGGCATCGCGCTTGAGTCCGGCGATATAGCCACGCGTTTCGGTTTGCCGGGTTTTGAGGACATCCAGCAGCTCTTCCAATTCGCTTACGGCCGCTTTGGCTTTGCTCTGCGCCTTGGCTTTGCCCGCTGCCGCGGCAGCCTGCAGCTTGGCGTGCGCCTTGTGCAATTTTTCCTGAGCCTTGCCGCGCTGCGCTTCCAACTTGGCGAGCAGCGTCTCGGCATCCGTCAGTGCTTTCGAACAGGCGCTTTCCAGATGTTCCAGCAGGCTGGTGGAGAGCTGCTGAAGCAAATGCAATGGGGTCGTGACCGAGCTTTTCTTTGCGCTTTTTTTCTTGGTGGCCGTCATGGCGCGCCTCCTGGTGGATGAACAGATGTTCATACTAGCGCGCATTCAGCATCGCCACATGCCTGGCATAATCCGCCACATTTCCTCGGAGTAATCCTATGCCGCGCCTTCCACTGCTTGCGCTGTGTCTATTCGCCACCTGGGCACAAGCGCAGGACGACTCCAGCGACCTGGCCTATAGCCTGGGAGTGCGTATGGGCGAGCAGTTGCGCGAAGAGGCGCCGGATCTGCAACTGCAAGCCTTGCTCGACGGTTTGCGCCATGCCTATCGCGGCGCGCCCTTGCAGGTGGAGGGCAAACGTATCGAAAGCCTGCTGAGCGCACACGATGCCCACTTGGCGAGCGCGCCGCAAAGAGTCGAACAGGCGATTGCCGCGGAGAAGCATTTTCTTGCCAACGAAAAAGCCAAACCCGGGGTGCGCCGTCTGAAGAACGGTGTACTGCTGCAGGAACTGAGAGCGGGTAAAGGCGTCAAGCCGAAGCCGAGGAGCCGGATTCAGGTGCGCTATATCGGGCTGTTGGCCGACGGGCGCCAGTTCGACGAAAGCCAGACGCCGCAATGGTACCGCCTGGATAGCGTGATCGCCGGCTGGCGTAGCGCAGTGTCAGAAATGCCGGTGGGCGCGCAATGGCGCCTGGTGATTCCATCAGCCCAGGCATACGGCGCGGAAGGTGCGGGCGACCTGATACCACCTTATGCGCCCCTGGTGTTCGAACTGGAGTTGCTCGACACCAAGGACTGAAGCACGGCGCGGACGCAGCGAAAGGCTAGAGTGCGCTTTCCGCAACAGCCTGCTGCTGGTGAGCATTGTGCAGCACTTCGATCAGGCAATCTTCCAACTCGAAGCGCTCGTGCAGCAGCTGCCCCAGTCGGTTCAGTTCTTCGCCTATCGACACGCCGTCGCGGCAGTCGCCGTTATCGCAACGATCGTTGAACGCCAGGGCCACTTCGGTAATTGCTTCGATACGCGGATAGATTTGCTTGGCCAGATCGAGGCCGCGTTGATCGCCAAAAGCCTTGGCTTCGTTGGTCAACTGCTCGTAGACCTCGAAGTGGCCGGCCGATACGTAATCGACCAGAATTTCGCAGAATCTCTGCAAACCCTGGGTATCGACTGTCGATGCCGAAGCGTTGCTCAGAGCCGTATAAGCCGTAACCAGCTCGCCCCGTTCCTGTAACCAACGGTCTATCAGCAAATGGACCCCGCCCCAGCGTTCCTGGGCGTTCTGACAACTCTCGAGCATGATGACCTCACTTCCCTAATTCGGTATTGCTGTTATACATCTGTTTCGAGACGTTTTGGACCATTCGGTGCAGAGGGGAAGACACCGCTACGTCCAGATACATCCAGACCAGACTGTTCAGCGACCCAGTAGCCCGGCGGTGCGTAAAGCCAGATTATGCTTGCACGCCAACGCCATCAAGGCGCCCGTTCGATAAATTTCATACGGGCGTTTGATCGGAGCCCCTTACTCCGCCTGGCCCGCGGGAAAGCGCGGCAGTTTGCCTCCGTTTGCCGCAGCCGTGCGCCGCATGTCATTGAATCCTATCGATTAAGCACGCGGACGCGACACCGCTGACCACCGGAGCCCGTCATCACAGGACGACGGCGACATCGTTCGCCGCACCGCTGTCGGCGCCGCCCGAACAGTGAAAGCGACAGCGCGACCATTAATCGCTCATGGCGACGGCAGCGCTGCCAAGGCGCTGATCGAGCAACCCCAATCCTTCTTGAAACAGCTCGTTGCTGCGCTCGATCTCGCCCAACTGCATAAGCAGGCGCGCCAGCTCGGCACAGGTTTCCGGGTGCCGCTGAAAGGCCAGGCTGCTTTCGAAATAGCCCCTGGCTTTACCCCAGAGCTGATTGTGTGCGCACAGCCGGCCAAGCGTCAGCAGCAACCCGGCGTCATCCGCATGCTGCTTCAGCCAGCCCTCGGCGACCTGTAGCTGGCGAACCGGATCGCGCCCATGCAGCAGCCCATAGAGGCGCACCAGGTGGTTGTCGTAACGCTGCTTCAAGGCCCCGCGCAGGAGTTCTTCGGCTTCGCCTTCGGCGCCGAGCAAGCGCAATTGTTCGGCATACACCGCGAGCAATTCCGGCTCCTGCCGGTAAGTGGAAGGCATCGCCTGCCAAACCTGCTGCAACGCCGCCAGCCCGGTTTGCTCATCGTCCGCCTGGGCCTGACCGACCTGCAGTAAGCGGCCGCGCCACGCTTGGCGTTCGAGTTCGTTCAGTTCGGCATTGCCCAGGGCCTTTTCTTTGCGCAGGTCAGGCAGCACGCCGAGCAAAGCAGGCCAGTCGCCCGCCTGCAGATAGAGCGCTTGCAGTTGACGCAGCACCAAATGATGGTGCGGATGGCGCTCACGCATTGCCTGCAAGGTGTCCAGAGCTGCCGCCGTCTGGCCGCGGGCCAACTGCAGCTCGGCATGGGTCAGGGCGATCGCCAATTCGGCTTGCGGCTGGCTGTTCAGCGCCTGTTCGATCAGCGCATCGCTGTCCTCGTACTGCTCCAGATGCTGGGCCGCGCGGGCGGCGCCCAAGTAGTAACTGAGCGGCTGTGGCTCGCTGGCGGCGGCACGTTTCAGATGACGCAATGCCCGCGACCAGCGCCCTTCGGCCAGATCGAGAAAACCCTGTTCGGAGGCCAAGCGCACGCGCCGCCGCCGATGCAAGCGCGACCATGGATTGATCAGGCCGCCGGAAGTCGCCAGCAAACGCAGCAGCATGCGCACCAGGTAAACGGTCAACCACAGCACCAGCAGCAAGGCGATGAAGGCCCACAGGCTGGATTCGTAGCGGAAGCCCTGAAAAGCGATCAACACATAGCCCTTATGTTCGGCGACCGGCAAGCCGAACAGCACCAGGCTGACGGCGCCGGCGATCACCAGCAGCAGGGCGAGCAGCAGATAGACGCGCTTCATAGGCGAGTCTCCTCCACATCCGCTGCTTCGACTTCGAACTGCTCGCGGGCCGATTGCTTGCTCTTGATATACGCCTGCACGGCATTCAAGGTCTGACTCAGGTCGGGGGCCTCGACTTCGATGGGCCGCTCTATCAGCTCATCGATACGCACCCGCAACGCACGGCTATTAGGGTTTTCCATCACGAAATGCGCATCCAGCACCTCACGCGCCTGGCGCAACGCCTGGCGGTAGACCGGGGTCTGGCCGTGCAAGGCGGCCCATTGCGCTTGCTCCAGGGCAAGGCTCAGGGCCAGACGCACCTGGCTAAGCGATTGGCCCGCAAGCAGCGGACGGATATTGCGGTCGGCGCTGAAGTCGAGGCGGAAATATTCGGACAAGGTATGCAACCACTGCTTCCACCAGACGCTTTCGTCCTGCGTGGCGGCCAGTTCGTCGAGTACGCCGCCGTCCGCGACGAACGTCGGCGCCTGGGCATTCAGTTGCGCCACTTGTTCGCGCAGGGCGCCGAGCTGGAGAAACAACCCGGTGCGATCCGGATCCTGGGTCGCGCGCAGCGCCTCCAGGCTCTTGGCCAGTTGCTCGCGGGCAGCGAAGGCGGCGGGATCGTCCTGGCTGCGGAGGATCTCGTCGGCGCCCTGCACCAGGGCGGTGGCGCTGTTGATATCCTGCAGCGCGGACAGGCGCAGGCTGGCCAGGCGCAACAGATGTTCGGCCTCGGCCAGGCGCCAATCCTGGCGACTGGCACCGAGCACGGTTTCCAGACGTTGATTGAGCAGCTGTTGATCGCCCTGCAACTGGGCCAGCAGGCGACGGCGATTTTCCAGTTCGTCCGCCTTGGGCAACTGTGCCAAGCGGCTATTCAATTGCTGGTTGCTTTGCACCAGCGTCTGCGCCTCGCCACGCACCTCTTGCAGTTGCTGCAGCTGTTGTTGCTGACGCGCTTGCAATGCTTGCACCTGCCAGAGACCCCAAGCTCCCGCAGCGGCACCGGCTGCGCCGAGCAGCAGCGCGAAAAGCGCCAGACCGTTGCCTCGCGATGCGGGTTTGCCGGTGGCTTTTGGCGGGGTTGGTGGTGCGGCAGTGGCCGCGGTCTGTGCGGGTTGATCCTGTTCTTTCGCAGAGGTTGCTTCGCTCACGTATCCATCCTTCGCATCAGGGGTTGGGGGCGGCATGCCTGTGCAATGCCGCCAGCAACGCCGCGGCACTCGCACCGTGGCAGTCCACAACGTTCTCGGCTCCCGCCTCGCGCGCCAGTTCGGCGACACGCGGGCTGGGTACGAACAAGGGTAGACGAGCCAGTGTCGGCCACTCGCTACCCGCCAATTGCAACAAATGGGTCAGCCCTTGCCCACTGCTGACCGCCAGGCCGTTCAAGCGTTCCGCGCGCACCCGCGCGGGCAGTGCCCCCGCGGGGTAATGCGGCAGCTGACGACGGTAGAGTTCCAGATAATCCACCTGCACGCCCTGAGCGCGCAAACTCTCGGCGAGCCATTCGCGACCACCCTCGCCACGCAAAATCAACACGCGCGGGGTGGAAACGGCCGCCAAGATCTGCTGCAACATGGGCAATGCGAGCAAGGCTTCGCTGTCGTCCGCATCGCGGGGATGGTGCACGGTCAAACCATAAGCCTGGAGAATCTCCGCGGTAGCGGCGCCGACACTGAACCAGGGTTGCTCGGTCAGGGGTTGCGGCCAATAGCGGTCGAGCAGCTCGAGGCCCTGGCGGGCAGCCGGCTTACTCACCGCGATCACCGCGCAGTAACGATCCAACTCGAGAAAGGTCGCGCGTTGCTCGGGGGTTTCCGCCAGGGCTTCGATCGCCAACAAAGGCATGCTGGCGCTATAAATTCCCTGCTCGGCCAGGGCCTCGGCCAGCACCCGGGACTCCTCGGCCGGACGCGTCAGCAGCAAGCGCCACTCACTCACTCGGCGGCGCCCTCGCCGTACACCGCCTGCAAGATAGCGCCGGCGCCTTGTGCCAGCAGAGCCTCGGCCACTTCGACACCGAGGCGCTCGGCTTCGCTGGACGGTGCGCGGCTTTGCGCACTGAGCAATAGCGTGCCGTCCGGCTGCCCGACTAGGCCGCGCAACCAGAGCTGCTCGCCCTCCAGCACCGCATAGCAGGCGATCGGCACCTGGCAGCCGCCATTCAGGCGCTTGTTCAAGGCGCGTTCCGCGGTCACCCGCGACGCGGTGTCGCGGTGGTGCAGCGGCGCCAGCAATTGATGAATGTCGTTGTCACCACTGCGGCATTCGATGCCCACCGCACCCTGCCCGCCGGCCGGCAGGCTGTCGTCGACGCTGATGGAGGAGCGGATGCGACTTTCGAAGCCCAAGCGGATCAAGCCGGCGGCGGCCAGAATGATCGCGTCGTACTCACCGGCATCCAGTTTGGCCAAACGGGTGTTGACGTTGCCGCGCAGGAATTGGATTTTCAGATCCGGGCGGCGCGCCAGTAACTGCGCCTGACGGCGCAGGCTCGAGGTGCCCACGACACTGCCGGCGGGCAGTTGATCGAGGCTGGCATAGGTGTTGGAAACGAAGGCGTCGCGCGGGTCTTCGCGCTCGCAGATGCAATACAGACCCAAGCCCTCGGGGAAATCCATCGGCACATCTTTCATCGAGTGCACGGCGATATCGGCTTCGTTGTCCAGCAGTGCGGTTTCCAGTTCCTTGACGAACAGGCCCTTGCCGCCGATTTTCGCCAAGGGCGCATCGAGCAATTTATCGCCGCGACTGACCATGGGCACCAGGCTGACCACAAGGCCCGGGTGCGCCTGCTCCAGGCGCGCTTTGACATGTTCGGCCTGCCACAGGGCCAAGGCACTTTTGCGGGTGGCGATGCGAATTTCGCGGGGCATGGGGCAATTTCCAGAAAACGGACTGCCGCAGATGATAGCAAGAAGCTGCAAGGCGGGTGGCCGCCCCTGCATGCTGCAAGCGAATCGGTGAACCGCCCGGGCCTTGTACCGTTACTTGCAGCTTGCCGCTAAAGGTTATGCATCAACTTGCGAACCCCGGCCACATGTCGGCGGCTGACGATCAGGGCATCGCCCTCGTAACCTTTGAGGAACAGCTGGAAGTGCCCGAGCGGCGTGCGCTGCAGCCGCTCGATGCGCTCACGGGCGACCAGCGCATTACGGTGGATACGCACGAAGCGTTCGCCGAACTCGTCTTCCAGCGCCTTCAGCGGTTCGTCGAGCAGCACTTCGCCGCCGCCGTGACGCAGGGTCACGTACTTATGGTCGGCGATGAAATAGATGACCTGATCGAGCGGAATCAGCTCGATGCCTTTGCGCGTGCGTGCGCTGATATGGCTGCGCGGGCCTGCCCCGCCCTCCACGGCTGGGCGGGTCAAAGCCGCGAGTTGCACACGATTGGGACGCTCGGCCTTTTTCAGCGCCTCGCGCAGATCCTCCGGGCGCACCGGCTTGACCAAATACCCGACCGCGCTGACCTGGAAGGCTTCGAGGGCGAATTCGTCATGGGCAGTGCAGAAAATCACCGCGGGCGGTGCATCGCGTTCGCACAGTTTGGCAGCGACTTGCAAACCATCCATGCCCGGCATACGGATATCCAGCAGCACGATATCGGGCTTCAGGCTATCGATCAGCACCAGGGCTTCTTCGCCATTGCTGGCTGAGGGCTCGAGCACGCGGTAACCTTCGAGGTCACCGACCATACGACTGAGGCGCTCACGGGCCAAGGGTTCGTCATCGACGATGAGGACATTCATATTGTTCCGGCTTCCTGCGTGAGTCTCGCACAAGGATAGCGTAGACAGGTGAAATGGCGGCCGTCACGGCGCTCTACGCTGAGACTGGCTCGCGACCCGAAAAGTGCCGTTAGTCGGGCATCAATATTTGCCAGTCCCTGATGGGTTCCGCGCGACGGCTGTTGCTCTTCCGACGCACTGAAAGGATTGCTCACGCACAGCTGGAACACGCCCTCGGCGTATTTCGCCTCGATGCGCACCAAACCACCCTCGATGCGCGGCTGGATGCCATAGATCAAGGCATTCTCCAGCAAAGGCTGCAAGGTTAACTGTGGAATAGGCAGATCCTCCGGTACATCGTCGACATCCCATTGCAACTGTAGACGCTCGCCGAGGCGATAGTGTTCGATCGACAAATATCGCTTCGCCAACTCCAGCTCCTCGCGCCAGGGCACCAGGCTGCCGGGCTTGGCCAGGCTGGCGCGAAACAGGTCGGACAGATCCAGCACGGCCTGTTCCGCCTTGTAGGGGTCGATGACCACCAGACTGGCGATACTGTTGAGGCTATTGAACAGGAAATGCGGACGGATCCGCGCTTGCAGCGACTCGATGCGCGCCCGCAGTTCGGCCTGTTCCTGCCGCCGCCATTGGCTCTGCAGATAAAAATAGCGTAGCAGCAACATCGACATGATCATGCTGATCAATGCATGGCGCAGGTATAAATTGACTTCGCCGGCGCGCGACAAGGGGCCGCCCAACTGGTAATAGTCGGCCACCGCGGTGCACGCCAGGGTCAAGCCGACCACGATCGCGCAACACAGGACTCCCGCCAACGCCGCACGCATACGCGCCAGAACCGGCCGCAGGCGGCACAGCAACGCCGCCGAAAGCAGCACGATCCACTGCACAAACAGCGAGGTCAGCGCCAGGCGCACCCAATCGAAGCCCGGCAGCATCGGCTCGGAAAGCACCAGCACCAGTACCAGCAACTCGGCGAGCAGGACCATGCTCAGCAGGGCCTCGGGTTCGCACAGCTCGGGCACGAAAAAATCGTCGGTAGCGGCGGAATGGGTGTTGGCGATCAAATTTTTTATATTCATCAGCGCAGTTTCCGCGTGGCTCGCTCGAGCGGCAAGATAGACGGCTCCAGCCGGGCTAAATAAAGCGCTGAAATGCCGCCGGGACGATAAAAATGTGACGATGGCGACATTGCCCGGCGCATGACCAGTCGGTCGCCGATAACGCGACGCGGCGATTTTGCCCGCCAGCCTGTTATTATCGGCCGACTTTTTCCGCCTTGCAGGTCGCCTCGGGTCAGGATAGCGCCAGCGCCGTCCGCCAACCCGCCGTCCGACCCGCCTGTTTTAGCGCACCAGCCGAGCGAACCCATGAGCACCGAAAAAACCAATCAATCCTGGGGCGGCCGCTTCAGCGAACCCGTCGACGCCTTCGTCGCCCGCTTCACCGCCTCCGTCGAGTTCGATAAGCGCCTGTACCGTCACGACATCATGGGCTCGATCGCCCATGCGACCATGCTGGCCAAAGTCGGTGTGCTCAGCGATGCCGAGCGCGACAGCATCGTCGACGGCCTGACGCAGATCCAGGCGGAAATCGAAGCCGGCCAATTCGACTGGCGCGTCGACCTGGAAGACGTGCACATGAACATCGAGGCGCGCCTCACCGACCGCATCGGCGTCACCGGCAAGAAGCTACACACCGGCCGTTCGCGCAACGACCAGGTGGCCACCGATATCCGCCTGTGGCTGCGCGACGAAATCGATCTGATCCTCGCGGAAATCACCCGCCTGCAACAGGGCCTGCTGGAGCAGGCCGAGCGCGAAGCGGCGACCATCATGCCCGGCTTCACCCACCTGCAGACCGCCCAGCCAGTGACCTTCGGCCATCATCTGCTGGCCTGGTTCGAGATGCTCAGCCGCGACTACGAACGCCTGGTCGACTGCCGCAAACGCACCAACCGCATGCCGCTGGGCAGCGCGGCGCTGGCCGGCACCACCTACCCGATTCAGCGTGAAATCACCGCCCAGTTGCTCGGCTTCGACGCCGTTGGCGGCAACTCGCTGGACGGCGTGTCCGACCGCGATTTCGCCATCGAATTCTGCGCCGCCGCCTCCCTGGCGATGATGCACCTGTCGCGCTTCTCCGAAGAGCTGGTGCTGTGGACGTCCGCGCAATTCCAGTTCATCGATCTGCCCGACCGTTTCTGCACCGGCAGCTCGATCATGCCGCAGAAGAAAAACCCCGACGTGCCGGAGCTGGTACGCGGCAAGACCGGCCGGGTGTTCGGCGCCCTGACCGGCCTGCTGACCCTGATGAAAGGCCAGCCGCTGGCCTACAACAAGGACAACCAGGAGGACAAGGAGCCGCTGTTCGACGCCGCCGACACCCTGCGCGACTCGCTGCGCGCCTTCGCCGATATGATTCCGGCGATCAAACCCAAGCACGCGATCATGCGCGAAGCGGCCCTGCGCGGTTTCTCCACCGCCACCGACCTGGCCGACTACCTGGTACGCAAGGGCCTGCCGTTCCGCGACTGCCACGAGATCGTCGGCCACGCGGTGAAGTACGGCGTGGACACCGGCAAGGACCTGGCCGAGATGAGCCTGGACGAACTGCGCCAGTTCAGCGATCAGATCGAACAGGACGTGTTCGCCGTGTTGACCCTGGAAGGCTCGGTGAATGCCCGCGACCATATCGGCGGCACCGCGCCGAAGCAGGTGCTTGCCGCGGTCGTGCGCGGCCAGGCGCTGCTGGCCAGTCGTTGAGCCTGAGCGGTTATCCGGGCCGGATCAGCCGGCCCGTTTTTCCCGCCATCGCCAAACGTCATCCTTGCGCACGCTAGCCCTACTGCTCGGCCTGCTGCTGACCCAGAGCCCAGCACTGGCCGAGGGGCTTTGCCCGCAGCCGCTGCGCGTCGGTATTTCGCAGATCGGCTACAGCTATTACCTGCGCGAAGACGGCATGCCCGCAGGCTCTTCGTTCGATTTCTACGACGAACTCGCGCGCCGTAGCGGCTGCGTTTTCGAGCTGGTAGCGCAACCGCGCATCCGTGCCTGGCATGAGACCGAACAACGGCATTTGGATATCGTTTCACCGACCTTCCGTACTCCGGAACGGGACCGCCACGGCCAGTTCGTCGAATACTTCCGCAACCGCAACGACCTCATCCTGCTGCGCGGCCCCGGTAAAAAAATCGCAACGTTCGAGCAGTTGCTGGCCGACCCCGCGATCAGCATCGGCCTGGTTCGCGGTCACTCCAACGGCGCCTATTTCGACGAGCGCCTACAGCCGCTCATGGAGACGCCGCGCATCCAACTGTCGCCCACTGCGCACAATGTATTCCTCAAGCTACGCGCCGGGCGCATCCAGGCCACATTGATGACCGCCGGGCTTTATCAGAAGGAACTCGACGACCTGGCGCTGAGCGACGAGGTGCGCGTCATCCAGGTACCCCAAGCGGACGCCTTGTCCATTGGCCTGTACCTGTCGCGCCTGACCCTGACGCCGGCCACCATCGACTGGTTGAGCCAGCATGTGCGCGCCATGGTCGACGACGGCACCTTGCGCCGCCTGCTCAGCCGACAGCACGGCAAGCGCTTGACCGAACGCTTCTACGCGCCGACGAAATCACCGTAGGCGTACAGCCTGTTCGAGGGTTACTCTCGGCATGTCAACGCGCCGAGCGGCGCACCCATCGTTCAAACCAAGGAGCCGCCTATGTTGGAAGAGGATGATGACGAGGTCTTCGCCGGAGGCATCTTGCTCGAAGCCATCGAAAATCAGATCGAAAGCGGAGACCCTCCCGCCACCAGGGCCACCCTGAATAAATTGACCCTGGTCGGTTACCCACGCGAGGAAATCCTCGAGTTGATGAGTGTGGTCCTGTCCGACGAAATCCAGGCCATGCTCGCAGCCAACCGGCCATTCGACCGGGACCGTTACGAACAGTTGATGCGCGCCTTGCCGGACCTGCCCGAAGAGCCCGCATGAACGACGGCCAAGGCAAAATATCTCGCCCGTATAGTCACCGAACCCGGCACAAGGGACGTTGCCTCGCTACACTGCTGACAGCCCGCCCGCAATCGATTGCGCGGGCCATGCCTCTCGGGCGTATCGCGCCCCTACCAACAAGAACCCGGAGCATCTATGTCTTTCACTCCTGAGCTGGTTGCTGAACTGGAACTTCTTTCACTGTACAACCTGGCCAATACCCAGGAAGGCCTCAAAATTCATCAAGTCGCGGCGCCGCAAGCGATCGCCGCCGCCAAGCGTCTGCACGACAAGGGCCTGATCACCCAGCCGGATGGCGGCTACCTGACCAGCCTGGGCCTGGATGCCGCCGAGCACGCACAGGGTCTGTTGATCATCCTGAACGTCGCCGAAGCGGTCTGATCGGGGGTAAGCGGCTCGTGCCGCGTCCGTCGCGCCAGCGACCGGCGGTGCGGGCCGGCGCAGGGCGCTTTGTACGCAGCCACCGACCAGCCTTTAACGGGCCGCGCTGCACGCGGCCGTGATAGTTTCGCCCCACTGCCGTACAGAGCTTTAGCATGAGTCGCTCCCAGGAAATCCGCCCGAACATCGACGAGGGTATCGATCGCAAGGTACTCACCCAGTTGCGCGCGCGCTTCCTGCAAATCAACCACGGGCGCCTGCAGCGCGCCATGCAGGCCCTATCTACACGCCAGCAGTTGGTCCTGAAGCTGTTGCCGCTGCTGTTTCACGTCAACCATCCGCTGCTGCCGGGCTACGTTTCCGGGCTCACGCCAGCCGGCTTGAGCGGCTTCGAGCCGGACGAGCAACTGCTCGCCGAGGCTCAACGCCTGACCCGCTCCTTCGCTTATAAGGCGCAACGCGGCAAACCCGCCCTGCCGATCCACGGCCTGTTCCTGATGGGCAGCCTCGGCACCGTCGCCCAGGACGAGCAAAGCGACATGGACATGTGGGTCTGCCATGCGCCCAACCTCAGCGCCCAGGAAATCGGCGAACTGCGCAAAAAGTGCGACCTGCTGGAAACCTGGGCGGCGACCCTCGGCGCCGAAGCGCATTTCTTTCTGGTCGACCCGGTGCGCTTCACCGTCGGCGACCGCGAGGCCAAGCTGACCTCGGATGATTGCGGCACCACCCAGCACTATTTGCTGCTCGACGAGTTCTACCGCACGGCGATCTGGCTGGCCGGACGCACGCCGCTCTGGTGGCTGGTGCCGGTGTACGAGGAGCCGCGCTACCTGCATTACACGCAAACCCTGCTGAGCAAGCGCTTCATCCGCGCCGACGATGTCCTCGACCTCGGCCATCTGGCGCAAATCCCGCCGAACGAGTTTATCGGTGCCGGCATGTGGCAACTGTTCAAGGGCATAGAGTCGCCATATAAATCGGTACTCAAACTGCTGCTCACCGAGGTCTACGCCAGCGAGCACCCGAAGGTCGAGTGCCTGTCGCTGCGCTTCAAACAGACGGTGTTCGAGGGCCACGCCGATCTCGACGAACTCGATCCCTATATCGTGGTGTATCGCCGTCTCGAGGAATACCTGTTGGCACGCGGCGAAAGCGAACGCCTGGAGTTGATCCGCCGCTGCCTGTACCTCAAGGTCGGCAAGAAACTCAGCCGGCCGCCGCGCAACCGCTTCAAGAGCTGGCAGCGCCTGCTGCTCGAACGCCTGACCCGCGATTGGAACTGGGACGAACGCCAATTGGCGATGCTCGACAGCCGCAGCCAATGGAAGGTGCGCCAGGTCAGCGCCGAGCGCCGCGCGCTGGTCAACGAGTTGACCTTCAGCTATCGCTTTCTCTCGCAATTCGCCCGCACCGAACACGCCGGCAGCTCGCTCAACAGCCGCGACCTCGGCGTACTCGGCCGGCGCCTTTACGCCGCATTCGAGCGCAAGGCCGGGAAGATCGAATTCATCAACCCGGGGATCGCCCCGGATATCGCCGAAGACACCCTGACCCTGGTGCAATGCCCGAGCCCCGAAGCACCGCGGGAACATCAATGGGCCTTGTTCAGCGGCAGCCTGAATGCCCAGGAATGGCAGGATTTCGCCCCGCTCAAGCGCGCCCGCGAGTTGATCGAACTGCTCGCCTGGTGTCACCGCAACGGCGTGATCGACACCAGTACGCGCCTGTCCCTACACCCTGGCGACAGCGACCTGAGCGAGCCCGAGCTGTTCAACCTGCTCACCAGCCTGCAGCAGACCGTACCGCTGCCCTTGCCGGGGGTCGCGGAAACTGCGCTGCTCAAAGCCAGTTGCCCCAACGAGGTTCTACTGCTGGTCAACGTCGGCGTGGACCCGCTCAGGCAGCACAGCCAGATGAACGTGCACATGACCACCGACCGCACCGACGCGTTGGGCTATTCCGGGGTACGCGAAAACCTGATCCTGACCATCGACCAAGTCTGTCTCAACAGCTGGAACGAACTGCTGGTTAGCCGCTACGACGGCCCCTATGCCCTGCTCGACTGCCTGCGTGACTTCCTCAATAGCCTGCCGCCGGGGGAGCGAAAACCCAACTTACGGGTGCGCTGCTTCTGCCGCAACCGCGCCACCGCCATCGCCGAGCGGGTCGAGGAATTGTTCCACGATACGCTCGACAACTTCGGCAGCGCGTCGCGCCATCGTTACTTGCTGCAGATCAGGCACCAGTTCCATTTGCTCGATCTGATCCCCGGCCAGGTCAGCCATAAAGCCCTCGCCGATCTGCCGGCCCTGCTCGACTACCTGGGCAAAGAACAACCGGCCTACAGCGCGCTGCACCTGGACCGCAACGCCCTGGAGGGCGACGACCTGGCGCTGATCCTGCCACTGGGGCGGCCGGCCTGCATCCAGGTGTTCTACCGCCTCAACGAAGCCGCGGGGCAGGCCGAGCTGACGGTGCTCGACGAGCACAACGCACTGTGGCGCCAGCATCTGCCGTTTCACGACCAACACAGCCTGCTGACGCCGTTGCAACGCTTCCTGCAATCCCTGCTGTACCGGCGCAACGCTTCGCTGCCGCTCGATGGCCAGCAAACGCTGGAGACGATGCTGCAAGTGCTGTACTACGAAGTACTGCCGCAGCCTCCCCAACGCGCGCAGCGCCTGGAGTCGCGACCGCCGCCGCGCTCGCCGGTGAGCCACCCGTTCTACGACGTGCAGGCGATCGTCGAGCCAGCCGGCGGCAAGAGCGCGCATGTCACGCTCTACTGCAACCACCGCGAGTTTTCCGAGCTGGAGTTCGGCGGCGACCTGTTCGCCGCCGTGGCGCAGCACATCCTCGCGCAACGCCGCGACGGCGAGCGTTACCCCTGCTACATCACCGACCTCGATCTGTCGGCGGTGCTCGGCGAAGGCCAAGCACAGACCGTGCATTACCTGCGCTATAAGGCCCGCCTCGAGGAAGCCCTGAACACCGCCCTGCAAAAAGCCTGAACGCTGGAAACCCTCTATGAGCCTGTTGTTGTTTCTCGGTCTTACCCTGGTCCCCGCCGGTCTGTTGTTGCGCCGCTCTCGCCTGCGCGCCCGCGAGCGCTTTATCGAAGGCTATGCCTTTCCCCAACGCTTGCGGCGCAAGCTGGCCGAGCGCTACCCACACCTCAGCGAACAGCAGACCGCCCACGCCCTGCTCGGCTTGCGTCAGTATTTCCAGCTCTGCCGTCAGGCCAGACGGCGCATGGTCGCCATGCCGTCCCAGGCGGTCGATGTGCTCTGGCACGAGTTCATTTTGCATACCCGCCAGTACCAGCAGTTCTGCAGCCAGGGCATCGGCCGCTTCCTCCACCATGTACCGAGCGAAGCCATGGCCAGTCCGACCCTGGCGCAGCAGGGCATCCGCCGCGCATGGCGCCTGGCCTGCCTCGCGGAGGGCATAGCGCCGCGGGCGCCAGAACGCTTGCCGCTGCTGTTCGCCCTGGATGCCGAACTGGCCATCGCCGACGGCTTCCACTACAGCCTCAACTGCCGCGAAGGGCGGAGCGGACAAAGCGACACCTACTGCGCCGGGCATATCGGCTGCAGTTCGGGGTGCGGCGGAGGCTGCGGCGGGAGTAGCGGCAGTGATAGTGGCGGGGATGGCGGCGGTGGCTGTGGTGG